>CAVYAC010000050.1:0-205395 GCA_963766065.1 uncultured Verrucomicrobiae bacterium
ATGACCATCACCTTGGCTGCTGAAATCGAAAAACACGACGCCGCAGTGAGCCTGTTGGGATTGAACCGTTGGCCCGTTGGCTCATCGGTAGGCCGCGCTCCTTCTCCCTTGACGACAATGCCCGGTGCGCGGCCTGGGAGGTTAGGAGTAAAAGAATGAGGAGCGCGGCCAGTGGTCTGCGCGCTTGCTCGCTCCGAATTTTCGCCAAAAACTCAAAAAAAAAAACGATAAAACCAAACATCCGTGGGCGGCTATGGGGTGTTTGCCCCACGGGGGCACCAATCCTCATTCTATCCAGATTTGCGTTTATGGCGCGCGAGCCAGATCCCTGCATGTTGCGACGAAAACTGGGCTCGTCCGCTCTCTATTTTCGAATTCTTCTCTTGCTACTCGCGCGCGGCGTGGATGTGGTGAGGAGATGGCGCTGGGAACGCCCTGTAGTCGACACGAGCGGCGTTAATAAATTTCCCTGGGGATTCCGGTCTTTTGGTGTTTAGCCCGCTTCTTCGCGTATCGCGTCCTTGCCGGCCTCGACGGCAGCGGCCAGCTCCGCTTTTTTTCCTTGGAAACAATTTACCAAGGCACGTGACGCTTTGCTTCTTGAGATCCCGGCCTTTCTTGGTGAGCAATTCCCGCGTTTCCCCACCGGAACGTGACGCGTACCGCAGGACGGTCCAGGTCCCGACGAGCGCGCCGATGGCAAACGCCGCGAGATAGCCGCCGACGTGACTTGATTTATTGTCGTCAGCCATGTTGTTCCTCTGATTTCTGCTGGGTGATGCTTTTTGTTGATTTTAAGAACGTCTCCAAGTTCCCTTGCGAAAAATCTGTGCGTTGCGCGCCGCTGTCAGGGATGGGTGGCTCCAGAAAAGGCCACTTCCTCGACAACGCGGCCCACTCGCCCCGTCCAGGCGCGCACGGTTTCGACCACCCGTTCGACGTCGTTCGACCTGCTGGCGGGCGCGCGTGGACAGTTCGTTGACGTTGTGCAACACCTTGATGCTATCCTGGCACGAGCAGCGAAAAGGCTTCCAAGTCCGTGAGCGTCTGCGCCATCCGGCGCAGCCTGCTGGCGCAGTTGGAGCACCGCCGGGAACGAAGAACGCGACGAAGATCACGATGGCGACGGATGCGGGAACACGGCGATCTGAAGTGCGATTGACATTCAGATCACGCCGTTCGCCGGGTTGTTGTTCATGACTTCAGGGTAGGCGGTGAAACTGGTGCGGCGACTATCTGGTGTCACCTCAATCTCCCATGGGGGAGGTTTAATTCAGCCAAGATACTTCGGGGAGGCGGGAGCTCCGTAACGAGACGATTGTGAACTGAACGCTGCTTTCGATAATGCCGGCCCCGATGGCGTCCGGGTGAGACCGGCGACTCGTGGATGTTAAGCTTCACCATGAGATTTTGCCGATGTTTTTCGACGGTTTTGATGCTGATGTCCAATGCGCGGCCATTTGTTTGTTGGCTTGCCTTCGGCAGTCAGTTGGAGCACTTCCAGTTCGCGCGACTCAGGCGCGACACTCCTGGTGAAGCATCTGCCTCCGCGGGCGCGGCTGATCTGGAGCCGCTGGAAACGGACGGGCTGAAAAATGTGTTGCCTTTCTGCACCGCCCGGATCGCCCGGGACAGATCGTGCGAAGAGGTTTGTTTAACGAGAAAACCCACCGCCCCAGACGCAATCGCTTGTTCGACGTACGCGTCATCGTTGTGCGCGGGGAGAACCAGCACCTCGGCGCCGGGCCGGGACTGGCGAATTTGTCGGGTGGCCTCCAACCCGTTGAGCAGCGGCATCGCGATGTCCATCAGGACAATGTCGGGCAAAGTTTCCTGGTCAATTCCACCGCTTGGCGGCCGTTCTGCGCTTCGCCGACCACCTCGAGATCGGCTTCGGCCGCCAAGCAATTCCGAAAGCCCTCGCGGACGACCATGTGATCTTCGGCCAGCAGGACAGTGATGCGCTTCATAAAGTTTAAACCCCTTGGCGTTGGTGAATTCTCCTCGGGATCTCGGCGCGGATGGTCGTGCTTGCCCGGCGCGATTCGATGCGCAAATGACCGCCGACCATCTCCACGCGTTCGCGCATGCCCAGCAATCCCAAACGTTTGTTCCCTTTGGCGCGCAACACCCTTCCACTTGAAAGGACTTGCCATTGTCCTTGATGGTCAGGCCCACGGTGCGCGGAAGTTTCTGGATGCTGACGTCCACCCGGCTGGCGTGCGCATGGCGGGCGACATTGGTCAGCGCTTCCTGGGTGACGCGATAGAAGACCGTGCGTTGGACGTTGTCCAATTGTTCCACCGGCCAGAAGCAACCGTCGGAAACGAACGGGAATGCGGGTTTGTTCGAAAACTTTTCACAAACGAATGCAGCGCGGGAATCAGCCGAGGTCGTCCAACACCGCCGGGCGCAATTCCCGGGCGAACCGATGGACGATATTCGACCGACTTCTCGACCATCCGTTGGGCGCTGGCAATATTTTTCCTGACGCCCTTCGTGTTGTGTGAAGCCTCGATTTTTAAGGTTGCCAGCCGGACATTGATAGCGGTCAAGTCTGGGCGATTTCATCGTGCAATTCGCGACTGATCTGCTTGCGTTCTTCCTCCTGCGCCAACAAAAGCTGGCGGGACAGGTGCCGTAATTGTCCCTGCAAGTGGTGGGACTGCACCAGCAAATGGCTGGAGTGTCGCTCGTTGTTGCGAAGGGATTCCTCTACCGCCTTTGCGCTGGGTGATTTCCTGTTTCAATCGCCGGTTCGAATTGGCCGAGATCCGCGCTGCGCCGGTTCAACATCTCGATCATGTGATTCAAATGAATGTCGGCCTCGCGCGCGGTGCGGTGAGTCTTCTCGATCGGGGCGATAGCCTCGGCAAAAAAATTCCCCGCCCGCCGGACCATCGCGTCGCGGGATGTCGGCGGAGTGGCTCGACAATACGCAGGGTAATCAACGCTTGCTCGTGAATCCGGGCGATATCAAAGGCCTCCCAGCCCGAGCGCCATGGCCTGCCGTCCGAATCGCTGGGCCGGCTTGTAGCCGGCCGATAAGTTTTGTTTCAGGTGTTTTCCAACACGACATGATAGCGTTGCGATAATCGGTTCAGCTTACGTGTCATGTTGTCTTCCGAATCATGGGCGAACCGATCATCATTTTCACGGATTTTTCCACAAGGCATGGGTGCTTGCAATTTCTTTTTTTCAGGCCCTCGGTGTTGGCCGTGGCTTCGTCTTTCAACGTCAGCAGCCGGACATTGATTCCCAGCAACGTCTGGGCGACTTCGTCGTGCAGTTCCCGGCTGATTTTCGTTCTTTCGTCTTCCTGCGCCGACAAAATCTCATGGGTCAGATGCCGCAAATGTTTCTACCCGCGCCGGGACTCTCCCACCAACTGGACGTAGTTTCCCGTTTTTTCAAGAGCCCCCTCCGCGGCCTTGCGCTGGGCGATTCCCTGTCTCAGGTGGCGGCGAGAGGCAGCCAATTCCACGGCGCGGTCGAGTGCCCGGGCCAGTTGATGTAAGTGGACGTTGGCCTTGAGCGCGGCGCGATGCGTTTTCTCAATCGGGGTGACGGCCTCGGCAAAAAACATGTTCGCTCGTTTGATGATCCCGTCTCGGCCGCTGGAGGCTTCCAGAGCGGCGACTGTTGCCTCGTGAATTCTGGCCACGTCCAACGTCTCCACCCGAGTGCCATGGCCCGTCGTCCCAGTCCGCGCGCCGGTCGCAGGCTGGCCCGCGGGCCTTGCTTCAGATGCTTGCTGAGCCGTCGCTATTGTCGCGACAACCGGATGAATTTTCGCTTCATAAATACTTATGAGAATTCTTGTGCCACAAATCCACCGTTACTCTCTGACGATTGCTTCCGTCCGTCTATGGGGTAAAACCCGACCCGTCCGTAATTCACCGGTAGGGTAACACCCCATGGCGAATGTCCAGCCCACCGCGTAGCGTATCTTGCAATTGCCGGACGAGAACCTGGGTGCCTACCGGGATTGAGTTATGAGGTGGCCATCGTCAATGTCGAATCGTCGTGGCGGGCCAAGTGGACGCTTGGTGTCGGGATTGCCATGATTATTTATAGGCTGGCAGGTTTCCTCCTTCCCCGCAATCATCAAGTCGCAGATGCTGAGGCGATTGCCCCGCTCAGCAAGCGCGTGGTCACCGTGCAGCAGGTCAAACTGAACCCCTTTGCTCTGGCACTGACAATCCGGGGATTCACGCTGAAGGAGACGAATGGCGACGTATTCTACTCGTTTGATGAGTTGCATGCGAATCTCCGACTCATCTCGATCTTCAACCGCGCACTTGTCTTCAAGGTGATTAGGCTCAAGAAACCGTTTGGGAGCGTCATCTTCCAGCAGGACGGAAAGTTCAACTTCTCCAATCTGCTGAGCGCATTGCCGCCTGAAACTGAAACGAAGATCCAGTCCACGTGTTCCCGCATTCGTGGTCGAACAACTCAGCATCGAGGACGGTGCGCTTATGTTCATGATTTGAACCGAAAGGTTCTCCTGAAACTCAGCCGGATCGGTCTGACAATGGCCGGGCTTTCGAATCAGACCAACACACCCGTTCCGACCGTGATATCCTTTGTTTGCAACGAGTCCGGGACGGTTACGCTGCAGGGCGCCGTATCTTCATCCGCGCGCTCGGCGGACGTTCAAGTTCAAGTGAGCAATCTGGATCTGCGGGCCATCCAGCCGTATGTCGCAGAAATCTGGAATCTTGAGATCACTGGCGGTGCGCTCACTCGAATGGGCGCGTACTGTATACGGCGGCGGGACATGAAGTTCCGCTCGTGCAGTTCACAGGGCAACTTGACGTTGCCAACCTCACCTCCGTGGACTCGGAGGCGCGCAAGGAACTCCTCAAGCTGGATTCGCTCACCCTCAGCGGCATTGACCTGCGGTATCTGCCCCACGGTCTCGACGTCGCGGCAGTCAACGTTGTTGGCCTACGGGGCAACATGGTCATCCTCCCCGACAAGAGCTCCAACTGGAAAGGCATGGTCAACAATGCCGAGCAACTCCAAGAGCTGGTCGTGAGGCTCCAACTGAACAAACTTTTCCCGTTCCAGATCGGAACGATATCCTTTGAAAACTGCTCGTTTGGTTTTGCCGACCGATCGATCGAGCCTTATGTCGTTTCTGAGCTTCAGAAGGTCGCCGGCAGCGTCACGGGGCTATCCTCCACCGAGAAAGGGATTATGAGAGTGAATCTGCACGGAGAAGTGGACGACCACTCGACGTTCACAGTTACGGGCACGATGAACCCGCTGGCGGACGATCCGAAAATCGATCTCACTCTTTCGTTGAAGAACGGCGAAATGACGCGGATCGCCATACGCGGCGAAATTCGTCGGCTACCCGATCCATCAGGGCCAGCTCTCGCTTGAGGCGCATTACACCGTAAACCAGCGCGTGCTCAAGGCGGAAAACAAATTCAGTGCGCGTCAATTGAGGCTCGGTGCCAAGAATGACAGTCCCGATGCCACGCAACTCCGCATCAAACTCGCCATCGCGTTGCTGCAGGATCGCGACGGCGTCCTTGCGTTCGATGTGCTCGTGAACGGGAATCTGGACGATCCAAAATTCAAACTTGGCCCGGTCATCACGCAGATGTTCATGAACATCGTCCTAAAGGCCGTGAGCAATCCGTTCGCGTTGCTCGGCTCGCTGGTTGGCAGTCGCGAGCAACTGAGCTTTGTGAATTTCGAGCCGGCCGCTCCAACCTCGCGGACGGAGAGAGCAGGAAGCTGGACACTCTCGCGAAAGCGCTCTTCGCTCGTTCCGCTGTCGAACTCGAAATCACCGGCTCCGTGGACACCACAAGCGACCGTTTCGCCCTGGCCAGAACCAAACTTCACCAGCAACTCAAGTCCCCAGCGGATCAAGGAACTTACGCTGAGGGAATACGACCGGCGCCGCCGACTCATTCCAGATCGAGCCCCAAGATTACGAGGCCTGATCCACATGACGTATCTTGAAGTTGTCGGCATAAAACCAGTCGTCACTACCGTGCTGCCGTCATCGACGGGGCCTACACAGAATTTCGGGCCAGGGCGAACCTTCGGGCAAGGAGACGAACCTGTTGTCGAGCTCCACCCAAGTCGCCAAGGCCTTGGCCGATCTCACGCTGGCGGACGCGGAAGCAAGAATCGTGGAAACGATCGAGGTCACGCCAGAGGGTTCCGCGCCTTGATGCACGCGGGCCGACATGTCCAGAAGTACCTGCTGCAGACTGGCCAGGTTAGCGCCGAACGGATGTTCATCATCGCGCCCAAACCTATCGATCCATCCTACCAAGGCCAAACCGGGTGGACTGTCGTGCAGTAGTATTGGAGGTAGGGTTGTACCCATGGCACAGGATCAGTTCCTCGCCTAGCTACTCCCGTAACCAACCCAAAGATGTAACAACAGAAAGCAGGAAGTATCATGAGAGTAAGGTATTCATTGGCGCTGGTAGTGGCGGTGGCCGCCCTGGTGGGCAGCAGCACGCCATTGCGCGCGTCCGAGACCGATGACCGCATCGGGTCCTCGTTCACGAAGAGCTTCGTCTACAAGACCTATCTAAAGGACACACGTCAAGATCAGCTCCAAGGATGGAGCCGTCACCTTGTCGGGCGACTGTATAACCAAACCCACAACCGATGGCCCAGGACCCGCCAAGGCGCTGCCCGGGGTCACGAGCGTGACAATCGTATCACAGTCGTAGGCGACCAACCCGCCGAGAGCTCGGATACCTGGATCTGCTGAAAGTGAAAGCGGCACTGCTCTATCGTCGTAACGTCAGCGGCACCAAGACCGAGGTGTACGTGAAAGACGGCGTGGTGACGTTGAAAGGCGTGGCTGCCAGCCAGGCCCAAAGACCGACCACCAATATGCCAAAGACATCGACGGCGTGAAAGGCGTGGAGAACGAGATCGTCGTGTCTGCAAGCCTGCAACTACGCTGCGAAACCACGGGCGAAAAGATTGATGACGCCTCGATCACCGCCCAGGTCAAGGGGTCATTGCTGGCGCATCGCTCGACCAGATGCTTAGCACCAAGGTCACGACAAACGATGGCGTGGTGACGGTGAGCGGCACAGCCACGAACGATGCCGAAAAGGCCTTGGTCACCAAGCTCGCCACGACATTAACGGTGTGCAGAGCGTGGTCAACAACATGACCATTGGGACGACCGTATCCAGTAACAAGTAGACTTGACTCATTGCTGGCTGGTGCACGGGGGCGGTGAGGGGCGCACCAGTCGGTGATGAATCCAAGGCAAACTGAAAGGAAAACAGGCATGAAGCAGAACACGCAGGGATGATTCGGTAAGAGATGGGAATGTCGCCGCCGTCAAAGGAGGCGGTGACATCGTCCAAGCAACGGCAGATACCGTCAGCAACACGCTCTCCACAACCCTCAAAGATACTGGCAGGGTGGGCGCGTCGGCGACCGCAGCCATGGCGACGTAGGCGGCGCGATCCAAGGTGCCGCAAACGTCGGCGCGCATCTTGGACATGCCTCGAAAGGGATCGTAATCGGGTGCTCCGAGGCACCAAACATGTTGGCAGCGCGGCCGTAGATACGATCGGCCATACGGCCGAGGTGGTCATCCATCAGACGGTCGCAGTCGGCGGTAAACTTGAACATGCCACAACGGGGTTGGTTGAGGGCGCAATTCATTCCGCCAAAGGGATCGCGTGAGCGCCGAGGACGCTGTGTCGGCGGTTGCCGATGGGCGTTGAAGGCGGCTGGCAAAGCAGGTTCGACCGCCGTGAGAGGGTTCGCAGCGCGGCGACCAACCGCGCATGGCGTCAACGTCACACTGAAACAACCCAAGGTGGCCGTGCCAGTAACAAGTAGTCATTAGGCCGCTGCTCACTGGCCGAGAAGTAAATGGCGCACCGGCCGGCAGCGGAAGACAAACGAAACTGAAAAGGAGAATCATATGTTGTGGACGATTGCTGTAGTACTATGGTTCTGTGGGCGCTAGGAATGGTGAGCAGTTACACGATGGGAGGGTTTATTGACCTCCTGTTGGTGGTTGCGATCATCATGGTCCTGGTCAACGTCATCAGCGGCCGAAAAGCGGTGTTAAAAGTGGTTAACCAACAAAAGGAACTGGAGGTTCAAATGAATTCAAAGACGATTGCCGTCATACTGATCGCTCTCGGCATCGTGATGCCCGAGTAAGCGAGCACCACGATGCCGAGAGCGATCAGTATGACGGCAATCGTCTTTGAATTCATTTCGAACCTCCAGTTTCCTTTTGTTGGTTAACCACTTTCTACACGGCTCTTCGGCCGCTGATGACGTTGACCAGGACCATGATGATCGCAACCACCAACAGGAGGTGAATAAACCCTCCCATCGTGTAACTGCTCACCATTCCTAGCGCCCACAGAACCATCAGTACTACAGCAATCGTCCACAACATATGATTCTCCTTTTCAGTTTGGTTTGTCTTCCGCTGCCGGCTGGTGCGCCATTTACTTCTCGCGCCAGTGAGCAGCGGCCTAATGACTACTTGTTACTGGCACGGCCACCTTGGGTTGTTTCAGTGTGACGTTGACGCCATGCGCGGTTTTGGTCGCCGCGCTGCGAACCGTCTCCACGGCGGTCGAACCTGCTTTGCCAGCCGCCTTCAACGCCCCATCGGCAACCGCCGACACAGCGTCCTCGGCGCTCACGCCGATCCCTTTGGCGGAATGAATTGCGCCCTCAACCAACCCCGTTGTGGCATGTTCAAGTTTACCGCCGACTGCGACCGTCTGATGGATGACCACCTCGGCCGTATGGCCGATAGTATCTACGGCCGCGCTGCCAACATGTTTGGTGCCTCGGAGCACTCCGATTACGATCCCTTTCGAGGCATGTCCAAGATGCGCGCCGACGTTTGCGGCACCTTGGATCGCGCCGCCTGCAACGTCGCCAATGGCTGCGGTCGCCGACGCGCCCACCCTGCCAGTATCTTTGAGGGTTGTGGAGAGCGTGTTGCTGACGGTATCTGCCGTTGCTTGGACGATGTCACCGCCTCCTTTGACGGCGGCAACAATCCCATCTCTTACCGATTCAATCATCCCTGCGTGTTCTGTCTTCATGCCTGTTTTCCTTTCAGTTTGCCTTGGATTCATCACCGACTGGTGCGCCCCTCACCGCCCCCGTGCACCAGCCAGCAATGAGTCAACGTCTACTTGTTACTGGATACGGTCGTCCCAATGGTCATGTTGTTGACCACGCTCTGCACACCGTTAATGTCGGTGGCGAGCTTGGTGACCAAGGCCTTTTCGGCATCGTTCCTGGCTGTGCCGCTCACCGTCACCACGCCATCGTTTGTCGTGACCTTGGTGCTAAGCATGCTGGTCGAGCGATGCGCCAGCAATGACCCCTTGACCTGGGCGGTGATCGAGGCGTCATCAATCTTTTCGCCCGTTGTTTCGCCACGTAGTTGCAGGCTTGCAGACACGACGATCTCGTTCTCCACGCCTTTCACGCCGTCGATGTCTTTGGCATATTCGGTGGTCAGGTCTTTTTGGGCCTGGCTGGCAGCCACGCCTTTCAACGTCACCACGCCGTCTTTCACGTACACCTCGGTCTTGGTGCCGCTGACGTTACGACGATAGAGCAGTGCCGCTTTCACTTTCATGCTGATCCAGGTATCCGAGCTCTCGGCGGGTTGGTCGCCTACGACTGTGATACGATTGTCCACGCTCGTGACCCCGGGCAGCGCCTCGGCGGTGTCCTGGGCCATCGGTTTGTGGGTTTGGTTATACACGTCGCCCGACAAGGTGACGGCTCCATCCTTGGAGCTGATCTTGATGTGTTCGTCCTTTAGATAGGTCTTGTAGACGAAGCTCTTCGTGAACGAGGACTCGATGCGGTCATCGGTCTCGGACGCGCGCAATGGCGTGCTGCTGCCCACCAGGGCGGCCACCGCCACTACCAGCGCCAATGAATACCTTACTCTCATGATACTTCCTGCTTTCTGTTGTTACATCTTCGGGTTGGTTACTGGAGCTACGCTAGGCGAGGAACTGATCCTGTGCCATGGGGTACAACCCTACCTCCAAATACTCACTGCAGCGACAAGTCCACCCGGCTTTGGCCTTGGTAGGATGGATCGATAGGTTTGGGCGCGATGATGAACATCCGTTCGGCGCTAACCTGGCCAGTCTGCAGCAGGTACTTCTGTACGCTGTCGGCCCGCGCTTGCATCAAGGCGCGGAAATCGTCTGGCGTGACCTCGATCGTTTCCACGATTCTTGCTTCCGCGTCCGCCAGCGTGAGATCGGCGAAGGCCTTGGCGACTTGGGGTGGAAGCTGCGACAACAGGTTCGTCTCCTTGCCCGAAGGTTCGCCCGGCCCGAAATTCTGTGTAGGCCCCGTCGATGACGGCAGCACGGTAGTGACGACTGGTTTTATGCCGACAACTTCAAGATACGTCATGTGGATCAGGCGCTCGTAATCTTGGGGCTCGATCTGGAATGAGTCGGCGGCGCCGGTCGCTATTCCCTCAGCGGTAAGTTCCTTGATCCGGCGGGACTTGAGTTGCTGGTGAAGTTTGGTTCTGGCCAGGGCGAAACGGTCGCTTGTGGTGTCGACGGAGCCGGTGATTCGAGTTCGACAGCGGGACGCGCGAAGAGCGCTTTCGCGAGAGTGTCCAGCTTCCTGGTCTCTCCGTCCGCGAGGTTGGAGCGGCCGGGCTCGAAATTCACAAAGCTCAGTTGCTCGCGACTGCCAACCAGCGAGCCGAGCAACGCGAACGGATTGCTCACGGCCTTTAGGACGATGTTCATGAACATCTGCGTGATGACCGGGCCAAGTTTGAATTTTGGATCGTCCAGATTCCCGTTCACGAGCACATCGAACGCAAGGACGCCGTCGCGATCCTGCAGCAACGCGATGGCGAGTTTGATGCGGAGTTGCGTGGCATCGGGACTGTCATTCTTGGCACCGAGCCTCAATTGACGCGCACTGAATTTGTTTTCCGCCTTGAGCACGCGCTGGTTTACGGTGTAATGCGCCTCAAGCGAGAGCTGGCCCTGATGGATCGGGTAGCCGACGAATTTCGCCGCGTATGGCGATCCGGGCGTCATTTCGCCGTTCTTCAACGAAAGAGTGAGATCGATTTTCGGATCGTCCGCCAGCGGGTTCATCGTGCCCGTAACTGTGAACGTCGAGTGGTCGTCCACTTCTCCGTGCAGATTCACTCTCATAATCCCTCGTGGGTGGAGGATAGCCCCGTGACGCTGCCGGCGACCTTCTGAAGCTCAGAAACGACATAAGGCTCGATCGATCGGTCGGCAAAACCAAACGAGCAGTTTTCAAAGGATATCGTTCCGATCTGGAACGGGAAAAGTTTGTTCAGTTGGAGCCTCACGACCAGCTCTTGGAGTTGCTCGGCATTGTTGACCATGCCTTTCCAGTTGGAGCTCTTGTCGGGGAGGATGACCATGTTGCCCCGTAGGCCAACAACGTTGACTGCCGCGACGTTGAGACCGTGGGGCAGATACCGCAGGTCAATGCCGCTGAGGGTGAGCGAATCCAGCTTGAGGAGTTCCTTGCGCGCCTCCGAGTCCACGGAGGTGAGGTTGGCAACGTCAAGTTGCCCTGTGAACTGCACGAGCGGAACTTCATGTCCCGCCGCCGTATACAGTACGCGCCCATTCGCAGTGAGCGCACCGCCAGTGATCTCAAGATTCCAGATTTCTGCGACATACGGCTGGATGGCCCGCAGATCCAGATTGCTCACTTGAACTTGAACGTCCGCCGAGCGCGCGGATGAAGATACGGCGCCCTGCAGCGTAACCGTCCCGGACTCGTTGCAAACAAAGGATATCACGGTCGGAACGGGTGTGTTGGTCTGATTCGAAAGCCCGGCCATTGTCAGACCGATCCGGTGAGTTTCAGGAGAACCTTTCGGTTCAAATCATGAAACATAAGCGCACCGTCCTCGATGCTGAGTTGTTCGACCACGAAGTGCGGGAACACGTGCGACTCGATCTTCGTTTCAGTTTCAGGCGGCAATGCGCTCAGCAGATTGGAGAAGTTGAACTTTCCGTCCTGCTGGAAGATGACGCTCCCAAACGGTTTCTTGAGCCTAATCACCTTGAAGACAAGTGCGCGGTTGAAGATCGAGATGAGTCGGAGATTCGCATGCAACTCATCAAACGAGTAGAATACGTCGCCATTCGTCTCCTTCAGCGTGAATCCCCGGATTGTCAGTGCCAGAGCAAAGGGGTTCAGTTTGACCTGCTGCACGGTGACCACGCGCTTGGTGAGCGCGGGCAATCGCCTCAGCATCTGCGACTTGATGATTGCGGGCAGAAGGAGGAAACCTGCCAGCGTATAAATAATCATGGCAATCCCGACACCAAGCGTCCACTTGGCCCGCCACGAACGATTCGACATTGACGATGGCCACTTCATAACTCAATCCCGGTAGGCACCCGAGGTTCTCGTCCGGCATTGCAAGATACGCTACGCGGTGGGCTGGACATTCGCCATGGGGTGTAACCCTACCGGTGAATTACGGACGGGTCGGGTTTTACCCCATAGACGGACGGAAGCAATCGTCAGAGAGTAACGGTGGATTTGTGGCACAAGAATTCTCATAAGTATTTATGAAGCGAAAATTGATCCGGTTGTCGCGACAATACGCGACGGCTCTACGCAAGCATCTGAAGCAAGGCCCGCGGGCCAGCCTGCAACCGGCGCGCGGACTGGGACGACGGGCCATGGCACTCGGGCTGGAGACGTTGGACGTGGCCAGAATTCACGAGGCAACAGTCGCCGCTCTGGAAGCCTCCAGCGGCCGAGACGGGATCATCAAACGAGCGAAGATGTTTTTTGCCGAGGCCGTCACCCCGATTGAGAAAACGCATCGCGCCGCGCTCAAGGCCAACGTCCACTTACATCAACTGGCCCGGACACTCGACCGACTCGCGGTGGAACTGGCTGCCTCTGGCCGCCACCTGAGACGGGGAATCGCCCAGCGCAAGGCCGCGGAGGAAGCTCTTGAGAAAAGCGGGAAACATCGTACCAGTTTGTTGGAGCAGTCGCGCCTCGTGCAGAAACGTTTACGGCGTCTGACCCATCAGATTTTGTTGGCGCAGGAGGACAAGAGGACGAAAATCAGCCGCGAATTGCATGACGAAATCGCCCAGACGTTGTTGGGAATCAATGTCCGACTCCTGGCATTGAAAAACGAAGCCACGACCAATGCCAAGGGCCTGAAAAAAAGAAATTGCCGGCACGCAATGCCTTGTGGAAAAATCAAAGAAAATCTTGAGTCGGTTCGCTGATGAGCTCGGCAAACACCATGGCACGTAAGCTCAACGGATTATCGCGGCGCTATCAGGCGGTATTGCGAAAACACCTGAAACACGGCTTACGGGCGGGCACAAAGCCGGCGCAGAGATTGGGACGGCAGGCCATGGCCCTCGGGCTGGAGACGTTGGATCTGGCCGGGATTCACGAGCAAGCGTTGATCACCCTCGTGTTGCCGAGCTACTCCGCCAGCATCCGGGACGCGATGGTCCGGCGCGCGGGAAAGTTTTTTGCCGAGGCTATCACCCCAATCGAGAAGACTCATCGCACCGCGCGCGAAGCCGACATTCGCTTGAATCAAATGATCGAGATATCGAACCGGCGCAGCGCGGATTTGGCCGACTCGAACCAGCGATTGAAACGGGAAATCACCCAGCGCAAGGCGGTAGAGGAATCCCTTCGCAGCAGCGAGCGACACTACAGTCAGTTACTAGAGCAGTCGCACCACTTGCAGGGACAGTTGCGGCTGCTGTCCCGCCAGCTTCTGTTGGCGCAGGAGGAAGAACGCAAGCGGATCAGTCGCGAGTTGCACGATGAAATTGCCCAGACCTTGACCGGTATCAATGTCCGGCTGGCGGCCTTAAAAATCGAGGCTTCACACAACACAAAGGGCCTCCAGAATAAAGATCTCCAGCACGCAACGGATGGTCGAGAAGTCGGTGGATATCATCCATCGGTTCGCGCGGGATTTGCGCCCGACAGTGTTGGACGACCTGGGGGTGATTCCCGCCCTCCATGCGTTTATGAAAGAATTTGCGAGACAAACGGGCATTCACATTCATTTCACGACCTTTACTTCTGGCCGGATTGAACGATTGGACACCGTCACACGCACGGTCCTCTATCGCGTCGCCCAGGAAGCGCTGACGAATGTCGGCCGCCATGCGCGCGCCAGCCAGGTGGACGTCAGCATCCGGAAACTTCCGCGTGCCGTCGGCCTGACCATCGAGGACAATGGCAGGTCCTTTCAGGTGGAACGGGTGTTGCGCGCCAAACGGAACAAACGATTGGGATTGCTCGGCATGCGCGAACGCGTGGAGATGGTCGGCGGTCGTCTGCGCATCGAATCCGCACCGGGCCAAGGTACGACCATCCACGCCGAGATCCCATTCACCAACGACAACGGGGTTTAATCTTTATGAAGCGCATCACCGTCCTGCTGGCTGAAGATCACATGATTGTCCGCGAGGGGCTTCGGAAGTTGTTGGCGGCTGAAGACGATCTCGAGGTGGTCGGCGAAGCGCAGAATGGCCGCCAAGCGGTGGAATTGACCAGAAAGCTTTGTCCGACGGTGGTCGTGATGGACATTGCGATGCCGCTGCTCAATGGGTTGGAAGCCACGCGGCAAATTCGCCAATCCATTCCCGGCACCAAGGTGCTCATTCTCTCCGCGCACAACGATGACGCGTACGTCGATCAAGCGATCGCGTCTGGCGCGGCGGGATTCTTGGTTAAACAAACTTCTTCGCACGATCTGTCCCGGGCGATTCGGACCGTGCAGAAAGGAAAGACATTTTTCAGTCCCTCCATTGCCAGGCGGCTACAGGATCCGAAGACGCTGGGGGAGGCGGAGTGCTGCGGAAGGAAGTGTCGCACCTGAGTTCGCGCGAGCTGGAGGTGCTTCAACTGACTGCCGAAGGCAAGGCCAACAAGCAGACCGCGGCGGAACTCGGCATCAGCATCAAAACCGTCGAAAAACATCGGCAGAATCTCATGGTAAAGCTTAACATCCACGAGATCTCCGGCTCGACCCGCTACGCCATTGGGGCCGGCATTATCGAAAGCAGCGTCCAGTTAACGATCGTCTAGTTGCCGGACCTCCCGCCTCCCCGAAGTATCTTGTCAGAATTGAACCTCCGGGTTTCACATGGGGTAAACACCCCATAGTCGCCGCACAGTTTCACCGCCTACCCTGAAGTCATGAACAACAACCCGGCGAACGGCGTGATCTGAATGTCAATCGCACTACAGATCGCCGTGTTTCTCGCATCCGTCGCCATCGTGATCTTCGTCGCGTTCTGCATTCCGGCGGTGCTCCAACTGCGCCAGCAGGCTGCACGGATGGCGCAGACGCTGGCGGAACTCAAAGCCGAGGTTTCGCTGCTGGTCCAGGATAGCCGCAAGGTGTTGCACAACGTCAACGAACTGTCCACGCGCGCCCACCAGCAGGTTGACGACGTTGAACGGGTGGTCGAAACCGTGCGCGCCTGGACGGGGCGAGTGGGCCGCGTTGTCGAGGAAGTCGGCATGGTTCTGGAGCCACCCATCCTGACAGCGGCGCGCAACGCACAGATTTTTCGCAAGGGAATCGCGAAGTTCTTGGAGACGTTCTTGAATCGAAACCATCACCAGCCACAGAAATCAGAGGAACAACATGTCAGACAACAATGAATCAAGTCACGTCGGCGGCTATCTCGCGGCGTTTGCCATCGGCGCGCTCGTCGGGACCGGGGCCGCCCTGCTGTACGCGTCACGTTCGGGTAAGGAAACGCGGGAATTGCTCGCCAAGAAAGGCCGGGATCTCAAGAGCAAAGCGTCAGATGCTCTGGAGGATGCCACGGATTTTGTCCAAGGAAAAAAAGCGGAGCTGGCCGCTGCCGTCGAGGCCGGGAAGGACGCGATGCGCGAAGAGCGGGCTAAACACCAAAAGACCGCGTAGCCCCCAGGAAATTTACGAACGCCGCTGGTGTCGACTACAGGGCGTTCCCCGCGCCATCTCCTCACCACATTGGCGCCGGCGCGCGAGTAGCAAGAAAAGGGGGTCGGTCCGAAAGCGGACCGGCCTCGTTTTCGTCGCAACATGCAGGGATCTGGCTCGCGCGCGATCGTCGCGCCCCGGGATTGCCAGGGATTGGTGCCCCCGTGGGGCAAACACCCCATAGCAGCCACGGATGTTTGGTCTTATCGTGATGTTATGAAAGGGCTCTTCGAAAATTCGGAGCGAGCGAGCGCACAAGCACTCGCAGCGCTCCTCATTCTCTCATGCCTAACCTGCCAGGCCGCGGACCGGGCATCGTGGTATGGGGAGAAGGAGCGCGGCCTACCGATGGCCAACGGCCAACGGTTCAATCCCGACAGGCTCACTGCGGCGTCGTGGTTTTTCGATTTCGGCACCAAGGTGATCGTCACACACGCGAACCGGAAGCGTGGTTGTCGAAATCACGGATCGCGGCCCCACGAAACGGTTGGTCAACGAGGGCCGCAAGATCGACCTGAGCCGAGCCGCCTTCGCGAAGCTGGCCGACCTTGATTTCGGCCTCATTGACGTCACCGTAAGAAAGCAATAAGGCAGCGGATCCGAACAGAGATCGCCGGGATTCCTGAGATTCCCGGTGGGGTGAACACCCCATAGGTGAATACCCCATAGCGCCCGCAGAGCTTCCCCCTTATCGTCATGGCATGAAAGCCAATCACAAGAAGAGGGCATTGACGTTCGGCAATCTCATCGAGACCGTTTATGGCGCCTGCGGGAATCGCAGAGCTAAAGGAATCATCCGTCTCGGCATTGATGCCCACATCGTTGTGTTTCGAGAACAACGACGAGTTCTTGATCTATTGAGCAGAGGAGTAACGACATGAATGGAACCAAGCATTTTATCGGAAAAGTCGGATTCGTGTTATGCACGGCGCTTTTGGGGACGCTGACAGGGCACACAACCTACGCAGCCGAGGTATCGGTAGGCGTTTCGGTCGTGGCGATTCACACCGACAGCGATTTCCATCAGCCCCTCAGCCCGTACGGGCGCTGGCAGGTTGTTGGATCCTACGGAAGCTGTTGGATCCCGGGCGGTGTGGCCTCTGGGTGGAGCCCCTATTCCAACGGGTACTGGCAGCAAACCGACGCCGGCTGGTACTGGGCCAGCGATGAGCCGTGGGCGTGGGCCACGTACCATTACGGCGGCTGGGATTTTGATCCGCAATTTGGCTGGTATTGGATGCCGCAGACGCAATGGGCGCCCGCGTGGGTTTCCTGGCGCGAAGGCGGCGGATACGTTGGCTGGGCGCCACTGGGCCCGTCGGGTAGGGCCATCGTGGAGGTTGGAGGCGGTGCGCCGAGGGGATACGTCTTTGTGCAGGAACGCCAGTTTATGAATCCAGTTAGTTCCAAGACAATAATCGTGAACAACATCGCCATCAGCAAGGCCGTCATTAACAAAAAAGGCCCAAGTACCGCAGCCATCGAAAAGGCAAGTGGACGAAAGATCCAGTCGGTTCCGGTTCGCGAACTGCGCAACAAAGAGGAAGCGAAAGTCCTCGCCAAACGCCCGGCATCCGCGTTGACCAGCGCGAAAGTAGTCCAGACGCCGGTTCGCAGCCAGGCGGCGAAAGCACTTCCTGCGAGCGAGCCACGTCAGGTTGCGAAACCAGTTGTGACAACGACGGAGCCGCAAGCGGCGGCAACGAAGAAGGAAGTCCTCCAAGCTGACGAGCAGACCAGAATCGCCAAGCTCGACGGGGAAAAACGTGCGCAGCAGGAAAAGGCGCTCCAGACGGAGAGCGAGAAGAAACAACTCGCTCCGGTCGCTGTGGAAGCGAAGCCGGGGAGCAAGCCAGAGGCGAAGGTTGAGTCCAAGCCTGTGGCCGAGCGACCGGCGGCGACCAGAGAGCCAACCGAGCAAAAGTCCGAGAAAGACGACGAAAAGAAGGACTAGCGGGCCAGGGGAATAGGAGATCGTCGTGAACCGTTGCAGAAAACACAGTATCCGCAGCCACTGGCGCTCGACCGTATCGGGAACGGTCGCCTGTGTTTCCTGCTGGTCAACCGTTCCGTCCGCCACAGCGCAACAATCCGAATCCCCATTCTTGATGGCCTCGTTGTCGGTTTCCCCGATTACGACGGCGTCCATTCGCAGCAACATCAGCGAACGGACAGGACATCAGGTGCTTGCCGAGCGTGAGCTCCAGCCGATTCTGGTGTCCTCCCGCAAGCCGACGGACGCCGAGGCGTGGGAGCGTTTTGAAGCAGAATACAGCCCGTCGCAAAAAACTCCGTCGCCCATCAAACGCCAGATCGAGACCGCCAAGTACGGTCTCGACACAGCCGTGTTTGCCGTCGATCGCTTCACCAAGAACGTCCAAAGCCAAACCGACTTCAGTTTTGATCAGGGCAGCCTGCGACGTACGAGGGCAACTTCTCTTGAAGAGCCGCGGTCCAGCCCGCGGGTGAAGCTCGACCTCGACATGTGGCAGGGCAGCAAGCCGTATGTGGGCGTACGGCTCATCATCCCGTTTGGCAACTGACGTACCGTTGGCAGGATTTTTCTTCACGACGATAGCGGAACGGTCGTCAGGAAACTGCAGCTATCCGGGTTTGATATGAAGAGATTGTGGGAGTGAGCATCGGAAACTTCAGCGAGTCATCCGTATGGAAATCAAGGACAACGACAAAGGCTTTGAGGTGAACCGTGTGGCGGTTGCCAAAAGGCACAAACGATGGGGACGGCTCGGCATTCGTGAGCGGGTCGAGCCGCTTGGGGACAGCGTTGCTGTCGTGTCCGCCCCGGGCCAGGGCAACCGCCAGGCGCGCCCTGATTCCACACCGCAACAGAGTCTGAGGGAGGATGTTATGCCAGCCCCATCCATCGAGAAAACCGCCACTGCCATACAGCGCCAGGAGCGAATCAGACCCCGTCTGGCGAAGAAGCTGATAATGGCGATGGCGGGCTCCTCCGGCCGGCTAGGGCGCATCGCCGCTCATCCGATTGGGGCGTCCCTGTGCCTGGCCTTGGGGTACATGGTTCTCTGCGGCGCATACATTTTCTTCTCGGGCCGGATGGCGGCCGGCGCGGCTTGGTCCATTGCCCAGTTGCGCGACTTCGAACTGGTGAAGGGACTGGCGTTTGTCATGATCACGGGGACGGCGTATTTTGGATTCGCCGCCTTCCTGCTGAAACGGATCGACGTCCAGCAACAGCATCTCGCACTGATCTTTCAAGGTGTTTCCGACTGTCTGTTTCTGCTCCAAGTTGAAGCCGACGACCGCTACGGGTTCCTCTGTGCCAATGCCGCCTTCCTGAAACTGACCGGCCTCACACGGGAACAGGTGGTTCGCAAAAAGATCGAGGAGGTTCTGCCGGGAACTTACGACGCCGGTGTGCGGAGCAAATGCCGGGAGGCAATTCGCGAGCGCAAAACCGTGAACTGGGAAGCCAGCGCCACGTACCCGGTCGGCCAGATCGTGGGGGAAGTCACGCTGACCCCGCTGACCGACAAGACCGGCGCGGTCGTCCAACTTGCCGGCATCATTCGCGACGTCACCGAACGCAAGCAGGTGGAGGACGAAGTGCGCCAGCTCTCTGGACATCTGTTGCGGTCGCGGGACGAAGAACGCCGGCGGATTGGCCGCGAGCTGCACGATTCGACCGCGCAGGAGCTGCTGGCCGTGTCGATGAACCTCGACCTCGTACGACAACGCAACGCCGGCCGCGATGTCGCCACCGACAACCTCCTCGCCGACAGTCAGGCGATCATCGAGCAAAGTCAGCGCGAACTGGCGACGCTGGCCTACCAACTGCACCCACCGGCGCTGGACGAGTTGGGCCTGACCGGTGCCGTGGAGGAATACGCCGCCGGGTTTACGCAGCGCAGCGGGATCAAGGTGACGCTGGACGCCAGCCCGTCCCTGGCACGATTGCCGGCCGAGACGGAGCGGGCACTGTTTCGGGTGGTGCAGGAAAGTTTGGGCAACGTCCATCGCCATTCCGGCAGTTCGACCGCCACGATTCGGATCGCGCGTGAAAACGGCGATGTTGTCCTCGAAGTGACCGATCAAGGCTGCGGGCTGCGCGTTCGGGGTGATGGCACCGTGGCAAAGGCAGGCGTGGGGCTGGCCGGCATGCGCGAACGCGTGCGTCAATTGGGCGGCCGGTTCGAGGTGGAATCGAGTGGTCAGGGAAAGGGAACAACTATACGGGCCATCGCGCCCGGGGAGGACGGAACGGATGAAGACCATACAAATCCTGATCGCTGATGACCACGAACTGGTGCGGAAGGGATTGCGGGCGGTGTTGGAAAACCAGCCCGGCTGGAAAGTGTGCGGGGAAGCGTCCAACGGCCGGCAAGCGGTGGAGCTGGCCCGGCAACTGGGACCCGATGTGATCGTGTTGGACGTGACGATGCCGGAACTAAATGGCTTGGAGGCCACGCGCCAGATTCTCAAGGCGATTCCCAAGGCCGAAGTGCTGATCCTCACCATGCACGCGTCCGAACAGTTGGTGAGCGAGGTGCTCGCCGCCGGTGCCCACGGCTACATTCTGAAAGCGGACACGTCGCGGCTGTTGGTGTCCGCCATCGAATCACTCACGAAGCACCAGCCGTTTTTCACGGGGAAGGTTTCGGAAGTGGTCTTGAGCGGCTACCTGAACCCCAGGGAAGCTACGAACGGTGCCGACGGCCCGCTGGAGCAACTGACGGCCCGCGAGCGCGAGATTGTCCAACTCTTGACCGAAGGCAAGACCAACAAAGATGTGGCGGTCGCACTCGGCGTCAGCGTTAAGACGGTGGATGCGCATCGGGCCAATGTCATGCACAAACTTCGCCTGCATTCCGTAACCGACCTCGTCCGCTACGCCATCCGCAACCAGATCATCGCGGCCTAAGACGAGCACCCGACGCTCCGATTGACCTTGCCAGCCGAAGGTTTTTCAATTTCGGACATAAACAAAAAAACACCTTGACTGTCACTTCGATTGTGCGAAACTTACTTCAAGTTCGTTGGAAGTTTCGCCCCGCAGGATAGTGGAGTAGTAGAGTAATGTCAGTCGTCGTTACGTAATAAAAGCCACAGGTTCACCCAATACGGTCACGTTGCCGTTCTGTATTGTTGCTGCCGCTGTTGTTTTCTTCACCCCAAACGAGCGCGGTTGTCACGCAGTTGTTGAGCGTACGCGTCGGTAGGGAGTGATCCTTTTATCAGCCATGAAGCTGAAAGGAACAACAGTCCATGTTTTGCACCCCAAGCATCTCCGGCCCGGAGACCAGCCAGAATCATAGTCATTCTTGTCGTACTCTTGCCCATCGCCGCCGCAAGCGGTCACGGCCTTTTCAAGGCGAACTCTCTAGGGGGTTTTCCCGGTCGAAAATAGGGAACCCAGTAATTCCGGGTTCTCACGGAACGCCGCTAGGGTCAGGCATGATGAAAAACACCCAGAGAACGGCTCATCAGCGGGGAACAATTCGTGGTCATGGCATTTTCGTTCTTACCATCGCGCTCGCATTCAGTTGCCTGGCTGCGCCAATCAGAACTTCGGCTCAAACATGGGGCGGTGCTGGCTGGGGGTCATGGCCGACACCTCAAGCCGCCTGGACTAATTATCAGGACGCTAACGACAACGCCGCCGATCCTGCGGCCCCAGACCCGTCGGGAACTGCCTCTCCAACGGATTCGACATCGGCCAATAATGACGCAACCCCAATCGATCCATCGGCCACCACCAATGCGAGTGCCGATGCGGCAGGTGCCACGTCTGACGCAACCGAGCAACCATCCGGCCAGACGATTCTTCCTTCCATGGTCACGGCGCTCATGGTCACCGATACCTCGTCCTCACAAGTCACGCTGCGATGGAATAACGCCACGGACACCGGCGGGCCCGGACTTGCCGGCTATCAGGTCTACCGCAATGGCGTATTGGTCGGAACGACGACCGCAACGGAGTTCACGGATACGACCGTGGCACCGAGCACACCCTATTGCTACGCAATCATCGCCGTTGATATCGGCGGCAACGACGCCCTCGCGAGCGCCGAGGCCTGCATCACCACACCGTTGGGAGTCAGCTCGAACAGCGGCGCAAGCTGGTACGTGGACAACACGGCCACCGGTCTTGACAATGGAACCTCGTGGGCCAATGCATGGACGAACCTGAACTCGGCTACTGGCGTGAATCCCGGGGACACGGTGTATATCAGCGGAGGCACAAGCTCGCAGACCTACTGGCAAACCAATTCCTCCGGCTACGCGTATATCGCCCTGGCCAGCGGCACCAACGGCGCGAACGTGACGTACATGGTGGGGCAGGACGCGGGACACAACGGGACGGTGGTCATCAATGGGGGAAACACGGGGCAGTTTGGGTTTGGTGGGGCGGTTTCGTTTGTGACCATCAACGGCAGTTACAACGGGCAGAACAATCTCGTGATCTCAAACTTTACGAATCAGGCGATCAACTTCACCGCCTCGATGTGCTCGAACGTCAACATCCATTACGCCACGTTGTATAACGGGA
Source organism: uncultured Verrucomicrobiae bacterium (assembly GCA_963766065.1). Classification (GTDB taxonomy): domain Bacteria; phylum Verrucomicrobiota; class Verrucomicrobiia; order Palsa-1439; family Palsa-1439; genus Palsa-1439. The sequence goes on from CAVYAC010000050.1 coordinate 22,542, forward strand.
TGAACATGGACAGCCCGATTGGGTGCGAGCTCGACCACATTACGAAGTGCGTGGCGCCCAACCTGACCTCTGAGACCTGTGCGTTCACGTTCAACACCTATCCGAGCTTTTTTTCGGCCCTGAGCTCCAGCACGTCGTATCTGGCCTCGACGTTTTTCCATGACAACACCGTTTACGTTTATCGAGACGGGGTCGTGGGCGGGAACGGGGACGTGTGTGTCACGCCGAACGGCTACAGCACGATCTCGAATTGCACGTTCAAGTCCGTGGTGCTTTCCAGTTACGGCGGCTCGAAGCACCAGGAGGCGATCCAGATCGGGGGCATGGAATATCTGCGCGTGATGGATTGCACCAGCGTCAACATGGAGTATGCCGGGTTTTTTGGCGGTGCGTCCGACCCGGTGAGCGCCCACGACATCCAGTACCTCAACAACCTGTTCTACTACACCGACCGGAGCTTTACCGGGGGAACGGCGGCGGTTGACATCATCTTTGGCGGGGGCGGCGGGACGAGCATGATGTACAACGTCCTGATTGCCAACAACACCTTCGCAGACGCCAACTACGGGCTGCAGGTCGGGCCATACGACACGCTGGGGGTGTTCTCGAACATCGTCGTCGTGAACAACCTCTGCACCAACAACGATCAGGCGGGGATTTCCTGCATTGGCACGAACGGGGCTTCGACCAACAACGTTCTCTGCCTCTACAACAAGGCGAGCAGCGTGACGCCAGCGAATCTGGCGGGACCGGCAACCGCCAATGCCGTCACGTTCCTGGCCTACACGCCGTACGCGACCAACAACAATTTCGGCCTGGCGACGAACGACGTGGGCGCGATTGGGAACGGCACGAACTGGCCGGCGTCAATCTTCACGGCGGACATCGTCGGCAAACCGCGCACGAACGACAACGGCGGCTGGGATCTGGGCGCCTATCAACATTGATGCCTGGCGAGCGTGTCATGTCACCGTACGGACAAGGTCCAAAATCACTCGGAGGTGTTACGGTTATGAAAACAGTTCGAGCCGGTAGTAAATGCAAAAGACTGAGAACGATCGCGATGGCCGCCGCGGTCTGCTTAACCATCGCTATCCCGGCGCGCGCTGACCTGATGGTCAGCAACGCGGCGGGGGTCAAGGCGGGAATTACCGGGATCGTCTACTACCCGTCGGACAACAGCATTGGCGTGCAGTTCTTCGTGACCGCGCCCACGGCTACAAACGTGACCACGTTCACGATCCAGAAGAGTTTCGACATGAAGACTTGGACGAACTACTCCTCCAGCGTGACCGTGACCGGGAGCCTGCCGCTCACTGAGATCAGTGATTACGTGGTTGTGTCGAACCAGTTCTACCGCATGCAGCTCATCAACTTCTAGTGATCGGTCACGGGCGTCGACGCACCCCGTTGGCCTGAGCCTCACCGCCCGTCTCGGCCCACTCCCTCGAACAGTCTTTGCAACTCAGAATCCGTTGTGCTGACGGGCAAACGGTGGACATGTAGTTTCGTTGTCATACTGGTCCTCCTTTCATTCCGGGGACAGTGGGGGATTGGGCGAATTTTCGCTATGGGGTGTTCACCCCAAGCGGTCGCCGGGACCACCACCAAGCCGGTGGGGAGAGGGGTATCAGCAACGTCCAACCAAGTGCAGTCTGGCCAAGCGTGGCCTTCAAGGAATGGCCGCAGTCGTTCCCGACGAAACATCCCAGCCACAGAATGGAGGATGGAGCGGTTTTTCGCCATGGGGTGTTCACCCCATTGTGCGTGGATGACGTGCCGCATACGTTGTGGAAATATGGGAACAGGAGTTACTGCTCAATACCGGGGTGTCTTCACCCCCACCTCCCTGAAGGTAGACCCTGTTTGCGTTAGGGAGTGGGTGCCCGTGAACAAGTCACAAATGGTGGCTGCGCTTCTCCTGGACTCACCACCATTTCGTTTGCGGGCACCCGCTAATCTTCAGAAGACATTGCAGAATAGCAGCATGCGCTGGCCGGCACGATAGCCACGACAAGGTAGGAGAATTGGATGGAAATCAGATTCTCGTGTGCCAATTGCGGGAAACAGCTTGAAGCAGATGACTTTGGCGCTGGTCTCACCATCCCGTGCCCGAAGTGTGGGCGAAATGTCGCGATTCCCACGCCGCCTGCCACAAAAGAGGTTTCCGAAACAACGCAGAATTCAGCAGAATTGAAACAGGACCAGCAAATCAATAGTCAAGACCTGTTCCACATCTCCCTTGACGACAAAATCAATGGCCCACTCACGCTCCACGAGCTTGCAGCGCTGTATCACGACGGGGCTTTTCAGTCCGATACCGTATTCAGCAAAAACAACTCTGAGCACTGGCATCCGATTTCCGAAATTATCCCGATGCTAAAATGATGCCACGGGGATATAACATCAGTGGCGAGACGACCGAAAGGGCCGGGGACCGCATCGGTCCCTACAAGCTGCTCCAGGAAATCGGCGAGGGCGGTTGCGGCGTCGTCCACAGGGCCGAGCCGGACGAACCCGTCCGCCGCCGCGGTTTCGCTCGGTGTCCATGGCCCTTTCCGCCGCCCCATGATGTTACCGCCAGGGCAGAATAAGAAAGTGAGATTCATGAGCGAGCCGGTTCAAACGATCAAGACAGACTCGGCACCTCGGTTGGCCGCACAGTGGAAAGCACGGACACGCTTCTGCTCACGCTGGCCGGCGACTGGCGCACCGATGGCGTGTTACCGGGGATCGAGGCGGTCCGCGAGGAACTCACCAAGCCGGATAGTAAGGGCAAGAAAGTGGAGTTCGATACGGGCGGCATGACGGGCTGGGGTTCCCGATTTGTGATGCTCGTCGCCAGAAGCCACGAGCTCTGCCAGAAGACCGGCATCATATTCGTCCCCGATTCGTTGCCCGAAGGCGTCCGTCGGTTGATCAAATTGTCCGAGGTGGTGCCGGACAAGAAAGACGCACGACGCGAGACGACCAAGCCCGCGTGGTTGCAACGTCTCGGCGAAGGCGCGATCCGTGCCTGGTCGGGCGCGGTCGAGATGGTGAAGTTTCTCGGCGAGCATGTCATCGCGCTGGGGAATCTGTTTCGCGGTCGGGCGCAGTTCCGGTGGAGCGACGCGTGGTTGGAGATACAGGAGTGCGGGCCGCAGGCGTTGGGTATCGTGGCGCTGATCAATTTCTTCGTGGGCTTGATCATCACGTTTGTCGGCGCCCTGGAATTGCAGCATTTTGGCGCCACCATTTACGTTGCCGACATGGTGGCCCTGGGCACGACGCGCGAGATGGGGTGCCTCATGACCGGCATCATCCTCTGTGGTCGTACCGGCGCGGCGTTCGCGGCGCAACTCGGGACGATGAAGGTCAACGAGGAGCTCAACGCGCTCAAGACGTTCGGCATTTCGCCCATGGAGTTTCTGGTGTTGCCGCGGATGATCGCGCTGGTGATGATGATGCCGCTGTTGTGCGTGTTTGCGGATTTGATCGGAATGTTCGGCGGTCTCGTGGTGGCGACGTTGACGTTGCACATCGAGCCGATGCAGTACATCCAGCGGTCAATGGATGCGGTGCCCTTGAAGAGCTTCCTGCTCGGCATCGTCAAGGGAGCGGTCTTTGGCTTCCTCGTGGCATTTACCGGTTGCTTCCGCGGGATGCAATGCGGCAATAACGCCGCCGCCGTCGGCGAAGCGACGACGAAAGCCGTGGTGGACGGCATCACGGCGATCATCGCGGTGGATGGCGTCTTCGCGGTCATCTGCAACGCGCTGCACATATGAACGACCTTAAGATCGAAATCAAAGACGTGACCATGGCCTACGGATCGTTTGTGGTACTGCACGACATCAACGCGCAGATCAAGCGCGGCTCGGTGTTCGTCATCATGGGCGGCAGCGGTTGCGGCAAGAGTACCCTGTTGCGGGGCATGGTTGGCCTGATGGCGCCGGCCAAAGGCGATGTCCTCTACGATGGCCATGGTTTCTGGAGCGCGGACGAGGACGGCCGGCACGGAATGCTGCGAAAGTTCGGCGTGTTGTTCCAAAGCGGCGCCTTGTGGAGTTCGATGACGCTGGCCGAGAATATCGCGCTGCCGCTCATCGAGTACACCGGGCTTCCGCCGAATGAGATCGACGCCATCGCGCGGCTGAAACTCGCCCTCGTGGGCCTGAAGGGATTTGAGGATTTCTCCCCGGCGGAGCTTTCCGGCGGGATGCGCACCGGGCCGGTCTGGCGCGCGCGATGGCGTTGGATCCCGAGATCCTTTTCTTCGACGAACCGTCCGCGGGCCTTGACCCGATCAGCTCGCGCAATCTCGACCAGTTGATTCTGGAATTGCGCGACAGCCTCGGCGCCACGATCGTCATCGTCACCCACGAACTGCAAAGCATCTTCGCCATCGCGGACGATTCGATCTTCCTGGATTCCGAGACCCGCACGATGCGGGCCCATGGCAACCCGAAAGAACTGTTGGCGCATTCCACCGACCCCACCGTGCGGGCGTTCCTGACGCGCGGGGCGGAGGACGCCGTGAAAGCGAGTGTATGAGCAAGAAAGCCAATCCCACTGTCATCGGAGCGTTTATCGTGGCCGGCCTGGTGCTCGGCGGAATCGGATTGAGCGTCTTCGGTTCCGGCCATCTGTTCAGCAAGAAACAGAAGTTTATATTGTACTTCGACGGCTCGATGAAAGGAATCAGCCCCGGCGCCCGGTCCAGTACAATGGCGTGACGATCGGCTCGGTGCTTGATGTGTATATCGCCCACAACCAGGCCCCCGATGACGACTCCATGCCGGTCCTTATCGAGATCGACCAGTCCATGCTGCGGGTGAAGAACGACCGGATGCTCGACTTCGGCAGCGAAGCCAAACTCAAGGAGATGGTCGCCAAGGGATTGCGCGGCCAGCTCGATACGGCCAGTTTCATCACCGGCGTGCTCATGGTGCAGTTGCAGTTGGTGACCAACGCGCCGCCGCCCGTGTATCACCAGGTCGGAAAGCAGTACCACGAAATCCCCACCGCATCGACCAACATCCAGATGTTGCTCGCCAACCTCGCCAAACTCGACATCCAGGGCATGGCCGACAAACTCGACTCGATCCTCGCCCGTCTCGACACCAAACTCGGGGATGTTGACGTCAAAGCCATCAATGCCGGCGTCACCAACCTCCTGGCCTCGCTCGACCGCATCGTCGGCTCGCCGGAGTTGACCAACTCGCTGGCCTCATTGCACCACACGCTCGACGACATTGACTCGCTGGCGAAAAGAATTGACACAAACACGCTGGTGCAGGTGCAGGCGACGCTCGCCGATCTGCGCCTCGCGGTCCAAGGGGTATCCTCGATGGTCGCCCCGGACGTGCCGGTACAGACCGAACTGACCGGCGCGCTCGACCAACTCGACAACGCCGCCCGTTCCATTGCCGAGCTGGCCGATTTCCTGAAACGCAATCCCAACGCGCTCATTACCGGACGAACCCCACCCAAGGAGAAACCATGAACACTTTTCGATCGCTTGCCGCCGCAGCGCTGGGCGCGACTGTCACCGGTTGCTTCAGCCCGCACACGGTCGCCACCCGGCATTTCATACTGACACCCGCGCCAGCAACTGCCGCTGCGACGAGCGATATCCGGCTGGGGTGGGCGTTGTGAAAATGCCGGACTACCTGCTGAGCAACTCGCTGGCCGTGCGCAAGAGCGCCGGGGAGGTCGGCTATCTGGAAGGCGCCTTGTGGGCCGAGCGGCTCGACAAGGGGTTTGCGCGTGTGCTGGCGGCCGACTTGTCCGCGATGATTCCTACCGACCAGGTGCGGCTCGGCGCGTGGCAGACGGACGACGTGACGCTCGAAGTCCACGTCACCGTTGAGCAATTCGACGTGGAGCAAGGTGGCACCGGCACGCTCGTCGCATGGTGGCGCATATCCGCGCCCGGCGGTGCGAAGGTTCTCAAGAGCGGCGAAACACGCCTCACCAAGGCCGGTAAATCGCCGGCGAGCGATTCGCAGAACATTGCCGCCACCTTGAGCGAGTTGACCGCAACATTCAGTCAGATGCTCGCCGAGACGGTGCGCGAGATTGCACCGCGATAGGGGAAGGCCACTCGGCGCTTGCTATTCTTGATCGGACGGCGTGATGACATTCCGCTCTGCAGTGTGGTGGTGGTGGTGGCCCAGGGCGAGCTCAAGAAGCGTTTGGAGCGAGACAAGCTCGGCGGACACAAAACCATCGACAAGATGACCGACCGCCGGATCGCCGCGAAGATTCGCGAGTATTTTCAGAAACAGGATCCAGCCGTTGGATCAACGTCAAGCCACCCAACAGGGAACTTGTGAAATCAACAAGGAGGTGGTAGCAGTTGCTAAACTGGTTGGCAGCGTCGTCGGAGAAGACGGAGGCGGGAACAATCGGAGATGACAGCGCTGACCATTGGATTGGGACCGGAACGCGCCAACGGACGTAAGGACGGCGAACTCAAGCAACAACAGTTGGATGAGACAACCCATGCCAAAGAAATCCTCAACGGCACCAAGCCGGAGGCATTCGGGCGCCATGAGTAAACACACCGCCGAAGAAACGCCATGAAAACAAGCCCTCTTGCAGGAAAGCCCGTGGAGCCCGGGATGCTGGTCAACGTGCCCAGGCTCATCACCGCGTATTATGCCGAGGTGCCTGACCCTTCGGTGCCGGAACAGCGAGTGGCATTTGGTACATCGGGCCATCGCGGCTCGTCGTTCAAACTGGCTTTTAACGAATGGCACATCCTGGCGATCACCCAGGCGATTTGCCTGTATCGCAAGAGGCGAAATATCTCCGGCCCGCTGTACCTCGGCATAGACACCCACGCGCTTTCCGTCCCGGCCTGCGCCACCGCGCTAGAGGTCCTGGCGGCAAATGGGGTCGAAGTGATGATCGCCGAAGGGGACGAATACACTCCGACCCCGGTGATTTCTCATGCGATTCTGACTTACAATCACGGGCGCAAACGGGGACTGGCCGACGGGATTGTCATCACGCCGTCACACAATCCGCCACATGACGGCGGGTTCAAATACAATCCGCCAAACGGCGGCCCGGCGGAATCCGCCGTTACCGGCTGGATCGAGGCGACGGCAAACGAGTTTCTCGAGAATGGCCTTCGGGGTGTGAAACGAATTTCTTTCGGGAAAGCCGTTCGCGCCCCCACGACGCACCGGCACGACTACCTCAATGCTTACATTACGGATCTCGCCAATGTGATCGACATGGACGCCATTCGCGGCGCGAAGATCAACCTGGGGGTTGATCCGCTTGGCGGTGCCGGGATCCACTACTGGGAGCCGATTGCCCAGCGATACGGGTTGACCCTCACGGTCGTGAACAAGGCCGTCGATCCGACCTTTCGGTTCATGACGGTGGATTGGGATGGCCAGATTCGCATGGACCCGTCCTCACCCTATGCGATGCAGCGATTGATCGGGATGAAGGACCGCTTTGACCTCTCCTTCGCCTGTGACACTGACCATGACCGGCACGGAATCGTCACCCGAAGCGCGGGATTGCTGCCGCCCAACCATTACCTTTCCGTCGCCATCTTCTACCTCTTCCAACACCGGCCGAAGTGGCGCAAGGAAGCGGCGATCGGCAAAACGGTGGTGAGCAGCCAGATGATTGATCGCGTCACCGCGAAGCTTGGCCGGAAGCTCTACGAGGTGCCGGTTGGGTTCAAGTGGTTCGTTGATGGCTTGCTCGACGGTTCGCTTGGGTTCGGTGGCGAAGAGAGCGCCGGGGCCGCCTTTGCTCGCCGGGATGGCAGGGTCTGGACGACGGACAAGGACGGATTTATTCCCTGCTTGCTCGCGGCGGAGATCACCGCGCGGACCGGCCACGATCCCAGCAAAATCTACCACAAACTCACGCGCGAATTCGGTGCGCCTGCCTATGACCGCGTTGAGGCGCCAGCCACCCCGGAGCAAAAGGAAATGCTGGCGAAACTCTCACCGCAGCAGGTTCGGCGCGCAGACCTGGCAGGCGAAATAATCCAGACTGTCCTCACCTGCGCGCCGGGCAATGGCGCCCCCATCGGTGGGTTGAAAGCGGTCGCCGAGAGCGGATGGTTCGCGGCGCGTCCGTCAGGGACCGAGAATATCTACAAGATTTATGCGGAGAGCTTCCGGGGAGCGGATCATCTGCGCCGCATCCTGGAGGAAGCCCAGACAATCATCAACGACGCTTTGAGGGCCTCACCACAGAAGCCGGTTACTTCGTCCAAGCCCGGACGAAAGAAAAATCCATGAACAAACAAGCACCGATCAGCGAGCCAATCTCGACTCCTGTAACTGCGGACGTCGATGGGTTCGATTCTCTGGCGGAACTCGCCCTGGATTTGCGCTGGTCGTGGAATCATGCTACCGACGATGTGTGGCGGCGGCTTGATCCCGGGCTGTGGGAACTCACGCAAAACCCTTGGGTGGTCCTCCAGACTGTCGCAAGGGACAAACTCCAACGCGTGCTGGCCGATCCTGCCTTCCGGAAGAACATTGATGGCCTGCTGCAAACCAAGCGTCAGGCGGCGGAGACGCCCGCGTGGTTTCAGCAACATCATCCGCAGGCTCCCCTGACCTGTGTTGCGTATTTCAGCATGGAATTCATGTTGAGCGAAGCGCTGCCCATTTACTCCGGCGGGTTGGGCAACGTCGCCGGGGATCAGCTCAAAGCTGCCAGCGACCTGGGCGTGCCAGTGGTCGGCGTGGGGCTGCTCTATCAGCAAGGCTATTTTCGCCAGGTGATCGAGCGCACCAGGTGCCGACCACGTCATCAACAAGAAGGCTGATATCGTGCGCGTTTACCTTCCGCCCGACGCCAACAGCCTGTTGTCGGTGTTTGATCACTGCCTGCGCAGCCGGCATTACGTCAACGTGGTGGTTGCGAGTAAACACGCCCAGCCAAAGAAGCAAGCGCAGTATCGATCCAGGTCAGAGATCCTCATGAGACGAAACCGGTGATTGAAGCGATCATTGCTTGTTTGAACGGCATTCAACACAAAGAACTCCGTGAGGAGGAGAGTCGGTGAGTGGCATTCAATTGCAACGCCTGGGGCTGATGATGGAGCCGGAGCCGGGCAATCCCAACGAAATCAAAGGTGTCCTGAATCCGGCTGCTGTTCGCGGCCCGGATGGCAAGCTTTACCTGTTTCCACGGCTCGTCGCGCGGGGAAATTTCTCGCGCATCGGCATCGCCCGAGTCCGGTTTAATGAGGCCGGCGACCCGTCCGGAGTGGAGCGGCTCGGCCTTGCGCTTGAGCCGGAAGCTGATTACGAGCGGCGATCTGACGGCAGCGGCGGCTGCGAGGATCCACGTGTCACGTTTGTCGAACCGCTTGGGCACTACGTGATGACTTACACAGCGCTTTCGCCGAACGGACCCCGAATTGCCCTGGCGATGTCGAAGGATTTGTTTCACTGGGAGCGGATCGGGTTGGCGACCTTTGAACCCTTTCAAGGCATTGATTTCGTCCACGTGGACAACAAGGACGCCAGCATCTTCCCCGTGGCCATTCCCAATCACGCCGGGAAAATGCAACTGGCCCTGCTCCACCGTCCACTTTTTCCCGGCACCCGCCCCGAGGAAACCGCCTGCCTGGCCGAGTCCCGGATAATGGATCGCGAACACGAAAGCATCTGGATTTCCTATTGTCCCATGCCGCCCAGGGGCCTGACACCGCATCGTCCGGGCCTGTTTAACTCGCATCACAGGCTCGCGACTCCGGTGTCGCCGTGGGAGCGGCTCAAAATCGGCGGCGGGACTCCGCCGATCCTCACCCGGCACGGCTGGCTGATCCTTTATCACGGCGTGAGCGAAATGCCGGAGCCGGGCAACAGCGGACACGAGCTGCGCTACTCGGCCGGGGTGATGGTGCTGTCGAAGGAGCATCCGCGCGTGATCCGCTATCGTTCAGTGGAGCCGGTGCTGACGCCGGAGCTGCCGCAGGAACGCCACGGGACCATCGCCAACGTCGTGTTCCCCACCGGCATTGACCGGCGCGACGATCTTGACTCGACGGATCGCTTCGACGTTTATTACGGGATGGCCGACAACCGGATTGGCGTGGCGCGCCTTGACCTGCCGGATTTCCTGCCGCCGGGAAGAGGCGCCGACTCGCCGGAAGCAAAGGTGTAACGCGCTCGATTTCGAAGACTCAAAGCGGTGAAAGGATACACATTATGAAACCCAATGCCGACCAGCCCAACGCTCCCGAAGCGAAGCCGGTATCGAAGCCCGATGTGAAGGACGACCTGAAATCCCTGCCCCTGCCGGAAGTGGAGAAACAATTAGGGTCATCGCCGGACGGCCTTAGTCAGGCCGAGGCGCAGAAACGGCTGACCCAATATGGGCCAAACGAGCTTGCAGAAAAAAAGACTAATCTCTTTCTGAAATTCCTCTCCTATTTTTGGGGACCCATCCCGTGGATGATCGAGATTGCGGTGATTCTGTCGGGTGTGGTGCGGCACTGGCCGGATTTTTTCATCATCCTCTTGTTGCTGGTGGCCAACGCTGTGGTCGGATTCTGGGAAGAACGCGAGGCAGGCAATGCCATCGCCGCCCTGAAAGCCAAGCTGGCGATCAAGGCCCGGGTGAAACGTGACGGGAAGTGGATCAACCCACCGGCACGCGAGTTGGTGCCGGGCGATGTCATTCGCATGCGTCTGGGCGACATTGTGCCAGCGGATGCTCGACTGTTGGACGGCGACCCGGTGGAGGTGGATCAATCCGCGCTGACAGGAGAGTCGTTGCCCGCCGAGCGCAAATCCGGCGACGCAGTGTTTTCTGGTTCGATCATCCGCCAGGGCGAAATTGGCGCCCTGGTCTATGCCACGGGTGAGAACACCTACTTCGGCAAGACGGCACAACTGGTGCAGGAGGCGCACACCGTCAGCCATTTTCAAAAGGCGGTTTTGAAGATCGGCAATTACCTGATCATCCTCGCCGTGGCGCTGGTGGCAGTGATCATTGGTTTTGCGATTTACCGTGGTGACGCAATCCTCACGACGTTGCAGTTCGCCCTGGTGCTGACGGTGGCCGCGATTCCGGTGGCCATGCCGACGGTGTTGTCGGTGACGATGGCGGTCGGCGCGCGCCTGCTTGCCAAGAAACAAGCCATTGTGAGCCGGTTGGTGGCCATCGAAGAACTGGCCGGCGTGGACGTGTTGTGCGCGGACAAGACCGGCACGTTGACGCAGAACAAGCTGACCTTGGGCGATGCGTTCAGCGTCAATAACATTCCCGCCGAGCAAATCATCCTTTCCGCCGCGCTGGCGTCGCGCGCGGACAATAACGATACCATTGACCTAGTGATATGTAACAGTTAGTTCTTTACGGACAGAGATCTTGCGATATCATGGTCGGCATGTCGAGCCCCGCGCCGCCCCTGCCCATGAGCCCAGAACAGAAACAAACCTTGGAAGCGTGGGTGCGAGCGCCCAGTTCTCCGCAGTACATCGTGCTGCGCTCGCGCATTTGCCTCGACGCTCAGCGGGGCTTGTCCAATGCACAGATCGCGGCCCAACTTCACACGTCCCGTCCCACCGTCTTGTTGTGGCGCGCACGCTTCTTCCAAGCCGGGCCCGCTGGCTTGGAACAGGATGCGCCCCGCGGCGACAGCGTCCAACGCCTGAAACCCGCACGCATCCGCGCCATTGTCGAGGCCACGTTGCACACCACGCCGCCGGATGCCACGCATTGGACCACGCGCACACTGGCCAAACACTGCGGGGTCAGCCACATGACGGTAGCGCGCATTTGGGATGCGCACGGGTTGCAGCCGCACCGGGTCAAGACCTTCAAGCTGTCCCGCGACAAGCAGTTCGTGGAGAAACTCGCGGATGTGGTCGGCTTGTACCTGAACCCGCCGGACAAGGCGCTGGTGCTGTGCGTGGACGAGAAATCGCAAATCCAAGCCTTGGATCGCACGCAGCCGGGCTTGCCGATGAAGCCGGGACGCTGCGGCACGATGACCCATGATTACGTGCGCCACGGCACGACGACGCTGTTTGCGGCCTTGAACGTGATGGAGGGCAAGGTGATCGGGGGCTGTTTCCAGCGGCATCGGCACGAAGAGTTTCTCACGTTCCTGCGCCAGATTGATCGGGAAACGCCGCCCGAATTGGCGCTGCACCTGATTGTGGACAATTATGGCACGCACAAGCACCAACGCGTGCAGCGCTGGCTGGTCAAGCACCGGCGGTTTCATTTACATTTCACCCCAACCAGTTCTTCGTGGCTGAATCTGGTGGAGCGGTGGTTTGCGGAGATCACGCGCAAGCGGATCCGTCGTGGCAGCTTCCACAGCGTGGCCGAGTTGGTGGCGGCCATCGAGGAATACATCCGGGTCAATAACCAGAATCCCAAACCCTTTGTCTGGACGAAACGGGCGGAGGTGATCTTGGAAAAACTACGCCACTGTAAAGCCGCGTCTGTTACAGTGCACTAGCCGTTCTGGGCGGACTGAAAGACAAAGACGCCTTGAAGGCTTATCAGGTGGTTCATTTCCAGCCGTTCGACCCGGTGCACAAACGCACCGAGGCGACGGTCAAGGGCAAAGACGGAAAAACATTCAAGGTGACGAAGGGTGCGCCGCAAGTGATCATGGCATTGTCAGCCAATGCCGGGCAGGTGAAGCCCGTTGTTGATAGGGCGGTTGACGAATTCGCGGCGCGCGGCTTTCGGTCGTTGGGTGTGGGGCGGGCCGAGGGCGACGGGCAGTGGCAGTTTCTTGGTGTGTTGCCGCTGTTCGATCCGCCACGGGAAGATGCCAAGGCCACCATCGCCACCGCGCTGGCAATGGGCGTAAAGGTCAAGATGGTTACGGGCGACGCACTGGCCATTGCCAAGGAAACCGCCAAAAAGTTGGACATGGGCCCAAATATCCTCGATGCCGGCAGTCTGGGCGACTCAAAAGAGCAAGAGACCACAGAAGTGGCCGAGTCCGTCGAGAAGGCCGACGGTTTCGCTCAAGTGTTCCCGGAACACAAGTTCCACATTGTGGATGTCCTGCAAAAACGCGGCCACATCGTCGGCATGACGGGCGACGGGGTGAATGACGCCCCCGCGCTGAAGAAAGCCGACTGCGGCATCGCCGTTTCGGGCGCGACCGACGCGGCGCGCGCGGCGGCGGCCATCGTGCTGCTGACGCCCGGCCTGTTGGTGATTATTGACGCGATCAAGGAGAGCCGGAGAATCTTCCAGCGGATGAACAGTTACGCGATCTACCGCATCGCCGAGACGCTGCGTGTGTTATTCTTCATGACGCTGGCGATCCTGATCTTTAACTTTTATCCGCTGACGGCGGTGATGATCGTGATGCTGGCGTTGCTCAACGACGGCGCCATCCTCTCCATTGCCTATGACAATGTTCATTACAAGGATCAGCCCGAGGCCTGGAACATGCGCATGGTGCTGGGGATTGCCACGGTGCTGGGTGTCATCGGGGTCGTCTCCGCCTTCGGGTTGTTTTATCTTGGCGAGCGCGTCTTTCATCTCGACCGCGCGCATATCCAGACACTGATGTATTTGAAGCTGTCCGTGGCGGGGCATCTGACAATTTTCCTGACGCGTACGCGTGGCCCGTTCTGGTCCATCCGTCCTGCGAAGATCTTGTGGGTCGCCGTGCTCGGCACGCAAATCGTGGCGACACTGATCGCGGTTTACGGGCTGTTTATGACGCCCCTCGGCTGGGGTTGGGCATTGTTTGTTTGGGGCTATGCACTGGTGTGGTTCCTCATGAATGACCGCGTGAAACTGCTCGCGTATCGGATTTTTGATCCAGCCAAAGCCAAAACACCGTCCGATTTGACCCCGCAGATCGCCACACGAGCCTATGAACTCTATGAGCAGCGAGGCCGCCAGGACGGTCGAGCAGTTCAGGACTGGGGGCAAGCGGAGCGGGAGATTCGGAAAGTTGAAACGCATAAATGAACAGGTGCGAAGAACTCGGCAGGCATGGCCGAAAGAATAATGATGAAAATCAAACTCAGGGAATTTCGGTGTGCGGCCTGGAGAAAAGGTCAAACTCAGCGAGCGGCTGACGACGGTGAAGCCTTTTTGCAAGTCGAAGAAGCAGTATCAAAAACTGCTGGAAGAACACGTTGCGGAGTTGAGCTCACTGCGACACCTTCACTACGCCTTTAACCGCTATCCATGGGGTGAATACCCCATACCGCGCCTTCCGCCGGAGGGGTATGGTTTTGCCACAACGTCTAAAAGAATATTTACCCGGAGATTCATGAATATGAACATTTGCGGATGTGCCGCAGGGTTCTCAAGGGCTCGAATGGCCGAGCGGAGATTGTGTTGCCTGTTGTCATTGGCTCTGCTGGTTGCTGCCTGGCCTCAGAACCTGTGGGCCGATCAAGTCGCGCAGGCCCGACGCAGGCCGCCGGCCCACCACGCGCAACAGACTCCCGAGCAGTTGCAGCGGGTGGTAGCCCCGATTGCGCTGTATCCGGATTCGCTGGTGGCGCAGATCCTGGCGGCATCCACGTTTCCCGAGCAAGTCGTCGAGGCTGATCGATGGGTACAAGCAAATCCTGGTTTGAAGGGCGACGCGTTGGGCCAAGCTGTGGACAAACAACCTTGGGACCCCAGCGTCAAGGCGCTCACGGCGTTCCCATCCGTCCTTGGGAATATGGACAAGAACCTCTCCTGGACGTCGTCTCTAGGCGACGCCTACTACAACCAACAACAGGATGTGATGGATGCCATTCAGGTCATGCGCCAAAAGGCGGAACAAGCCGGCAACCTGAAGAGCACGCCGCAGCAAACCGTAACCACGCAAGGCTCAACGATCGTCGTTGAGCCTGCCAACCCCGAAGTCGTTTACGTCCCCGCGTACGATCCGTGGATGGTTTACGGGGATCCCATCACGGCGTGGCCGGGATGGTACCCGTATCCCGGAATTTGGTTTGGCGGCCCGTACCTCTCGTTCGGAGTCGGCTTCGGAATCGGCTTGTTCGGAGGTTTTGGATGGGGCTGGGGTCATTGGGGATTCGATTGGCATGGCCGTTACGCAACTTATGGCCACAACCGGTACTACTCCCGGAGCAATACGTTTTACAACCGAAGCAACTACTATCGAGGAGGAGGCGCGCGTGGCGTTGCTTCCGTCGTGCGTGGCGGAGGGTCTCGCGCCGCCGGCGGCTGCTGTTTACAACCGCCCGGGCGGAACCACCGGCCCTTCAACGGAGACACCCGGGCCGCCCGAGGATATGCTGAACCCCGCGGTCAGAGCGGCGTCCGCTCGAGTGCCTTCAGCGGCTACGACCATGGCGGACAGGAAAAAAGCTTTTCGTCACGCGGAGGCGCCAGCTTCGGTGGCGGCGGAGTGTCCCATGGGGCGGTGGCGGCGGAGGGTCCCAGGGCGGTGGCGGAGGTCACGGGGCGGGGGCGGTGGCGGGCATCGGTAATCAAAGTTTCGTTATGTTTCTGGTAGATCGTAGAATTTGGAAATGGAGAGAAGCCATATGCGGCGAACGAAGCTGAACTTCGACAAATTTCATTGGGCCAATCTTTCTATGGTAGCAGCGGTTGCCATCCTGTTGACGGGGTGCTTTGCCACCCGTTCCATGGCGCAGCAACCGGGCCAGAAGACGTTTTCATCCCGGAAGAGGCGAGCAACGCACTCGTCACGGCTGCGCAGAGTAACGACGAGAAAGCGATGCTCGATATCCTCGGACCAGACGGAAAGCAAATCGTCTCGTCAGGAGACGAAGCCGAGGACGCCCAGAGCCGCGCTAATTTCGTACAGCGATATCAGGAAATGCACCGTCTGGTGAAAGAACCGGATGGAACCACGATCTTGTATATCGGCGCGGAGAATTGGCCCACGCCCATACCGCTCGTGAACAAGGGTAACTCGTGGTATTTCGACACCGAGGCGGGCAAGAAGGAAATTTTGTACAGGCGAATTGGCCGGAATGAAATATCGACCATTCGCGTTTGCCAGGAACTCGTGGCGGCGCAAAAGGAATACTACTCCACACAGCACAACGAGTACGCCCAGAAAATCTTCAGTGATGAAGGGCAGCACAATGGCCTGTATTGGAAAGCTGCTGAGGGCGAACCCCAGAGCCCCATCGGGCCGCTGGTGGCATCGGCCTTTGCGAGGGCTATGCCAAAAGCGCAGATGGCGCTCCGACTCCTTACCGCGGTTACTATTACCACATCCTAACGCGTCAGGGGAAAAATGGCCCAGGCGGCGCGAAAAGTTACATCGTAAACGGCAAAATGACCGAGGGGTTCGCTTTCGTGGCCTATCCGGCGGAATACAGGTCGTCCGGCGTGATGACCTTCATCGTTAACGAGGATGGAGTGGTGTATCAGAAGGATCTCGGCAAGAAGACCGATGTTCTCGCCAAAGCCATGAAGGAATACAACCCCGATTCCAGTTGGCAAAAGGCTGAAGAGCAGCCGGACGAGACTGCTGGCGAGCAGAAAACCAAGTAAAAGGCATTCTGTCGCTGCCACAAGGGGCGTGGTGTATGGGCCTGCATGATTTCGGGCAGGCAAGAAAACAGAGAATGTTACCGGTCTTGTCGTGCAAGCGGGTGGCACCGCTTGCCTTTCATTCTGAATCCTTTCTCTTGGCCCCAGACCAACATCTCAAGCGGCTCGAAAAAGCGTAGCCACGTCACTCCGTTCCCAACCCTTCGATAGGCCCTTGACCGCGTCGAAAATCCACGCCGTGTGTACGGGCAAACCAGGAGGACGCCATGACCAGGACGACCGCCTCCAAGCATCTCCGCCCGCCGACCCGCGCATGGTATGAGGTGCCGTCCGAAGTTCCGTCAGGCCGAGATTTCGATGCGAAGGGTTGACCAGGAGTGCTACTCGCTACCGGCCAATCGCGACACCGGGTTCGACCATCTTCACCGGATCGACGATGCGGTCGAACTCGCCCAGTTTATCGGTGAGCTTGATGTTTTCCGAATAGTCAACCGGACATGCGATAATTGAGACCGTATTGCCCGGCCAGCGCGGTTCGGAGGGTCGGGAGCAATTCGTCGGCCGCCCCAATCAGGTAACCCTTGGCACCGGAGCTCTCGGCATACTCCACAAAGTCAGGGTTGGTGAAGGCAATATGGCTCGACCGCCCCAGTTCCAGTTCCATCTTCCACTTGATCAAACTATAATTCCCGTCAACCCGGATCAACACGACAAACGGAATCTGCTCGCGCAGCGCCGTTTCGATCTCCTGGGAGTTCATCAGGAAGCCCCCGTCGGCCATCACCGCCAGTACATTCCGTTCAGGACAGGCAAGTTTGGCGGCAATCGCTCCCGGCAGGGAAAACGCCAGCGTCGATAGTCCATTGGAAATCAGGCAAGTGTTCGGCTTATAGGTGGGGTAGAGCCGCGCCATCCACATTTTGAGAGCCCCCGTATCGACCGGCACGATGTCGTCCGCCCCCATGGCAGCGCCAGGTGAAGCACCCAGTATCGCCACGATGGAATGATCAACTGCGATGACAAGCTCCGTGCCAAATTCCAGGATGCCGCCGTGTGTTGGATCCTTTTTGATGATCTGCATGCGCTGGCCGGCTACTTCGACCGTCCAATCCTCCTGCTTGGCGTTTGGAAAAAACTCGCGGAGCGCGGCGAACCGCTCCTCCGGGGATTCGAAAACCTGGCCGATCAGATATTTTGTCAGGGCCACATTGTCCCTGACGGCGGCTCACCGGGGGTGCGAGCGGTGGAGACCGTGAGATCGCGCAGGCGACTGCTGATGCCAAATGGACACCCAGCCAGGACTCGAACATCGATCTTTTTCAATACCAGCTTGATCGAATTTGAGGCATGCTCACAACTGCGCTCACAAGATTTGGGCGCAGATTGGCACGGATTGTCGTGGGGTGGCACATCGAAGTTCTCGTCGCCGCCTGCTGCTGCACCACAACTGGACCACCTATAAGTACAGGCTTTTACTCGGAACTACGACCTTGGCACCTCAGCAAAAGCCAGGATGTTGGTGTGGGTGTCGGTGGCAAAAATAAAAGTACCCGCTTGGTCTCCACTGAACTCCCCGGCTCTTGATCTTCAGCGTGACCGACTGGCCCGCCTTCAGCACCTTCACCGCCTTCACCACAGGAGCGAGACCCGAGTTCGGATCGAAACTGCTGCCTTGCTCCAACCACAACAGAACTTCAGACTTCGCGCTTTCTGTCGCGCCGCCATTGCCAACCGCCAGATTGACTGCGACCGTGCAAGTGGTATTGGTCGTCTCGGTCTTCTTATTGACCTTCGTCTTGCAAGTCTGTGTCACATTGCCAAAGGTAAAGCTCACAGGACTGGCTTCCGCCTGATCAACCGTGAAAGTCTGGCCCCTTGCAGTGATTGTACCTGTGCGCGGGCTGGCATTGGTGTTGGCGTCAATCGCGTAGTCAATCGTCCCGTTCCCAGAACCGCTGCCGCCCGAGGTAATGGTGATCCAATCGGCAGTCGTAGCGGCCACCCACGCGCAGCCGGCACCGGCAATCAGATTGACGCTACCAGTAGCCGCCATCGCGCCCAGCCTGACCGTATTGGCCGAGAGCGCGTACGAGCATCCCGGCGCAGGTATGCTCACGGTCACAGTCACGACCGCCGACGTGGCGACATTGTTGGCCGCGTCGTAGACCAGAGCGGTCCACCGGTGCGTGCCGTTGTCCACGCCTGTGAACGTCCAATCATAATCGTACGGCGACACCGAAGCCGTTCCCACCAGCGCGCCGTCTTCATCGAACTCGACCCGGTTCACCGCCGCGCTGTCCATGACCGTGGCCGCGATGGTGACGGTTTGCGCGTTCGTATAACTCGTTCCATCGGTGGGACTGGTAATCGTTACGGACGGTGTGAAGCTACTCGCCACGAGCGTGCTCGCCAGGTTGAGCCGGCCACCGGTTGCTACCGTGCCGCTCAGGCCGGCAACAGGATCGATATTTCGCAAAATGCGTTGGACCCGTTGCGACGCGGTTTCAGACGGATAGATCGTGGCGTCAAACGCCACCGTGCCGGACACGTGCGGCGTCGCCATCGAGGTCCCATCGAGATACTCGTATATTTGTGACGGGTCGAGCTGGTTGACCACCGTGGCGGTCGTCGGCAACGCCGCCAATAGCGTCCGGCCGTCGGCTTGCGACAACGAAACCGCGGGAACCCACGAGCCAACTGTAATCAGCGTGCCGGTGAAGTTCCCAGACACGTTATTATAAATGATCGCCGCCTTGGCCCCGGCCGCCATCGCGTTGGCCACTTTGTTGGAAAATGTGAGCGTCCCACGCTGGATCAATGCGATGTTGCCATTCACCGCTGCAGGGAAATCGGCCGGGGTTCCAAGCAGGCAATTATAAACTGTCGCGGTAATGCCGGTGGTCGTGCCCGCGTAGGCCAAGCCGTTGCCGAAATAGGTATTGCCCGCTTGGTACACCACCGCGGTGGTGCTCGAGAACCAGGTCGGTATGGTCGACAGGATATTCACCCCCGGCGCGGCCAGGTCCACGGTCCCGACGCCGTAGTTCGAGAAGCTGGCCAACGCATCGGTCTGGTCCGTGGCGGCCACCACAATCATGTTCGGCAACCGGTAACTGGCCGGGTAGGTAGGCGTCGTGTCAATGTCAACACTGTCATTACCGGCTGCCGCGCAAAAAACTATGCCCGCATCCCCAGCCGCTTGGATGGCATCGCTCTCCATCGTGCTGGACCCCCCGCCGCCAAATGACGCGTTGATCACCGCGATGTTCACGCCCCCGTTCTTCATCATCGTCGCGTACTGAATCGCCTCGATGACCGCCGAGTCGGCAAACGACTCGCCGTCTGAAGAGGCTTTTAGCGCCATCAATTTGGCCTGGTAGCCGACGCCAATAATGCCCACACCGTTGTTGCCCGTCGCCGCAATGGTGCCAGACACGTGCGAGCCGTGATAGCCCGAATCAATCGGGTCGCCCACCTGGTCAACAAAATCGTAGCCGTAATAGTCCCCCACGTAACTGTCACCCGGGATTCCACCGGGGTTGTGCCACATGTTGCTGACCAGATCGGGATGCGTGTAATCAATCCCTGTGTCGATCACCGCCACGACCACCCCCGTGTTGGATGAGAATCCCACCAGGTTCCAAGCGGCTACAAAGTCGATATCGTCCCCGGCTGTGCCGTTCGTGCCGTTGATGGTCTGCCCTGTATTCTGCAGCGCCCACAACTGCGAGAAGTCCGGGTCGTTGGGCAAAGCCAACGTCCAACGAAAGTAATTTGGCTCGACCGTCTCGATCATCGAATCCCGCGTTAGCTCGCCGATCAGCGCCGCCGTTGTCCGGTCCTTGGCGTGGACCAGTCCCGAATGCCCGGTGGATGTGTTCGGAAAGCCAGTCGAAATGCCGCACCCACTCCAACCCGTGCGCTCCGAGAACTGTTTTCGTCGTCGCAAAATCGACGGAGTCCTTGAACTTCACGAGGACTTCGCCTTCAACGTACGCTGTGGCCGGGTGCGAAGCATCGGCCCCGACGGCAAGCCCGACCAATGCCAGCGCGAGAACCGCGCCAACGATAAGTCGCAGCGAGCGCCCAGCATTCACAAGCCAATGGCCCGCGTGATCGTTGCGTCGCTTCTCTTGATTGTAATTCCCTAAAACCATAACTCTCCCTTCCCAACAGCCGCTGCAATCCAGAAGCTGTTGGCTATACCCAAATTTCACGTGGTCAAAAAAAACTCGTCCTTGGTGAATCTCCCTGCGCGTACCCTCGCGGCGAGGTGCCACCCATGACATGGAGGTGAATGTTGTCCCACATCTCCGTCTGTGTCAACGAAGACCTCCTCATTGCGGCGATACTGATCCTGCCCCATCCGCTGGCGCAGGCGGAGCGGTGTGATTGTTGACGGGACCAAGTCGTCTACTGAGGAGCGACGACCGACGGAGAAACGACTTGGGGCGGGGGTACGGTTGCAGCCTTTTCCTTTACGCCAGTAGGGGTAGAGATCGTATAGCATGATCCCATGAAACGGCACCCCGTGTAGTCAAAAAAACTCGTCGGTGTCGAATTTCCTCATGTGGCATCGCCGCGAGGAACATCCCATGCCTTGGAAACGAATGCTGGCAGTAAATCACTGCCGCACATGGGCCACCCCTGCTCCCCGCCTGTTCTGACGTTCCCTTCCCGCCCCTTCGAATCCCCATTGACAGTGTGCAAAATCCACGCTGTGTGTCTGGCAAAACAGGCGGACGCCATGACCAGGACCATATCAACTGAATCCTGCTGGGAGGCGACCTCCGGGCAAAGCCGTCCTGGGGCTGAGTCGTAAAAATTCACCACCGCCCAGTATGACTTGGACGCTCGACGACCCGCGCACGGGATGCGGCGCGGCAGGTGCGCGCTGTGCGTGCGGCTGGTGAAGCGGGGAACGGAGAAGGCAAGCGAGCGTCGCGTGCAGGCTTGGAAAGCCCAATGTTCTTGACGGTCGGGTGAACTTTTGCTGTGATCCGTCCCATCGGAGAAGTGGCGAGGCTGGCGTCTCGTTTGCGTTTTCCCTTCCCACATTTCCACAATCGCAGGTGCATTGACGTTCAACGCATCCGAAGAGAGTTTTCTCTGAAGGGTCAGCAATAGTCAGGGGGCGTACGTTGTATGGGAAGTGTCGGGTCGAGAGTCACAGGCAATGCCGCTTGTTCGAGCGCCAACGCGAGGGCGAGTAGCAGACGCGTCAGATAATAAACACAAAAAAAGAGAATCATCATGAAAACACTCCGTATATTCGTTGTGATCATTCTAGCGGCTTTGGGTGGTCTAACTGTCCGCGCGGACACGGCGACTATGACCATCCTGCACCATTTCGGCGTCACCAACGGCCCGTACGGCAGCCTCGATGGCTCGTATGCCGTGCAGCCGCCCATCGAAGGCAGCGACGGCAATTTCTACGGGACGACCTATGAAGGAGGGGCGGACGGCAATGGTACCGTCTACATGATGACCCCGCAGGGCACCCTCACCACGCTGTACAGTTTCCAGGGGTATGATGGCATCGGCCCGCGCGGCCTGTTGATCGAGACCAATGGCCTGTTCTACGGAACGACCAAGCAGGGTGGAATCAACGTGACCGCCCAAGACCTGTGCTGCGGCACGGTGTTTACCATCACTCCGCAGGGCACATTGACCACGTTATACAACTTCAGTGGCGCGGACGGTCAGACAGCAGATTCGGGACTCGTGCCCAGTGGCAACGGCACCTTCTACGGCACCACGTATGGTGGAGGTACCGCGACCACACAATACAATGGCACTGCGGAAGACAGTTACGGCGACAGTGTGCAAAATCCGCCCGGCACGGTCTACACGATCACTCCGCAGGGCACGTTGACGACTCTCCACAGTTTCAGCGGCCCCGATGGCGCCAACCCGGGCAAGGAAGCCATCGTCGGCGCCAACGGGAATCTTTACGGGACGACCTTGTTCGGCGGCGCCAACGACGCTGGCACGGTCTATACCATCAGTTCCGCCGGCACGTTCACGTCCCTGTACTCGTTTACCGGCGGGGATGACGGCGCTTATCCGAAGGCGCAGCTTGTCCAGGGTGCCGACGGCGATTTCTACGGAACGACACTCAACGGCGGCGGGAAAAGCCGGCCTGAAGCGGTGTGGTTCGATCGGTTGCGGCACGGCGTTCAAGATCACCCCGCAAGGCACACTGACCACGCTGCACGATTTCAGTGGCGACCCGGTAACCATCGATACCGGGAAGCCTGACGCTCGGTACCGACGGTAATTTCTACGGGACGAGCTATGCCGGCGGCACGAACCACGAAGGCACCGTGTACACGATCACCCCGCAGGGTGTTGTGACCACGTTGTATCAATTTGACGTCCTCGACGGCAACCAACCGCTGGGAGGTCTGACCTTGGCCAGCGACGGCAGTTATTATGGGACAACCTCTGCAGGCGGAGCCAATGGCCAGGGCACCGTGTTCCGCGTTGTGGTTGACACCAACTGCACCGTCTCGCTCAGTGCCAATAGCGTCACACTGCCGGCAAAAGGCGGCTCCAAGAGCCTGACCGTGAAGGCCGATAGCGACTGCTCCTGGTCGGCTGTCAGCACCAATTCCTTCATTACGATCACATCCGGCAGCGGCACAGGCAACGGCAAGGTCGGTTTCACCGTCCTTGGCAATACGAACACCACGACCTTGGTCGGCACGATCGCCATTCGCAACCAGACCGTAACGGTCACACAGGATACCATCGGCGGATGCGAGTACTCGTTCAGTCCGAAGACCGGCAAAATCAAGGCGGCCGGCGGTCAGTCTACCGTGGATGTGAAGGCAAATCTCAACGATTGCGCGTGGACGGCGGTCAGCACCAACTCATTCATCACGATCACGTCCTTCACTGGCCCGGGCAATGGCACGGTCAGTTACACCGTCACACCGAATATGACCACCAATATCGTTACCGGCACGATAACCATCGCGGGCGAGACATACCAGGTGATACAGGCTGCGGCGAGGTAACCGGACCGTATTGATTACTCGTAGTACGCCGTGCTGATGGCGGGTACAATGGGTAAGGGGAAATCCTCAGCACTTGTCATGGGGACGAGTTCTGGCCACCGGTGCGAGCCGAGTGGATAGCGCCTTGGCCCGCTTCGAGGGCGTAAACTGTTTGATCTCCGTGATCTTGGCCGAGGGCAGGCGCGTGAACAAATCTTTGAGATAATCGAATGGATTGAGCCCGTGTCGCCGACAACTGCCCAGCAGGGGTAGAAAGCCGCGCTGGGGTGCATCTTGACACTGTCACCGTTAATTGGGTCGCCAGAGTTCATCCCAGTGGCCGTTGGCTTGGGCTTCGACCAGCGCGGCCAAGTGGCGCAGTCCTGTCGCCGTCCAGAACTGGCCGGAACGCTTGAAGCGGCATTGGCGTTGCCGATAGGCTGACTCGACCGCCCCACTGCCGGTTGGCCAACCCCGTCGCGCCCATGCGTCGTAGTTCATCCGTTGCGCATCGGCCGAGGGAATGGAAGATGCAAGACCGGTTGGGCTTCGCTGCACATACCAGTAAAATCCCGCGCCCGATGTCGCCGTCGTCGATTTTCAGTTCAGCTGGGTTGAAGGTTGACTGGGTTCTGAAAGGGCCTGGGGCCCGGTCAGGCCCCCCTCACACATTTTCTTGGGGGGCGGGGGCTCTGGCCGCCCTAAATCAGCGGTAAGCATGACGGGGACACCTCAGTACTTCTTGTACCAGTCGTGGGGATCGACTGGTTGACTATGGACTTGGCGAGAAGTTGAATGGCGCGCCCACCGGCTGCATCCTGAAATTACTGGACGATTCGCCGGTTTTTATATAGTTTGGCGCTCGTTGGAGCAACTGGCGAGTGGCCCCGACATTTCGGATGTCATTTTGTTGAGCGGAGTTTCAAGGAGGGGTTCGGATTGAGCGAGCAATTCGAGACTGTCATTGAATGGGTCAAACGAGAGTGTGCCATGACGGCTTCGGAGATGCGGTGTCCCCACCACTTCACGAACGCCAAGGTTGAAATTGAGGTCGAAAGGCCCAATATCCTCCACATCGAACTCTTCACATGCTGCGAAGAATTTGAGATGCAGGTTCGGGCGGCAATGCGGGATAATCTCGGTATCGTAAGGGACGAATTCCTGTACGAGATGGAGGGCAGCGGAAAACTCGGGTTAACAAAAGGAGCGCTCGACTCTTCCCAGCGGTCAGATTGAAAAGCGGCCTAGCTCTGACGGGCGATTCCAACCACCAATTGCTTGCAACACGTCCCGTTGATCGGGACCGGGCAACGGCACCAGCCGGACGCGAGAGATGCGAGGATTGCGAGCGGTTGAATCGCTTGGTATCTTGGTCGTCGGGGCTGGATTCGAATGTACATTCCCGATCCAAATCGTGTTGACGACCCCGCGAAAGTCAGGGCTTTCATTCATGCTCACGGGTTCGCCACGCTCGTTACCCAGAAAGACGGAATACCCTGCGCCAGCCAAGGCACATTGACATTCGTGGACGGTCGCCAGTACGTCGGCCAGTTCAAGTACGACACAATAAACGGCCACGGCAAGATGACCTATCCAGACGGCAGGATCGAAGAGGGGCTCTGGAAGGACGGCAAGTTCATGGGAGCCTCGACGGCGCCGTAGCAGTCCCCGCATCCCGCCGCTATTGCCCGCCATTGAGCCATCCCGCCGTTGCTCCCGTCACCAAAACTTAACCATCGCACCCTTGATGCGTAACACGCCGATGGCAACATGCCCTGCATAAACCTCCCGCCTTGCCCTCACAGGGTTGGTTGAGGGGAGTTGGTATGGGCAACCGGGGTAGTTTGAGGGCAGGGCGGGAGCCGTGATTTTTTTGGTTTTCCTTGGCGACGCTGAACGGGAGCCGCACGCATCCCGCCGCCAGTTCTGCCTTGCATCCTTGGCCGTCAGCCGTATCATCGTCGTGGAGAGTCGAGACGCTCTCTCGCTGGGCAAGGGGCTTCAATGGCGAGAAGTCGCAATTGGGTGCGGCTTGGGAGTTGTAATCCGAGATTCGAGCCTCGACTCTCTTTTCGTTTCCCCTGCCAAATTCCCGCCGCCAAAACTGCCACAAAAATCAGTTGCTATTCCAGCGGTTGGGCGTAGTTTTCAGCCGGAAAGGAGGGCAAGGAAGAGTCGTCAGAACAGACCGGTCTGATTCGGAAAGTCCACATGTCTGTTATGGAAACGCAATTATACGAGTCCCATCTTCGGGTCGAGCGGAAACAAATCGCATTTGCTCTAAAGGAAAATCCGCAGGGGACGTTCTTGCGAATTACCGAAGAGGTTTCTGGTCGCCGCAACGCAATCATCATTCCAGCAACCGGCCTCGAACAGTTTCGGGACTTGCTCAACGAGATAATCAAGTTCAATCAGACTCCGGTTGGGAGTGGAACAGTCCTCGCATTGGGGCGACGGTATGCCGAGACACTAACTCCTGACCGTTCAGCAGACTGGACAGTTGGGCGTTGAGCGTCGAATCCCCCTTTGGATGTGCCCGCCCCGCCTCGCCCTCCGCCCGCATGCCGCCGCCGGTTCTGCCGCCCTTGCCACGCCATGAATCGGGTGGCGGTGTTGTTCGACTGTTCAGAGCGATGACGGTTCTCCGCTGGCACAGGCGAAGGGGGCGACCCGTCTACTGAGGAGCGGCGACAACCTGAGAAGCGACTAGGGGATAAGGTGCGGTCGCAGGCTTTTCTTTTCTGCCATCAGGTAGAGGTGTCTTTTTTGCTACTAGAGGAGGTGGTGTCTTTTCCGGCTCTATAGGGGGAAAGGCGGTAAGAACCAGCACCGTAACAATAGCAAACAACGTCAGAATCCACGCAAACTCGACGACACTTACACCGGACTGTTTCTTCATCACCCCGACTATTCTCCGTAATTCGTGCGTCAAATTACTTCTTTTGTTGCCTTTCTGAGGTGTCCTTCGCAAGCCCCCCGTCAAAGCAGGTATCCTGCCACACTCTGCCTATCCCCCGCCCGCCGTCCCGCCGCCGTAAACCGTTAAAAGAAACCGCCTGATGCTCGCCACCATTGTTGGAGCGGTTGGTGGTAGCGTATCAAGAACGCAATCTGAATGAGGACAAACAGCATCCATAACACGATGAGTAATCCAAAGCGTGTCCGCTCACGCCACCTCGCCCCGGAAGGGAAAACACGCTCGGAGGGTCATCACAACAACCTCTGCACTGATGCCTCCAATGGCAATACAACACGGTATCAGAGCGAAAAGGGGAAGCCGCAGGAACAGGGCAACGGGGTCTCCTTTCCAGCCGACCAACTTCGCAACGATTGCGGTCAGCACAGCCGCCATCATGATGAAACCGGTGACGTCCAGAACCCTGTTCAGGGCGACGACGAAGTTCCGAAGTGGGTGTTTCTTCATGGCTAATTCCCTTCGGTTTGGCGGTCGTGATGGTATCAGAAGCAGGGAAGCAAAGCGAGCGGATTGGGTGCTGGGAGGGGTTCGCGGTACTGTTTGTCAATTGTCAGTGGTGGGCCAACCCGGGTTTATTTTCGTGGTGGTGAGGCAGACGTTGTTCCACCAGTGATTCCAGTTTCTGTGGTCCTGCTGCAGCCAGCGTAATTGGGCCAGGCGGTCGGCGCGCACCGGATTCCAGCCGCGCCCTTGGCGTTTGAAGCGACGGTTGATGTGCACCTCGACGTTCTTCTCGACCGCGCCGCTGCCCGCCCGCACCACCGGGCCGAGGCACCCGTGGCGCTGACGGTAGCGCTTGGGGATCTGACCGAAGGCATCGATGCCGTCCCGATGGCCCAGCAGATAGCCGAAGAGTTCGTGGAAGCCCTCGCGGCGCGGGTCGTCGGAGGCCGGTTCCATGGACCGCAGCGCCTCCAAGGCCGCTTCGCTGTCGTGGGCATACACCGCCGCCATGATCGAGCGCCACGCGGCCTGATCCGGGCCGACAAACTCGCGCACCTTCTGGCCGATGTGCCAGCGATCCAGCAGCCACAGTGTCTCGGGGAATTCGCGTTCCCGCACCCACTTCAGTCCCTCGTCGCCATCGCTCAGCAGCACCGTCAGGGAGCGGGACCCCGGCCCGGCCGGATAGTGTCGGTCACGGTGGCGGCGCAGGCGCGTGCCGAACTCACCGAGGCTGCCCGTGCCCACCAACCAGGTCTTCTGGTCCAGGCTCACGTCGGTACGACCCCGCTGATCCAGGCGGCGGCTGCGGCCCGTGTAATGCAGCCCCAAATGCATGAGGAAATGCTGCGGCCCCTCGTGGCCGCACCCCCGCCGCTGCCACTTCAACCACGTCGAGTCCACCTCGGTCACCACCACCTCCGCCGCCACCTTACGCGGCGGGTCCGGCCACCAGTCCCGCTGCAGTTGGTCCTGGAGTTTGGCCCCGTAATACTGGACGCATCGCCACACCGCCCAGTGCGACACCCGCGCCCCGCAGCGCTGGCTCAACTGGCGCGCCGCCGGTCGGTAATTCTGCCCCGTGGCGGCTTCCAAGGCCTGCCGTTCCACCTGCGGGCTTAACAACCGCGTGGCTTTGCCGCGCCAGAGCACCTTGCCCAAGCTGTGATAGCCGCCTCGAGACCGACCGCGCTCCCGCACCATCAGCACCGGGAGCGCCAGCTCGCCCCACGGGCTTAGTAATTGCCGCTGGCGCCAGCGCACCGATTGATAGCGCTCCCGATGCGCCGCCAGCCACTGCCGCTGGTAGGCCGCCACGGCTTGGGCATAGAACTGTTGCGCGGCTTGTTGAACTTGCTGCTGCACCGCTTCCTCCAAATGCTTGACGTTGGTGAACCGTCCCCGTACCGTCAGGCTGACCGATATGGAGACCGCATAGGTCTCTGACATGGGCTCGACTCCATTCCTTGCTCGGTTTGGGTTGAGCCCTTGTTCTTTACCAACTCCTGCCCAACTGACAATTCTCTAACACTAGCGGGGTTCGCCCCCGCCCCGCCTCCCGCCGCCATCGAGCTGTTGCGTCATCAGTTTGAAGTGGACAGCCGTTTTTGTGGTGCCATAGTTGGTCTGCCATGCGACCGGTTATCCTGCTTTGCCTTCTGCTCTCGGCGGCTACTGCTCAACAGCAAATATACGGTGACTGGTTACATAAGCCCGGTGCAATATCGCCAACTGGCTCTACGGAACGGAGTTTTAAAAACGCTCACGGTCTCTTGCTGTCTGCGACTGGTCAGCGTTGCGTATCGGGCTCCAATTACGTTGCTGTGTCTATTTATCATGCTTTAGTTTTTCATCCCGATGCAGGACTTACTGGTGGAAGCCATGGCGGAGGCTGGAACTCGGACGAAGCCTTGTTTTGGTCGATTCCGAAGAGTACAGGTGATTCAGAACCGGAACAAAAACGCCTGGACATCGAATACAATGCCATCGACAAAACAGTGGACATTGCATCGAACGTTTTCTCGCTTGCCAGCGGGAATCTCTTCATCATTCGGATAGATGAGTCTTGGGTTCCGAGGATAACTCAACTCAACGCTCATTTGGACGACCAGAAGGATGCCCAAACTGTTCTGGACTACTTCAAATCAGAGATGCGAGGTGATGCCGCAATTCAGGCTCTCAAGTTGACCCGATAAGGGCATTATCTTGCCAGTCCCCGCCCGCCTCCCGCCGCCGTTGTTTCCACTGCCGTCCAAAAATGCCGCCCAGACAAGCTCACTTCTTCTTGGCGTAATCGACCATCCCGCTGATGTCGATGACCACCACAGGCTCATTGCCGACAACCCAAGCATCATGCCCCGGCGGAAGAGACGATACGTCGCCCGGCCCGAATTCGTCTTGCGAGCCATCATCCATCACTACGTGTATCCGTCCCGACACATGGTATTGCAGGTGGGGTGCCTCACAACTCTTGGTCTTCACCAGAGGCTTTACGCAGGTTGACCATTTCCAGCCAGGTTGAAGTGTTGCCCGACCGAACGTCACGCCGCCCAGAGATACGGTTTCAACCAGTCCCTTATCAAATGTCCGTTTCTCGTCCGGCCGGGACAAGTTCTTCTTCTGCATCTTGTTCATGGTTCTATTCCTTTCGCTTGCTGACCATTGTTTTCGCTCCAAGCCGCTTGACGGTCGGTGCCGACGGTTTGGCAACACCAGGGCAAGCCTCGCAATTTGTCGCTTCTTGCTGAATGGGACAATTCGACGGCGTGACCTGACTGGAGACGATGTTGTAGCCGAGTTGGTGGAGCCGCATGCCGACAGCGGTAGCCTCGATAACGTCCTTCACTTCGAGAATGACGCAATACTGCATACTCAGCCCCCGAGACATGGTCAACATTACACAACAAATCTGAGCGTTCAAGAGGCGGCTTACTTTTTCCGAACCGCTTTCCCCGCCCGCCTCCCGCCGCCGTTGCTCCTGAAATCGGCGGGATTCAGTGGGCGACAGTCTTAGCCTCGGGCTTGCTCATGACATGACGGATGACTTGCACTGCTTCCTCAATGCGGAACGGCTTGTGGATATAGTCGTCTACCGGGTGCTGGGCGAGAATCTGCCGCAACCGTAGCGCTTCGAAGGCGGAGACAATGATGACCTTAACGTCGGGGTTGAGTTTCTTCAGCCACACGAACGTCTTGGCCCCGTCAAGTTTCGGCATGCTGTAATCAAGCAACACGAGATGGAATTTCTCCCTCTCATGAGAGAACATGTCGAGGGCTTTGACCGGGTCGGTAAACGGATGGACATCGACGCCGTACGGCTCCAGCAACTCCTTAATGAGATTGAGCAATTCCTCCTCGTCGTCGATGGCTAGTGCTTGAATGCGGGTACCGTCGGCGGCTAGGGGCTGGAAAGCGTGGTTGCCAGTGGGGTTGACCTCGTTTGATTGCCCGATCTTGTCGCCTGTTGGTGGCATCCCGACACCCTGTGAGTCTACGACCGAACCGCCACCGAAGCGGTTCGTCCATCGCCAAGCAACTCGTCAATGGTACTGAACAGTTCGGCGGCGACTACAGGCTTGCCGAGCAACTTTTCGACGCCTTCGAGATACCCCACGGTCACCGAGTCGGGGTTCATGCCCGTGAGTCCAATGACCTTTGAGTTCGGACTGAGTTGCTTGATGAAGTTGAGGGTCTCGCCGCCGTCGAGTTTCGGCATGTTGTAATCGAGCACTACGATGCGGATGTCGCCCCTCGCATAGCGAAGCATGTCCAATCCCTTCGGGGACGAAGACGAAGTCAACACATTGAAGCCCCGCTTGCCCAGCAAGGCTTTGACAGTCAGAAGCACCGAGGGGTCGTCATCAATGACCAGGATGGTGGGGTTGGGTTCGTCCCCATCGTTGGAAGGACGCTCTGGGGGTCTTTCCCGTTGACCCTCGCCTCCGGGACCGAATAATGCGATTGCGGCGGAGATGATGCCCATCGGTTTTGTCCCTCAATCGACTATTGGTTCACGGCAGGTTCGAGTTGACGGTCGATAGCGTATTGTTAACGTGGGTACCGAGTCCCTGGAGAATGAGGACTGCGACCACGGAAATCAAAGCCAGAATCAGTGCATACTCGACCAAGCCCTGACCAGATTGCTCCCTGACTACGTGAGCAAGTTTTTGCGGGCACTTCTTCATAAGCCGCTCATAGGTAGCATATAGCCTGCCATCAGTTTGCCGAGGGCTATCGTGGAAACCATGATTATTTAATCTTGGACACCACTATCAGTTGCGGCAAGAAATCGAGCCTCCGAAAGATTTCCTGCCGTTTATGCTTTCGCCGCCGTTGTCATCCGCCGCCATTGCCCCAAATGCCTGTGTCGGCTCAAATAGTCGATTGGATAACGGCTGGTCATCGGCGGACGACGACTACGGAAGACGCATCAAGGAGTATCTGACTTCTCGGATTTACGGCGGTCAGGATGGCGACAATAGAAGGTGGAACCCAAATGTACCGCATACTCGCAACCTTCAGGGATTTCCTCCAAGCACTCTGAGAGGTCGCATTGCCCCAGATACCCAGCCCTGCATATTTCCAAATCTGGAAGACGCCTTTGATTGCTAACCGTGTCGTCGGACGGTCTCTGCAATTCAGCGTCCGTTATGCTGTGGGGCAGACGGTGGGCATCCAGTGTCGTTGACATATTGGTGTTCCTTCATCGAGAGAAGAATGGGGTATTGAGAAGTCTTACGCTATGGGGTGTTTGCCCCATTTTTCTAGAATGAGCCTTCCGCCGTATCCCACCAGTCCTGTCCCCGCCCGCCTCCCGCCGCCTGTTCCGCCGCTCTCATCCATCTTGAAGCCCCCCTGCGTCAGGGGTACAAGGGGCAATCGGAACCAGTCCGAACCGGAGCCGACGATGAAACGACGAAGCCTCATTGTTGCGGTAGTAATTGCCATCGCATTCTTGCCTGTATTCCCCTCCGACGCCCAACAGACCAATGTCCAAATCCTGCCCAACGGAGCCAAGTTCATCGGGGGCGAGTACGTCGGGGAAACGAAGGAAGCGAATGCGAGTCGGATACCTCAGGTCAGAGAGTATCTCGGTTTGAGTGCCAGATTGACGAATCCCATCGTTCGACCCGACAACAGTATCGAACTGGACTTCGTGTTGCACAACGGCTCCAATGCGCCAATTCGGTTGGCGGAGCGTCAGAGCCCTTGGGGGGCCGGTCAGTGGCGGCTTCGAGTTGTTGACGCCGAGGGGACGGCCAACGAATTGGAAAATCCGCACGGTGTGTGGACTAAGAGCGCTTGTACAACATTTATTATCGCTCCTTCAGAAGACCAGATCGCCAGATGTCGGCTTGACATGAGCACCACATCAATGAAGACCTCAGAGGGTGGTACGGCAATCTTCGCGCAACCAGTTTTCGGCTCGAAAGCCCCGCTAATAAATCGGTGGGTGTTTCCGGTTTCCGTCACAGGAATATTCTCAGCCACCAAATATACAAACACGTGGCTAAATGCGACGACAACTTGGGAAGGCGGTATTGCGACCGAGCCGTTGGTGATCGCAAAGTAGCCCCAGTTCTGCCGCCATCAGCCGCCGTTGAGCCTCTGCCGTCGTTGTCTCACGCTGGCTGTTGCATTCCTTATGGCGAGGCGTACGTTGTGGTAACGGGTCGCTGGCAAACGAAAGGAAGGTCGCCTTTATGGATTTGATTATTCTCACAGCGGGAGCCCTGTTCTTGATGGTGCAGGGCGTCATCGCCATCGCCGCCGTATACATAGCCAAGAACACCGGGGCAATTGTAAAACTCCTGAAAGCCCAGTCGCCTGCACAGCAGTACAAAGAGCAAGTAGACCAAGTTCTAAAACTAGGCCAACGCTCCGGCCGTTGACCTCGGCGCCGTCAGGTCAGGTTGGTGATGGCGATGCAGTGGGCTTCGTTCAAACTCTGTGCTTCCCCAGCCTGTCCAAGGCTTCTTCGACACGCCTCCGGAATTCCTCACAGCAGGTGATGACCTCAATGCTGAAATCGTCGAAGTTTTCTCCGCACGTTTCCAGTTTTGCGTTCCGGAAGTGGTGGGGACACTGCATCTGTGAAGCCACGTCGGCACAACTCTGCTTGACTCGTTCAAATTCAGTGTCGGACTTTCCGCTCACCGCCCACCTCGCAAAACTCTCTGCCCAAGAAACGCCTGCAAAGCACTGGAACAAACTCGCCTGTTCCTTGGGACACTACTGAGTCTCGCATAATATAGTGACATTTGTGGATGGATGTGATAGTCTTGTGGCATGGGCAATCCCAAAGGTGTCACACGCGACTTCGATCAATTGGAGCGGCGACGACTGCGGGCCGCCAAACTCTTCGATCACGGGCTGAGTCAGGCCGAGATTGCTCGCCGACTGGGCGTGCATCGCCAGTCGGTCAGTCGTTGGCATCAGACGTGGCAGGCCAACGGAGCCACGGCGCTGAAGAAAGTCGGGCGGGCCGGGCGCAAACCACGGTTGCAGCCGTCGCAGGTGGAGCAACTGCGCCGCGGCTTGCAACAGGGGCCGGAAGCGCTGGGCTACGGCAGCGGGCTGTGGACGACATGGCGGGTGGCGGATTTAATCCACCGGCAAACCGGGCACACGTTTCACCCCGGGCATGTGTGGCGGATCTTGCGATCGTTGGGCTGGAGTTGCCAACGACCCGTGGGGCGCGCTCGTCAGCGGGATGAGCCGGCGATCCAGCGGTGGAAACGGGTGCGCTGGCCGGACATTAAAAAAAAGCCCTCCAGCAGCAGCGAACCATAGTCTTCGTGGACGAGAGCGGGCTGAGCGAGCGACCGCATCGGGTGCGCACCTGGGCACCACGGGGTCAAACTCCGGTGCTGCAATACTCGTTCAATTGGAAATGTCTCTCGGCCATGGCCGGGATCACGATCTGGAACTTTTACTTTCGGCTCTTTGCCGGCAGCATCAAAGCCCCGCAGGTCATCGAGTTTTTGCAACACCTCCAGCGTCACATCGGCGGCAAGCTGACGATCATCTGGGATGGCCTGCCGGTGCATCGCAGCCGTGCCGTACGCGAGTTTGTCGCCCGCCAATGCCGCCGCATCCACGTGGAATACCTGCCGGCCTACGCGCCCGAACTCAATCCCACCGAATACATCTGGGGTTACTGCAAACACCATGAACTGCCCAATCTCTGCCCCAAAGACTTCGGCCAACTCAGCCACGCCGCCCGTCGCGCCCTTCGCCCGCATGCGCCGTCGCCCAACCCTGGTTCAGTCCTTCTGGAAACAGGCCGAGCTGTTTTGAGTCAAACCGCCACTATATTATACGAAGCTCAATAGGAAACCAAAGACGGGGTTGGAAGTCGAGGCAATTTGAGTGAACGGATGGATGGTCGATGATTCGATTGAAAAGTGGACGGAAAGCCATGGTGGTGCAAAGGGAAAGACTGTCTGACGTTTGCCGCTTTTCCGGACCCAGACTGGTCAATCAGGTCAGGCGGCTGATGGCGAGGCAACAGGGGACGCCGATGGCGTACGGATAGCATCCTCCACATTCCGAGCAAGGTCATTCAGGCTGAATGGCTTTCTCAGGAAGCCCCGCAGACCCTGCTGAAACATCTTGGCGGCTATTCAACTGCAAGTATTGGTGCTCAGACCAGCGAGAGTCGAGAACGCATCGTAGCCAAGTATCCTATCGGACGAAATGGAGATTACTTGAGCCTCCTCTAAAGCGAGCCGCTTCCCAAATTGCTCCCCGCCCGCCTCCCGCCGCCGTTGCCCCGCGCCATTGCCCTGCCGCCCGACCCTGTTGCATTCTTCGCCCGCAGTCCCCCCGCCAGTTCCCCTTGCGTTTTCGGCAGTCAGTCCTATCATTGTGGCCGAGAGGCTACCAATGACAGACAATGACAGAGCGGCTCAAGTGTGGTCACTGCTGGTCTTTGCCGCCCACGACCAGAAAATCCTCAGTTATGGCAATGTGCATCAATTGACAGGCATTCCACAGCAGTTGGTCTGCAAGTTTCTTGTCCCGATTCAGGGTTATTGCGATCATCACCAACTACCGCCATTGACTTCCATCTGTGTAAACGAGATGACGGGCATGCCGAGCGAAAGCCTGATGGAGGCGAAAGAGATATTCGGGGCACAGGCGCGTGTGTTTGTTTACGATTGGTTCGCACGAAAGGCTCCGACCCCAGAAGATTTCCAGAAGTTCTCAGATTGAGACATCGCCCCAGAGGGCAAATTAAGGAGATGCCATGAGCGAACCACGAATTGCGGCGAAGAGCCCAGCGGTCTTAGACTTGGCGGCGGGGACGTATTACTGGTGCCGATGCGGAGCGTCGAAGAAACAGCCCTTCTGCGACGGCTCTCACAAGGGCACCGAGTTTGCCCCGCTCGAATTCAAACTCGACCAGCCCAAGAAGGTGGCGTTGTGCCAGTGCAAGCATGCCCATACCGCCCCGTATTGCGATGGGTCGCATAAGAAATTGTAAGAGAACTGCCGTCGGCCGCTGTTAAGCGATGCCGCCGTTGCCCACCCGCCATGACCCGGGGTGGGGGTGTTGCTCAACTGTTCAGAGCCGCCCACATCCCGCCACGCCTAGATGGCTTATACTCCGAGGGAATTATGGTTGGCGGGCTTAGAATTGTTCAAGTAAAGAACGGACAGGAGGCAGAACTGGAGTGGCTCTTCGCGGAGTTGCGAGCAGAAATGCGGGCGCACGAGCCGGGCTGTCTTCTTTACTCGTTGCTCAAATCACGAGCGAAGCAGGGCGCATACATTGTGCATGAGCAGTATCTCGATCAGGCGGCACTGGATGCCCATCAAAAGTCAGCGCATGGGGCTAAATACTTTCCGAAGATGCGTGCGATTATTGAAAAGATTGATGTCGAGTATTTCGACGGAGTCGTGGATTAGAATGGGAATGACGCCCCAACTGTTCCGACCCCGTCGCCCCGCCGCTGTCCCGCCTCCGATTGCTTTTGAAGTTGAGAAATGTTAAGCCGTCAGGGTGACATTATTGCTCACCAAAAATGCTCCAGAACCTGTTCACAATCCTGCTGATCCCGCAATTCTTGGTGAATGGCTTTCACGATTGGTTCGACATTCCCGGCTGGACCCATGGCCGGCAGGTTCGAGCGGCACTGGGTGTGAACAAGATGCTGATCGGCACGGCGATCAATTGCCTGTTCCCCGGGCTGGCGGCGGCGTTTGCAATCTACTACTGGCAAAAACCGGCCCGCCCGGCGTACAAGATTACTGGCTCGTGTACTGCGCGGCGACGGTGCTGGGCGCAATCTCGATGTGGTGGACCCCGTATTTCCGCGGCACAGACCAGAAGACCAGGGACCTGTACACGAAGATGTACGCGGGAACCCGCCAGGTCCTGCCTCCGCATGGAGACAACCCGCGACCCAACCTGATGCACCTGTTCCTGCACACATTAGGTGCCATTAACCTGGTTCTGGCCGCGGCACTGTGGCTATAAGCGCGCCGCCCGCACCCCCCCGGCCCGCCGCCAAAATCGGTTGCTATTCCTGTGATAGGGCTTACGGTGCATCGGAGAGTCGAGGGCAATGTGCAAGTTGCCAGAATTGACCGGTGTCATTCGGAAAGTTGACTCTCCTTTTCGTTTCCCCAGCCCTCCCCGCGATCCCGCCGCCAATTCTGCCGCCAAATGAAAGCGGCGCACTCTGCGAGGATGCGCCGCCCTCAGTTTTCGGACTCTTCGGTCTCCAGACCGACGGGGTTGATGGTTTGTGGGCTCGACCACTGGAACCCCTGTTCCTCTAACCCGCCCGCCGAATCTCAACGACCGACAAACTGAACCAATGTATCGCTCTTATGGAGCGTAATGTTACCAGAAAGTGGGGCTGTAAGGCAAGAAAAATCGGGGCTGGGAGAAGTTCCCGGTACTGTTTGTCAATTGTCAGTGGTGGGCCAACCCGGGTTTATTTTCGTGGTGGTGAGGCAGACGTTGTTCCACCAGTGATTCCAGTTTCTGTGGTCCTGCTGCAGCCAGCGTAATTGGGCCAGGCGGTCGCGCGCACCGGATTCCAGCCGCGCCCTTGGCGTTTGAAGCGACGGTTGATGTGCACCTCGACGTTCTTCTCGACCGCGCCGCTGCCCGCCCGCACCACCGGGCCGAGGCACCCGTGGCGCTGACGGTAGCGCTTGGGGATCTGACCGAAGGCATCGATGCCGTCCCGATGGCCCAGCAGATAGCCGAAGAGTTCGTGGAAGCCCTCGCGGCGCGGGTCGTCGGAGGCCGGTTCCATGGACCGCAGCGCCTCCAAGGCCGCTTCGCTGTCGTGGGCATACACCGCCGCCATGATCGAGCGCCACGCGGCCTGATCCGGGCCGACAAACTCGCGCACCTTCTGGCCGATGTGCCAGCGATCCAGCAGCCACAGTGTCTCGGGGAATTCGCGTTCCCGCACCCACTTCAGTCCCTCGTCGCCATCGCTCAGCAGCACCGTCAGGGAGCGGGACCCCAGCCCGGCCGGATAGTGTCGGTCACGGTGGCGGCGCAGGCGCGTGCCGAACTCACCGAGGCTGCCCGTGCCCACCAACCAGGTCTTCTGGTCCAGGCTCACGTCGGTACGACCCCGCTGATCCAGGCGGCGGCTGCGGCCCGTGTAATGCAGCCCCAAATGCATGAGGAAATGCTGCGGCCCCTCGTGGCCGCACCCCCGCCGCTGCCACTTCAACCACGTCGAGTCCACCTCGGTCACCACCACCTCCGCCGCCACCTTACGCGGCGGGTCCGGCCACCAGTCCCGCTGCAGTTGGTCCTGGAGTTTGGCCCCGTAATACTGGACGCATCGCCACACCGCCCAGTGCGACACCCGCGCCCCGCAGCGCTGGCTCAACTGGCGCGCCGCCGGTCGGTAATTCTGCCCCGTGGCGGCTTCCAAGGCCTGCCGTTCCACCTGCGGGCTTAACAACCGCGTGGCTTTGCCGCGCCAGAGCACCTTGCCCAAGCTGTGATAGCCGCCTCGAGACCGACCGCGCTCCCGCACCATCAGCACCGGCAGCGCCAGCTCGCCCCACGGGCTTAGTAATTGCCGCTGGCGCCAGCGCACCGATTGATAGCGCTCCCGATGCGCCGCCAGCCACTGCCGCTGGTAGGCCGCCACGGCTTGGGCATAGAACTGTTGCGCGGCTTGTTGAACTTGCTGCTGCACCGCTTCCTCCAAATGCTTGACGTTGGTGAACCGTCCCCGTACCGTCAGGCTGACCGATATGGAGACCGCATAGGTCTCTGACATGGGCTCGACTCCATTCCTTGCTCGGTTTGGGTTGAGCCCTTGTTCTTTACCAACTCCTGCCCAACTGACAATTCTCTAACACTAGCGAAGTTCCCGCCGCCACTTGCATTCGTGATGGCGGGGCGTATGTTGCGGTAGAAAGTCGAGGTTAGGTCTCATGAATGGACACGTGCTGGAAATCTCGACGTATGTCTTCCGCCTCCTCCGCAGGCGGGAACTCCTCTGCGTCTCCTGCTCCGACGAAAAGGATGCTCCCACGCAACGCATCGTGGTCGATGATGACGTTTACACCGAAATTATCGACCGTGCCATCGCCAAGCGAAAGAGCATCGACGAAGTCTTCCTTGAAATTGGCAGACGGGGTTGTTCGGCACGTCAGCGGTCACGGTGCATCAGGAGGTGGAGCCTGTAGCGTCCCCTGCCGTCCGCCGCCATTGCCAAACCGAACCGATTGCGTTTGACAGCAGGACGAACCGATTTCACCATTGCCGTGGACGAAAAGTTGGGAAGCGGTATGTGCGACCGATTAGTGATAAAACTCATCAAGCACTCTTTCGCAAATCATCACGACTGGCTGGTGAATACCCTCCAGATGTGCGACTTGATTCGACAAGACCGTGGGAGTGACTACGGTTTCGAGTGGGCGATTCAAACCGCCATTGGACAATACTTGATTGCCAATGCAGGCAGACACAATCTCAGCTGCATCCGGTTGAACCAACCGTATCCCCATAGGCGTCGGCATGGGCGTCGGATGCGGTACGACGTTTTCTTCCGGCACACCAACAAGAAAAACGTCACCAGAGAAGTCATTGTTGAGTTGAAAACAGTCGCCGATGGCGACCTGGGCTACACAAGGCGTTATGACCTCAACAAGTGGTTTCCAGAGAACAGTGTCGTGTACTTTCTGGTTGTCAGTTATCCATACAAACCAAAAGTTCAACCGGACTTGGGTGGAACAATATCTGTCATAAAGGGACGCATCCAGAACTACCCCTACTTTCTCTACCGAAAAACTGGATACCTGCCGCCATTGCCCCCTGCAATTGTCCCGCCGCCATAGTTCCCGCCGCCACTTGCATTCGTGATGGCGGGGCGTATGTTGCCGTGGAGAGTGTTGGGTTATGACGCTTCGACGTATAGAAATCATCGTAGCGAAGTTGTTTCTCTGCGTGCTCGGCGTGTTCGGGATGATGGTTGTTTGTTGGTTGCTGAGCGCAATTCTCCACGCACTCATACCGTGGGGGACAGCCGGACCGCCCGCATGGTGATTGGTTGCCTGACGCGGCTCGCTCAGATTGAGAAAAGGTCCGTTCCCGTCCCGCCACCTCTGTCGTCAATCCTCCCATTCCCCGCCCGCCATCTCGCCGCAGTCCTGCTGCCGGATCCTCGTCGGTTTGCCCCCCCGATTCCCCCCCAAAAAAACCATCATCCTGACGCTTTTGGGCGCAAGCGGGGCACCCATCTCGAAACGGAAGCACAGTAATCTTCCCATTCAACGCCGAATTGTCGATGGAGCGTCGGCTCCTCATACATTATCACTCGCAGGTGAAAGACAACCGCTACAAGCGTCATGTAGATGACTACCCCAGCCGAAGTATAGAGCAGGCTCCATCCTGCGATGACCGTTAACACGGCAAGATACATCGGATTCCGCACATGACGGTAAAGTCCGACGACAACCAGACGCTTCGGGGGATCCCATGGCGCAAGCGTCCCTTTGCCAGATACATAAAAGTCTCTGACGCACCAGAGAAGCAAAAAACACCCTACGGAAAGCAACGTGATTGCGTAGGGCGCTGTCTTGGCAGAGGGGGTATCGCCGACGACAATCAAGAGCGGCACAATTCCGGCGACCAGACCCGGTAATACAAGAAAGGCAACTAACGCTCGAACGAACATCGATTTCTAACACTCCCAGTAAAAGACAAAGTCCGGACGCTAGGCTGAGCGTAAATCGCACCGGCGAGCGAATCAATCTGAATCCCCGCCCGCCATCGCCGCCGCCAGTTCCCCCTGAAACCGCCCCCCAACAACACACACCCGATGGAGCATTTATGCCCATTTTGGGTGCTAGCCCTGAGTCTGTCTTTCCGAGTCGCTCAGCGTCGTCTTTTTCTCGCTTTTTTCCGTTGGTTCAGACCGCGAAGTCTCTCAACATCGAGATTCTTGATAGGCGTATCTTCGATGAAATCAAGAACCTCCTCGGGCGTCAGAGCGGCGACCAGACCCCGTTCACCAAATCCGTATTGAATTGCAGCGTGTAGGTGCGGCCCCCGACCATCGGCAGGATTTGCAGGTCCTGCGCGTTCGGCTGGTTGGTGGTGCTGATGATGGTGAGCAGAAACACGGATGCGGGATTTGTGGGGTCGAGGCCGGCCACGAACTTGAATAGATTATTCTGGCCCGTGCCATCAGCATCGGCTGCCGCCACGGCGTTGGGGTTGTTGGTGCTGCCAAAGTATTGAATCTGCCAGCCTTGGAACGGCGTCAGTACGACGATGTAATTGGGTCGGGTGATGGTGCTGGAGCCGCCGTTCGGTGTGGCTTTGGAACTCTGTTTGACCAGGCTACCGATGTGACTATTGGGATGCGGCCGCGGATAGTTGTTCAGTCCGCTGATGTCGGTGATTTTCAAGCCCGATGGGATTGAGGGTTCGACATCCGGCGCATAGAAACTCCGCGCTTCCGTTGGGTGCTGATACTCGAACAGCTTGACCTGAAACGCCGTCTCGATGTCTGCGGCGGGTGCCTCCACATCGAGCAGCAGGCGATTGGGATGGGTGCCCGCTATCCGAAAGCCGTTCGCTTTTGCGAACGCGATGACCGCTTCATAGTCCTGTTCGGTCGGGCCAAACCTTTCAGTGAACTGTTCGGGTGTCAGGTATTGATGGTAGAAGGGACTGGCCGGGTTGTACAGTTGCTGGATGAGGGCCTTGGCCGCCTTCGGGTCGCGGAGCGGCAACCCGATCGCCAGATGCAATACATTTGTCGCCGCCAGCCGCTCCACGGGTTGCAGGTTCAGGTCCTTTATAATCTGTGGTACGTGGCCGCTCAGCACCTGGGCAATGGCGGAGAAGATGGTGACGGTGCTGAACACCAGTGCGTGAAGCAGAGCGTGCGCGGCGCGCGAACCTGCGGCTGCGCCTGTTGGCCGGTCGGACGTGGCACGTGGTTCCAGGCTCGTTTCCATAGGGTGTTTCGCGCCCGAGACAACCGCAAACCGGTTCCCGATTATCGCGCTCGGTATGCTAAGCGGCAGGATTTGCACTTACATCCCGAAGCGACCGCCATGGATTTCCAGTGAGCATGTATGCAGGTGACATTCCGGTGGCAGCATCGTAGTTGTCCCGCTCAAGAAGTTGTTCAATCCGCACAGGAACGCGGGACGCCATCATGGAAAGTGACGGACGATTCGATCACATGCGCGCTAAGCGATGCTCCACTTGACCTCGAATATGACAAAATTGTAATCACGCTGTGCTGGTTAGCGGCAGGGTCGAAGTGTATGGTAGGAACTGTTTCGCCATGAAGATACTGGTTGTTGAGGATGATCGCAAGATTGCATCCTTCATCCAAAGGGGACTGAAGGAACAAGGCTTTGTCGTCGAAGTGTGCGCGGACGGCAATGAAGGCTACACGCGGGCGATGTCGCAAATCTATGATGTGATTATCCTCGATATCATGCTTCCAGGCCGAGATGGCCTGAGTATATTGCGCGCGTTGCGGGAGAAGAAACGGATCATTCCGGTCATCTTGTTGACGGCGCGTTCGGGACTGAATGAGCGCGTCGAGGGATTGAACCTCGGGGCTGACGACTACCTCCCGAAGCCGTTCTATGTGGAAGAGCTGGTTGCTCGCATTCAGGCGGTGGCTCGTCGGGCGTCGGGTGAACAATTGACGCAATTGACAGCCGACGGATTGGTCGTGGATCTTATCACCCGCAATGTCCTGCGGGACGACGAACGGGTTGACCTTACCGCCCGAGAGTTCAATCTGCTCGAACTACTGATGCGCTCCCCGGGACGTGTGTTCACTCGCACCCAGATCCTCGAACACGTGTGGGGTTATGATTTCGACCCACAAACCAACGTCGTGGACGTGTACATCCGGTGATTACGCGCGAAAATTGACGCGTCGCCGGAACCGTCATGGATCGAAACTGTGCGCGGCGTGGGCTATCGCTTTCGCCATCCGGAGCAAGGGAAATGAGGCTTCGTCTCAAAATCGCGCTGTTGTCGCTCGTGATCTCGGGGTCGATTCTGGTCGGTTTTGGAATCTGTTTCCTCGGTGTCATCTCCCGGGTGCAGATGGACCGCATTGATCGCGAGATTTCCGCTCTGTGCAACCTGCCACTTCAGCGGCGGTCGCCGCGTATGTTCTGGGGGGACTTCGGCAAGTCGCTGCAGATTGTCCATGGCGAGAACCTGTCGAACCAGCTTGTCGCGTGCGTGTGGGATTCCGAGAACCGCATCCTCTACAAACCGACCCAGTGCCCGCCCGAGATCGCTAATATGCGGCTTCCGAACCTCGAATTTGAAAAATCACAGCCGACGGACTCCGTACAGCAAGGCGACGATGGACCGCGACTCCCCGACCCAGAAGACCTTTTCAGCAACGGTCCCCCGCAAGACATATGGCTAGGCAGTTCGTGGATGTCACTGGCGCCTGCACCGGATCAGTCAGGATTGTCGAATGCACCAGGAATGATGCTGTGGCCGCCCAACGGGCTAAGAGGGATGCTCCGACTACGGGCGGCACGCGTCAAGAAACCTGTTTTCCGAACCGTCAAAACTTCCGGCGGCGATTGGCGGGTCGGGATTCTGGGTAATGATTCGGTGACCGTTGTGATCGGCGTGAATCTGGCAGAATACCACCGCGAAGCCGCGCGGATCCGTAACGCGTTTCTGCTCGTCGTGCCGCTCGGCTTGGTCGCGCTGGCTGCTGGCGGTTGGCTGCTGGCGGCGCGCGCGCTGGGACCGATCGCGATCATTACACGCACAGCCGCAGGGATTACGGCGCGTGGTCTCGACAAACGTGTTCCTTTTACCTCGACTGATCCTGATCTGGCCTTGCTCTCGGAGGTGATCAACGAGATGCTCTATCGGCTGGAGAGGAGCTTTGGTCAAGCCGTGCGTTTCAGCGCCGACGCCGCCCACGAATTGCAGACGCCTCTGACCGTATTGCAGGGTGAACTCGAGGAAGCTGTCCAATGCTCCGTGCCGGGTTCTGACGAGCAACAGCGTTACAGCGGCCTGCTCGAGGAAGTGCAACGGCTCAAGGCCATCGTCCAAAAACTATTGTTGCTCGCGCGTGCCGATGCCGGTCAATTGACCCTGCAACGGGAGACGGTGGACCTGACTGCCCTCGTCGAGTCAGCCGTCGAAGACGTGAAAGCAATCGGGCCAGAGTTGGTGGTGGAACAACAGATCGCCAGTGGCGTCCACGTCAAGGCCGACACCGACCTGTTGGCCCAAGTATTTCGCAATATGACGAGCA
The DNA here is from genome assembly GCA_963766065.1 of uncultured Verrucomicrobiae bacterium. Classification (GTDB taxonomy): domain Bacteria; phylum Verrucomicrobiota; class Verrucomicrobiia; order Palsa-1439; family Palsa-1439; genus Palsa-1439. The sequence continues at coordinate 66,194 of CAVYAC010000050.1, forward strand.
ACGCAGTGAAATACAATGTCGAGCACGGTTGGGTGGTTTTCGAACTGCGTACCAGCGATCGTGTCGCACAGTTCACATTGAGCAATACCGGGATACCGATTCCACCCGAAGATCAAGAGCGGATTTTTGACCGGTCTCTACCGCGTTGACAAATCCCGGAGCCGGCGAATTGGCGGCGTCGGGTTGGGTTTGAGCATCGCGCGCGAGATCGCGCGGGCGCATCATGGCGACCTGGTGTTCGGCCCCACCCGCGAGGAATGGATCTCGTTCACATTGACGATCCCGCTAGAGGATGGAACCAGTCCTTCCTGAGCACTGCCATCCACGGCATGGGTCGGCTCCGTGGTCCCCACCGGTGAATTGACCCTGGCCGTTCCGTGGACAGGCTGCGCCCGCGGTTCACTCGTGATTGACGGACCACGCTTTGCCTCTCTCGGTCGTCGGCTGAGATCTCAAGATCATCGCTCGCTCTCTTTCATTACAGATCTGTAATTCCGTCCAGCATCCGATGTTCATGACAGTCGGGTAGAAAACCACGGATGAGTGGCGTTGGTGGGCACAAGCAGGAGAAACGACAAGTGAAGGGAAAAGCGTCATGATGCAACAGCATGTCAGACCAACGGTTCGAACGCATGAGTGTGATCTGGTGCGGACCATCCGCGCCGCCGTCGTGGTGATGGTTCTCGTCGGTGGACGTGATTGTGTTTGGGCGGACACGAATAACTGGATAGGCACCAGCGGGAGCTGGTTTACCTCGGCCAACTGGTCACTGGGGGCGCTGCCTTCCTCCAGCGACGAAGCCTTCGTTGCCAATACCAACATTGCTAACGCCACCATCGAGGGGACGACCACGGCGACAGCGGGCGATCTTTTCATAACCGACGGAAGTGTCACGGTTGGTAATATTAGCGCAGGAGCCCTCACGGTTAATGGGGAAATATCCGTTGGCACACTGGTATCCTCCGGTACTCTTGCCTTGAACATTGGCACCATCTCCGCGAACACCATCAGCATCGCCGCAAATGGCACATATTCCGACACTTCTTCCGGGCACGATCATCCTCACGGGCGCCGACCCGACCATCAATGTAGCGAACGGTGTCGATGCCGTCGTGAACAGCCAGATTACGGGCACCAGCGGATTGATCAAAGGCAGTCTGGGCACGCTGACGCTCGCGGGTAATAACACCTACAGCGGCGGCACAACAATTAGCCTGGGCACGCTCCAGGTAGGCAATGGCGGCACCAGCGGTTCGTTGGGCAGCGGCGACGTAGTCAATAACGCCGCCCTGAGATTCGATCGTAGCGATAGCGTCGTTGTCGACAATTCGATTAGCGGTGTCGGTAGCCTGACGCAAGCCGGTAGCGGCACACTGACGCTCACAGGCAATAACACCTACAGTGGTGGTACGACCCTTAGTTCAGGCACGCTCCAGGTAGGCAATGGCGGGACGACTGGCTCGTTGGGCAGCGGGACCATTAGCGACAATGCGGCATTGGTCTTCGACCGTAGCGATAACATCGTGCTCAGTAACACAATCAGCGGCACCGGCAGCCTGACCCAGGCCGGCACCGGCACGCTGACACTGGGGGGAACAAACACCTATAGCGGTCCCACACTCATCACTTCCGGCACTCTGCAAGTGGGTGATGGGGGCACCCTCGGCACACTGGGCACCGGCAACATCAGCAACAACTCCGTGTTGGTTTTCAATCGAAGCGATAGCGTCGTGGTCAGTAACACAATCAGCGGCACCGGGAGCCTGACCCAGGCGGCACCGGCACGCTCATACTGGTCGCCGACAATACTTATACCGGACTCACGGTGATCGGTTCGGGTACCCTGCAAGTGGGTGATGGAGGTACCCTCGGCACACTGGGTGGTGGCGCGATCAGCAACAACTCGGTACTGATCTTCAACCACACCGACGACATTCTGGTCACCAATCAAATCAGCGGCACCGGCAGCCTGACCCAGGCCGGCACCGGCACGTTGACCATGACCAACGTGAACACCTACAGCGGTGGCACGTGGGTTGAAAACGGAGGCACGCTCGCCGTCCAGGACAGCCATGCCCTGGGCAATGGCGGCGTGAATCTAATCGACGGCACGTTGAAATTGAATGAGACCACGGTCTCTGTGGGCGGCAGCTACACGCAGGGGGCGGACGGCACCCTGGAAATAACGATTGCGGGTACGAATACAACGAGCGGCAGCACGAATTCATACGGCCAACTCAATATCGCCGGTACGGCAAGTCTCGGCGGCACGGTTAGCGTCGTGCAAGCCAACGGCTATGTGCCGGAGCACAACGATCAATTCGTGTTGGTCACCGCCAGCAATGGTGTAACAGGAACGTTCTCCACGCTCACCAATGACTTCACCTACAGTTCTTTGCTGAAACCAACGCTTATCTATGACACGGACGACGTGACGTTGAAATGGGAGCAGTTGTCCTTTGTGCCGTATGCGCTGACGCGGAACCAGCGTGCCGTGGCGCAGGATCTGAATGCTGTTTCAAGTTCCACCATCTCTTCGGCGGTGGCGCTGGTTAACTACCTGGACAATCTTTCCGATCCGTCGAACAGCTTGCCGGTCGCATTCAATGAGATTTCACCCGAACAACTGACGGCAATGTTCACGATGGCATTTGCGAATATGGACGCACAGGGCAGCCGGTTCCTCCAACGAGCCAATGAACTGCGCGCGGATTACCGTGATTTGTACATTGATGCGGCCAACCGTGCCGTGGCCGATGGCAGTGTGGCGGCTCCCTCGTCCAACAACGCCGCTCCGGGCCAGTCCGCGAACGACATTGTGAGCCGGACTTTGGATAATCCGTGGAGCGTGTATGTCGAGGGCGGCGGTGATTTCGCGGTTGTGCCAGGGAACACCAACGCCGCGGGCTACAATCTGTCCAGCGGCGATTTCACCATCGGTGCCGACCGCCAGATCAACCGTCAATTGGTTGTGGGTGGAGCTGTCGCCTACGACAGCGGGCAGGTAAGTTTGACCGACAAGGGACACATCGATATGGATAGCTACCTCGCTCAACTCTATGCGGCATGGTTCCGAGAGGGACTGCATGTGGAAGGAATGCTCGGTGGAGGCATCAATACCTACGGGACGCGCCGGGAGGGGCTGGGGGGCGTCGCCACCGGCAGCACCGATGGTCTCGAGTACACCGCGCTCTTGGGCGGCGGCTACGACTGGCAACATGCCGAGTGGAGTTTCGGGCCGCAGGTGGTCGTCCAGTACATGGCCGCGAGTATCGACGCGTTCGACGAAACAGGATCGATGGCCCCGATGCATATCGAATCGCAGAGTGACGATTCGTTACACACACAACTCGGTGCGGATCTGCATTGCCGCCATTATATAGAGCCTACATTGACCTTTGTAACGCCAGAAATCTCTATTGCCTGGCAGCACGAGTATTTGGACACCAGCCTCCCGCTTAAATCCCGCCTGGCCAGCGGTGCCGGCGATGTATTCACCGTCTACGGGCCGGAATCTGGAAGCGATAGCATCATCATGAGCCTGGGGTTCACGATCCAGTGGAAACCAACCGTCAGCACCTACTTTCATTACACGATGCAAACGGTGATGCAGTCGCGTGGCTACGAGGCGAACGCCGTGGACGCCGGTATGCGCATCAACTTCTGAACAGTAGCACCCGCAATTGAGTATTCCTTGCCGGCTTTGATCGAGTGGTCCTCCCGCAGGTCGATGACATTTTTGTAATCCTTCCTCGTGCCCTTCCGTAATGGGGCGAGTGTCCAATACAAGCAGGAAACACGAATGGGAACCGTCGGATTAACACTGATGGCGTCCATTGAACGGTAGAGGGTACCAACATGGTTCAATCGTCAAACGGAAAGAGCGTGGCCGTGTTCACTGACCGAACATGTATTCTGTTTTTACTCATGTCTTCCGCGCTCCTGTTGGCAGGTTGCGCGACCACGAATTCTGACGAGCGCGACATCTTCTACAGCGGATGGGTCGATCCACATAGCAACACGCTAATTCAATAACTTGCAGGGGAACCGAGGGCCCATCTTGGGGTAGTTCTCAACAGGGCAAAATTTGATGTGAAAACGCTAACGGCATTATTTCTAATCCTGATCACAGCCATCTCGCCTGCCCAAACGACCAGGGCCGCAGAAAGACAAGTGTTACAAGGTCACATCCCCATGGCCGTTACGGAATCGCATCTGCAACCGGTGGGTGAGCTTTCTGGTTTAACGAATCTGTATTTGGCAGTCGGGCTTCCGTTGCGCAACACGGAAGAGCTCACCACCCTGCTGCAGCAGATCTACGACCCGTCAAGCCCCCAATACCGTCACTATCTGACGCCGGAACAATTTACGGAGATGTTCGGTCCGACAGAAGAGGATTATCAAGACCTCATCGCTTTCGTGAAAGCCAACGGGTTGACGGTGAGCGGCACGCATCCCAATCGCGTGGTCCTGGATGTGAAAGGTGCGGTCACGGACATTGAGAAAGCTTTTCATGTAACGATGCGGGTCTACCAGCACCCGACGGAAAGCCGCACGTTCTACGGGCCGGATGTTGAGCCATCGCTTAATCTCTCTGCTCCTGTTCTTCATATCAGCGGGTTGGACAATTATACCCTCGCTCATCCGAGGCTTCATCGTAGTCGCAGGGGACAAGCACAGAACGCAACTCCAAAGTCCGGCTCCGGGCCAGACGGCAGCTACATGGGAAAGGATTTCCGGGCGGCCTACGCGCCGGGTGTCGCACTCACCGGCTCCGGGCAAGCGGTCGGTCTGGTGGAGTTTGACGGATACTACGCGAATGATATCACTGCCTACGAGGCTACCAACGGATTGTCCAGCGTCACCCTGAAGAATGTATTGCTGGATGGGTTTGACGGGACACCGACCACCGGCCCTGATAGCGGCAACGCCGAGGTGGCTTTGGATATCGAAATGGCCATTTCAATGGCACCGGGGCTATCCGAAGTGATCGTCTATGAAGCCGGGCCCACTGGCACCCCGGACGATGTCCTGAGCCAAATGGTATCGGACAATCTGGCGAAGCAACTCAGTTGTTCCTGGGGGTGGGGCGGTGGCCCCGACACAACGGCTGATCAGCTTTTCCAGCAAATGGCAGCACAGGGCCAGTCCTTCTTCAATGCTTCGGGTGACAGTGATGCCTTTGTCGGTGATACATCCTCAGAGTTTCCGTCGGATGACCCTCACATCACACAGGTTGGCGGGACGACCTTGACGACCACTGGTCCGGGCGGCTCCTATGTATCCGAAACCGTGTGGAACATGGGCTTTGTCTATAGCGATAGAGGTTTTCTCGGCAGCAGCGGCGGGATCAGCACCCTCTACTCAATCCCCAGCTGGCAACAGGGTATCACCATGTCATCCAACCAAGGTTCAACGACCATGCGAAACGTTCCCGATGTCGCCATGGTCGCTGATAACGTTTCAATCGTAGCTGACAACGGACAACAGGAAACAGTTGTCGGCACCAGTTGCGCAACGCCGTTGTGGGCAAGTTTCGTCGCTTTGGCCAATCAACAAGCCGTAGCCAACGGTCAGTCAACAGTTGGTTTTATTAACCCGGCCATCTACGCAATCGGCCAGGGCGCGAATTATTCGTCTGATTTTCACGACATCACCACCGGCAATAACGAATGGATCGCCAGTCCCAACCAGTTTTTGGCCGTTACCGGCTACGACCTCTGCACCGGCTGGGGCGCGCCGAACGGTAGCGATCTGATCAACGCCCTCGCCAACCCGTCCGGCGCCGACTTGTCTGTGGCCATGACCGGTTCACCCGATCCGGTCGTGCTGGATGAAGATCTGACCTATACGATCACGGTAATCAACAACGGTCCGGCCACAGCCACCAGTGTCACCGTCACGGACTCGCTGCCGGCCACTGTGACATATGTCTCAACCACCTCAAGTCAAGGAACCAGCTCCCACGTTGGTGGAGGCGTAAACTGTGCGCTTGGCTCACTATCGGCAAACACGACGGCCACTGTGCAAATCGTGGTGATTCCGACTGTAACCGGAGTGATCACGAGTATTGTCACCGTCTCCGCTGACCAATCTGACCCGAATCCGGCCAACAACACCGCCACCGTGACGACCACCGTTCTTGCCCCGGCGCAACTCGGTGTCAGCCCGGCGAACTACGATTTCGGTACGCTAACTACCGGCACAACGGCACTCGCCACGTTTGTGGTGACCAACACCGGTGGGGTGACGCTGACGGGGACTGCGACGTCCGGTGGCGAGCCGTTCGCCGTGCTGTCGGGCAATTCTTTCAGTGTGCCAGGCTCTGGTTCGGCCAACGTCGTTGTTAGCTTCACGCCGCCAAGCCCCGTCGACTTCACTGGCAACGTGGTGTTTAGCAGTAACGGCGGCAATGTCACCAGTTCGTTGACGGGGATGGGCACAACCAATGCGCCTTCTGATACCACGCCGCCGACGTTGGTTGTACTCAGTCCCACTGACTATCAGGTGTTCACAAATGCGGCCATCACCGTCACCGGTCTGGCGAGCGACGCCAGCGGGATCAACGGCGTGACCGTCAATGGCGCCGCCGCGTCCGTGGCGGGAACCAACTGGTCGGCGGCGTTCACGTTGAATTCCGGAACCAACACGATCACGGTGATTGCGACCGACGACAGCGCCAATATGAACACCGCAACGCAAGTGGTGCATGCGGTTTTGAATGCGATGATACCAACCAACCACCCACCGCAGATCACCGCGGGGTTGTCCGTGACCAATGCCCTGCTGCAAGTTGGGAGCACCGCCGTTGTGCTGGTCGGTGAGCCGATCGTGTTCAGCGTTTCGGCCACCGACGTCGATGGCGACTCCCTAGAATATCAGTGGGTGTTTGGCGATGGCGACCGCACCAATACCACGATCGGCACGGTCGAGCACGTGTATACCAACGAGTGCGGGCCGTACAGCGCGAGCGTGACGGTCAGCGACGGGCAGGCTTCGACCAATAGCGATCTGACCGTGGCGGTAGCCTGCCAGATGCGGATCACCAAGCTGCAGGTGAACTTGGACTTCACCAAGACCAACTCCGACAGCTGCACTTTGGAAGGCGTGTTCGAACTGCCGGCGGATTACAGTTTCGCCGGCAAGACGGCGACACTGGATGTCGGCGGCGCGGAGGTGTCCTTCACCCTGCCGAGCAAAGGCGGCAGTGCGCACAATGGCCAAAGCACTTTCAGTGAGCGGACTTTTAACGAGGAGAACGGCTTGTGGACAGTCAAAGCCACTTTGAAGAAGGGTTCGTGGCAGGACGCGTGGGCCGGACAAGGATTGGTAAATGCCACCATCCCATCGCCAGGAGTATTTGTGCAATTGCAGGTGATTCTTTTGATCGACAACGAAGCATTTGTGGCTGACCAATTGTTGAACTACACGGCCAAAGCCGGTAAATCGGGAACCGCGAGGTAGACCAGATCAACTCTTTCGTACAGGCACGGCCAACGTGAAGATGTGGATTTGTCGCGGGATGCGGGTGAAGTTGAACTTCGCCAAGGCCAACGCAGACGCTTGTGACCTGAGAGCGATACTCGATCTCGGTGCTAACTCTAGCCTGCGAACAAGCTGGTTACTCTGAATGTCGGCGGGGCACAGGGGCAATTCACTGTGGATGCAAATGGAAGGGGCCACAGCATCAATGACTACGGTAACTGCCAGCTGAGTTACAACAAGAAGACTGGCTTGTGGACAATCAAAGCCACATTGAAGAACGGTTCGTGGCAAGACGCCTGGGCGAATGATGGATTGACGGATACGACGATCCGGTCGCCCGGGGAATCGGTGCAGTTGAGCGTGGTTCACTTGATCGGCAACGAGAGATTCGCAGCCGACCCAACATTAACCAACACGGCCAAGGCCGGAAAATCTGGAAATGCTAAGTAGCACTTCTCGTGCGGCGACGCAACCACCAGCCCCAGTGCGCAATTCACCTGGGAGGGAAAAGGCGGGGGCTGTCCTAATGCCGTCGGCCTTGATGGATTCCGGGGGAGATGTACTCACCGTCTAATCGATGGGTTTCGCCCGTTTCTAGTACCGGATGACGTTTTTGTAATGGGGCCTCTTGTCGTCTTGTCACGATGACAGCGTTCAATATCGGTAGAACATCTGAAGGGCTAGTCCCCCAGATAGAAACAATAGAACGGAGCAGTCTTATGAAGAGCATTATTATCGCCGTACTGGCACTCGGCTTGTTGGCGCTTGGAGCAACAGCCCAGGACGATGGAGGGCCCCCCTCCGGCGGCCCGCCCCTCGGCGATCCCAATGGCACCCACCAACCGCCTCCGCTGCCACTCTTGGTCACGGCACTCGATACCAACCACGACGGCATCATTGATTCCAATGAGATCGCCAACGCGTCGGCAGCCCTGAAGACGCTTGATAAAAGGGGTGACGGCAAGCTGACCCCCGATGAGTATTTAGGGCCTCGTCCGAGCGATCTACCGGCGGGTGACAAGGGGGGAGACGGTCCGCCGCCCCTGCCCATTGTCACGGCGCTCGATGCCAACCATGACGGGATCATTGATTCCAATGAGATCGCCAACGCGTCAGCGTCTTTGAAGACGCTCGATAAAAGGGGCGACGGCAAGCTAACGCCTGACGAGTATATGGGGCCTCGTCCGAGCGGCCCGCCGGGCCAACAGGATGGCGGTTCGCCGCCTGGCGTACCCCAAGGGTCGAGTGTGAACTTCTGAAGCCCGATTGCACGCGGTGTAGACCGGGAGAAAGGCTTCCCTAGAGGGACGGCCTAGCCTCCACGAAGGGGGCCCCGGTCACCCGCGTTCGCGGCAGAACGGAAGTTCAAATATGGACCCAAGTTGAAATGCACAAACAAGGAAAACCGCTGATGAAGAAACGACGCCTTCTACTCACTCTGACTACGCTCTTGGTGTTGACTGGCCTTCCCGGCAAGACCGGCGCAACCACGCTCACAACGTTGTATAGCTTCATCGGCGGCTCGGACGGCGCCGAGCCTCCCAGCGCACTTGTCCAAGGTGGTGACAGCAATCTCTACGGAGTTACGTACGGCGGAGGGTTGTACGGCGCGGGCACAGTATTCCAAATTAGCGCGGAGGGGACATTGACAACACTGTATAGTTTTACCGATGGCCTCGATGGTGCACAGCCGCGGGGAGCGCTTGTCCTGGGCAGTGACGGTAATTTCTACGGGACAACCTTTTCCGGAGGACTGGAGAAGAGTGTGGGGACCGTGTTCACAATCGACTCGTACGGCAATCTGACGACGCTGTACAGATTCAGCAGTTATTCTGACGGCGCGGAACCATATAGTGGACTTGTCGAAGGCAACGACAACTATTTCTACGGGACGACCTATAGCGGAGGAGTAAGCAACGTGGGCACGGTATTCAAAATCAGCCCGGAGGGTACGCTAACAACGCTGCATGGCTTCAGCGGTGGCACCAATGGCGCGAACCCGGTGGCGGGGCTCGTTTTGGGCACCGACAGCAATTTCTATGGGATGACCTATGGCGGAGGGTATTCCAACGGCGCTGGCACCGTGTTTTCGATTACATCCACAGGGATGCTGCGTACCGTGTATGAATTCACCGGCGGCAGTGATGGCGGCTACCCGATGGCCAGTCTTATCGAGGGCAGCAACAAGCGTTTCTACGGAACCACTTTCGCCGGCGGCGACTACGGCTCGGGCACGGTGTTCCAAGTGAGCACGACGGGGGTGTTGTCGACACTATATAACTTCACAGGCGGGACCGACGGCGGGTACCCCGAAGCGGGTCTGATAATCGGCAGTGACGGCTATTTCTACGGTACAACCAGTGCTGGGGGCAGCGCCGGTGATGGTACTGTATTCAAGATCAGTTCGGGCGGTGCACTGACGACGCTGCAGAGTTTTGGGGGCACTAATGGCGCCAACCCCGAGGCCGGTCTGGTTCAAGGCAACGTGAGCAATTTCTATGGCACAACCTTTGCCGGGGGGACTGATGACGCTGGCACCGTCTTCACACTTGTGCAGCCATGCACTTATACGCTCTCTCCCACTCATGTGACGCTTCCCGGCAGCGACGACAGCGGGACCTTCACCATCACCCCCGGCAATACCAACTGCCCTTGGACAGCAACCAGTATGGTGGATTGGATCACGATCGCCTCCAGCACCAACGGACTGGGCAGTGGGACGGTCTCCTATTCCGTGACGGCCAATACCAACGGCAACGCGCGCACGGGCACAATTGACGTTGAAGGCAAAACTTTCACAGTAACGCAACAATCCCTTGTGTACGGAAGTTTTCTTCTTGGGACGTACAATGGCCTCGTGTTGCAAGCCGACTCGCCCTCGCAGGCAAGCTCCGGCTTCATCAGCCTCGCCCTCAGCAAGACCGGGGCCTTTGCGGCGCGTCTGGCGATCGGTGGTACGGACTCCACATTCAAGGGAGTGTTTGATTCGTCCGGCAATGCGACGAACACCGTGGCGCGCAAGAATCTGACTTCGTTGAATGTCATCCTGCACTTGTTGACAGAGAGCAATGAGACAGATCAAATCGTGGGAACAGTTTCGGACGGCACGTTTACCTCCGATCTTCTGGCTGACCTGGCTGTATACACTCGTCTAAATCCGTGCCCGTGGGCGGGGCGATACACGTACGTCCTGGATCCCGTTGACGACGGCGACCCGACCGTTCCACAGGGATTCGGCTATGGGACGTTGACCGTTTCGACAACCGGCAGAGGACAAATGCTCGGCGTGCTTGGCGATGGCACGAAAATCAGCAGCATGGTCCCTGTCTCGGGGTATGGTACTTGGCCGCTATACGCTTCCTTGTACAAGAATCAGGGTTCGTGCCTCGGCTTGATATCCTTTGCGACCAACGACACTCTCTCTGCGACTGTGAACTGGTTCAAGCCGTCCGTACCGACGGACCACGAGTACCCTGACGGATTCACGACGGCACCCACGTTGACTGGCGCGATTTACGTCTCGCCGAAAGCGGGAGGCCCGTCGATTGCAGGAAGCGGGCAGTTGATCTTGGGTGGGGGGAATCTGGATAGCAACCTCACCAAGAGCGTGATCATTGCCGCGAATGGTAACGTCACGGTATCCCCGACCGACAGCGACCAACTGACATTGAAAATTGACCCAACAAGCGGGGAGTTTAGCGGGGGCTTCTTGAATGCGGCCGTGGGCAAAACCGTCAAACTCGGTGGCTTGCTCCTGCAAATCGACGATTCCGGTGCGGGGTACTTCCCGGGCACGAATCAAACCGGTTTCGTCATCCTCGAACCTGTCCAGTAGGGCCCTTGCAACGGGGAAAATCACGGCAGTCAGACTGGCCGCGTAGCCGATGGTAAGGGAGCAATTGGCACGGTCCAATCTCACTTGTCAGCACGCCAATCTGCTCGGCGCTCCGATGACGTTTCTGTAATGCAACCGCATGTCTTCTTGTCATGGTGGTTGTGTTCATTAAGTCTCGAACGGACGGAGGAATGCGAACTACAGATGACAAACAATTGAGAGGAGTAACGGTACGAAAAGAATAGTTCTCACGATTGTGCTGACGCTTGGCATGTCGATGCTTACGGTACTGGCCCAAGATGACGGCGGTTCGAACCTTGTCTTCACCGGCACAAACAGACTGCCCCCCACCGTCACGCGTGTTTGCGGTATTGGATGCCAACCATGACGGCGTCATCGATTCGAACGAGATCGCCAATGCGTCAGCGGCCTTGAAGACGCTCGATAAGAACGGCGACGGCCGATTGACCCCGGATGTGTTGTTCCCCCGCCCCCCGGTGGACAGAGGGGCGGCGTTTTGCCTGGCATTCCTCAAGGTTCAACGGTGAGCTTCTGAGTGCCTACTATTCGCGGTGTGAACCGGGGGCGAGGCCTCCAGAGTGGGTTGTCCTCTTAGCCTCCACGAAGAGGTCGCCCCGGTCACCCGCGACGATGACGTTTGCCTCGACTGAGAAAGCGCCAGTGCCCCCAGGTTCTTCTACACCCCCACTATCCTGAAAGCCGCCGCTTGACATATAGTTCATACGTATGTATTATTTGAACCATGAAAAGGAAGCTGATTGCTGAACCCGCTGATGAGCGGGAGACGACGGAGCGGCTGCTGGACACGGCCGAACGGCTCTTTGGCGTACACGGCTACGATGGGGTGGGGATGCGCATGCTGGCGGAGGAAGCCAAGGTCAACCTGGGGGCAACGACCTATCACTTTGGCTCGAAAGAGGCCCTCTACATCGAAACCTTCATGCGCCGCTTTCGCCCCGCCAACGTCGAGCGGTTGAGACTGTTGCGGGAAGCGGAGGCCGAAGCGAAAGGTAAACCACTGACGGTGGAAAGGATCGTGGATTGCATGATCCGGCCGCCATTTTTGCAGGGCTTGGCACATCCGAATTCTCATGCGCTGCTGGCGCGCAATCTTTTGATGCCGCCGCCCTTTCTGCACGCCGCGATTCACCGCGAACTCAAGCCGAACGTTGAGGCGTTTATCACGGCGCTCCGCTGTTCGCTTCCCTACGTGCCGGAGGATATGATCCGCTTCCGCGTCATGTTTTCGATGGGGTCGCTCCTGATGTTTACCGCGCAGCGCGGCGCAATGGGGCCTGCGCACAATCCAAAATTCGATGAGAGCATTCTCAAGGAACTGGTCCGGTTCATCTCGGCGGGACTGCAAAGTGAGCCTGCCGTTCCCGCCGCCGACTGGCCGCCCCCTCCACGCGCACCCAAACGTCCACGCGGATGAACAGCTTGCTCATGTCGAAAACCCATCTATCCATTCTCGCTGCGGCTCTGGTGTTATCCGGCTGCACGATGATTCCCAAATACGAACGCCCGGCGGCGCCGGTGGCGGCGCAGTATCCAAGGGCAACCGAATCCCGGGAAGGAATCTGCGGCCTCCGACATCGCGTGGCAGAACGTCTTCGCCGAGGAGCGTCTGAAAAAGTTGATCGAGTTGGCGCTGGCCAACAACCGTGATTTCCGCGTGGCGATCCTGAACGTCGAGCAGAGCCGCGCACAATATCGCATCACGCGGTCCGCGTCATTTCCCACCGTTGATGGCAGCGGCAGTTACACCCGCCAGTATGCCTCGGGCGCCACGACCGGCGTCACGTCCGGTCAAGGGACTGCCAGCACCGGCACGGGCTTGTCTCAACAATGGAGTGCCAGTCTTGGCACGACCGCGTATGAAGTGGATTTGTTTGGCCGGGTGCGCAGCCTGAACCGGCAGGCCTTGGAAAAATACCTCGCCACGGACGAGGCCAGACGCAGTGCGCAGATTTCCGTCGTGGCCGAGGTCGCCAATCAATACTTCACCCTGCGTCAGGCGGAGGAGCAACTCCATCTGGCGCAGCAGACATTGCAAGCCGTGCGGGAATCCTATGATCTCAACAAGGCCACGTTTGACGCCGGAGCCAGCAATGAACTGGATCTGCGCACGGCGGAAGGACAGGTGCAAACCGCGAAGATCAATGTGCTGACCTATGAGCGCCAGCTTGCCCAAGCGGAAAATTACCTCGTGCTGCTCGTCGGCCAGCCGCTTCCGGCTGACTTGCCAGCACCCCGGCCTTTCAATGCCACCAATATTCTTGAGGAAATTCCTGCCGGCCTCCCCTCGGATCTTCTTGGGCGTCGCCCGGACATCCTGGAAGCCGAGCACACGTTGAAGGCTGCGAACGCCAATATCGGCGCTGCCCGCGCCGCGTTCTTCCCCACCATCAGCTTGACCGCTTCGATCGGTACCACCAGTTCCCAGCTTTCGCAACTCTTCCGCTCCGGCACCGGCGTGTGGAGTTTTTCTCCGCAGGTGACCGTGCCCATCTTCACCGGCGGACAGAACACCGCTGATCTCGATGCCGCAAAGGTGAGCGCGCGGATCGAGGTAGCGAATTACGAGAAAGCCATTCAGACTGCGTTTCGCGAAGTGGCCGATGCGCTCGTCGCCAACCGCAGTTATGCGAGCCAAATTGAGGAGCAGGGTACGCTGATCGACGCGCAGCAACGACGCTTTGATCTCGCCAATACCCGGTATCGCCAGGGGGAAGACACCTACCTGAATGTGCTCTCCGCCCAGCAGGACCTTTACAGCGCCCAGCAGGGGTTTCTCGAAGCTCAATTCAACAAACTCGCCAGCCAGATTTCACTGTACACGGCGCTGGGTGGCGGTTGGAAATGATGGCGAAGGAATCAGAACGATGAGACCAAACAGGAAACTCTCCCACATGCTGCCAGCAATTCTCGCGGCATTCACACTCGCGATTTGCTCCGGCTGCAACCGCAAAGGCAGCGTGAATAAATATGAAACCGCGCCCGTATCACGCGGGGACATCGTACAACATGTTACGGCGAGCGGCACGCTCAGCGCCGTGGTCAGCGTGGACGTGGGCAGCCAGGTTTCCGGAAAAATCACAGCGTTGTATGCCGACTTCAACTCGCCGGTGAAAAAAGACCAGCTCATTGCGGAAGTTGACCCAACCGTCTATGAAGCCGCCCTGCGCCAGGCCGAGGGCCAACTGGCGAGCGCGAAGGCTGATGTCACACTGAAGCGCCAGAATTTGGAGCGAAAGAAAATTCTCGTCCCGCTGAAAGCCGCCTCGCAATTGGACCTGGATCAAGCCGTCGCCGAACTGGCGCAGGCCGAAGCCACGGTCACCATCAATCAGGCGGAGGTCGAGAGCGCCCGGGCAAATCTCGGCTACTGCAAGATCACCGCCCCCGTGGAAGGAATCGTCATCTCGCGCAAGGTGGATCAGGGCCAGACACTGGCCGCCACCATGACCACGCCGGTCCTCTTCACCATCGCACAGGACATTACCAAGATGAACATCAGCGCCTCGGTATCCGAAGCGGACATCGGCCAGGTCAAGAACGGGCAACCGGTGGACTTCACCGTGGACGCTTTCCCCGATGAGGTCTTCCACGGCATCATCACGCAGGTGCGCAAAGCGCCGACGACCACGCAGAACGTCGTCACCTACGAAACCATCATTACCGTGGACAACCCGGAGCAGAAATTGTTTCCCGGCATGACGGCCGATGTGTCCATTCTTGTCGCCGAACGCAGCCATGTCTTGAAAATCCCCAACACCGCGCTGCGCTACGCGCCGCCGGAAGGCGCGACGTTCGAGCAAACTCCGCCGGCGAAACTGGAACGGATTCAGCGCCTCGTCTATGCCCCCGGAAGCGACGGCGTGAAACTTCGGCCCGTCATCGTCAAAGCCGGCATCACCGACGGCGTGGACACGGAAATCCTCGAAGGCGTCACGGAAGGCACGCCCGTGGTGACTTCAACCCTTTCGTCCAGCGCCAAGTCCAGCGGTTTCGGCAGCGGTCCACCACCCCAAAGCCCATGAGCACGTCGACAAGCAACACGCCCGTCATTCAACTCCGCGATCTCGCCAAAACCTATCAGACCGGCGAAGTCGAAGTGAAGGCCGTGTGCGGTGTCACGCTGGAAATCCAGCGGGGTGAGTTCGTGGCCATCA
Organism: uncultured Verrucomicrobiae bacterium; assembly: GCA_963766065.1. GTDB lineage: Bacteria > Verrucomicrobiota > Verrucomicrobiia > Palsa-1439 > Palsa-1439 > Palsa-1439. The sequence continues at coordinate 81,710 of CAVYAC010000050.1, forward strand.
TGGGGGCGAGCGGTTCGGGAAAATCGACGCTGATGAACATCGTCGGCTGCCTCGACCAGCCCACGAGCGGAAACTATGTGCTCGACGGCGTCGGGGTCGCCGCACTCGACCGCAAACAACTGGCGATCCTTCGTAATAAAAAACTGGGGTTTGTGTTTCAAAGCTTCAATCTGCTGGCCCGCACCACGGCGCTGGAGAATGTCGAACTGCCCATGTTCTACAGTCATCCGCTCATCCCGCTGCGCACGCGTCGTCAACGCGCCCTGCAGGCGTTGGAGAAAGTGGGCCTCGGCGACCGTGTCGGGCATCATCCCAGCCAGCTTTCCGGCGGACAACAGCAGCGCATCGCCGTGGCCCGGGCGCTGGTGAACCAGCCGGAACTGGTGTTGGCCGACGAGCCGACCGGCAATCTCGACACCCGCACGAGCATCGAGATCATGGGGCTGTTCCAGGAACTCAACGATTCCGGCATCACCATCGTCATGGTCACGCACGAACTGGACATCGCCGCCTATTGCAAACGCATCGTCGTCATGCGCGACGGGCAGATCATCAGTGACTGCTGGAATGAAAATCGTCGGCGCGCCCACGAGGAACGGGCGACGCTCGACCAGGCCGAGCAGAAAGCCCGACTGGGTTGACCATGTTTACCATTATTCAAGACTTGGCACTGTGGTCGTTGCTAACAACGATGATTGCCCTGCGCGCATTGCGTCGCAATAAACTGCGCTCCACGCTCACGGCGCTGGGCATTATTATTGGAGTCGCGTCGGTGGTGGCGATGGTGGCCGTGGGCAACGGCGCGCAAGCCCGGATCGAATCCCAGGTCTCGGCCCTCGGCCAAAACTTGCTGAGCGTCTTCGCGGGCAGCCGCCGTTCCGGCGGCGTGAACTCCGGCTTGGGCAGCGCCAGCAGTATGACCCTCGCCGACGCTGATGCCATTCGACGTGAAGTGACGGATGTCGCCGCGATTAGTCCCGAAGACTCCACCACCGCGCAAGCCATTGCCAATGGACGCAACTGGTCCACGACCGTCGCCGGCGAATCGCCGGACTATTTGAGGATTCGCGACTGGAAGCTGGCCGCCGGCTCGATGTTTACCGACCGCGACGTGCGCAGTGTGGCGAAGGTCGCCGTGATCGGTTCCAAGACCGCAAACGAACTCTTCGGCCCGCTCAACCCCGTCGGCCAGACCGTGCGGGTGCAAGGCATTCCGTTCGTCATCATTGGCCTGCTCGAAAGCAAGGGCGCAGGCATGGGCGGCCAGAACCAGGACGACCGCATCCTCATTCCCTACACCACGGCCATGAAGCGCGTCACCGGGGATAAATACCTGCGCTCGATCAATGTCCAGATCGTCAGCGCCGATCGGATGGAAGTTGCCCAGCAACAAATCACAGCCCTGCTCCGCCAGCGCCATCGCCTGACGGCGGACCGTGACAATGATTTCAACATTTTCAATCAAAAGGAAATTGCCGACACGGTGAGTTCCATTTCGCGGATCATCACGCTGTTGCTCGGTGCGATCTCCGGCATTTCACTGGTGGTGGGCGGCATCGGCATCATGAACATCATGCTGGTGAGCGTTACCGAACGCACGCGCGAGATCGGCATCCGCATCGCGGTTGGCGCACAACCCGGCGATATCCGACTCCAGTTCCTTATCGAAGCCATCACGTTGAGCCTGCTGGGAGGAATCATCGGCGTGCTCGGCGGCGTTGGCGCGTCGAGACTCGTTGTGGTCGTCGCCAATTTCAACGCCATCGTCTCGACCGGCTCAATCCTTCTTGCCTTCGGCGTCAGCTTTGCGATCGGCGTATTCTTCGGTTTTTATCCGGCCCGTAAGGCCGCCGCCCTCGATCCCATCGATGCCTTGCGCTACGAATGAAGACCTCACCCGGGGCGAATCTTGTGTTCGGTCATGCGGAAAGAGATTCGAAGTCATATCAAGGGACTGAGCACTGACGAACTCATCGACCTTGATGGGGACCTGCAACTCCAACTGAGAAACGAACGTGGCGATTGCCTAGTGCCCGCCAGACGGGTCCTCGACTATTTCTCGGGTGGTCCGCAAGCCCCGCCGCTGGCGCCCACTGAAGCGGACCTGCGTCGGGCGTGGTACAAGACGGAACAGGCGAAAGCAAGGCGACAAGCCAAAGAACAAGTCCCGCTGTCGGCCAAGGAACTGACGCACCGGATTTGCGAGCGGGTCATCGGGCTCGAGCGGGAGGTACGCATGTTGTCATGCAGGATGGCGATTCACCTTCGCCGTGCGGCGTTGATCAGGGACAACAAGGACCCGGGGATCGGAAAGGAATGCCTGTTGTTTGTCGGCCCGAGCGGGGCCGGCAAGACATTCCTGGCGGAGAACGCCGGACGGGTTTCCGGAATTCCGTTCGCCTCCGTCTCTAGCGGTGATTTGACCGCCTCGGGCTATCAAGGCGCTGATGTGCCGGAAACCCTTCAAACGCTCGTCACCGCAAGCAGAGGGGATCCGGAGAAAGCCAGGTTCGGTGCTTTGTTCCTGGATGAATGGGACAAGAAAGCGGTGACAGAGACGCAGTGGCGAGACATTGGTTGTCGCTCGGTTCAAGAGGAGATGTTGCGGCTGATGGAAGGGGCCCAAGTCCAGGTCGGAGGCCGACGATGGGGGTACGAGCAACGGGTTCTGAGTTTCAACACCTACGGGACAATGTTCGTATTTGGTGGGGCTTTCGTCGGTCTGGATCAGATGATCTCCAAGCGAAGCGCTCACGGAATTGGATTCCACGATTTGCAGGCCGGTTCGTCCAGAGCGAGTGCGCTCTATGATGGTCTCGAGCAATTCGGAATGTTGCCGGAGTGGATCAACCGATTGACGGGGATCGTCATCTTCCCCACGCCCACACTCGATCAACTGATCCAGGTCGCCGAGCGTTCCGTCATTCCGTTAACCAACCGCCTGCTGGCGGCGTTCAAGGCGGGGATCGAGGTGTCACCGGAAGGAGTCCGACTGATGGCGAAAGCGGCACGCCAGTCGAGGACACTCGCCCGTGGCGTCAAAAGCGTGACCACGACCTTGATCGAAGACTTGGTCTTCACCGAGAGACAGGGCACGATCCGGTTGGGCGTCGCCAACGTCCAGCGAGCCATCGAGGCGGCGGGGCTGGGGGCGGTGACAACATGCTGATGATGGAACCAACCGCTGGACGGAGTCGGCGTCGTCCTTGCCTGCGTGCGGCGGGGCCGGTATGTTCGGTGGGAGGATGAAAGTGTCAGAGCATCCGGGTCTTTTTTCGCCGGTGCAGGTCGGGGCGCTGGAACTGCCCAACCGCATCGTCATGTCGCCCATGACCCGCATCCGGGCCGGTGAGGGCTGTGTTCCCATCGAGAGGATGGCCCGCTACTATTCGCAGCGTGCCTCGGCGGGCCTGATCATCACCGAAGGAACCCATCCCAGCCCGATGGGGCGCGGGTACACCTATCCGCCCGGCCTGCATACGGACGAACAGGCGGCGGGCTGGCGGAAAGTGACCGATGCCGTCCATGCCGCTGGGGGCCGCATCTTCGTGCAACTCATGCACGCCGGGCGGGTGTCCCACTCGTCCCTGCTGCCCGAACCACGCCTTGCCCGTCGCACCTTCGGCCATTCCCGTCTCCGGGGAAATCCACACCTTCGACGGAAAAGTCCCGTTCGAGACGCCCCGCCCGTTGGGGACGGAGGAAATCCCGGCCGTGGTCGAGGAGTATCGCCGGGCGGCGGAGTTGTCGATCAGGGCCGGGTTCGACGGGGTGGAACTTCATGCGGCGACCGGCTACCTTCCGAACCAGTTTCAGGTCACCGGGTCGAACCACCGTACCGATGCTTACGGGGCTTCGCTCGAGGGGCGAACCCGCTTCACGCTCGAAGTGATCGAGGCGCTGTGCAACGTGCGGGGTGCGGATCGGGTCGGCATCAAGATCGCACCTGGCTTCACCGTCAACGACACGTTCGACGACGACCCTGCAGGGACGTACACCTATCTTGCCCGGCGTCTGAACTCGCTCGGCCTCGCCTACCTCCACGTCGGATACGATAGCGGCTACACACGAGGGACCGGCCCGCCGTTCAACCCCATCGACCTCATCCGCTCCGTGTACACAGGCACACTGCTGGCGGTGGGCGGCTTCACGAAGCCGTCGGGGCAGAGGCGGCGATCGCCACGGGGCGGGCCGATCTGATCGTGTACGGCCAGGCCGTTCATCTCCAATCCCGATCTCGTGGAGCGGTTCCGGCTCGACGCTCCCTTGAATCCCTGGGACGCACGAACCTTCTACGGCGGGGACGATCACGGGTACACGGACTACCCCACGCTGGGAAACACCTGAAGAGAACAACGCACCAGGAGCGACTGCCGAGTTGCGGCGGGCCATCGAGGCGTCAGGGCTTGGTGCGGTCTCAACATCCTGACCGTGTTGGGTTCTGCCATGGGCGAGGACGAGGGCAGAACTGGCGGGACGGTGGGCGAGAGCCGTATGACCGTCGCTACAGCCCTCAGAGCCAGATACTTCTTGACCTACAGGCGGTTTCTTGCTATCGGCCTATTCGACAATAGGTGAGGGCTGGAGGCGAACGGCTTCGAAGATACCGCGTGGGTTCCACGGAAATGGCGAGCATGACGACGTTCCAGAAGGCGGCAGTGGCGGTGACAGTCCTATTACTAGCGTCCACAGCACAGGCGCAATACAATCTCCTGCACCAGTTCGGCAGTAGTGACGACGACGGCGCGAATCCCTTCGGTTCTCTGACGCTGTCTGGTTCGACCCTCTGCGGCATGACCAGTCGGGGCGGCACAAACTTCGTCATTACGCGAAGTGGCCACACAAGCTACGAGGGCGTGATCTTCAGTCTGGGTGGGGTGGTGGCGCCGCCGCTCCAGATCACCAGCATCACCCAGACGGGCCAATAGTATCGCGATCAGTTGGACCACCGGCGGCATTGGCAACACCAACGAACTGCAAACCACGGCGGGAGCCGCCGATGGCAGTTACAACACCAACAACTTCGAGACCATCTTCGCCGTCACCAACGTCGTCGGCTTGTTGACCAATTACCTCGACATGGGCGGCGCGACCAATCAACCCGCCAGATATTATCGGGTCGCGTCACCCTAGGGCTGCGTGGGAGTGGCCTGCGCCGACCACTGGTTGACCTCCGCTTCCTTCTTCATCGCGTCCTCGGCGTATGCCTTCAACGCCGGCAGGTCTGGATGAAGCTCTAGCAGGTGGTTCCAAAACGCCACGGCGTCCTTTGACCAGGTGGCGACCGACTGGCGATCATTCTCGTGCTTGGCCGCATTGACCCTATATTGAAAGGCGTTGACCAGAGAGAGGCCAAATGTCGCGACGGATGGATTATGTTCCACCAAATCCTTGAAATATGAGATCGCTTGGTTCTGCATATCGGCGACCGCACGCCAATTGCTTTGCGCCTGGTAAAGGCTGGCCACACCTTCCGAGCGCCATGCGATGTCAGCTTCCGCCCACATGGGGCTTGCACCGACCATTCTCGCTTGGTCGCCCTCGGGGCGTTCGGGTAGCCGAGTCTCGGGGCGATTGGACTTCAAATCCGCCAGTACCGCCTCGTCGAGTTCCACAGCCCGGCGACCAATCTGTATCGTTTCGCCGAGCGTTTGTGGCGCAGAACCAGGCATCGCCTGGCCGAGCGTTTGCGGCGCAAAACTGAGTCCGGGCAAGACAATGGATTTGACGCTCAGGGCGTTGGCCAGCTCGCGCTGAAACTCAGTGGAAGCCGGATACTCCCTGACCAATTGCTCCGCGATGGCAATGGCGTTGTTGAGCAAGACCAATGCCTCGTCGCGATCCACGGCTTCTGCGAGCCTCCAGAGAGCCCAAACCAGATCGTCGCGAGCGAAGGGATCCGCTGGGTTTTCGGCAACCAGGTTCCTGAAGATTTCCACGGCCAGCCTCCCGGCCTGCTGCGGCGACGGCGCGAAGGTGTGCGGTCGCCATTCCTCCAGTATCAATGATCGGCCATTGCCCCGGACTCTCTCGCCACAGATTATCAGCGGTTCCGGGTCTGGAAAAGAACTAATGCCGTGGGGCCGTACCCAGCCGTCTACCCTCCTCCGTCGTTCGATCCCAGCCCCGCCGGTTCGCATCAGAACCGCCGAAGTGATGCGAATTCCTTGGAATCCGTTGCGAAACAGGGGGTCAAATGACAGGAAGTGATGCGAAAAAACGCCTCGATTTGATTTGCCGAGGGCTCGGATTCGCAACCCTTCCTGACCCGGTTCGCAACAATCTGGGGGGACTTCAGTGGTGGGAATTTGCTTACGCAGTTGTATTGTCTACCGATGGTGCTGGTAGATGCCGAAGATGTTTCCTGCCGGATCTCTGAACCTCGCTGTTATCTCAGGAGCGTCCATGCCGATCGGTTGGACAATCTCGCCTCCATTGGCAACCAGCAACTCAAGGGTCAGGGCGGCATTATCCACCATGATGTGGACCAACACGCCGGGGTCGGTGCCCGCCTTTCGCCCGGTCGCCCACGTCCCGCTGACCTCGCCCACACCGTCATCAAAGGCAATACTGCCATCGCTACGCTCTCGGATCTGCCAGCCAGAGACCGTTTTGTAGAACGCCGCCGAGCGATGAATGTCGATCGCTGGTATCTCGATGTAACACACTTTGCCGTTTCTGAAAGTGGGATGCATGTTTGTCTCCATAGTGGGTCGCGGTGAATCGTGCGTCGCACAAGTCAACTGAGCAGAGGAATGACTGGACAATTCTCGGATGGCATGCGCCGTGCGAGCATCGGGCCATTCAGTCTCATCGATCAGCAGAGTATCCTGTCTGCCGGTGCCAAACAAGTCGGCAGCGGATCGAGATCGATCTCACTTCCCGATCTTCGGCGGAAGCCCTCTTGCCTGATCCTTCTTCTTGTCGTCATCGGAGCTGAAAACGACGATGGCCAACACCGTCAGGGCGACGATCAGCAACAGCAGCACGAGTGCACCACCGTGTCTGCCGAAATGTCCGAATGCCAGCAGTACTGGTATTCTCATAGCATAATCATCTCGTCCAATAGGAATTCGTTATTGCACAGGGGGTTAATAAGGCACATTACCAGGCGTACGCCTCGGGTGCAGGACCGCCCGGGCCCGGGAAGATGGCGTCCAGTTCCTTCAACATCGCCTCGCCAAGTTTCAGTTCCATGGCTTTCAAAGCCGTCTCCACCTGCGTCTCATTGCGCGGGCCTATCCGTACCATGTTTACAAAGCCGGCAAGCTTCCGGCAATTTGCCGGAAGGTTGGACCAGCAGTTCTTCGGCACCCGTGACTTGCCATGTCCCCCGGGACGGTTTCAGGGGAGAAACCGAGCCTTCTTCAGCTTGTCTGGCAGGTAGGTGTCGAGGACGAAGTTCAGGCCGTGCTTGGCGAAAGCCTGTTGCTCGACGCGGACGCCGAGCTTGAGCATCTGGTTCAAGGCGTCCTGCCATTCCTTGTGGTGGCGGATGAAGGGATCGTTCTTGAGGGCGTCGTTGGCGCGTTTGACGTTGGCTTCCTCGAGCGGGTGGGTGGCGTCCTCGAGCTCGTAGTCGTGGATGTCCTGCGGGGTGACGCCAAGGTAGTGCGCTTGGGGCACGCAGAAGAAACGATTGATGTGCGCCGCTTGGCCCGAGCCGACCTTGAGAGTGCGATAGATGTTGCAGTAGCCGTAGGGGTCGCCGTCGGTGAAGGCGAGCACGGGCAGGTGCTGGTCATCGGCGAGCCGGCGGATGAAGCGCCGGCAGGCCCGCGTGGGGACGCCGCTCATCGAGATCAAGATGCACTTGGCGCGCTCGTAATAGCGATGATGCACCAGGCGCTGGAACAGCGATGCGGTCTCGATGGCGAGGACGAACTTGGCCTTGCTCGCCTCGAAGCGCAGGTGCTCGACGCGTGACGGGATGCTCCAGGCGCCGCTGCCGAGTTTGGTGCAGTCGATGCGAATGGGGCGGCCGGTGGTCGGGTCCTGGTCGATGACGATCAACGGGCCGGTGACGTCGCCGCCGCGTTCCTCGGGGATGTAGCCGAGTTGCTCGCGGTTGATGGCCAGCATGGCCTCGATGTCGTCGAGGAGGGTGTCGCTTTCCGGCTGCTCGTCAAACCGGCATTCGCCCCAGCTCTTGCTGTTGTAGTACACCTCGCGCTTGCCGGCGATGTCGTCCTTGTCCAGCAGGTCGTTCTTGGTCGTGGCCAGGAGCCGCATCGACTGCGCGAAGGTCTTGACGGTGTTGTAGGACAGGGTGCGGGTCGCCGTGCGGCCGAGTATCTCGAAGTGCCCGCGTTTCACGTCATACTTCACGTTCTGCAGCGAGCGGATCGGGAATTCCATCGATGGCTTGCGGTGTTTCTTGATGATGTCGGCGTGGATTTCCTGCGCCACCGAGACGATCTTTTGGGCGGCGGCTTTCTTGGACACGACGGTCGGGGCGGCGGATATGTTCTTGGTCTTGGGCATGGCGGGTCCTTTGGGGTCAGACATCCAACTGGGTTTTTTCCAACATCTTCTTCAGGTTGCCGACGACTTTGTGCTCTTCCTTGTCGGTCAAACCGAGGATGTTCTTCAAGCCGAGGGCGAGGTGCGGGATGTAGAGTTCGATGTAGCTGCGTTTGCGGGCGGCTTCGAGTTGACGCTGACGTTTGTGCAGGAACACCGACAATCGCCGGCCGCACTCCTGCAGACCGAGCGTCATCTCGTCAACAATCTCGGCGTAGCCGGCGATGGCGTCCTTGCTTTCGCTGGTGAACGGCACCCAGACGCTCGCCAGGTGCATCAGCACCACCACCGGTCCAATCGGCAACGCATCCTTGGGCTGGCTCAGGCCGTAGGATTTCCAGTTGACGCCAATCACGGCCCGCGTCATGGCGCAGGCGCCGGGTTGGTAGAGCAACGGCACACGGTTGGCGAACCGCAGGACGCGCACCGGCTCCTCTGATCCGACGCCTTCATTCTCTTGCGGCCGCGCGAACGCGATCCCGATTTCGACTTGGAATGGATTGCCGCGGTACACCGCCGGCTCGCGGGTCACGGCGGTGAAAAAGTCGGCGGCAATCTCCTTCTGCAGTCCGGCGATGAGCTGCGATTCGCCGATGGGCGAGAGGCAGTCTGTCGGCGGCCGCATCAGCTTGGTATCCTGGATCGCCTTGTAGAGCGCCTCACTCTCGCGGTGGGCGATCCGGGTCGGTGTGGTGCGCGGCTCGATGCCGGCGCGGGTGCAAATGTCCAGCGCCGCCCGGGCGCTGACGCGCGAGAAGTCTCCGGTCAAGGCGGATCGCACCGTGCGGCTCTCGGTGTCCTTGAGCATCTGCATCAACACGCCGAGTTCGACGCCATGCGGATGCGGCAGGATCTCATCGGGGATCTTGGGCATCACCTTCACCGCGCGATGGTAGGTGACGGCGGTGACTCCCGGCTTGGGTGCCGGGGCTGGAGCGACCGCCGTCCCCTTCGCCTTCTTCGATGACTTTGTCGGTGGCGGTGTCTGTGCGGCCGGCGCCGGGCTGCCGCTGGCCGGCTCGGTTTTCGTCTGGAGCGCGAGCCGGTAGTGCAGCGTCAGGTGGGGGTTGACGATGGCGCATTGCTTCAGGAACTCGTCCACCGATTGCCTGGCACGCTGGTAGGCTGCCTCCATCTCGATCGAGACGGAAGTACCGTGTTTCGAGACTACCGGCGGACCGTCTGGTTCGCCGGTGGAGTTGACAGCCTGAAAACTCGGGTGCCAATCCTGTTCGGTGTCGCTGAGGATGGCCGGCTTGTTCTGCTTGGTGTCGATCTGCACCGCCATGGCGTGCGCCTTCCTCGCGCCCTTGATCCGCGAGAGGATGCGGGTGGCGGCACCGGTCGTGAGCTGGCCGTACATGCCCGGCAGCACTGATCCCGATGCCCTGCTGGCCGCGCGACATTCGCAGCCGGTGGAATTTGGAGCCGTAGAGCAGTTTGGCGAAGATCTTCGGAATCTGGTTCTTGACGATGCCCGGCCCGTTGTCAGTGACGGTGACACGGAAGCGTGTGTCGGCGATCTGTTCGAGGTCGACCGCGATCTCCGGGAGTACACCGGCTTCCTCGCAGGCGTCCAGCGAGTTGTCCACCGCCTCTTTGACCGCAGTCAGCAGCGCGCGCCGTGGGCTGTCGAAGCCCAGCAGGTGGCGGTTCTTGAGAAAGAATTCCGACACGGCGATGTCGCGCTGCTTGGTCGCCATGCTCTCGGCGGTTGCCGGTCCGCTGTCTATTCGTTTGGCCATGATCCCTCGCGGAAGAAAACGCCGCCACGCTAGCGGAAGCAGAGCGGCAGAGCAAGTTTTCCGAGAGCCCCGAGAGTTTCCGTCAACGCCTCCGAGCATCAGCGGATGTTGTGGAGGTGCAATGCGGTCACCTAGCCGCACGGCAGCACTTGCGGCAGCTCGTTCAGTTCCTCGGCGTACTGGCAAATCATCGACTGTTCAAGAGCGCAGGAGAGCATCAGAAAGTTGGCGTTTCCACTCCGAAGCCGTGCGTTTCACCCTGACCGGCGACAGGACTTCAGGCGTTTTTCTGCCTGGGTTCAATTTCTGGGCAGCACATTTTGCGGTCTTGGCGGCACTCGTGTCTGGGAATCAGAACGTCACTTATGTTTCCCCGGTTCTCGAAATGTCAACCTCGGATGGGGGGATCGGGGGATATGTTTCCCCAGTGTGCCTGCGGATTCGGTTAGTGGAAGAAATTTACCACCCTCGTGACGAAGCGGTCCCCACCTTCGGGCAATTTGCCGGACCCTATGGCAGGGGGTGGGGACCGGAAAACCAAAAATCGTTCCGTCGGAGGGCTCCCGCCAGCTTGTCGGGTACGGGTGCCTCCGTTGCGCGCGCCCCCAATCGTGCGGCCACAGCCACGGACCGTTGACAACCCCTGATCCACGCCGTAGACCAACACCACGTCCTTTGCGGTTTCCGCCCGAGGCCAGCAGTAATCACGGAACCCGCAACCAGTGTTGCACTTGGTCCACCCCACAGGCTCGTATGGCTCCTCGGTGAAGTGTCATTTTCTGACAACTCAGGTCACGGAACCGATGAACCACGGAATATCGAAAACACTGTCATAACAAGCGATTTATCGCAGAATGACACCAAAAGCGGAAATGGGGAGGATGGCGGGAGTGACGAGGCTCGAAGCCGCCCCCTTTTGCGATTTCATTGAGGAATTTGATTGGTTTTTCGGTCATGTCCACAAATAGGCCCACAAGAAAATGGCTCAGATTGGCACGGATTGTCGCAGGGTGACACGGATTTGAAGCCCGGTAGCGGTCGCCGAAGTGGTTGGCGACGTCGTCGGAGAAGACGGCAGCAGAAACAATCAGAGATCTGCTCGCAGGCGCGCTCCCTGCCAACACCGGCGACGCCAACAGGCTAATTCGCGCTATTAGTTCTCCAACATCTTTCGCACGTTCTCGAAGTCGGCCTTGAGTTCGTTGATCATCTGACCACGTCCGATATTGTGTTTCATGCCGCTCATCTCGCCGGCCACCTGATCGGTGAAACACCGGTTGCCGTACAGAGCGATAACGGTTCCGCCTTCCTCAACCCCGCCGGCAATTGTCTGGCTCGAATTGTAGGACGCTCCCACATAAATCTGACGTTCCATCATCAAAGCGTGATGTGCGTCCTGCTGGTACATCCTGTGAGCGAGAATGAAAACCGGGCGGTTCTCGACGCGCTGCTTGAACCACCAATACTCGTGTTCCATCCCTTCCTGTGACGCGGACGGATAACCGGCCAGGGCCCGATGGAATTCGGGGAACAGTTTTCCGACAAGCGTCTCGTTCACGGCCAACTCCAGTTCCTCGGCTGGCCTAGATTCCCCCTTGCCCCGTGAGTAGGACGCGATGGCTGTCACACTGCCCTTCCGATACGCCGTCAGGCGGTCGGCGAGGATGGCGCGGTATTCGGTGTTGATCGCCTCCAATGCCTGTGGGTCTTTACGCGGGTCAGCCGATTTCAGTCTCGCCTTCAACGCGCGGAAGCGCCCGATTTCGACGTTCGAGAGATTGAACCTCGAGCCGGGTCCGGCATTCAGCACGGCCAGCGCTTCGCTCGCTTCCTCGGCGGTGTAGCCGAGTTTGTCCAACCCGCCATCAGCCTTGCCGAAGGCGAGAACGTCGCGGTTAACTTCGAAGGTTTTGCCTTCGCGAATCGCCCGCATCGTCTTCGCCAGTGGCGCGCGAATCCGCAACACCAGTCCCGCCGCGAGTTCCTTGTCCGAACCTTCGGCGAGTTCTTTCGAAACGATCTCGCCGGCCAACACGCGGTCTTTCGCGCCGGCATCCAAGCCGGCCGCCTTCAACGCTGCCTCTGCGGTCGGGATATCGGCAGCGAAAAGAAGGCGCGTTGCGCAGACGAATCCAAGGATGACGATCGTGCGACCGGAGTTTGTCGTTGTTGTCACAGCATCTGAACTGTCCGCACCAGGTTCATTGCTTCCGACGGGCGTCCCCGTGGCGCCATAGGACCAACCGGATCATAACGGTGCTCCAACTGACGATTTCAATTCTTGCCGAACTTGCCCTTCTGCTGACATGCGTCCCACCCGCCACCCAACGCTTTGACCAACTGGACGCTCGCCGTCATCTGTTGCATGCGGAGGTTCATCACCGTTTCCTGATTGCCCAACAGAGTCGTTTGCGCGGTGATCACATTGAGGTAGCTGTCCATGCCGGATTGGTAGCGGTCCTTCGCCAGCGTCAGGTAGTGCCGCGACGATTCGACAGCGGCATTCTGCTGTTGAAGTTCCTGTGACAAGATTCGCAGCGTCGATAGATTGTCTTCGACTTCTTGAAAAGCGATGAGCACGGTCTGACGGTAGTTCGCGACGGCACCCTCGTAGATCGCCCGGGCTTGTTCGGTGACGGCTTGGCGTTTTCCAGCATCAAACAGTGTTTGCGCCACCGACGCACCCACTGACCAAACAAAGTTTGGTCCCGAGATAAGTTTCCCCAGCGACGTGCTCTGGTACCCTGCCGAGCCGCTCAACGTAATCGTCGGGAAATAGGCCGCGCGCGCCACGCCGATTTGCGCGTTCGCCTCCGCGACGCGGCGTTCGGTGGCGGCGATGTCGGGACGGCGTTCGAGCAGTTGCGACGGAACTCCAACGGGGATTGCGATGGGTTCCGCGGTCAGCGGATTTGTTGCAATGGAAAATGTGGAGGCCGGTTTCCCGAGGAGCGTCGCGATGGCGTGTTCGAGCTGCGTGCGCTGGATGCCAAGGTCGGTGGCCTGCGCGCGCGCGATGTCGAGTTGCGTTTCCGCCTGCGCGACGTCCTGGCCGGACGCGAGGCCCGTCTTCTGCTGAACTTGTGTCAGCCTCAGCGACTCCTGATACGCGAGCACCGCCGCGTCCACAATCTGCTTTTGCGCATCCAGCACGCGAAGCTGGAAATAATCCACGGCCACCTCCGCCTGAACGGTCAGCCGCACGTTTTCGAGATCGGCAAGCGTGGCTTGCGCTTCCAACGAGCTGGCCTGCACCGTGTTGCGAATGCGGCCCCAGAAATCCAATTCCCAGGAAGCGTCAAACGGCAGCGCGTATTCGGTGACCCTGAAAGGGGTCGGCGACGAACTGGATGAAGGCGCTACGAATTGCAGTTGTGATCTCGTGACAGCAGGACTGGCGGTCACTGTGGGGAAATACTGCGACCGGTTTTGTTTTACCACGGCTCGCGCCGCGAGGAAATTGGCGAGCGCCGCAGCGACGGTCTGGTTGGAAACAACCACCTGGTTTTCGAGCGCGTTCAACTCGGGCTCATGGAACATTTCCCACCACTTGCCACGAATCGTGTCGTCCTTTGGCTCCGCTGTTTTCCAGCCTTCAGCTTCTTGGAATTGCTCCGGAGCCGGTTCCTGGAAGGCTGCGGGCGTTTGGACTGCCGGCGTGGCATACTTCGGCGCAAAACTGCATCCGCCGAACAGAACCAGGCATGCTAGTGCAACGACCGTCATGCTGGTTTCCGTGTTGGCCAGTGAGATTCTGGTTTTCATTAACCGGCTCATTGTATGGCCGTCTTGCCTCGTAAAGCGTAACTTGAACATCGTGCCAGCACCGCTACCCCCGGAAGATGTCGAAGGGCTCGATCTTGAGGACCTTGCGTACCCCGACATAGCTTGATATCCCGGCGATCAGTACGACCATGGTGAAGGCCAGTCCCAGGTTTCCGAATGTGATCATCGCCGCGTAGCTGGGCAGACGGGCTCGCGCGAGCGAGATCATCAGCGTCACCAGACCGACACCCAGGCCATAGCCGGTCAGCGCCGTAAAGGTCGCCATGAACAGGATCATGTGGACCAACTCGCGCCCCTTGGCGCCGATGGCCTTCAGCGCGCCAAATTTCTCCAGGTTCTCGAGGATGAACGTGTAAAAGGTCTGGCCCGAGATCGACAGTCCAATAACAAAGCTGATCACGGTCATCAACAGGATGTTGGTACCAACACCGGTCTGATAGACGTAGTAGTCGGAGATGCGCTTGTTGAATTCATCCCTGGTCAGGGCCACGTAGCCGAGCCTGGCGACCTGCCGTTTGATACCGGCCACGGCCGCCTCGCTCTTCGGTTGCACCAGCACATAGGACATCGTGAACCGCATCGACGGGATGTATTCGATCGCGCGGTTGTAGGTTGTATACAGCGTCGGTACGCCATTCAGTCCGTTCACGGCGACGCGGGCGATGCCCACCACCGTACCGCGATGGTCATTGAGTTCAAACGAGGTGCCGATCTTCGGGTTCTCCAGCTTCGAGAATTCCGCATCGTCGACCACGAGAAACGTGTTGTCGGCATAAATGTCCTGAATATTGCCCTGTTCGAGTTCGGGACGGCCAAACAGGCTGTGGTCGTCCAGACCGACGACATTGACCGATTGATAGGTGCCGCTATGGAGCTTGACCAGCGTGCCACCGACAAACAGCGGCACCGCGAAGCTGACCCCGTCCATGCTGCGTGCGGCGTCCAGCACGTAATCGGGCAGAGGGATCGCACTGGTGGGAGTATTGACCACCGGGTCCATGATCCACATCGCGGCGCCGACATTGGTGACCGTCGAACAGGCACGGTTGAGGATGCCGGCGAACATCGCGGTCATTTCCAACATCAGGAACACGGCGAAGGTGATCCCGATCAACAGCGCGGAGAATTTGGTTTTATCACTCACCAGCAGCTTGAATCCGATCCGCAGGATGCCATTGTACTTCATGGCGACTCGCTTTGCCCGCCGGTATTGCTCGTTCCCCGCCGGGTCAGGATCACAGCCAGGCCTCCGCCTTGCTGGACTGATGATCGAACATTGTTCATCGCATTCACTCTGACTTGTGTCGGGTCGGGCGTCGCGCTATTGCCGCCCGATGTAGACATCCACCATCTGGCCCGGATAAACCGGGGCGTCCTTTTTCTCGAACCGAAAAATCACCGGCAGCACCCGCAGGTCTACCTGCTCCTGGCGCTCATTCGATAGCTCGATCTTGGGCGAAACATACGGCTGCACCCGGACGAACTGCAGCGGCACCTTGATGTCGGTCCCGGTGATCTGCATTTGCGCGCGGATATGCGCAGGCGATGGCAGCCGTGAGACCAGAATCTCGTCAACATAGCAGCGCACGGCCATGTATTTTTGAGGTGCTCCCATCACCACGAGCGGGTCGAATAACTCCGTGTAGGTATTATAGGCGCCCTGTGACGACACATAGCTGCCAGCCGTTGTGTTGACGGCCAGTACGACTCCGTCAACCGGCGCTTTGACCGAGTAATATTGCAGCAGCGCGTTCGCGGCCGTCAGCGCGGCTGCCGCTTGAGTGACCGCGTCTTTCGCCGTATCCAGCACGTCCTTGCTGATCGATTCCGGATCGATGTCGTAAGAGGCGCGGCGCTTGTCGTACTGGTCGCGGGCCGCTTTCAGGTTGGATTCGGCCAACTCCACGGCGGCTCTCTGCACGGAATCTTCGATGGTGAACAACAGCGTGCCGGCCGATACCTCTTGGCCCTCGCGCACCAGCACCTCGGTGATCGGGCCGGAGACTTCCGGAAAGATATTGATGTTTTCACCGCTCGACTGGTCGCTCTCGATAATGCCATTGGCATAGATGGCCGACTCGTAAGGACTGCTGACCGGCGTAAACACGGGAGGCTGGGCCTTCCTCCTAATTCCAAAGATGTGCGCGGCGACCAGTCCGGCCAGGATGCCGATTATCGAGAGGGCAAAGATGATCTTGTTTCTGACGTCACGCTTGGACTGGGTTAGTTTGGCTTCGGGCTTTGGCTCGTCTGTCTTCATTCGGTCCCCTTGTCCGACGTGGAGAGGTGTCCATCTTCCATATGGAGGATCCGGTCCGCATACTCGTTGATGCGCGCATCATGGGTGACGATCAGAATGCAGCGGCTTTCATTGAGAATCTTCTCTTTTACGAAGGCGATGATCATCCTCCCGGTGTCCCCATCCAGGGAGGCGGTCGGCTCGTCGAGAATCAGGATCTCGGGACTGCTGACGATGGCGCGCGCGATGGCCACGCGCTGTTGCTCGCCGCCGGAGAGCTTCACGGGCAGCATCTCACCCCGGTCTTTCAGACCGACGATCTCAAGCTGTTTGTTTGCCTCGGTGATGGATTCGTCCCAGTCGCGCTTCTTCAGGATCAACGGGATCGCGACATTCTCGGCAGTGGTCAGCCGCGGGAATAGATGGTAGTCTTGAAAGACGAAACCAATTGTGTTCAGACGGAAATCAGCCAACTGGTCATTGTCCAGAGTCCAGATATCGGCCCCTTTGACGGTCACCTTGCCGGCGTTGGGACGCAGGATACCGGAGATCATGCTGAGCAGCGTGGTCTTGCCGCTGCCGGAGGGGCCGACGATGAACAGCATCTCGCCAAAGTGAGCGATCAGCCCGACACGATTCACGGCAGTCATCTTCGCATCGCCTTCGCCAAACCATTTTGTCAGATCGGTTGCGACAATGGCCCGATTTTCAGATGGTTGTACCCTGTCGGAGCTTATCGGCATATTTGTCGAATCCCTTCGGAAAACCGGTCCTCCTGTTTTTGGCCGCGCCAGTGTATTAGCGAAGGTCGGCAGAAGGACGGCGCTATCCGTGCCTCTCCCACCGAAACCCACGAACGTTGTTTCTTCATCGTGACATCAAGCGTAACGCATTGATCCGGTTGGGGCTGCATTTAATTTGGCATTCCGATCTCGAGGATTCGCCACTCGGCCCAATCCAGCGGGTCCTCGCCCAAATAGGTGTGAACGCAGGCGAGCACGCGTTGTGGATTACCCATCGCCTTCATCGGAATGCGCAGGGTCAACTCCCGGTCGTGACGCCGGAATTCCACGGTATCTTCCGGTAACTTGTGCACCTGATCCAGGACTTCATACCTCAGCTTGCCGATGTTGATTCGTAGTTTGGGCATCTGCTCAAATGGCCGGCTGTCGCGATAGCCAAAAGCAAAGATGGAAGCCGATACAGGACCTGCCAAGGGTTTCGACAAACGCACGGTCATTACCAAGTCGTCCGCTTCCCGCCAAGTGTGCACCTGCTCGATTCCCACGAACTTGGCTTGCTCCTCCTCGGTCAATTGTTCCAGAAGTTGTGGGGACCGTTGGTGGCTGCCTGCGAGAAACTGGTTCTCCGTTTGAACGGCGGGAACGACCACCGGCGGGAAATCCCCAAACAATTCATTTGACCGTACAAAGGACAACAAGTAGTTCTCGCTCGAATCCACCTGACTACGATGCGCCCGTAACGCGGCTTCCTTGACCTGAACTTGCGGTGGCGACAACGGCTCGACGCCCCAATTGACCAAGGTGTCCAATCGCGCGGGAGGCAGGATGGGCAGCGTCGGGTGCAGGCCTTCCGTCACCGGCCAGTGCGCGAAATGGACGAGATAGGGATAAACTTCCGGCCGCATCTCAGATGCGAGGTTCCACAGCGCCACGCGCGTGAACAGGTACAATGCCTGGTGGTCAACATTGTGGTCTGAGGGATGCGAAACAAACACTTTTGTCGGTTTGAATTCGTGCAGATTCGCTTCCAAATCGCGCACGATCTCCTCCCCCTTGTACGGCGCACCAGGACGAAACGCGTCCTCATACGGCACGTTGGTGACCTTGGTCAGCATGCTCTCGAACGGCGGTTGGTTTGCCCAGTGCCGGTACCAGATGGTCAGCGTGCCGAAATCCGGATAGCCCAAAAACACCAGTTGATTCGTATCCACCCCGAGGATTTTGGCGGCGGCCAAGGCCTCATGATGTCGCACCTCGCCCATCCGCCGAACCTCTTCTGGTATCAACACGGGCCGTTTGCGATACAGGAAGAACGCCCATTCGTTGTTATCGCCATAGGTGAGCCAGACGATCCGCACCGGCAGCTTCATGGCGACCGCCTGCTGGATGATGCCACCGCAGCCGAGCGTTTCGTCATCCGGGTGTGGCGCGAACACCATAATCCGATCATCTGGTGTGAGCGTTGGGCTGGATGGCAACGACGCCTTGACCGGCGGCTGGGTTTGAGCCATTGCGCCAGCTCCGAAGGTTTTCAGACCTTCGGAGCAAGCCCCACCCAACGCACACCAAAGCGCAACGAGAACAATTCGTAAGACCTTGGACCGGTATGGCAAGCGGCGATGAGTCAGCGGATCCTCGCCTTCTGCACCACCGGGGAGGGTCCTGTTCACATCCCTCCTCTGTCGCACCGCAGATGATATGTCAATTCCATTCCGATTTTCCCGCCTTTCACTGGTGGGATGTCCCACCAAGTACGCATTACACAATCTGACACGCCTCTTCAAAGCTGAGACGCGGGCTGCGCGGATGGAGCTTGGCCGCATCGCCGTGACCGAGGTTGCACAGGAAGTTTGATTTGACCGTCGTCCCCCCAAAGAACATCGCGTTCACCTTCGCGTTATCGAAACCGGACATCGGCCCGCAATCCAGACCGAGCGAGCGGGCCGCCAGTATGAAGTAGCCGGCCTGCAGCGACCCATTCCGCAGCGCCATGTACTCCAGCACGTTCTCCGGCAAATCCTTGAACCAGGCCCTGGCGTCCACATGCGGGAACAGCTTGGGCAGTTGCTCATAGAAATGGACGTCCATGCCGATGATCGCCGTGACCGGTGCGCTCATCGTCTTGTCCACGTTGCCTGTGGACAGGGCAGGCTTTAGCCGGTCCTTTGCGGCCTTCGACTTGACGAATACCACCCGCATTGGGCACATGTTGGCAGACGTGGGCCCCAGCTTGGCGAGGTCGTAGACCTGTGCAAGCAGCGCGTCGTCAACAGGCTTGTCCAGCCAGACACTGTGTGTTCGTGCCTCACGGAAGATTACGTTCAGACTCTCGTCGCTTAATTTGAACATGTGGACTCTCCTTTAGACAGTAAGCACGACCCCGTTACATCATCCTCTTCGGTGCGTCTCATCGGCTCAATGTTGCTCGGCCCGTCAACGGCGGGCGAATTGACCTCGCGAGAGACGGGATAAAACTCCATTTCGTCAGATGGGAAGTGTTGGAGCAGCGGCAGCAATTTCTCAGCCGACATTTCCCACACCGGCTCCAACACGGCCCGCCAATCGTTGGCGCTATGGACGTTGCCTTCACGCAACAGGGTACGCTCCACATCACCAAACTGATTGAAACAGAACAGCGGGTGGTAGCAGGTGCAGCCGAAATGCCCGTTGTACGCCGTGCCTTCCTGCTCCCCATAGGTTTCGCTGACCGAGCTATTGCAGACCATTTGATTCCTTGCTGTCGGGCGGATGGAGACGAGAAGACTTGCTGGCGGCCTCGCGGATGATCTCGTAGTAACGCGTGAAGCGCTCCACGGGATCCTCAATTGTTCGACACTCGAGCATGCCCCGGATCCGGATGAGCAAGTCGGTCAGATCGATGGGCTTGAACGCAAAGTCATCGACACCAGAGGTCCTCGCCTCCTCAAGCTGTGAAGGCAAGAGAACCCCCGTAATCACAATGATGGGGATGTGCTGCGTTTTTGGGTTGGCGCGAAGCACCTTGCAAACGGTAACGCCATCCTGAACCGGCATGCGAAGATCGAGCAGGATCAAATCGGGCCGGTGGATGAAGGCTTGGTTGATACCATCCTGACTGGACACACTTGTGGAGACAGCGAATCCTTCGGGAACCAGGCGCTGCGTCAGGAAATCAAGCATTGCCGGATCGTCGTCGATAACCAGTATGGTCTCTGTGGATCGGCCTGTTTTCGATGTTGGTGCCACGGCTGTTGTTCCGTTTGTGGTTTCTACGATGCGTTCAGCGATCTTGCTCCGATTGATGGGGGTCTCGCCACCAGGCGTTTGCCACGCGGCGCGTGGCCAGGGAAATCGTCAATCGGGCAAACCCGCTGAAGAGCATACTGATGCCCACCAGCGTGCCGATTGCCCATAGACTACTCGATGGCCATGTCCGCCATATCATGATTGCGAGAATGAGGGTGACAATCCCATCCACCAATAGCCACCCTGAACCGGGCAACGGGCGGAGACGGTATGACAGAATGAACTCCAGGATCGATTCCGCCAACAGGTACGCAGCCAGCACGAGCGTCAAGGACGCGAGACCCGCCACGGGATTCAGCAATACGTAGCCGCCTGTGACGATGTAGAGGATACCCAGAAGCATTCCCCACAAGAGTCCGCCGCTACTGCGTGTGTCCCAGCCGTACACCAGATGGGCGGCACCGCTAAATACCATTAGCCAACCAACCAATATTGTTACAGCGACACCGGAGGCTGGCGGCACGATGATCGCCAGAATACCGGCCACGATCATGAGCACACTCAGCATGACCGACCATCCCACCGTTTTCTTCACGATTGCAGCAGGGTTTGAAGCTATTGTAGCACTCATTATTACCTCCTCAGGTCCGTCGAGGACCTACGTTGTTTGTTTCATTCCTACGTGGAAAACTGAAACGACCAGCTTCCCGGCCTCTCACATCTTGTGCAGGTCAAGCGCCAGCGCGACCCAGGCCCAGCCGTAAAACACCAGATCGATTCCGACGAAAAGGCCGATCGTCCACAGGCCTGAACCGGCCATTGCGCCAGCAGAACCCCACACACAGGTGATGATTCCGTTCACCGCGTGCCAACCCCAGCCCGGCAGGTGAATCACCAGCGAGCTGACCAGTTCAAACAGCCCGGACATCAGGAAGAACAGGGCCATGAAAAGGGTCACAACCTCGGCGCTGATCACCGGCCTCCTCACAAGCAGTGCGCCGGTTACGCCGAAGAGAATCGCCGCCAGCAAGTGCTGGAAGAAGCCTGCCCAGTGACCGACGAGGAAAGCCTGCAGAGTCTCGATACCGGACGCCATCAACAGCAACCATCCGAAGAACGACATCGAAACTACCGTGGCTTTCACGGACCGAGTAACGGCGGCGATCCCCAACAGCACCAATCCGATGCCGAGTGCCAGGAACCACCCCCAGTTTTGAATCATCTCCGGCGGAATTCCAACCAACAGAACATTAATCTGACTCATTGCAATGTCTCCTTTCGTTCATGTTTGGTAACCGCAATCCAATTGCAGAGCTTCACAATGCCAGCGCTTCCTTGGTGAGTTCCCAAGCTTGGTGCAGCTTGCCGCTGCGCCGCTTGTACTCGGACCGGACCTCGGCGACACGCGCCTCCAGCTTGGCCTTCGTGTCACCCTGCGCTTTCGCCACCTGCTCTTTCAGGGACTTGATCTTTGCTTCCATCTCCCGCTTCGTCGCCTCCGCCGCCGCCTCGGCCCGGACCCGTGTGGCTTCCAGCCTAGCCCTGGCCGAGTTGATCTTCGCTTGAAGCTTCGCCTTTGCCTGCTTGTCCGCTCGGGCGTGCTCGGCTTTCAGATTGGCAAGCTCTGCCTTAAGTGCTGCGGCGTCTCTCTCGATCTGGGAGTCCAGCACTTCCGCGCGCGCCCGGCGGAAGACCACGCCGCCCGCGGCCTCCATGCGGGTATCGACCGGCATCACCCACTCCTCATAGACTTCGGCGACCACCGCCACCTTGCCCGGTTGCAAGTGGTGCCCGACCTCGTCCAGAAAATCCCCGCCGACGCCGACATTCGCCAAGTCGTATAGCACACCCCCGAACGTCCCGGCAGTGGCACCGATTGCGACACCCACGGGCCCACCGAGCAGGCCAATCAAACTCCCGGTGACCAAGCCGACACCCGTCCCGAGCGGGCCCTCGTCAGCCTCCTGTTTGACGGTTACTTTCCCGCCGGCGTCCTTCGCAATCACGGCGCTCGCGTAGAGCGTGATGCTGCCCTCAGCATGCAAATCCTTGAGGGCCTTGGAGCCCTCATAGGCCTGCTTCTCGTTATCGAATATTACGACGATCATCTTGTTATCCATGGCTGCTCTCCTTTTTGTTGGTGCGTGCCAGACCGTTGGTCTAATGCGCACTGTGTTTTTGCCTATCCGTTCTGATATTCGCGGCTTTTGAATTCGAGTTCGGCCAGAAGCCAGTCATCGATTTCATGGCCGGGTGTGCCGCCGCGCGCCAAGAAGATCTCGTAGGCGCGCTGCTGGATTTGTTCCGGCGTGGGCGACTGTGACTCCGGCTTGTCCGGTAGCTTTTGGGTTCGGCGCTTCATGATGCCTTTCGGGTTGACTCCAATTTGGAGAGAATCGCTTCTTTGGTGGCCGTGCCGACAATCTTCGCGCGGACAGCGCCGGAAACGAAATAGAGAAGGGTCGGAATTGATTGCACGTCGTACCACAAACTGAGATCGAGACTTGTGTCCGCGTCCACTCGCGCGACCTTCAGGACGCCGGAACACTCGGACGCGATTTTGTCCAGTACCGGCGAAAGGATTGCGCAAGGTTGGCTCCAAGAGGTCAGGAACGCGACCAAGACCGGCTGCTTGGAGTTGAGCACTTCCGAATCGAAATTCGCAATGCCAACCTGAATGGGCTTTGAGTTGTTTTCGCTTGTGTTCATATTCTCGTCTGTCATTGACTTGCGCCACTCCTATGGGCAGCGGTCGTGCCAGCGTACGGCATAATTTGGAAGTTATTTGGATACAGTGGCTTACCAAAGTCATGCCCACCGAGCATCCAGTTCGATAAATCGGACGTTCTGAAAAATCGTCCGAATTGAGATGGACGTTTTCTGCTGAGTCTGTCAGGTTTGCGGGCATGGAATCCGCCAGCGACAGTCGCTTCGATACAAACCGCGCGGTAGAAATGCTGCTGAATGTCGCCCAAGCTCGGTCACTGGAGGATTTGTTCCAGAGATTCGTCGAAGACGCCGTGGGAAACCCACGCACTGCATGTATCCAAGTCTGGCTGATTGACAAAGGTGACCTGTGCACAACGTGCCCACAGAGGCCTGCTTGTCCTGACCAATCCCGCTGTCTGCACTTGGTAGCGGCAAAAGGGAAATCGATCTCGGCTTCCGGCCAGAGACAACGCCTCTTCGAAGATCTCGATTCTCGTGTGCCGCTGGGCGTCGGCCCAATCGGCGAAACCGTCGTTGCCGGTCAGGGGAAAGGCTTTTTGGTTTCGGACGAGCAACCAGCATCTCGACCGGGGCTGGAGTGGCTACGCGAGGAAGGCATCCGCGGATACCGCATCGTGCCGATTCGGTTCAAAGGAGAACCTCTGGGTGCAGCCGTTGCCTTCACCCGCGGTGACTTGCAGGAGGAACTCGGCCCGTGGGGGCGCATTTTCGCCGACCATTTTGGCGCGGCGATTGCCAACGCGCGAGCCTTTCAGGAAATACAACACCTCAAAGCGCAACTGGAACTTCAGAACTCGTATTTGCAGGAAGCCGTCATCGAAGCCAAAGCGTTCGGCGATCTCGTTGGCCAGAGCGCCGCGCTTCGGCACATTGTCAGCCAGATTGATTTGGTCGCGCCCACCGAGGCTTCGGTGCTCATTCTGGGCGAGACCGGCACCGGCAAGGAACTGGTCGCCCACGAGATTCACCGCCGTAGCCGGCGCAAAGACGGGCCGTTGGTTCGAGTCAATTGCGCGTCCATTCCGCGCGAACTTTTCGAGAGCGAGTTTTTCGGCCACGTCCGAGGCTCGTTTACTGGGGCCGTGAAAGACCGGGCGGGCCGTTTTGAAGCCGCCGAAGGGGGGACAATCTTCCTGGATGAAGTTGGAGAGATCCCGTTGGACATTCAGAATAAGCTCCTGCGCGTTCTTCAAGAGAAACGCTACGAACGCGTGGGTGACGACCGCACACGCCGGGCCGACGTGCGCATCATCGCGGCCACCAATCGTGATCTGAAGCAAGCGGTCGCTGGCGGCCGTTTCCGCGAAGATCTTTTTTATCGGCTTAACGTTTTCCCCATCCAGGTCCCGCCACTTCGGGAACGACTGGACGACATCCCATCGCTGGCGAAGCATTTCGTTGAACTCTCTACCCGCGACCTGAAATGCGCCAAACCGCGCCTGACCCGGGCAGCGGTCGCGAAACTCCAGAGTTACGATTGGCCAGGAAACGTTCGCGAATTGCGCAACGTGATTGAGCGCGCCGTCATTCTGGCTCGTGGCGGGGCACTGGATTTTGAGTTGCCGATCGCCAACCAGCCCCTACCAGCTCCATCAGTGGCCCGGGCCAGTGACGCTCCCGATCCAGAATTTCTCACCGAAGCCGAACTGCAACGCCGCGAGCGCGACAATCTTTTGCTGGTGCTCCAAAAGGCCAACTGGAAAATCAAAGGCCCAGAGGGCGCAGCCGAACTACTCGGCGTGAAGCCCACCACCTTGTTGTCTCGCATGAGCAAGTGGGGACTGAAGAAGCCGGGAGAGTAAACTCCCGGTTGTCACCCGGCGTTGCTCGCGCTGAAACGTAGCGGCTGACCGTTACCGGACTTCGATGGGGGTGCTGACTTTTTGGTTGAACTGCTTGGCGGCGTGGCCGGTGTTGATGGCGATTTCGAGGAAGCCAGTCGAGCCGAAACTGAACTGGAAGAGGGACGGATCGCCGCGAGTTGCACGAGAACCTGCTTGCTTTCTCCCACATCCAGAGTTCCACGCGTCGTGACCTTGAGGAACTCCTTGGCCTGAATGATTCTGATTTGCGTCGGCATCGCTCCTCCAAAGAAGGTCTCACAGAAACAAGTGAAATCCGTTTGCCACTAGCCGTCGTGAGACTCAAGAGGTTTCCCGCCGGCTCTGTCGCCGTGGTAGTGAATATCGCCGCACTATGACGAGCCAAATCCACCGCATGACTTAGCGCGAAGGTGGAAACTTCTGTAGCAATTCTTTGACGGCTTCATTGATCCGTGCTCGCGTTCTTCCGGTGTTCGCTTCCCAATGAGCCGTGCGGTTGCTGTGCCGCGCCACAAAGCCTGGTTGGTTCGCGCATCCACGATGTCCAGCATCAGGCTGCCTTGCGTGTACTGGCGCGTCTGTCCGGGAGATGCCAACACCCAGGAGATGTTCCCGCTGACCGTGTACTGGTACCCGTACATGGGATACCGTGCCGGTAAAACGGACTCGACAGGCTCCACTCGGTTTTCCAACACGACGTAATACACCAGTGTGAAATCTGGCTGCCCGGTCCCCGCAAGGGTGTACCCTTTCGCCACCAGTTCCTGGTTTGCGGCGCGACGCACCGGTGCGTCAACAAATTGCCAGTCGATTCGAGGATCTGTCCGCTGGTTCTTATCGGGCTCAGCCCAGTTGTACGTTTTTAACGCGGCATAGTCGGCCTTGCGGTCATAATCCGTGGTCACGCGAATGCTCGAGCACGCGCCAGTTAGGAACGGCAGGATCGACAACGCCCATATGGTTCGCCTCACCATGATCGCCTCCTGTTCTTGCTGCGCCAACTATAACATCTCGCCACCCGTTTCCCATCCCTAAAACTTCTCGGCGGTTTCCCGCGCTTGCGTGCGGCGATTTTTCCAGCGAAACTTCCGCGCAATGCACTCGCTGGAATCCATCGACCGTTTCTGGCCGTTCTTCGCGACGGGCTTCGACCTGCTCGCGTGCCTGCTCGCTTCGGTTCATGTCCTGCTGAACAAGCGCGATACACGCGCCGCCACGCTATGGATCGGGTGTATCTGGCTGTTGCCACTACTCGGCCCGGTGCTCTACCTTGTGCTCGGCGTCAATCGAATCCGTCGCCGTGCTGTGTCGCTCGGCGTCCACGGCGCTTTCCGCCGTCCCGTGCCCGACAACCTCGGCGAACCGGAACACGCGGGCGCGGAGCATCTCCAGCATCTTGCCCGCATCGTCAGCCGCCTAGACGCACAGCCGCTGGTCGCCGGCAATGCCATCGAGCCGCTCGTGAATGGCGACGAGGCGTTTCCCGCCATGCTTACCGCGATTGAATCGGCGAAAGAATCTGTCTCGCTTTGTACGTACATTTTCGACAACGACGCCAGCGGAGGACAATTCGTCGCCGCGCTCGAACGCGCCGTGCGGCGTGGCGTGCCGGTGCGCGTGCTGATCGACGACGCTGGAGCACGCTACTCGTGGCCGCCGATCACAGGCCGATTGCGGCAGGCGAAAATTCCCTGCGCGCGGTTTCTGCCCGCGTCGCTGTTTACGCCGTGGCGCGTGGCAACCATCAATCTGCGTAACCACCGCAAGTCGCTCATCGTGGATGGACAGATCGCGTTCACCGGTGGCATGAACATCCGTCACGGCAACATGATTTCAGAAACGCCGCGCCGCCCGGTCCAGGATTTGCATTTCCGCGTCACCGGCCCGGTCGTCGCAGAATTGCAGGCGGCGTTTGCGAACGACTGGGCGTTCACCACCCGAGAAGTCCTCGACGGCGAAATCTGGTTCCCGAAATTGTCCGAGGCCGGAGAGGCTGTCGCCCGCGTCATCACGGACGGGCCCGACGGCGATTTTGAAAGCTTACAATTGACGCTGCTCGCGGCGCTGGCCGAGGCGCAGACGTCCGTGCAAATTCTCACCCCATATTTCCTGCCGGACGGCACGCTGATTTCCGCGCTGAACCTCGCCGCCCTGCGCGGCGTGCGCGTGGACATCGTCCTGCCCGGAAAAAACAACTTGCCGTTCGTGCACTGGGCGTCGCGCGCGATGTGGTGGCAGGTGCTGGAACGAGGCTGCCGCATCTGGCTCACACCGCCGCCGTTCGACCATTCCAAGCTGATGATTGTGGACAGCCACTGGGTGTTGCTCGGGTCGGCAAACTGGGATGCGCGCAGCCTGCGGCTGAATTTTGAAATGAACGTCGAGGGCTACGGACGCCAGTTCGCGCAGAAGATGGAAATGGTCATTGCGAAAAAAATCTCCACCGCTCGCGAAGTCACACTCGCCGAAATGGACGCGCGTCCTTTGACCATCCGGTTGCGCGACGCGGCGGTGCGCTTGTTTTCCCCGTATCTCTGAAATTTCTGCTTGTGGAAAAATTGTATTACCTGAATTATTCCGATGGTCTGACGGCGCAGCGAGGACTCGTTTGCAGGATTCACCTCTAGCTTCATCCGCATGACTCCTCGCCGGACGCGAAAATATAGGTTAGAATTCGATCACGAATGAGAATTCACGCGGTAGCACGAGTGGAGCGCAACGCGCACCGGGCAGGCGAAATCATCGGCGTGCTGGCAAAGTACGGCCTGTCCGACTGGGTCAAGGGCCTGAATTACTCGTGGGTTCAGGATCGAATCAAGAGCATTGACGGCCAGTCCATCCCCGACCTCAAAGTCGAGGAACGCGTGCGCCTGGCATTCACCGAACTCGGCACCACGTTCATCAAGCTCGGCCAAATGCTCAGCACCCGGCCCGACCTCGTCGGCCCTGAGATGGCCCAGGAACTGGCCCAACTGCAAACCGCCACCCCGGCCGATTCGCCCGATACGGTTCGGGCCACCATTGAAGCCGAGTTTGGCAAACCGCTGAGTAACCTGTTTGTGCATTTCAAACATGCGCCATTGGCCTCGGCTTCCATCGCCCAGGTCCATCTGGCCCAGTTGCACTCGGGTGAGCACGTCGTCATCAAAGTCCAGCACGCCGGCATTGCGGACAAGATCATGCCCGACCTCGATATCCTCGCCGGGCTGGCCGAGTTGGCGGAAAAGCATGCTTCCCAGATTCGTCCCTACCAGCCCGTCGCAGTCGTCCGACAGTTCCGCCGCACTCTCCTGCGCGAGTTGGATTTCACCGTCGAACGCCGCAATCTTGGGGAGTTCGCGGAACATTTCGCCCAAGACGACACCGTCCACTTCCCCCGCGCCTACGCGGAGTTCTCGACGCGCCGGGTCCTGACGATGGAACAGCTGGAGGGCATCCTCGGCACCGATTCCAAGGCGCTTGTCGCCTCGGGGGTTGATCTCGATGAATTCGCGCGCCGCGGTGCTAATATGTATCTCCAGATGATCTTCCGCGATGCGTTCTACCATGCCGACCCCCATCCCGGAAACCTGATGCTGCTGACCGGCGGCGTGGTCGGGGTGCTCGACTGCGGGATGACGGGCCGCCTCGATGAAGAATTGGGGGAAGGCCTTGATGAAATGCTCATGGCCATCGTGAACCGCAACGCGGTGGACCTGGGGGAAATTATCCTTCGCCTCGGCTCCGCGCCGACTGGCACGCCCCGTGACCAATTGCGTGCCGACCTCACCGATTTTGTGTCCGATTACGTGGGCCAGTCGATCCAGGAAATGGACCTGGGCGGCGCGTTGAACAGCTTGTTTGAAATCATCCGGCGCTACAACATCACCCTGCCTCCACCCCTCTCGCTGCTGTTGCGCACGCTGGTCGAGTTGGAGGGGACCGCCCAGCGGTTGAGTCCGGAATTCAGCCTTGCCGAAGTGATCCAGCCGTTTTACGCCACGATGGTCCGCAAGCGCCTTTCGGTCCGAGGCTTTCTTGGACGGGTCCAGCACGCTTTCCATGACTGGGAAAGGCTGGCGCAGTCTTTGCCTCGCGACCTGGGCGACGCTCTCAAGCGCATGCGCGAGGGCACCTTCTCCATCCACTTGGAGGTCCGTCATATCGACCCGGTGATCAACCGCTTGGTGCTCGGCGTGATGACCGCCGCTTTGTTTGTGAGTTCCGCTCTCCTCTGGAGCATGAAAGCACCGCCTACGGTTGCTGGTGTGTCGGTATTTGGCGGTGCCGGTTATCTGATGGCGGCTTATCTCGGTTGGCGCCTGTTGCGTGCCATCAAGAAGTCCGGCGATATTAATTCGAAGAAATAGAGATGTCGTCGCCCTATCGGGCCCGAACTGTATTGCGGGCGCAGTACGAACCCGAACCATCTTGCGATTTCATCGAGGAATTTGAGCGGTTTTCCGTTCATGTCCACAAATAGGCCCACAAGAAAATGGCTCAGTTTGGCACGGATTGTCGCAGGGTGGCACGACGAACTTCTCCGCCAAACCGGGACTTCCTGAAAAAGTCATGCACAAGTTGGGCCGTACGTGTTCCTACATAGCATTCTGATTACAGACAGCGAGAATGACGCTGCGATGAAACTCAAAAACGACGATCTGAAATACTACTGCAAGAAACCATATCGCCCGCCGCAGTCCGCCCCGCCAAATCCCCCGCCCGTGACCCTCTGACCCCGCCAAAAACTATCACCCTGACACTCACCCGACAGCCGATTTTCGGCTGGAATTGGCTCTGGGCAGACGGGGGAGAAGATTTGGACAGCCGCCCAGAACTGCCGCTGTATCAAGCAGAACCAGAAGCAGTTCTGCTTGCAAAGTGGCGGGAGTGACGGGGCTCGAACCCGCAACCTCTGCCGTGACAGGGCAGCGCTCTGAACCAGTTGAGCTACACCCCCACCCGCGTTGCGTCCACTCTCCGCCTCGAAGACGAAAACCTGCACATGACCATCGTCGAATTTCGTGTTTCGGACGTTGAATCGGCCGCTTTATGGTGGGCGCTAAAGGACTTGAACCTTTGACCCCCTCGGTGTAAACGAGGTGCTCTGGCCAACTGAGCTAAGCGCCCGCAACAAGGAGCATTACAGGCAAATCAGTGCCTTGTCAACGCCGCGGTTTGGTGTCGCCAGCCGCAGGGGCGTTATGGTTAACTGGTCGGCCATCAGGCCCGAAAGGAAGCGACCATGTATCAGAACATTCTGTTGTGCACGGACGGCTCGCCCGCAGCCGACGCGGCTGCTGACCATGCGATTTGGTTTGCCAAGAAGCTCAAGGCCCGCTTGCGCGCGTTGTACGTCACCGACATTCGCCTTCTTGAAGGCCCGTGGATCTCGGATTTTTCAGGGGCCATCGGCGCCCAGCCCTATTCCGCCTTGTTGCCGCAGCTCCAGCAAATCCAGCGCGAGAAAGCGACCACCGTTCTTGCCGCAGTCGAGACACGCTGTCGTGAGGGCGGCGTCGCCTGTGAAACCGCATACGACACGGGTAGCCTCGCGCAGATCATTCTGGAGAATGAGGGGAAGGCCGACATGATCGTGCTCGGCCAGCATGGAGAGCACGCCGCCTGGCTGGGGGGTGCGCTGGGTTCCAGCGTCGAACGCGTCGTGCGCGCCTCCGCCAAACCCTGCCTGGTTACGCCCGACAAGTTCCGCCAAATCCAACGCGTGCTCATTGCCTATGACGGCAGCGAAGAATCGAGCAAGGCGTTGCGCGCCGGTATCGCCCTCGCCCCCGCCCTCGGTGCGAAAGTAACCATCACGACGGTCGCCGCTCTTGGCGCCGAGGACGACGCTTCCGAGGCACTGCGCAAGGCCAGGCAGCAGGCGATCGAGGCCGGCGTCACCGCCGGTGTGGAGACCCTCCACGGTGATCCCGAAACACAGATTCTCGAGTTGAAAGAATCCGTTGGCGCCGACCTGATCGTCATGGGCGCCTACGGTCACACGCGCATCCGCGAATTCATCCTTGGCTCGACCACCTCGCACGTCCTGCGCAAGTCCGACGTGCCGGTGCTGCTGGTTCGCGGGAAATGACCCGGGCAGATCGCACTTGCGCTCGCATGTGGTAACTGGTACGTTGCCTCGCAATCGGAGGCAGTGATATGAAAGCAATTCTGCTGGCAGCACTGGCCACACTTGCGGGAGCGTCATTCGTCTTTGCCGAGAGTCCCGCCACGCCGCAACCAAAGGCCACTGCCACCAACGCCCCGCCCGCGGATACGCTTGGCTTCATCGAAACGCGCGACCGCTCCATCGAAATGAAGGCCGGAGACACGGGTTCGTACACGGTGCGGACAAAGGATGGCAAGATTTTGGCCGAGAGAATCTCCGCGTCGCAACTTCAGGCACAGTTCCCGCAACTTCATCAGATTGTGCAGTACGGCTATGCGCGGGACGACGACGCCAGCCTGAATCTGAATCCGTCAGCCCGACGCATCATGCATCCAGCGGACAGCAACGGCGCAAGGTTGTCTGGCGACCGAATCATTGTCCGTCACGCGACCTGGAACAACGATGCCAGCATAAACGTCATCATGCGCGGTGCGACGTGGAACAACGACGCCAGTTACTGAAGGATTTTCAAAAAGACGCCCGGAGATGAAGGCGCAGATTCTTCGTCGTCCTCGTCCGGTGGAGCAGTCGCCGCTCGAATTGACCGATCTTCCCATTTCGTCGCCCGGCGACGATGAACTGCTCCTGCGCGTTCATGCCTGCGGCGTTTGTCACACCGATTTGCACACCGTCGAGGGCGAGATTTCCGGTAAATTGCCGATCGTGCCCGGTCACCAAACCGTGGGCGTAGTGGAAGGGGTCGGTGCCAATGTGACGGAGTTTCGTGTTGGCGACCGGGTTGGGGTGCCGTGGCTTTACCACACCTGCGGGGAGTGTGAATTTTGCCGAAGTGACCGCGAGAACCTATGCAACAACGCCCAATTCACCGGTTTTCATGTCAATGGTGGCTACGCCGAGTACGCGGTCGCACGGGCGGCGTTCGCGGTGGGAATTCCCGACAATTTTGACGATGCCCACGCGGCGCCATTGCTGTGCGCGGGGATCATCGGCTATCGCGCGTTGCGTCTGAGCAACGTGCGGCCCCAACAGACACTCGGACTCTACGGGTTCGGCGCGTCGGCGCACATTGCCATCCAGATCGCACAACGCTGGGGTTGTGAGGTGTATGTCGCCACGCGCGGTGTGGACCATCAGCGGCTAGCGAAAGAATTGGGAGCGACGTGGGTCGGTCGCGCCGAGGATTTGCCGAGCAATGCATTACACGCAGCCGTGATGTTCGCGCCAGCTGGTATCCTCGTACCCGAGGCGTTGCGCGCCCTGCGCAAGGGCGGCGCGCTGGCTTTGGGGGGGATTTACATGACGCCAATCCCTGAGATGAAGTATGAACTGCTGTATCACGAGCGCATCGTGCGGTCGGTCGCCAACGCGACACGTGACGACGCGCGACAATTGATGCGATTGGCGGGGCAGATCCCCCTTCGCACCGAAGTCCAAACCTTTCCGCTCGCCGACGCCAACCGCGCGCTCGACGCGCTCAAACACAGCGAGATCCATGGTGCGGGCGTGTTGATTGTCGATCGCTGAACTGCTATCACTGCCATATGTCATCGTATAGAATCCTTCCGCGCATTCGCATCGTCCGGGGATGCGATGTCGCTCTCGGGCCGGGTAAGGTGGAGTTGCTGGAGCACATTGCGCACACCGGCAGCCTGCGCAAAGCCGCGGCGGCGATGGACATGTCGTACATGCGCGCGTGGACACTGGTACAGATGATGAACCATTGCTTCAAGAAGCCGGTCGTGGTCACAAAACGCGGCGGCGCTGACGGTGGCCGCGCAACGGTGACAGAGACCGGCAAGGCAGCCGTCGCACTCTATCGGCGTATCGAGACCGACAGCCTGCGGGCCACCCGCTCATTGCAGAAAGAACTGTCGCGGCACCTGCGGTAACCAGCTTCATCCGGTGGTTTCCTCAAAATTTTGCTTGTCTTTGTCGCTCGATATATTTAATAGAATATAACGAGAACGGAGGGGTTTACGGGCAGATACATGGTGACAATGAAAAATCTTGTTTTATGGGGTCCGGGATTGTGGCTGGCCGGTGCGGTCGGCGCGTGGGCGCAGATTACCGTGACGAACACGCCGGTGGCGGATGCGTTTGTCCGGTCCTTGCAGCCAACACAGAATTACGGCGCCGCGGGCGCGCTTTCGGTTTCGGGATCGATCGCCACGAATCCAACATCGGGCCTTCAGGAGGGATTGCTGGATTCGTTCCTGCAGTTCAATGTCGCGAGCGCCGTCACCAGCTTCAACAGTTCGTTCGGGATGGGGCAATGGACGATTCGCAGCGTGACGCTCGCTCTCACCGCGACCAGCGCGAACAATGCTGACTTTAATCTTGGCGCCGGCCAGT
This sequence comes from uncultured Verrucomicrobiae bacterium, assembly GCA_963766065.1. Lineage (GTDB taxonomy): Bacteria > Verrucomicrobiota > Verrucomicrobiia > Palsa-1439 > Palsa-1439 > Palsa-1439. The sequence continues at coordinate 114,988 of CAVYAC010000050.1, forward strand.
TCGAAGTACGCTGGATTGGGGATAATTCATGGCTGGAAGGCACCGGCACGCCCAACAGCCCGGCAACCAACGGCATCACGTATGCACAGGAGCCGTCCATCCTGAACTCCAATGTGGACGAGTCGCTGGGCACGTTCAGCTATAACGGGGCGACGAGCGGTCAGGTACAACTGCCGCTCGGATTACCTTCGGGCTTCATCAGCGAGATTTCGACCGGCAACCAGGTCAGTTTTTACATGACCGCGACGCCCGGTAGCACGGTGGGATTCACCTTCAATTCGCGCCATTTCACCTCGTCTTCGGCGTGGCCGGCCCTCGATATTACGGCCGTCGCGATCCCGGAACCGGTGACCGTGGCCTTGTTGGGCCTGTCGTGCATCGTACTGACCGCGATGGGCCGTCGTCGCCGGAAGCACGCGCATGACGCGACCCATTGAACACGCCGCGTTCACGCTCGTCGAGGTCCTGGTCGTCACCGCGATCATCGGTATGCTCGCCGGGATGCTGCTCAGTGCGCTCGGGCAGGCGCGTGTTCGCGGACAGAGCGCCCGGTGTGTCAGCAATCTCCGCCAGTGGGGATTGGCACTGGAGATGTACATGGATGACTACGACGAATACATCCCGCGTCGCGGGCAGGGCGTCCAGCCACTGGCCCTCATCAATCGACCTGAGGACTGGTTCAATTGTTTGCCGAAATACCTCGGTTCGCAGGCGTATAGCAACCTCATTGCCACGGGACAAATGCCGCAGCCGGGCGACACGTCGTCGCTGTTCATTGATGGCGGTGCGAAGAACCCCGGCGGCACGTATTTCCTGGCCTACGCGATGAATATGTACCTCTCACCCTGGATCCGGCCGCAGCAACACAACCTCCGGGAAATTCCGAATCCCGGGCAGCTTGCCTTTATGGCGGACGCCCCGGGGCAGTACGCATCCACGGTGCCCTCACAACTGGGCTATTCCGTCATCGCCCGGCACTCGGGGTGGGCCAATGTCGTGTTCGTGGACGGTCGCGTGCAGTCTTTCTCCGGCGAATATATCGGGTGCGGCGTCGGCGAGCCGCAGCGTCCCGACATCCGCTGGCAAACGCTGACCGATGGCATCAACCAAGCGCCCGTGCCATGAAGCGACGACTGATCTCTCTTGGCGTCGCGGCAATCGTTTCCATGTCCAGTGGCTGCTCGCCATCAGCGCCCCCCCAGAAACCGGTCATTCGCGTGGCCGTGATCGGCGGCATGGTGATGACGGGGATGTGGCAGGAAATGGCCAAACAGTTTGAGACCAACACGGGATACAAGGTGCAATTGGTCGCCGCGGGACCGAAGCCGGTGCTGGTGGAGGCCTTCCACAAGGGCGAGGCGGACCTTCTAACCATGCATTCCAGCGATGAGTCCACGGACCTGGTTGCCGACGGTTACGCCCTGGGCATGCGTCCGTGGGCACGCAACGAACTGGTCATTGTCGGCCCTCCCGACGATCCGGCGCACATCAAAGGCATGACCGACGGCGCGGCGGCGTTGCAAAAAATTGCGGAGGCACACGCCCCCTACGTGGATTTCCATGATCCCGGCTCCCGTCAGGTCGCTGCCAGGCTCTGGCACAAAGCCGGCTTCGAACCGCAAGGCGATTGGGTCTTGAAAGATGAAAGCAAGATTCGGCAGGAGGTTGTTACCTTTGCCGAGAAACACCACGCCTATGTGATTGTGGGCCGCATCCCCGTGTTGAAGGGCAAAATGGAATCAGGATCGATGCAAATCCTCGTCGAGGGCGATCCCGAAATGCGCCGCCGTTCGTCGTGATGATCGCGAATGCCAAGCGGTTTCCGCAAGCCAATGTGGCGGGAGCGCAAGTTCTGGCCGATTACCTCACATCGGAAAAGGGGCAACAGTTTCTGAGAGATTACGCCGCGAAGCAGCCGGATGGTGTTCCGTTGTTCTATCCAATAAACGCTGACTCAACCGCAGTCCATCCATGACGACGCGTTGGTTCATAATATGCCTGTGGCTGGCGCTGGTTCCACCGCTCTCGGCGCAGATCATTTCCACCAACACATCGATCGCGGACGCCTTTGTGCGATCACTGGATCCAACCAACAATTACGGCGGGGCGGGGGCTTTGTCCGTCTCCGGTCCGATCGCCACCAATGTCCAGGGAAATCAGGAGGGCCTGCTGGACACGTTCATCCGGTTCGATATGTCGGGTGCTGTCACGAATCTCAACATCGCCTTTGGCGCGGGGCAATGGGTCGCCGTGAGCGCAACAATGGTCCTGTTCGAACAGGGCATGCCCAACAACACCATCTTCAATCAAGGCGTGGGCCCGTTTGAAGTGCAGTGGATCGCGGACAATTCGTGGCAGGAGGGAACGGGGACGCCAAACAACCCCACGACCGACGGCATTGTTTGGAACGACGAGCCCTCCGTACTAAACTCCAATCTGGATGAATATGTGGGCACGTTTGTCAACGGGGGCACGGATGGCGTGGTGACTCTCAACCTGGCATTGCCATCCGGTTTCGTGAGCGAACTGTCAACGAGTGCCGTGGTCAGTTTTTACATGACGGCACCCACCAATAGCCCGGTGGGATTCACCTTTCACTCGCATAATTTCGTCGAGTCCTCGGAATGGCCATTTCTGGTGATCACCGCCGTGCCAATTCCTCAGATCACCGCGTTTGGACTCGCCAGGTCGAATGCGACTGTCACATTCACCACGTACAGCAATTTGTCCTACCTCGTTCAGTGCAACACCAACATGGCGGACGTGGGTTGGACGACGATGACGAATGTGACCGGTACGGGCGGCACCATGACCTTCACTGATTCAAGCGTAGTGGGAGTGTCCAAGCGGTTCTATCGAGTGGATCTCGTCGTTCCAACGAACTAGGTCGCGCGAAAGGAAAGGTATGACTGCGAAAAAGGCGTTCACATGGTTCCCGATGTGCGTCGTCGTCTGGCTCGTGGTGGCGACTCCGTTGCACGCAGCCCCTCCCCACACAGGGCAGCAGATTACGATCGGTGCCGCCGCTGACCTCAGATTCGCACTGGAGGACGTTGTCCAGGAATTTCACAAGTTGCATCCGGATGTGAAGGTGGACGTCTCCTACGGATCGTCCGGCAATCTCTTCACGCAGATCGACAACGGCGCGCCGTTCGACCTGTTCCTGTCCGCAGACATCGACCTTCCCCGAAAACTCATTGAGAACAAGAAAGCCGTGGCCGACAGCCTGTTTTCGTACGCCGTGGGACGCATCGTCGTCTGGGTGCCGAAGGATTCGCCCATTGATGTCGAGAAACTGGGCATCGAGTCTTTACTGACTCCGTCGGTGCGGAAGATCGCCATCGCCAATCCGGAGCACGCGCCGTACGGCCGCGCCGCGCTCGCGGCGATGAAAAAGCTTGGTGTGTATGACAAGGTTTCCAGCAAGCTCGTGCTCGGCGAAAACATTGCCCAGGCGGCGCAATTTGTGGAGAGCGGGGCCGCGGATATCGGGCTGATCGCGCTGTCTCTCGCTGTGTCGCCGAAAATGAAGGGCGAAGGCCGCTACTGGGAAGTGCCACCGGATGCTTATCCCCGGCTGGAGCAGGGCGGCGTGATTCTCTCGGCGTCGAAACAACCAAATCTGGCACGCCAATTCCGCGCCATGGTGGTCGGCCCACAAGGACGCGAGACATTGCAACGCTATGGGTTTATACTGCCCGAATGATGGATTGGGTGGCAATCGGGCTGACGGCCAGACTGGCAGGCTGCGCCGCGCTCGCCTTGCTGGCGATCGGTCTTCCCATTGCGTACTGGCTGGCGACGACACACTGGCGGGGCCGCGTATTCGTTGAGGCAGTCGTCGCGCTGCCGCTCGTGCTGCCGCCGACGGTGCTCGGCTTCTACCTGCTGGTCGCGTTTGGACCACGCCATCACTTTGGACAGTGGTACGAAACACTGACGGGCCACCTGCTGCCCTTTTCATTCGGCGGACTGCTGATCGCCTCCGTGATCTACAGCCTGCCGTTCGCGGTGCAGCCGTTCACGGTGGCGTTTCGTTCGTTGGACCCGGCATTTGCCGACATCGCCAAGACATTCGGCGCGACACGCCTGCAAATCTTCTGGCACGTGGCCGTCCCGATGGCCTGGCATGGCATCCTCGCGGGATTCGTCCTGAGTTTCGCGCATACCCTCGGTGAATTCGGCGTCGTGCTGATGGTCGGCGGCAACATCCCCGGCGTGACGCGCACGCTGTCGATTTCCATTTACGATCAGGTGCAGAGCTTGAATTACGCCGCCGCCGCCTGGAATTCCTCGTTCTTGTTGCTGGTGTGCTTTGCGATCCTGAGCATCACCTATCTGCTGCAACGCCATTTTCCGGATTGCCTGATATGAAACCCGTCATCGCCATTACTCCCGAAGCGATCACGTTGCCGTCGCGCATCGACGGGCGCGGTTCGTTTTGCGGCGTCTCGTATTCGCAGGCGATGGAACTGGCCGGGGGCGTGCCGCTCATCGTTCCGCTCACGCGCGACCGGCGGATACTTGACCATTATATCGATACCTGCGACGGCTGGTTGCTGACGGGCGGCGGCGATGTCGCCGCGAAGTTTTACGCGCCGCGAATGCCGGCGGCGTTGCGCAAAACGATTCGCGGCGCGGACGAAGGCCGTGACGAGATGGAAATCTACGTGCTGCGCAAGATCGCCGAGCGCGACCAACCCGTCTTTGGGATTTGTCGCGGGATTCAGGTGATGAACGTCGCATTCGGCGGCACACTGATTCCTCACATCGACGGACATCGCAATCCGAAGCCCGACGCGCTGGCCCATCGAATCGAATGGACAAACGGCGGGAGACTCCAGAGAGCGATGGGCGGTTTCGACCGGGTGAATACCAGTCATCATCAAGCCGTCGATCGTGTCGCACGCGGCTTTAACGTCGTCGCCCGCGCTCCGGATGGGATTATCGAGGCGATGGAAAAACCCGGGGCCCGATATTGCTGCGCGGTGCAATTTCATCCCGAGCGATTGGTGAACCGAGCCCCCGAATTCCTCAATCTCTTTCGGGATTTCGTGAAGGCGTGTCGTTCGGGACGTTGACGCCCCACACGAGACGATCAACTCCCGGGAGCGGGCTGATCAGCCGGCGCCGTTTCGCCCGGCGATGATCCCCGTTGCGGCACGGGCACCCGGCGTTTGTAGTCCACTTGCTCCGCCCTCATGACGGAGTTGGCCCAATCCTCGAACAGCGCTTCGCGATCCTGTTGAAGCAGTTGCGCTTCGAGTTGTTTCCGAACCGTGTCGGACTCGATCGGTTTGGGCGCTTCCCGTTGTTTGAGGTGGAAGAAGATCCCGCCGGTCGGTGTGGTGAGGAAATCACTGACCGCGTTGGTGGCCATGCCAAGGACGGCCTCTCTGATGCTACTGGCATACGGAAAGTTGGTCGCTCCCCCGACAAGTGTAAACGGCTCGGAGGTTTTCACGGTAAGCCCGAGAGACGTACACGTGTCGGCGAAATTCTTTCCCGCGGCAACAGCCGTCTTGACCTTGGCATCGAGTTCACGCCCCTGCTTGACCGTCGCATCGTGGGCGCGCTGTCGACGGATCTGATCGATGACGCGGGTCTTGACCTCCTCAAACGCGGGTATTTCGCTCGGCCTGCTGTCAACGTACGCCAGGACGTAGTACCCATCCTTGCCGTGCACGGGATCGCTGAACGGCACGTCCGGTCCCAGCGAAAACGCCATTTGGTTGAACACCGGGCCGGCATCCACACCCTTGACGGGGCTGCGCAAATCAAAAAAGTCCGTCTCCGTGGTGGTGAGTCCCGAGTCGGTGGCAATCTTGGTGAAATCGGGGGTCGGGGCGCCGGGCTGAACCACGAGCTTCACGGTGAGCGCCGTGGCGCGGTCGCCGGCAAGGCGCTCGGCGCGAAGGTCGAGCAGGTCTTGTTTCAGTTCATCTTTCGCGTCCGCCAACGGCTTCGGTTGGCCGGAGGCGTCAACGTACTTGCTCTTGTTGCGCTCGTAATATTCGCTAATGTCGTCGTCCCCGAGCGTGACGGATTTTTTGGCGTCGGAAATCGTAAAGTAGACGTACCGCACTTTCACCATGGCGGGCGTGCGGAATTTCTCCTGGTTCAGCCCGTAGTAGGATCTGGCGTCCTCGTCGGTAACGTCGGACGTGTCCTTGTGGTCGGCGGCGTTCAGTTCCACGTAATCAATTTTCGTCTGTTCCTGAAGCATGTTGTAGGAAAGCTGCAACTCCGTAGGTGAAATCTCCGCTGCAGAGCTGATGAGGGAGCGCAGTTGCCCCAGGATGAGTTCCTCACGAATGACCTCCTCAAACAGCGTCTCGCTGATGTCGAGATTGTTGAGGAGGATCATGTACCGCTGATAATTGTTGGGGTCGAACTGCTTTTGCTCGTTGAGCATGATGGGCAGCGCGCGAATCTGTCGAACCACCTCGTCATCGGTCACGTGGATGCCCAATTCTTTGGCCTTGTGCAAGAGGAGCAGATGCTGGACGGCTTCAATGTTCAGATCGTCGTCAAACGTCGCGGTACGTCCCGGTTGGCGGCCCTTCGACATCGCGATCCCCGCGAGCACGCTGGCGCGTATGCTTTGAAACTCGGCAAAATTAACGGGCTTGCCCCGAATGGTCGGCAACCCGCCGCGCTGCTGCTTTCCCCCCATCAGCGAGCCGGAGGGGCTGAACAGGAGCCCCATTCCCACGCTGACCGCGAGGATGATCCCCAGAATTAGCGGCCCGTGTTTTCGAACCAAATCGTGAGTACTGATAAACATGTTTTTGTATTCCTAGTGAAGCTCGGGGAGAATACCCGCCTCCTTCGCCATCGTCAAACGCCAAAATCGTTGTTACACTCACCTCATCGCTATACATGAAAATCGTTGCCGACCCCAATATCCCGTTTGTGCGGGAAGCGTTTGGCCCACTGGGCGACGTGCAACTGGTGCCCGGACGTGAGATCACGACCGTCACGGTCCGCGATGCGGATGTCTTGCTGGTTCGGTCAGTTACGCCGGTGAACGCCACGTTGCTGGACGGAAGCCGGGTCAAGTTCGTTGCCACCGCCACCATTGGTTTTGACCATATTGATCGAGGATGCCTTTCGCACGGGGGAATCGGCTTTGCCAGCGCCCAGGGCAGCAATGCGAATTCCGTTGCGGAATACGTCGTCGCAGCCATGCTGGAATTGGCGCATCGGCGCAAGTTCCGACTGCGCGACAAGACGCTGGGAGTCGTTGGCGTGGGCAACGTCGGTTCGCGTGTGGTGCGTTACGCCGAGGCGCTCGGCCTGCGCGTTCTGCCAAACGATCCGCCCCGTGAGCGTACGGAGCAACTGACGCACTTCGTGTCACTGGAGCGGGTTCTCGCAGAGGCGGATATTATCACGCTCCACGTGCCGCTGGTGCGTGGAGGCGAGGAGGCAACCTTCCATCTGTTCAACAAGGGCCGTCTCGATGCGCTGGAACATCACAAACCAATTGTCATCAACTCGTCGCGCGGCGCTGTCGTGGACAACAAGGCGCTGCTCAAGGCCGTGGACGGCGAGCGCCTGGGTGGTGTTGTGCTCGACGTGTGGGAGAATGAACCGAACATCTCCCCCGAATTGCTCGAACGTCGTGGACTTCGCCACACCGCACATCGCGGGTTACAGTTTTGATGGCAAGGTCAACGGCACGCGGATGATCTACGAGGCGGTCTGTGGGTTCTTCCACCTCCCACCAACGTGGTCGCCACGTCTTCCACCGTCGCCGGTCCCGCGCATCGAACACAGGATTGAAAGCGTCGAGGACGATGAAGACGCTCTGCGTCAGGTGATCGGTCGGGTCTACGATATCGCTGCGGATGACGCGGCCTTGCGAAAGGACGTTCGCCTGTTTGACAAGTTGCGCGCCGAGTACCCGGTCCGTCGCGAGTTCTTCAATACCGAGCTTGTCTTGCGAGGTGCGAGCGAAGAGCTGCAGGCGAAGTTCGCCGCGCTGGGTTTCAAAATGGGTTGACGATGTTCGGGCAGGGACGACCGTCCAGCACCGCCAGCAGGTTTTCCGCAGCCAGAATCGCCATGCGGCGGCGCGTCTCGACCGTGGCGCTGCCGATGTGCGGCAACAACAACACGTTTGGCATTTGCACCAGCCCGGGGTTGATCGTCGGCTCATGCTCGTACACGTCGAGACCGGCACCCGCGATCCAGCCTTCCCGCAACGCGCGCACCAGGGCTGCTTCATCGTGCACCTGACCCCGGGCCATGTTGATGAAGCGCGCCGTCGGTTTCATTTTGCGGAACTCGGTTTCGCCAAACAGGTGACGCGTCTCGGGTGTGAGCGGCACGTGCACACTCAGGAAGTCCGACTCGCGCAACACCTCGTCGAAGATCACGCGTTTCGCACCCAGCGCCTCCATTTCCGGCTTCGCGGTGCGCGCGAAGTAGAGAATGCGCATGGAAAAACCGGTCGCCCGTTTGGCCACCGCTGCTCCAATGCGTCCGGCGCCCACAATGCCCAGGGTCTTGCCCGCCACGTTGACACCCAACAGCAGCATGGGTGACAACCCGCGCCATTCGCCGGAGCGGGTGAGGCGGTCGCCTTCGACGACGCGTCGGGCAACGCCCAGAATCAACGCCCACGCGAGATCGGCGCAGGCATCGGTGAGGACGCCGGGCGTGTTGGTCACGGCGATCCGGCGGCGAGTGGCCTCGGCCAGAGCGATGTTGTCGTAGCCGACGGCGAGACAGGAGACGACTGTGAGCTTCGGCGCGGCATCAAGGAATGGCGCGTCGATGGAGTCAGCGCCCGTCACGATTACGCCATCGCAGTCGTGAACGCGCGCGAGCAAGTCGGCGCGCGGAAGGGGCGTTTCACCATCATCCACATTAATCTTCACATCCGCCCTGCGAAGCACATCGAGGCTTTCGGCGGGGATGCGGCGGGTGACGAAAACATTCCAATGCATTATATGGTGATATTCGCTGGCGTCGGGAGGCTGGTCAAGCTGTGACATGATGGCGCACGTGTCACAGTTGGAGCCAGAAACATGTCACACTCCGTGTGACATGGCACACATCTGCCCGCTTGGAAAATATCTGCAATCAACTTGTTATAAACCGCTTGGGACGCGGACCGTTTTCATGGCACCGCCATTGCTAAAGGAGCGGTGGGATTTCATGCTCAGAGAGAGGAGCACACAAACAAATGGCAAAAGTTTTAGGAATTGATTTGGGGACGACAAACTCCTGTATGGCGATCATGGAGGGTGGGGAACCCGTCGTCATTCCGAACGCCGAGGGCGGACGCACCACGCCGTCGGTCGTGGCGTTCACGAAATCGGGCGAACGGCTGGTTGGCCAGGCGGCGAAACGCCAGGCGGTCGTCAACCCAAAAAACACCGTGTACTCGATCAAGCGCTTTATGGGGCGCAAGTACGAGGAAGTCGAGATGGAGCGCAAACGCGTGCCATACGACGTTGTTCGCGCCTCCAACGGCGATGCCGGTGTGAAAGTCGTGGCCGACAATGAAGAGAAGACATTCTCGCCGCCGGAGATTTCCGCGATGATCCTGGCCAAGATGAAGACCGACGCGGAAGCGTACCTTGGCGAGAAGATCACGCAGGCCGTTGTCACGGTCCCTGCGTATTTCAACGATGCCCAGCGTCAGGCGACCAAGGACGCCGGCAAGATCGCCGGTCTGGAAGTTCTCCGCATCATCAACGAACCGACCGCGGCCTCGCTGGCCTATGGCCTCGACAAGAAGAAGGACGAACACATCGCGGTCTATGACCTCGGTGGCGGCACGTTCGATATTTCCGCGCTGAACATTGGTGATGGCGTGTTTGAAGTTCTCGCCACCAATGGTGACACGCACCTTGGCGGTGACGATTTCGATGAACGGGTCATGAACTGGATCGCCGACGACTTCAAGGCGGACACGGGGATTGATCTGAGGAAGCAGGCCGATGCGCTCCAGCGCATCAAGGAGGAGAGCGAGAAGGCCAAGATCGCGCTGTCCAGCGCGATGGAATACGAGATCAATTTACCGTTCATTACGGCGGATGCCAGTGGGCCGAAGCACATTGTCAAAAAGCTGACGCGCGCCAAGCTCGAACAACTCTGTGACGACCTGATCGATCGCACCATCGGGCCGGTCGAAGCGTGCCTGCGCGACAGCAAGCTCGACATGTCCAAAGTGAACGAACTGGTGCTGGTCGGCGGCATGACCCGCATGCCGAAGGTCATTGAGACGGCGCGGAAGCTCATCGGCAAAGCGCCGCATCAGGGTGTCAACCCCGACGAAGTCGTCGCGGTCGGCGCGGCCATTCAGGGCGGGGTGCTCACGGGCCAGGTCAAGCAGGACATCGTGCTGCTCGACGTGACGCCGTTGTCGCTCGGCATCGAGACGCTCGGCAACGTGTTTACGACGTTGATCCCGCGCAACACGACGATCCCGACCCGCAAGAGCGAGATTTTCTCGACGGCGGCGGACAGCCAGACCAGCGTGGAAGTCCACGTCCTGCAGGGCGAACGCCCGATGGCCCGCGACAACAAGACGATTGGACGGTTCCATTTGACCGAGTTGCCGCCGGCGCCGCGCGGCGTGCCGCAGATCGAAGTGGCATTCGACATCGACGCCAACGGCATTTTGCACGTCAGCGCCAAGGACCTCGGCACCGGGAAATCGCAGAAGATCACCATCACGGCATCGAGCGGCCTCTCGAAGGACGAAGTCCAAAAGATGCAGAAGGAAGCCGAGGCGCACGCGGACGAAGACAAGAAGCTGCGCGAGAAGATCGAACTGAAGAACCGTTGCGACCAGCGGGTGTACGAGACCGAGAAGCTGATGAAGGAGCACAAGGACATCATCAGCGGCGACCAGAAGAAGAAGCTCGACGACGCCATGGAGAAGGTCAAGGACGCGCTCAAGCGCGATGACTTCGATGCGATGCAGAGTTCCGAGCAGCAATTGACCGAGGTCTGGCACGGCGTGTCGTCGGATATTTACGCGAAAGCGCGCGAGAAATCCGGCGCGGGCGCTGCGCCCGGGCAAGGTCCGGGGCCGACTGCCGGGCCGCAACCGGAGGGTGGCGCGGGCGAGAAGAAGGCCGGCGGCAAAGAAGGCGACGTGGTGGACGCCGACTTCGAGATGGTGGACGACGACAAGAAGAAGCAGTAAGTGTTCGGCTATAATCAGCCAACGAGTGGCGCGAAAGGACTTTTATGGCAACAGAGAATGAATCAAAGGGATATCTGGTGGACGATTACTCCATTACCACGGTGGACAAGGATGGGAAGGAGTCTAAGAGCAAGCTCTGGCGGGTGTCTCGAATTGGAAATGCCAAGTCGCAAGTTAAGCTCATTCTGAAAGACGGATTTGCTTCCGAAGAGGATGCGAATGCGTTTGCCGATCAGTGTTACGAGGAAGACAAGAAGAAGCGAGGCGCTGATGGCCGGTGAGTCCAATTATTCCACGGTTTACAACCCTTCGCAGACGGGGATCGCGCCTCCGGATTCAGCGCGGGGCACGGAGATTGTTGAGCATAGCACGCCTCTGCGGGATCAGCTTGAGCGGTGGTATTTCGAACCCCTCCGTGAGATGAGGGGTGCTCAAGCGTTCCCCGCGATGATACTGGCGATCATCCTGATCGAAAAGTGGCTGCGCGTTTCACAAGGTTACGGCGACGGAGAGTTCTCCCAAGGTTCGAAACCGATTCGAGAACTTGCGCGCCTTCTGGAGGTCGAGCCGGACGCGGCATATTGGTTCTGGCAAGACTGGCGAAATGGCCTCTTACATCGCGCCATGCCCAAGGCGGAGCATTTCGACGGCTACACCATGAGTGGTGATTACAAGCGGATAATTGAGGTGGACGGGAACCATATTCGCGTCAACCCATGGCTGTTTCGCGACCGCGTGCTAGAGGTTGTCTCAAAAGATCGCAGCCTTTGGAAGGATCAAGAATGTCCGCTCGCGAAGGAATTCAAAGTTATCGGGTCGCTATGACCAAGCGGCGGCTAAGCCTATGATTATGGCGCTGTGAGGGGCAGAGGGGGAACAAAAAGCTAATGAAGGATACCGAACTGCGCGGCCTAGTGCTGCAGAACTTTTACGAGCATCGGAGGGAACGTGCCTACGAGCCCAAGCGGGATGATTTCGGAGGTGGCATTCCAGAGGAAGACATTTATGCGATCTGCAGCCAGCTCAGTGAGCATGGTCTGATCACATGGAACCCGGTTCATATGAGGGTTGGGGTCGTTGGCGGCATGGGGAAGATCACAGCAAGCGGAATCGACGTGATTGAGGAAGGCGTGAAGCCGCCAATTACGATCGTCCTGAACCACGCACCTACTATTTCAGTCAATTCGTCGTCGAATGTACAGATTGGCGACTCGAATAGTCAGACGATCAATACAGCTGTTGAGCAGTTATTCAGTGTGGTTGATCAGTCAAATGGGAGCCAGGAGCAGAAGGAACAGGCGAAATCGCTACTAAGGGCTTTTCTTGAACACCCGCTTGTGTGTTCAATCGCAGGCGGATTGGCATCCTCCGTCCAGTTGAAGTGACGGAGACGTTGCCGGGATTCAAAGAGAACAAAACAACAGAAGGAGTCAGGAGAACCATGAGTGTAAAACCGTTGGGCGATCGGGTGCTGGTGCAACCGGTCGAAGACCAGGAAGTGAAGAAGGGCGGGATCATCATCCCGGATACCGCCAAAGAGAAGCCGCAGGAAGGCAAGGTTGTGGCGGTGGGAACCGGCAAACGGGATGACAGCGGCAAGCTGATTCCGTTTGAGGTCAAGAAGGGCGATCGCGTGCTGATCAGCAAGTATGGCGGCACGGAGATCAAGATTGATGGCAAAGACTATCTGATCATGCCCGAGAGCGACATTCTCGGCGTGATTGAATAACGCGAAACACGAAGGAGTGATTTACCATGGCAGCAAAACAATTGTTATTTGAAGAGGACGCGCGCAAGGCGTTGCTGCGCGGAGTGGAAAAACTGAGCCGGGCCGTCAAGGTGACGCTCGGACCCAAGGGCCGCAATGTGGTCCTGGACAAGAAATTCGGTTCCCCGACGATCACCAAGGACGGCGTGACGGTGGCCAAGGAGATCGAGCTGGAAGACCCGTGGGAAAACATGGGCGCACAGATGGTGCGTGAAGTGGCCAGCAAGACGAGCGACATCGCGGGCGACGGCACGACCACGGCGACCGTGTTGACCGAATCGATTTATCGCGAAGGCCTGCGCAACGTGACCGCGGGCGCCAATCCGATGGCGCTGCAACGCGGGATCGGCAAGGCGGTCGAGGTGGTCATCGAGCAACTCGGCAAGATCAGCAAGAAGGTCAAGGACCGCAGCGAAATCCAGCAGGTCGCGACGATTTCCGCGAACGGCGACAAGACCATCGGCAATATCATCGCCGACGCGATGGACAAGGTCGGCAAGGACGGCACGATCACGGTCGAGGAAGCCAAGAGCATCGAGACCACGCTCGACGTGGTCGAAGGCATGCAGTTCGACAAGGGCTATCTCTCCCCGTACTTCGTGACCAACGCCGAAACGATGGAGGCCGTGCTCGAAGACGCCTACATCCTGATCAACGAGAAGAAGATCAGCAGCCTCAAGGACATGCTGCCGTTGCTCGAGAAGACGGCGAAGCTCGGCAAACCGTTACTCATTATCGCCGAGGAAGTCGAAGGCGAAGCGCTGGCGACACTGGTCGTCAACAAGCTGCGCGGCACGATCCAGGTGGCCGCGGTCAAGGCCCCCGGCTTTGGCGATCGCCGCAAGGCGATGATGGAAGACATTGCCATCCTCACGGGCGGCAAGTTCCTCAGCGAAGACCTCGGCATCAAACTCGAGAAAGTCGAACTCGACGATCTCGGACGCGCCAAGAAGATCGTCATCGACAAGGAAAACACGACCATCGTGGAAGGTGGCGGCAAGCACAACGACGTCCAGGGCCGGATCAACCAGATCCGCAAGGCCATCGAGGAGACCACCAGCGACTACGACCGCGAGAAGTTGCAGGAACGGCTCGCCAAGTTGGCGGGCGGCGTGGCGGTGGTCTACGTCGGGGCGGCGACCGAGACGGAAATGAAGGAAAAGAAGGCGCGCGTCGAGGATGCGTTGCACGCGACCCGCGCAGCCGTCGAGGAAGGCACGGTGCCCGGTGGCGGCACGGCGTACATTCGCGCGATCGCGGCGCTGGAAGAGCTCCGGCTCAAGGGCGACGAGCAGATCGGCTCGGACATCATCAAGCGCGCGCTCGAAGAGCCGTTGCGCCAGTTGGCGGACAACGCCGGCCAGGAAGGCTCGCTGGTTGTCCGCGAAGTCAAATCCCGCAAAGGCTGGGAAGGCTTCGACGTGGACAAGCTCGAGTACGTCGACATGGGCAAGGCGGGCATCATCGACCCGACCAAGGTCTCCCGCAGCGCCCTGCAAAACGCGGCGAGCATCGCCGGGTTGTTGCTGACGACCGAATGCTGCGTGACCGAGGTGCCGGAGAAGGAAAAGGCCCCGATGGGTCCTCCGGGCGGCGGCGGCATGGGCGGCATGGACTACTAAGGTGAGTCCGAAGTACAAAGACTAAACGCGGAGGGGCGGGCCGAAAGGCTCGCCCCTTTTGCTTTTGATGGTAAGTGAAGGCGATCTCGTGCAGAAAAAGGAATAATGCTATTGACTGACCCGTTTATGCTGTTCAGCAAAATCATTCCAATCTCCGAAGAGAAGAATCTGCCGAAAGGCGACGCGCAACCGAGGCCGGAATTGTTCATCCGGAGATGTCGTGCCTTTTGGCTTTACCGCAGCACGTAAGTATGTTATCAGTCGCACCTGCAAAGATTTCGTGGCGAGTTTTATAATGGAAGCTCCGAGCAAGATCGACTTTGATAGTATACTGAAGCCTCTGCGAGTTGATTGGGCTAAAGCTATCGACCCTCAGTCGATTCTAGCTGATATATCGCGCCTGTTCTGTAGTCAAATTAACACAGTTTCATTCCATATTAGAATACAAGACTCGTCCCAGACGGATAACCCTCCAAAGCTAATTCGAGGAGATTCGGGCAAATATGTCGATAGTCCCGGTGTGGATGCTATTGATAGTCTGTTCCGTGCTACGGCTACTGTAAACGGGCGATCGGGTTCTTGGGTGATGACGACGTGCGGTCCGGCGGATTTTCACGGCGTACAAATATTAAAAGGTGAATCGCTAGTAATAGTTGTCTTATACTTCCCCACACAGATTTGTTGGGCGTGTATGACCCTCACCAGCATTCGGAATGCTGACAACGCAGTTTTGATTGCCGACATCTCAGCCATATTGTCCATACTTGCAACCAGACTGCGGCAAGCCGCAACTGAGGACAGACAACTGCACGCTCGGAAGACTTTTTATGAGGAACTATCGGTAATCGCACCAAGTAATCCTACGGTTGATCTCCCGAGGTTGTGCACTGCTTGGAAGAATGCGTCAAACGCAGATTGGGTATGGCTCTGGGTCTACAACGACATCGTAGGACAGTGGGAAGTTATCGCTCATTCTGCGGATCCCGAGGGTCGTTATGTTCCGCCAATTCTTACAACACCGAACCGGGAATGTGTTGCGGAATACGCCACTTTGGAACAACGCCCAGTATACGTCGAAGACCTAGGTAGTTGGCATGAAACCCGTGGGGCGACTAGATATAGTGTCGCGTGTTTAAGCCTTTTGACTCAATTGGGGTGTCAAGCTCTGGATTGCGTTCCGCTCTTATCGCCCCCGAATCCTTCCGGAACAACCGATCTGGCACCGCTTGGACTGCAATCAGCCGTATGCCTACATTACCTTGACCGCAATAGACGACAGAGCCAACCAGAATACGTGCTAAAACTAATGGGGCGAATTTCCGCCTCCATGATTATCAGCTCATTTGAAGCTGAACAGCGGCAAATCCTTTTTTCGTTAAATGCCCTTATGGAGAAGTATTTCAGTGCACTTGGGATTAAGCCCATGGAGCAGCGTAAGGGATACCTGAGCGACTTGCAGGCGCTACTTCAACGGCATCTTAACGTAAGATACTTGAGCCTGTTCTGGCACGATAATGCTTATAAGCAAGTCGTTTGCCTTTCCACGACAGGTCTTTGGGATACGGAAGGCGCACCGGTCACAGATCTTTCAAACGTATCGTATCAGCGTGACGAGCATTGGACTGGTCGGGTTTTTGCAACAGGGGAAGCCAAAGTGAGTATGCTTG
Source organism: uncultured Verrucomicrobiae bacterium (assembly GCA_963766065.1). GTDB lineage: Bacteria > Verrucomicrobiota > Verrucomicrobiia > Palsa-1439 > Palsa-1439 > Palsa-1439. The sequence continues at coordinate 131,215 of CAVYAC010000050.1, forward strand.
GTGAACTGAAGCATAAGCCAAAATTTTCCGAGGTGACGCCTGAGGCTCGAAAAAATCAACTTGCTTGGCTGATTTGTCCCATTCCGTTTATCACGTCGCACGATGCCGCGGCGGGTCCTTCGCCTAGGGTTCTTGGAGTAATTAGGTGTACCGAAAATCGAGCTCGACTAATTGATCATCGTGCAAGGAACTTCGATTCCATGCAGGTACAGACGTTGTCTTTCATATCTCGGCAGATCGCACCCGTTCTGGAAGCGATGGCAATCCAAATCGATAGAGAATCGACCATCAGCGATACTCGGCATGACCTTATGGATTACGGGAGGATGATTGCCGATTCGGCGGAATCAGTCAGACGTGCGATAGACCGCAAGGCGGAGATCCCCGAATATGAATTGAGTGACCTTGCGCGGTGTGCTTCCCAAATGCTCTCAGTAGTTAACTTGCTTCAAATGGATGAACTTCGGGGAGAACAATTGAATCTCTCTCCTGAGCCAACGTATTTGGAGGGAGATATCGTCGCAAGGCTCAAGGCGATGCTTACGCCTTATGCACGCACGGAAAGCAACATCACCCTCTCTTTTGGCGATTTCCATGGTACGCCCCATCTCAAGATCGATAGAGTTCTGGTGGAGCGTGCATTAACAAACCTCATTGTTAACGCAGTGAAATATGGTACGCGGGGTTCCGAAGTCCGTATAATGCCCCTTGTCACACGAGAAGAGTGTGTCATCGCGGTGTCAAATTATGGCATTGGAATCGAAGAGGCAGAAATCCCGATTTTGTTTACTAAAAGATTCCGAGGTGCCAAGGCAAAACAATTGAGCATGGGATCTGGACTTGGGCTGCACATAGCAAAGATGTTTATGACCGCCCAGGGTGGAGACCTCATTCTTAGCCAACCCAAGAACCCGACGATATTTTCGATGATTTTCCCGCGCAAGTTGATTGTCGATTAGAACGAGAATCGGTAATGACGAAGGATCTGATATTGTTTATTGACGATCAAGGCTCGTATTCGAGATTATATATTGAAGAACTCAAACAGGGATTCGAGGTACATTGGTACTGGGATGCTCGGGAGGCAGTAGATGGCATACTTGCGGAAGACGAAGCCAGCCTAATCGTGTTGGATATTCGGATGCCAACTCCTCCCGGAGTATCGGCGGATGAGACCGAGGACGGGCAAATGACCGGAATCTGGATCTTAGAGCAAGTCAGAAAGACGTTGATCGAGAGAAACCTACCGGTTTTGATCTTGACCAATCGAGCAGTTTCAGTTGTTGCTCCTGCGGTTGCTGACGCCTCTATTCCCCAAGGGCTTTACGAAATTCATCCAAAATACAATACGCCATGCTTCAAGCTTCCGGATTTAGCTAGGACTCAGATCAGAAGGACAAAAGGATGATTCTGTAAGGCGTCGCGGGCGCTTTCAGCAAGTTGTAAGTTTTATGCGTTCCTAAAGTACAAACTTTACGTTTCAGTTTACACGCTGAGTAACATCAACGCCGCCGCTGTTGCTGTCCGACCAATTGTGGACATTGGGGTCAGCTCTGTAAACGGTAGATTTCATCTTTGAGTTGCTTGAGTTTGTCGGCGAGTTGACGGGCGGTGCGGAGGCGAACCGCGCTTAGCAAGCGCGGCTACAGCGGCGAACCATGGCGGGCACGGCGGCAGAGCGCCGTGGCTACAACACCGACGGGCCCGCGGTCGCAGACCGCCGCTACAGAAGAAGCGGCTAGGACGAGGCGACGGGGCGGGCACGGCGACAGAGCGCCGTGGCTACAACACCGACGGGCCCGCGGTCGGCGCCCGCGGCTACAATGGAGACGGAAACGGCGCGGAAAAACCCGGGGTTGAGGAAACGTGCGGTTGAGACCGCGTTAGCTCGGCCCGGTGTGCGCGAGGAGGTGGCGGGTGACGCTTTCGGCTTCGGGAGCGCCGCGGAGCAAGCCGTCGACGCTCAGGTGATAGTCGAGGGCTGGCCAGTGGATGCCGGTGCCCGCGCCGCATCGTTTCCAGTTGCGCAACTGTTTGGCGGTGGCCTGCAGGAGTGTCGGGTACCATGTCAGCGGCACGCTGATGACGCGTCCGTCCACGAGTTCCGCGGTGAGGGTCTCGTGATTGACGGTGACGTTCTTAACTTTCGCGCGCGAAGAACTCATTCCATGCCTTCAACACTAGCGGGGCGATGGTTCACGTGCAAGCGACGATGTTCGGTAGGGACGGACCGCCGGGCCGTCCGCAAACGTGAAAAACGGCGCGCCCGGCGGTCGCGCCCTACCCCGGAATGGTTGGCGCCGCACCGGAAGCGAATGTTTGAGGGGGCGCCGCGTGGGGGTTGCGCCACCGGCAGGCCCATGGCGCGTCTCGTCAGACTCGGCTTGCGGCCTACAACGGCGCTTGGCGGAGGGGACGGAAATTAGGGCTTGTCGGTGCGGCGTGTTTGCCCTAGAGTCGCGGCTCACGTAACGCAAAATAAGGCTTGTCGATGGAACAGGTTTCACCTACAATCAAAATTCCTTTACGGATGAAGAGTAAATATCTGGAACCCGCGCAGCAACGCATTCCCAACCCCGAGTTGCTCATCAACGTCGTGTCGCGACGTGTGCGCCAACTCGCGCAGGGGCATCGTCCGCTCACGCAGACGGATGCGCGCATGGATTTTTCCGAAATCGCGCTGAAGGAAATCACCGAAGGCAAGCTCACGTACGAACTGGCCGGCGAAGGCGAAGAACTGGTGCCCGAGTTGCCGCCGCCGCCCGCCAGCCCCCCGACGGAGTAGGTCCGATATTCGTTGTAGCCACGGCGCTCTGTCGCCGTGGTGGGGTGCGCCCCGACAGAGCGGGGCGGCTACAGCAGGTCATTTTGAGGTGGGATTGGGTTCGCGAGGCCAATATACTGGCCGTCGATGATCCCGACCATTAACAACCACAAGGCCCGTCGTGATTATCTCATCACCGAGACGTATGAGGCGGGCATTGAGTTGAAGGGCACGGAGGTCAAGTCTCTCCGCAACGCCCGCGCGTCGATCGACGAGGCATTCGCCCGCATCGAGCGCAACCAATGCTGGCTGTACAACGCGCACATCAATCCGTACGAATTCGGCAATCGGTACAACGTCGATCCGCTGCGTCCCCGCCGGCTGCTGCTGCACCGCAAGGAAATCGATCAACTCGCCGGGCAGTTGATCGTCAAGGGCATGGCGCTGATCCCGCTGAAGATATATTTCACGAAGAGTTTTGCCAAAGTCCTGCTCGGCCTAGGCAAGGGCAAAGGCGAGATCGACAAGCGTGAAACCCTGAAACGCAAGACGGCGGACCGGGAGGTCCAGCGCGCGCTGCGCGATAGTCGAAAAACAGGCTGAGGATCGATCGTCTGCGTTAGTGCAGACGGAGCAAGGCTTTCTGGCCTTTGACGTCAATTGTCACGCGGTCGGCCTCGATTTTTTCGACGGTGGCGCCATCGATGTAATACCCTTCGTAGGCGTCGCGTCCATTGATCACGGCCATGGGTTTGCCGTCGGGGTCCTTCATGATGCCGCTGATTTTGTATTTCGATTCGTCGATGGGCGGCGCCGTGGGTGGTGGGGCACCTGGCGTCGTCGCGGAATCGGCTGTCGGTTCTGCGACTGATGGCGTCGTTGCTGACGGATTGGCCGGCGCGGCTGATTGTGCAATGGGAACCGGAGCCGCCTCTTTCGTTTGGCGAAGCAGGGAAGAAGCATTGCTCACGAGAAATACGATGGCAATGATGGCGACAATCGCGACGCAACCAATCAGGGCCGGTAGGAGAAAACGGCTTGATTCCCGGGGTTGTTCCGTCCCCGCTGGTGTCGGTGAGGGGAGTGCCGCTTCGGGTCGTGTTGGAGCAACCGGGGTCGCCGCGACAGGGGCGTGAACGACCGGCGCATGAGTCTGAGCCGGTGGCGGCGGTGCGGGCGGATGGGCGCCGGCGGCGCGCTCGGCACGGTGCCGGTCTTGCGTTGTTTTTCCCGCTCGGCTTTGCGAAGCGCCTCGTGAACCAGGCTCATCCGGCGACGACCTCCGAACGTCTGTTCCGTGGCGCTGGCGGGAAGCCGGCACTCGGTGTCCTCAATGGCGCGGCGGATGTTCGTCGCGTCGATGACGAAGGTTTCGGCGATGTAGCCGGCCAATAGCGCCTTGTCGCAGAGCACGTTAATCAGGCGGGGGATGCCACGCGAGTAGGAGTAGATGAAGGTCAACGCTTCCGGTGCCCATTGGATGCGTCCGTCGCCGCCGGCGATCTGGAGCCGATGATCGATGTATTCGCCGATTTCCTCGGGCGCGAGCGATGCCACGTGATAGCGCAACGAGATACGCTGCTTGAGCTGGCGCAGGCTATCGCGGTCGAGGATCTCCGCCAATTCGGGCTGGCCGACGAGAACGATCTGGAGGAGCTTTTCCTTCTCGGTTTCGAGGTTGGAGAGCAACCGGATTTGCTCGAGCACGCTCGGTTTGAGGTTCTGGGCTTCATCAATGATCAGCGCGACGTTGTGGTTGGCGGCCAACTCGCGCAACAGGAACGCATTGATCGTGTCGTACAAATCTTTCTTGGTGGTCTTGGCGGGCTGCAAGCGGAACTCGTCGGTGATGGCCCGCAACACCTGGGAGTCGGAAAGGGTCGGGTTGAGGATCAGCGCGGTCTTCGTTTTGGCATCGAGCGAATTCAGCAGGGCGCGGCAGAGAGTGGTTTTTCCCGCGCCAACCTCGCCGGTGATCGCGATGAACCCTTTTCGCTCGCTGATGCCGTACAGCAAGACGTTGAGGGCGACGCGATGATGGCGGCTCAGAAAGAGGAACTGCGGATCCGGCGTCATATTGAACGGGTATTCGCGCAGTCCGTAAAATTCTTTATACATCGCCCGATCTCCAAGTGGTGACGGATGCTACCACCATCCACCAGTGTCTGACAAGCAGTCTGAGGCCTGTGTTCCCAGGAAAGAAGGGTTTGCCATAAGAATTCATGGCACTGGCCCTGCTACTGGGGAGTCCATGCCAGCATTAGACCAATACTTCCAAGCCATGGTAACCCAAGGGGCTTCGGACTTCCACCTGTCCAGCGGCAACTGCCCGACGTTTCGGATCGCGGGGACGATCACCCCTGTCGGTAAGGAGATTCTCACGAGTGACGCCGCTGAAAAGCTCATTTATGAGATCATTCCCGAGCGCAACCGACTGGAATGGGAGCAAACGCACGACACGGACTTTGCCTACGACCTCGCCGGGGCGGGTCGTTACCGCTGCAACGTCTTTTCCGACAGCCAGGGTATCGGGGCCGTCTTTCGGCTGATACCATCCAAGATTCTCGGCTTCAAAGAGTTGGGGTTGCCCGAATCGATCAAGAAGTTGTGCTTTCTCCAGAAGGGGCTGGTACTGGTTACCGGTCCGACCGGCAGCGGCAAATCCACCACCCTGGCCGCCATTATTGATTTCATCAACGAACATCGCTCGGACCACATCATCACGATCGAAGACCCGATCGAATTCGTGCATATCAACAAGAAGTGTCTCATCAACCAGCGCGAGGTGCACTCCCATACCGAAAGTTTTAAGCGCGCGTTACGGGCGGCGTTGCGCGAAGACCCCGACATCGTCCTCGTCGGTGAAATGCGCGACGTGGAGACCGTGCGCATCGCGTTGGAGACGGCGGAGACGGGGCATTTGGTTTTCGGAACGTTGCACACCAACAGCGCGCACTCGACGGTGGACCGTCTGATCAATCAATTTCCGGCCGACGAACAGTCGCAGGTCCGTTGCGGTCTCGCGGAGAGCATGAAGGGAGTTGTCTCCCAGGCGTTGTGCAAGAAGAAGAGCGGCAAGGGTCGCGTCGCCGCGCTGGAGATCCTGATGGGCAGTTACGCGCTCAGTGCCAACATCCGCGAAGGCAAGTTGCAGCAGATCCCCAATTCCATCCAAATGGGGCGCAAGGAAGGGATGTGCTCGCTCAACGATTCGCTGCTCGAGTTGCTGGCGAAGGACGTGATCGAGCCCGGCGAGGCCTATCAAAAGGCCACGGCCAAGGAAGAACTTCTGAAGCGCATGGGCGCGCTGCCGACCTGTCGTTCGCCCAAAGGTATGCCGTGGACGGAAGACGAGTTGCTTGCCGCAGCCGAAAATCCGGATGCTGCCGGTGCCAACGATGAGTACGGAAGTGCGGGCGGAGGGAATCGGTTGCCCCCGCCTCCCACCATTCGGAGCGGCGGGATTGACGAATTCGAGACCGAGCCGCTCGTTTTGCGGTAGTCGCAGAGATGGTCTCGACGGGCCGCCCCGAGCAAGAAGCGTTCGGGTGCATGTCGATCCCGACCGCGCACCTTGCTCCCGCCAAGCCGTCCTTCGTGCCTCGTGAAGTGCTATTAGCTCCTGCTACCCCCAATTACCTCACACTCGCCCATGTCCCTCCATCGCCCAAGATTGCCTCAGCAAATAACTCGCAAGTCAAGCTAATTCAGAAAAAGCGCTGCGCTCTCGTCCCGGCCGCCTGTGCCACGGCAGTCCCTTAAGTGAAGTCAAAGAAGTCAGCCAAAAACAACCCGTTCATCGTTCTTCGACGAGCATCAATCCAGCAAATCTCCACAGAACGCATGTCCCGAAGTCGTCTCACCAGCGGGATATGCTGTTCTTGCAACCAAGCACCATGCCGATCCCGACTGAGAAAAACCACGCGCGTTCGCTCGGGATTGAAGCGGGTCACAAACGCATCCACCGTCTCGGCGGCATCCGGCATTTTGTTTGCTGCGTTCAGCGCAGGAACAGCCACGACACGAGCGCGAACAGCGGCAACAGGATCGGCACGGCGTATTTCACGACGTACCCGAAGAAGCTCGGGCATTTTACCCCGCTGGATTCCGCGATGCTCTTGACCATGAAGTTCGGGCCGTTGCCGATGTAGGTGCCCGCCCCGAAAAACACCGCCCCCAGCGACACGGCGACCACATACATCCACGCGTTCGGATCGAGCTGGTGGAGCCCGAGATCGACCAACTGCTGCGGCGTGTATTGGTTGATGATGTCCGGGTGCAGCAGCGCGTGCACGTGGACCGGGTTTTCCAGCGACAGGTGCTGCAATCCAAACGCGGCCGTCAGGAAATTCAGGTACGTCGGCGCGTTGTCGAGCACGCTGGACAATCCGCCGGTGCCCCAGAAAAACTGTCTCACCGTCGTGATGCCGATGGCGCCGGCATGTTTTTCCAGCAGATCCAGCGCGGGCACCATCGTCGCGAAGATGCCGGCAAAGAGAAACCCGACCTCGCGCACCGGGGCAAAATCGAATTCATTTCTCTTCAGCGCGTCTTGGTTGGTAAGTTGGTGGGCCAGGCACGCGGTGACGACCATCAACAGGGCGACCACCATCGTGACGAAACTCTCGGTCGCTTTGGCCGTGCCCCAGCCGGTCGCATTTCCCAACGAGGCCACCGGTGACCAATGCTCCAATCCCTCCAGCCAGTCCCCCTTTTGCGCGAGCACCAGCCCGAGGATGACGATCAACCAGATGAAATTGTGCGAGCCTTCAAATTCGATGCGGTTTCTTTCCGCGGCCCCGGCGTCAGCCTTGTGTTTGCAGAAGTTCGCCGTGTCGATGACGAAAAACAATGCCAGCAACGCGCCGCTGCACATCAGCCACGGGAGCAACACCTCCGGCAACTTCAGCAGCCAGAAAAACGGCACGCCCTTCAAATAGCCGAGGAACAACGGCGGGTCGCCGATGGGTGTCAACGCGCCGCCGATGTTGCTGACGAGGAAAATGAAGAACACGACATGATACGGGGCGACGCGGCGCTGGTTGATCCGCAGAAACGGACGGATCAGCAGCATTGAGGCGCCGGTTGTCCCGATCAGATTTGCCACGACCGCACCAACGGCCAGCAGGGTGGTGTTGAGGGCCGGCGTCGAGCGGCCCGTTATCTGGATGTGGATTCCGCCGGCGATGACAAACAGCGAACCGACCAACGCCATGAACCCGGCGTACTCGATCATGCTCGTCAACATCCGTGGTGCGTTGTGCAGGAAGACGACGTAGTAAAACGCCGTCACCAAACCCAACCCGATCGCCACTTTCGGGTAATGGTTCTCCCAGTGATGCTTGTGGATGAACGGCATGAGGGCGATGCAAAGCAGCAGCACGACGAATGGGATTACCATCAAGGAGCTGGGTTCCGTTGACGGAGCTGTCGGCCCGGCGGCGAATGTGGGGATGACGCCGAGGCCGAGCAGGACGACGAGGCTGATGAGGACTTTCTTCATCGCGCGTACCAGCGGTCACACAATGGGATGCGACTGTACTGGATGGACGCGCAAAGGCAAAGATGTTTACAACGGCGGCAAACCGAGGTCGTCAATCGGGATTTTCCCGTTCCACATTCGCACGTCGAACGAGTAGGGTTCGGCGGCGGTTTTGCTCTCCACGCGGCCGCCGGCGTTTTCGAGGATGAGCTGGCCCGCGGCGATGTCCCAGAGCCGGATGTGGTACTCGAGATAGGCATCGAACCGGCCGCAGGCGACGTAGACCACGTCCAATGCCGCTGCGCCAGTCAACCGCATCTTGCGGACTTTGTAGACCGCACTTGTGAAATCCTGGACACCGCGGTTTATCGCCTCGATGTCCTTGAAGAAACCGACCGTAACAATTGCCTCGGACAGCTTCGTGCGGTCGCTGACATGGATGGGGTGGCCGTGCAGCATGGCCGGCTTGCCCTTTTCGGAGACGAAGAGTTCATCGAGTTCAGGGTCGAGCACCACGCCCACGACCGTTTCCCATTCGTTGTTGCCCCGGCGTTCTTGGGCGGCGATGGACACGGCATAATGCGGGATGCCGTAGAAATAATTCACCGTCCCGTCGAGCGGGTCAACGACCCAACGCACGTCTGCGTTTGGATTTCCCGCCGAAGATTCCTCGCCGAGGATGCTATGGTCGGGATAGTCCGCGAGAATGATCCGGGCAATGAGTTGTTGCGACAGCACGTCGATCTCCAGTTTGATATCGTGCTGGGTGGCCTGGTTGACGTTCAGCGTCGAACCGAAATTCTTTTTCAGGAGTTTCGCCGCTTCGCTGGCGGCCTCGATGGCGGTTTCCAACATGATGAATGGATTGTAGGGCAAGCGCTCCGCTTGCCAAACTTTATCTTGCAGGCTGTAGCCGCGGGCTTTAGCCCGCGCACCCTAAAGGGTGCGGCTACGATCGAATTCCGTGTTCTTGGAGAAACGCGCGGAGCTTTTTGACGTGTTCCCACATCGCGGCTTTTTTGGTGGGATCGCGGAGGAGGAAGGCGGGGTGGTAGAGGACCATGAAGTGGAGGTCGGGATAATCCGGCGCGGTGAAGAGTTTGCCCGCTTCCTTTTCCATCGAGAACTCGTCGCCGCGATCTTTGACGAGATATTTCAGGGCGACCGCGCCGAGTAACAGAACCACTTTCGGCTTCATTAACTCGATTTGGCGGCGGAGCCAGGGGAAACAGGCTTCGACTTCGTGGGCGCTGGGCGCGCGGTCGATCTCGGCTTTGCATTTGACGACATTGACGATAAGCAGGTCGCGATTGGTGTCGAGGCCGATGCTGGCCATTATTTTGTCGAGCAATTCGCCCGAGCGCCCGACGAATGCCTGTCCCGTCACGTCTTCGTTGTCGCCGGGGCGTTCGCTGACGATGAGGAGGTTCGAGTCGGGATTGCCGCGGTCGATGACGATGTGATTGCGGGCCTTGCCGCGCGGGCATTTCTGGCAGTTGTAGGCATTCAGGCGCTGGCGGAGTTCGACGTAGCTTGATGCCGCCAGCACGTCGTTGTACGCAGAGTCGAATAGATCAAATTCGACGGGCATGGGAGGGCTTATACCACGACAGTGGGACCCTTGCCATCCGGCTTTTTGCTGTTGGACTAGTTCAGTGCGGGGAAAGCAAAGTAGGTACTGAAGAAAGCCAGGCCGACTGCGATCCAGCCGAGCTTGCGACTATTTCTGAAGAAGACCGGCAAGGAAAGGATCAACACCAAGAATGTGGTCCAGAATGCGAATCCCCACCCAATCAAAAGATACTGCCCGCGTTCGTACCACGAGGGGGTACGCCATGCGCTTCGAACCATTTGCTTTGAGTAAAACCAACCGAGAAGAGCCAGCAGCGCCCCCAAGAAGATCAGGTAGCAACACAGCCACTCCGTAACGGCTTCTCGACTCAAGGGGCGGCCGTTCTGGGTGAACACAAACCTGGTGGATGCGATGCGCCGCAGGAACATCCACATCTTACTAAAGGCTTGGCTCAAGATTGCCATCCTTTCGCACTACACCGATTCATTAATGGAACTGCTACTCCCCGCTGAAGAGAGTTGTCAACGACCATTTGGCCGTGAGCAGCGCCAGCGCAGGCTAAAGCCTGCGGCTACACCTGCTGTGCGGGAGGCGGCTCGGTGTCAGTGGCCGGCTTGGGTGTGGCGTCTTCGACGGTTTGTTTCACTGACTCGGTGACTTCGGAGGCGGCGGCGATGGCGGCCTGGACTTCGGCCTTGATGTCGTCGGGAGCGGGCTGACCGAGGGTTGGCTCGGCTTCGGCGAAGACAGGCGCGGTCTCGGCAATCGGCGCCATCGTTTGTTCTTTCTCCACCAACAGATCGTTGTGCAGTTCTTCCTCGTGCGGGCGCACGTCGGATTTCAACACGGCAGCGCCGTCGATGCGTTCTTCCTGTTCCTCGCGGGCTTGTTCCGAGACTTTGCGCTGGGTTTCCTCGCGCGGGCTGAACTTCACGCTGACGACCTTCGATACCCCGTGTTCTTCCATCGTGATGCCGTAGAGCGCGTCGGCCATGCCGATGGTACGCTTATTGTGCGTGATAATGACGAACTGGGATTGCGTGATGAACCGTTGCAGGATGCGGACGAAACGGTTGATGTTCGATTCATCGAGCGGCGCGTCCAACTCGTCGAGCACGCAGAACGGGGAGGGCTTGACCATGTAGATGGCGAACAGCAGCGCGGTCGCGGTGAGCGTTTTCTCACCGCCGCTGAGCAGGGTGATGCTCTGGAGTTGCTTGCCGGGCGGCTTGGCGACGATTTCGATGCCGCTTTCGAGCGGGTCGAGTTCGTCGGGCAGGATCAGGTTGGCTTTGCCGCCGCCGAACAACTCGGTGTACATCATCTGGAAATTCTCGCGGACCTTCTCGAACGTCTCCTGGAACAACTGTTTCGTGGTGACGTTGATCTTCGTGATGACCTGCAGCAGCTGGTCCTTGGCCTTGATGAGGTCTTCGTACTGCTGCGAGAGGAATTTATAGCGCTCCTCCAATTCCTCGAATTCGTTGATCGCCTCGACGTTCACGGGCCCCATCGCGTCGAGCTTGGATTGCATCTCGGCGACCTGTTGCTCGATGGCGTCCCAATCAGTCGGCATCGGCACCTGCTCGGTGATGACGGGGCCCGGTCGGCGATGGTGATATTGATCGTGTCGCTGCGGACGTCATCAACATTGACCTGATACTTTTGCCAGACGCGGTCCTTGAGGTTCTGGGTTTCCATGCGCTTCTGGGCGAGCTGGATTTCCAGACCCGATTTCTGCGACTGCGCATCGTTGGCCTGTTTGCGGACGGCGCGGAGTTCTTCCTCGGCCTGCTCGATACCGGTGGCCACTTCGCCGCGCTGATGCTGCAAGCCGGCGATTTGCTGCTGCGATTGCTCACGGGCAACGACGAGTTCCGCAATCGCGGCTTCCGATTCGGCGATTTCCGTACGGAACTGCTGGATGCGAGCGGTGTAGCTCGTGATTTCGGTGGCGCAGGTCTGCATGCGTTCGCGGAGGTCGCGCACGCGGGCCGCGATGCGGTTCGCGCTGGCTTTCGATGGCGTGGCGCTTATGCTCGATCCCGCCCACGCTGACCCGCAACTCGGTCAGTTGGAGGGTCATCTGCTCTTTGCGGGCGAGCAATTCGTCCACCGCTCGCTGCGCGGCGCTGAACTGCTGCTGAAGTTCGGTCTGCCGGGCTTCCGATCCGCGCAAACTTTCCAAAATGGATTCGCGGCGCTGCTTCTCCTCGGTGTCCTGTTGTTCGATGGACTGCAATTCGGACACGACGGTGTGGACCTTGCTTTCGAGGTCGCGGCCTTCGGTCGCCAGCGCGTTGAGTTCGCCCTCTTTCGAGGCGAGCGCGACTTCCTTCGCGTGAAGATCGGCGCGGAGAGCGGAAAGTTCAGTTTCGAGCGCAGCTTCTTTCTGTTCCAGTTCGGCCTTGGTCGTTTCCTGTGTAGAAACTTGCGCGGCCAGTTGAGCGACTTCCTGCGTAAGCGCGCTGATCTCGCCGATATGACTCTTCGAGACGGCGCTGAGGATGCCGTGTTCGTCAACGAGTTCGCCACGCAATGTGGCGACGGCGAGATGCGGGTGGAGCTGGCGCAGCGAGAGCGCGGCATCCAGGTCGCCGGCGATGACGACACCGTTCAACAGGGAACGGACGAGCGGTTCGAAGCGAGCGTCGCGGACCTGAACGACAGAGATCGCGTTCACCCGGTGTTGTAGGCCGCGTCCCCCGACGCGGCGCTGTTTGCCGTAGAGCCATCGCCTTCGCCGCGTGAGGGCACGCGGCCTACAACGGCAAGGTCCGGGCAAGCCACCGCTGGATTCTGCAGGCCGCTCGCGAGCAACTGTCGGGCGGCGTTGAGGTCATCGGCCAAAATCGTGTGGATCGCGTGGTTGAGCGCGGCTTCGATGGCGGCGCCGTATTGCGATTCGACTTCGAGAATTTGACCGAGTGTCGAGCGGCCATCGGGAGCGGCAAAGAACTGTTGCAGCACTTCGAGGCGCGCGCGCTTGCTGGATGCGTCGGATGCGGCGACGTGATGTTGCTGTGTTGCCCTGGTAAGCGATGAAGATGCCTTTTGTAATTCGTATTGCTTGACGGTCAGGGTGTTGCGAAGCGCATGAATGGCATTGCGGAGTTCGGCCAGGCCGTCGTTGTACGTCGCCAGGCGTTGATCGAGGGCGCGGCGCTGGTCCTGGAGTTGCAATCGCTCGGTCGAAAGCCGCTCGGCGCGAACGACGTCGTATTCTTCTTCTGGTCGAGTGCGGAGAGTTCGTTGCGGCTGCGGGCGATGGCGCTTTCGAGATCGATGAGGGCCGACTTGGTTTCGTTCGATGCGGCGTTCTTCTTTGACAACTCGGCGTCGAGTTGGCGTCCGGCTCCTGCTGGGCGTGAAGTTTGGCCTGCTCGGTGGCGAGAAGGGAATCGATTTGCGCGAACTCGGCGTTGAGGGACGCCAGCAATTCTTCCTGGACGCGGATTTTTTCCTCGGCGCCGGCCGTCTCGCGATGATGGTTCTCGATGAGCTGTTCGAGTTCGGTGATGCGCTCGGCATCGGTCGTCGATCCGCTGCTGATGCCGGTCGGACTCGCTCTTGAGATCGTGGTCTTTGGCGACGGCGTCATTGATCGCGCGCTCGATTTCACTGAGCGACCGTCGCAGATCAGCGATTTGTGTTCCTTCTCGGCGATTTGCGCGTCGAACGCATCGGACTGGTGGACGAAATTGGCGATTTCCGACTCCAGACCGGAGAGTTCGGCGTTCAGGAGATCGTACTTGTGGCGCGCGAGACGGGTATCGAGCGCCTTGAGTTGGTCGAACAACTCCTTGTAGCGGCGGGCTTTGCCGGCCTGGCGCTGGAGCGAGATGATCTGGCGTTTGACTTCCTTGATGATGTCGGTGATGCGGACAAGGTTGGCTTCCGTGTACTCGAGTTTGCGGAGCGCCTCTTTCTTCTGGTGCTTGTACTTGTTGATGCCGGCAGCTTCTTCGAAAATAGTGCGGCGGTCTTCGGGATGGGCGCTGAGAATCTGGTCGATCTGGCCCTGGGCCATCAGCGAGTAGCTGGAACGGCCGATGCCGGTGTCCATGAACAGGCTCTGGATGTCGCGGAGTCGGCAGGGGGTCTTGTTGATGAAGTACTCGCCGTTGCCGTCGCGATGGACACGGCGGGTGATGGTGACCTCGGTGAAATCGAGGGTGACGCCCGGCAGCGTGAGCGTTTTCGGATCGACCTCGGCGAAGGTCATGTTGACCTCGGCGAGATTGATGGCTTTACGGCCGTCGGTGCCGTTGAAGATCACGTCGGCCATCTCGCTGCCGCGCAAGGCCTTGGCGGATTGTTCGCCGAGCACCCAGCGGATCGCGTCGGAGATGTTGGATTTGCCGCAGCCGTTCGGACCGACAATGGCGGTCACGCCCGGCAGAAAATCAAGTGTTGTCTTTTCAGCAAACGACTTGAAGCCGATGAGCTGAAGGCTCTTCAGATACATAATGAGGTCCCCACCCCTTTCTTTGGCGGAAAAGATAGCGGGGCCATTTACGAAAGCAAGCAAAAAACAAGGACTTAGGAGGGTGGATGTGGTGGGGAGGGGGCATGCCGATCGGTGTGGTGGTGCTCTCGGCATTTGCTGATGAGAGAATACTTCGGGGCGGAAAGACCGAAATCCAGAGCGGAGACCGTTGCTTGTGGTGGCAGTGCAACCGAGGGTGACGCGTCTGTATAACACGCCCGTATCATGGGACACGGGTGGTACCCTGACTCGGACAGTGAGGAAGATTTACTGTCCCGATTTCTGCCCTTGCCGGTTGCTGCTCCCTTTGGGGCGTCCGGGCTTGGCCCTAGTCAGTACGATGCCAAGGTCGTCACACTTCCGCCGTACCTCACGCGGGAAGTCTCCTCTTTCTCTCAGGTCAGGGAAATGGTGCAACAGAAACTCCACAACTTCCGCCTCTGTCATTGGCAGCCGCGCCGTCGCCTTCGTCTGCATAATCAGCTCCGACATGTGGCCAAGCTTGTCGGCCAGCAGATACAGCAGCGCACTGCCCAGTGGGTCAAAGGATTTTCCAAGATTGACGCGTCTCGCCTCCACAACTTCTGCGAGTTGTTCGAAAAATGTAGAGTTACCGTCCAGAATGGCCTTCGGAACTTTTTCCAGAACGGCCTGCTCCATCATTTCGCGTGTGGTGTTAGCGTAATTGCGGAAGGTGTCGATGTTCTCGCCTTCGAGTGAGGGCCTCGGCCAGTCTTCTGTGATGCGTTGCCATGCTGCCATCCCTCCGCCCTCTTGATCGTATTGACGGACCCGTTTCTCTATCCAGTCGCAGTCGGCCACCCAACTTACTAGATTACCAGCATCGGTGGAAAGAAGTCTGCCGCACGCGCAGAGCATCGAGCGCTCCGTGAAGTTGCTGGCATGTCGCAGTTGCCGCCGGTATGCAGTGCCGATTTTCTTTGGCATGTTTCGCCGTCCTATTCAAACGAAGCGATGAGCTGGGCGTGAATAGGCACGCGCAGCCCCACGCTGGCCGTCGCCCGCTGCCGCTCGCGTTGTCAGTTCTCCGTGGCCGAATACATCCCCGTGCCGGCGCGAGCTGGCCCGCGTCGAGGGTTCGGCATGAGCCACCCAATAGCAGAACGCGCTACTTGAACAATTCGGGTTTCAGCCTCCGCGCCTCTGCGAAGGCTTTTTCCGCCTCATCGGTCCGGCCGGACTTCCGATACGCTTCACTAATTAGGAACCACACCGACCAATCGTCCGGCTTCAGTTTGACGGCTTGCTGGAAAGCTGCAATCGCGTCGTTTGTAAGCCCGGAGTCTCCATATACAACACCCAAGCCGCCCCACTCCCGGGCGTCATCGGGCGCGAGCTTGACGGCTTGCCGGAAGGCTGCAATCGCGTCGTTTGTGAGCCCGGAGTGTTCATACGCATCACCCAACAATCCCCACCCATTCGCATCGTTGGGAGCGAGCTTGACGGCTTGTTGCTGGGCCGCAATTGCGTCATTGGTACTCCCCAATTCCAGTTGATCAGTCCCCAGAAACCTCCATGCAAGGGCATTGTCAGGTTTCAGCTCGATCGCTCGCTGGTAGATCGCAATCGCCTCATTTGTACGCCCTGACATGATATATGCAATATTTCGCCCGCCCCAAGAGTCGGCATCGTCCGGCTTCAACTTGACAGCGTGTTCGTATGGCTCAATTGCGTCGTTGAAGCGCCCTAGATTCTCATACGCCCTACCCAACCGGCTCCATTCTTCGGCGGCCTTGGTGGGGTCGTAACCAAGTCGCTTCTGAAGTTCGGGCGGCAACTTTTCCAGCAGGATCGTCGCAACGCCGGTCTTGTGGAATACCGTCACCGTAATTGGCGTGACTCTTTGCCAACGGACTTCTTCGTAAGCTGTGCCGTCAATCGTGATGCTGGCGGGAAGAGCATTGCTCGTGACGCCACTGGGCGCGTTGGTTTCTTCCGCACGCGCTGCAACGACAATAGTGAAGGTGGAAAGCAAAAGGCAAATTCGCAGGTGATTCATTGCTGTTTTCTTTGTTGGTTGCCCGTTACAAGGCCATCTCCCATACGAAGTTCACCAGTCAAAAGGATTTGTATCGGACACAACCCGGAACTCATTGCCCATCTGTGTTACCGTGACAACTGACCTCACTTCTTGATGGTAGCTTTCCCCCATGGGGGTCGTTACGTCCCCGGGTCCGACAAACAGGAACTTATAGTCTCCGATCCGCGTTTTCTTCATGTACTTCTTCAAGGGCGGGGAATCGGTAAAGCTAGCATTGAAGCCGCCGCCGTAAGGAGTCATTGCGCGCTGCCACAGAGGTAGCGCTGCCTGCCTAGCAAGCTTCCATGCGATCAAGTCGTTGCCCGTCAATGGTTGATTCGCCTCTTCTTCCTCATGACGTTTCTGCTCCACGACTGCTCGTCTCTCCGCTTCCAGCTTCTCTAAGCGTTGCTGTTCGGTGTTCTGCCAAGCAGCAACCTTCTGCGGGTCGTAACCGAATCGCTTCTGAAGTTCGGGCGGTAGCATGGTCAGCGGGATCGTCGCAACGCCGGTCTTGTGGAAAATGGTGACGGTCGAAATCGTGGCTCTCTCCCAGCGCACGTTCTCGTAGGTCGTGCCGTCAATCGTGATAGTGTCAGGCAGAGCATTGCTCGTGACGGCACTGGGCGCAGCGTTGTTGGTGACACTGGCGGGGGCGGGCGTGTTGGTTTCTTCCGCCAAGGCTGCGCTGGCGAGCAGTGGCAGCAACATCGCAAGGATCACGGCTTTCATGACTGTCTTTACCTCTCCAATGTGCCTTGATGGAATCTACGCCTCGCGTGTGAGTGCGGGCAAGCTGTTTTGGGCACGACCGCCGCGTGGGGGCACGCGGCCTACAACCAGATGCGATACAGGAGATTCCCCCGTCCGGCTTGACTTTCCTCTATGTAAAACATAGTATTACAGCATGACCAAGACGATTACCAAGGTGGGGAATTCGCAGGGGATCATTTTCGACGCGGCGTTGATGGAGCTGGCGCGGTTGAAGACGGGCGATGAGGTGAACGTGGAGGTGCACGAGGGCGGCACGATCACGTTGACGCCGATCCGGCCGCGTCCGTCGAAGGAGGAGGCGTCGCGGGTCATCCAGGCGACGGTGAAGGATTACGCGCGGACGATGAAGAAGCTCGCATGAGCGGGACGACGGGGGACTGCTTCCATCTGACGGTAGCGATTGTTCGGGAGATCCACGCGGAAGTCATTACGCGGTTTGGCGGGTCGGACGGCGTGCGGGACATGGCGTTGCTGGAGTCGGCGGTGGCGGCTCCGCAGGCGGGTTACGGCGGGAAATCACTGTACGCGGATCTGACCGAGATCGCGGCGGCGTATTTGTATTACCTGGGTCGGAACCATCCGTTCGTGGACGGCAACAAGCGCGTCGCGCTCGGCGCGTGCATCGTGTTTCTTCGGCTAAATGGGGTCGAACCGAAACCGGACGGCCCGAAATGGGAGAGGCTGACGCTCGCGGTGGCGACCGGGGAGATCGATCGTGAGCAGACGACGGCCCGGCTGCGCGAACTCGTGGGGACAGAAATGTGGCCGCACGGCGACGGAGCGCCGTGGCTACACAAAAGGGCGCGCGAGCTGTTATCGGCGGAGGATTCTGGGCTTGACCTTGTATCGGTGCTCCGATAGAGTTGTGGTGTTCTTTCTCATAATAGGGTTAGTTTTGCATGGCGACCGGGGCACGAAAGCGCGGCGACAGAGCGCCGCGGCTACAGCACGACGGCAAGCGGGGCGCTCGCCCTACAAGCGGAACGGCGGCGCGGCGGGAAACCCACCCCCGTTTCCCATTCGTGGGAGGGGATGGCGGGCTGGGCAGCCGGTCCGCGCCCACCGTGCGCGGCTACAAGGGGGGCCATTCGACGTTGCTCAGGGTAAACAGGGCAGGTAGGGGAGTCAGGGCTGCGCGAAAACACGCTTTCTGCAAAACGAAGCCAATTTTGTTGGACGGGTTGGCTGATGTTAAGAGCTTGTGTGGCAGGATATTGGGAGTGCGTTTTCGCGTGCGAATGAATTGGCTTCGTTTTGCTAAAAATGGCTTCGTTTGGGGGGTTCGGACGCCGAAGGGGGCTGTGAATAACCCGTGAACAAGTGGATTTGGCGCGGGATGCTGTTACTTCCTGGGTGCGGAGTAGCCGTTGCCTTCGTCGAAGTAGGTGGCGCCGCTGAACTCGGTGACGCGCAGGTACTGGTGCCAGACGATGTTGCTGGAGTCGCAACTGGCGTCGAGCATGTGGACCTCCATCGGGGGCAGTTTGGTGGGCACGGGCAGCATGGCTTCGGAAAGGATGCGTCCATCCATTTTGACGGGTGGCGAGACACCGAGGAGATGGAGGATGGTCGGGGCGATATCGACGTTGCCCGAGGGCAATTCGTCGATCCAGCCGTGGCGGAAATCGGGGCCGGCGGCGACGAGCGTGTTGCGCATGTCGAACGGGCTGAGGCTGGAGTGAATGCCTTGTCTGGCCCCGAAGAAGCCATCGGTGGGGACCGAGCCGGGGACGCCAACGTCATTCCTGTCGTTGGTCCAGCGGAAGGAGACGGCGATGTCGGGCGCGTCGGGGGTGTTAATGCGGACCTGGTCGAGAGTGAATGTCCCGTTCATCGGCTCGCGCGTGAAGATGACGCCCGTAAAATCCTGTTGTTGCAGGAGCGCGACGATCTGTTGCACGAGTTTGGGGTCGTGGCCGATCACGTACAACAGCGCCGTTCCGCCGTTGCCGACGACCATGACATCGCCGTCGTTCGGCGGTTGCTTGAATTCGTGCGCGGCATGGAAGCCCGCCTTGTTGAGAATATCGGTGACGCTCACGACACGCGAGATCGTGGAGAAACCGTGATCGGAAACGACGAAGATATCGGTCTTGTCGCGGACGCCGCGCGCGGTCAATTCCTTCAGCACGCGGGCGAGGTTATCGTCGGAGCCTTTCACCGCTTTGAGGGCGGTTTCCGAGCCCGGCCCGGTGGAATGCTGGGCGTAGTCCGGCTCGCTGAACCAGAGGAGCGAGAATGGCGGCACTTCCTTGTCCCACATGGGGCCGATCAACGCCTGCGTGGTTGCCTGATCCTGGCGCGTGTTCGGGCTCTCCTGGGGCGTGAACGCCGGAAGGTTGAGCCGGTCGATGGCGGAAGCGGGGACGGTCTTGAAGTTAAACAAATCGATGCAATCACCGCAGGGCCGACCCGACTCCAGACGGTCGAACAGAATGACGACGGGCTTGGTTCCCGCGATGGCGGTGCGTTTCCCGGCGCGCTGAAGAATTTCGGCGATGGTGGGCAGGTGGAGGAAATGATGGCCGGTGACTTCGTCGCCTTTGCGGACGGCCTCGAGCGACTGGACCTCGATGCGCTTGAGCGGATCGATGTTGGGTCGGTACTCGCGGTTGCCGAGGATGCCGCTGCGGTTCGGGTACGAGCCCGTGGCCATGGCGGTGGCGTTGACTTCCGTCGAGCTGAGATAGACGGCGTGATGGTTCTGGAAGAACACGCCGTCGCGCGCGAGCTGATAGAGCGCGGGGGTGTTCGATTCCGTGACGAAGTCCGGCCGCATCCCGTCCCAGACCACCATGACGACGTGCTCGGCCTTGCCAGCCGCCAACGCCGTGGCGGCGGAGAGCAGCACGGCCAGAACGATGGAGAGAGGACGCATGGCACGATATTCTACCGATGATTTTCTGGGCTGCAACGGCAAAGCGTTTCGTGTTAAATTTGCGTGATGCAGATTGTGGTGACCGCGCGGGGGATCCGGCGGTTTGTGGATTGGTTCCAAGAACAGATATGAAAATCCAGTTACCCGAAGGACAATTCGACGCCTATATCTTTGACTGCGATGGCACGCTCGCGGACACGATGCCATTGCACTACCAGGCATGGCTGGCGGTCTTGAAGGAACACAGGTGCGATTTCCCGGAGGCATTTTTCTATCAACTCGGCGGCGTGCCGACCGAGGGGATCGTCGAGATCCTCAACGAACGCCACGGTCGTTCGATGCCGGTGCGGGAAACGGCGGCGATCAAGGATGAGATGTTCATCCAGATGATTCCGCAGACGATGCCGATCGAGCCGGTGGTGGATCTGGTGCATCAGTTTCACGGGGTGAAGCCCCTGGCCGTTGCGTCGGGGGGCAAGCGCGAGATCGTGAGGAAAACCCTCGACGCGCTGGGAATCCTGGGGAAGTTTCAGGCGATCGTCACCGTGGAAGATTATCGCCACGGCAAACCGGCGCCGGACCCGTTCCTCGAAGCCGCGCGGCAACTCGGCATCGCCCCCGAGAAGTGCCTGGTGTTCGAGGACACCACGGCAGGCATCGCGTCGGCGCGGGCCGCCAACATGCAGTGGGTGCTCGTCCAACCACCAGTCCGCAAACCGTGAACCACGAGCAAATCACGCAATTGCTACAGGACCTCGTGCGGATACCGAGTGTCAGTCCGCTCGGTGATCCGGGTACGGTGGCAAAGAACACGGGGGAGGCGCGAGTCGCCGAGTATGTTGCCGAATTTCTTCGCAAGCTGGCGCTCGACGTGGAGATCCAGAACGTCGAGCCGGGTCGTCCGAACGTCGTTGGCAGGTTTTCTTCGCGCGGTGCGCGCCAGTCGGTTGCCTTCGCGCCGCACACCGATACCGTCAGCGTGTCGGGCATGACGATCGATCCGTTTGGCGGCGAAGTTCGCGACGGGAAACTCCAGGGCCGGGGCGCGTGCGACACAAAGGGTTCGTTGGCGGCGATGCTCGCGGCGGTAGCGAACGTGGTACGCCAGAAAGAGTTTCGCGAAGGAGACCTCGATGTTTCATTTTGCGCGTTGATGGGGGAGGAGAGCGGCAGCCACGGGGCTCGCGCACTATTGCGGCGCGGTTTCCGGGCTGATTTCGCCATTGCGGGCGAACCGACGAACTGCCGAGTGGTTCACACACACAAGGGCGCGATCGCGTTCAAGATCATGACGCGCGGGAGAAGCGTCCACAGTTCCACGCCCGAGCGGGGCGAAAGCGCGATCAAGAAAATGGCGGGCGTTGTGGATTATCTACTCGGGGAGTACACCGACTCGCTGAAACGAATCCATGACCCGATCCTCGGCGCGCCCGCCATTAATGTCGGCATCATCCGTGGCGGTTCGCAAATAAACATCGTGCCGGAGTACTGCGAAATCGAAGTCGACCGCCGCACGGTGCCCGGCGAGAACTACGAGGAAATCCTGCAGCAGTTGCGCGAGCGGTTGTCCGTGGAAGTGGAGATAATCGGCGCCTGCGGTCCGTTGCACACCGACCCGCAGAATCCGTTTGTCCGCGCGCTTGGCCAGGGGACGGTTGGCGCGCCGTGGTTTTGTGACGCGGCGTTTTTTGCGGCGCAAGGTATCCCTGCCGTCGCGTTCGGGCCCGGCAACGTGGCCCAGGCCCACACCGCCGACGAGTTTGTCGAACTGGAGGAGGTGTTCCGCGCCGCGCAAATCATCGAAGAGTTTCTGCTGACCTGTGGCCGGGCTGCCGAACGCGCATGAGCGAAACCAACGCAACCATTACCGGTTTTGCAGTTCGTGATGCAAAATGCTGAGCGTGTAAATCGCGGCGGTCTCGGCGCGGAGCACGAGCGGGCCGAGCGAGAGCGGGAGGCAGCCGGCGGATTTCGCCAGGTTGAGTTCCGCGGGAGTGAAATCGCCTTCGGGACCGATGAGAATCAGGACAGAGAACGGGCCGGAGTGCCCAAGTGCCGAAGCTCCGGGGAGAATCGTCTTGAGCGGTTTTGCATCCGGTTGGAGTGACGCGATCAGTTTGAGGTCGCATTTGGGCAACGCTCCCAGAAAATCGCGCGCCTTCTGGGGCGGATGGATTTCAGGCAGCCAGTTGTTGCCGCATTGCTTGCAGGATTCGAGGGCGATCTCGCGCCACCGATCCATTCTTCTGGAATCGTCGTCGAGTTTCACAAGAGTGCGTTCCGAAGCCAGCGGCACGATGGACGCCACACCCAATTCCGTCGCCTTCTGCACGATCAGGTCCATGCTCTTCTTCGGGATCGCCTGGGCAAGCGTGATGCGGATGGGAAGCGCGGGTGTGGTGGTCTGCGTCAACACCTTGAGACGGACTGTATCCTTGGTGATTTCCGCAATTGCGCACTGCGCTTCATGTCCGCGCCCATCGAACGCGTTCAACGTATCGCCGACCTTGAGCCGGAGCACGTGCAAGGCGTGATGGGCCTCTTCAGCGCTGAGGGTTGGCTGCTGGAGATTGGGAAGGAAGAAACGGTGCATGATTGGATGCCGCTCCTTTTAACGTGTCACTTTCCGCCAAAAAACCGCTTGGCCTTGTCCAGAAACAACTTCAGTTGCGGATAGGATTCGTCGTTGGCGAGGGCGGCAAACTCGTCGAGTTTTTCGCGTTGGGCACGGGAGAGACGTGTGGGGACTTCGACCATGACGTGGACATGCTGGTCGCCGTGACCGTGACCGTGGACGTTGGGCATCCCTTTGCCGCGGAGGCGAAAGAGCGTGCCGCTTTGGGTGCCCGCGGGGATTTTCAACCGTGCCGCGCCGGTGAGCGTCGGGACTTCAATCTCGCCGCCCAACGCCGCCATGGGGAAATTAATCGGCACCTCACACAGCAGATCGTCGCCGTGTCGCGTGAAAATATCATGTTCGTGGACGTGGACAACGACGTAGAGGTCACCGGCGGGCCCGCCACGCCCGCCCGCTTCGCCATTGCCCGAGCTGCGCAGGCGCGAACCCTCCTCGATGCCGGCGGGGATGCGCACTTTCAGTTTGGTGCGATGTTGTATGCGGCCTTCGCCGCCGCAGCGTTTGCAGGGATTGGTGACAATCTGCCCGGCGCCATTGCACCGCGGGCAGGTTGACGCAACCGTGAAAAACCCTCGGGAGTGCGCCACTTGTCCCTGACCGTGACACGTCGGGCAGGTCTCGGCCTGCGACCCGTCGGTGGCCCCGCGCCCGTGGCACTCGGGACAGGTATCGAGCTTGTTGAAGGTGATTTCCTTCTCGATGCCGCGCGCCGCCTCTTCGAGATCGATCTCCAAATCGTAGCGCAGGTCGTTGCCGCGCTGCGCGCCGCCTCGGGAACGGCGACTCCCGGCCCCGCCGCCGAAAGCCTGTTCCAAAAAATCGTCAAAGATGCCGCCGCCGGCGCCACCGAAAACATCGCGGAAGATCTCAAACGGATCGTGGAACCCACCCCCCGGATACTGGCCGCCGGCCCCCGCACTGCTACCCGGTCCGAACGCCGCGTGGCCAAAACGATCGTAGGTGGCGCGTTTTTGTTGGTCGCTGAGGACCTCATAGGCTTCGCCGAGTTCCTTGAATTTTTCTTCGGCCTCTTTGTCGCCGGGGTTCTTGTCGGGATGATACTTGAGGGCGAGCTTGCGATAGGCCCGCTTGATTTCCTCTTCCGTAGCCTCGCGCCCGATCCCCAGCACCTCGTAGTAATCGCGCTTGGTCATTCGGAGCTCTCGGGAGGCGTGTCGGTCTTTGCGGCGGAGTCGGCCTCGGCGATCTGGCCTTTGCTGACGACCACGCGGGCGGGACGCAAAAGGCGTTCGGCAAGTTTGTACCCGCGTTGAAGCTGTTCGACCACGTGGCCTTCGGGATGTTCCCCGGACTCGATGTGGCTGACCGCCTCGTGGAGGTTTGGATCGAACGGATGCCCCGCGCTGGTCGTGACGTCCTGGAGGCCGAATTCAGCGAGCGAGCGGCGGAACTGGCTGTACACCTGGGTGATGCCGTCGAGGAGCGAAGCATTGTCCGCGCCGTGTTTTTGCGCGGCGTCGATGGCGCGCTCGAGGTTGTCGAGCACCGGCAGCAGCGCGGCCACGACGCGTTCGGACGTGTACCGAGCCAACTCCTCCTTCTCACGCGCGACCCGTTTGCGATAGTTCTCAAGCTCCGCGGCCGCGCGCAGGAATTTGTCCCAGTTCTCGTCGGCCTTCGCGGCCCTGGCCTTCAAGTCTTCCAATTCTTCCACGGAAATGGAGTCGATCGCAACTGGTTCGGCCTTCGCCACGGCCTCGCCCTCGGCGGCAGAGGCAGGATCAGGTGGCGCGGTCTTTGTGTGTTTGTTCTTGGCGCTCATAAGAAACGTGCGGACTACAATGGGGCAGAGTCAGGCCTTTTTCAAGTATTTGACCATCCGCAGGGTGTTGCCGGTCTGGTCATTGGAGTTGTACTGCACTTCGTCCATAAAATTGCGCATGATAAAGATGCCATAGCCGTTGCGTTTCATTTCGCGCAGGCGATCCTCGATGTCAACGGGGCGATAATTGGCGAAATCGAAGCGTTGGCCGTGATCGTTGATCTCGACGACGAGGCGACTGCCTTCCGTACGGACATCAAGACGGATCTCGGGATCGCGATGTTGCCAGCACCACTCTTTATCGGGGGAATAGGCGTGCTTGACGACGTTGGAACAGGCTTCGTCCACGGCCATCTCGATTTTGGCAGCCTCATCTTCGTCAAACCCGACTTTGCGGGCCAGGTCGCCAACAATGACGCGGATATGGGCGAGATAGCTCCCGTGACCCGGCGCCTGGAGAAGCAGCTTGTGGGTCGATTCCTTGCGACGGATGTTGTCGGGCGAATCCATGGAAACTGGAGCAGACGGCTTACCTCGTTGCGAAGCTGGCGACGGCATCCTCTTCGGTAGTATGCACGCGAAGGACCTTCGTGAACCCCAGCAACTCGATGATCTTGTAGATCCGATCGGGAACGTTGAGCAGTCGTACGTCGCCGTTGTGTTCGCGGGCTTGCTTGGCGAATCCGATGAGCGCGCCGAGACCGGCGCTACCGACGTAGTCAAGCTCCTGACAATCCAGTACCACATAGTACCGGCCTTGTTGGAAAAAGGCGTTCAGTTGCGCTTCGAGGCGCGGGAATGAATACATGTCCAAGGACCCGCTCAATCGTATCAATTGCACGAGGCCGCGGGGCTCGGAATCACTTCGAAACTCTTTCATACCGGCTGCCTCCAACCGTTGGTTCGCTGAACGTCATGCTGCTGCCTCTTCACTAATGCCACGCGATTTCCTCCACAAAGCCGCTATTTCCTGGTGTCCTGGTTTCGGTGCCGGCGCTCGACGGCGTTGCGCAGGAAGCGGGTCAGCTCCCGGAACTTCGGTGCATTGCGTTCATCGGCTCGTACCAGATTGTCATGCGCTTCAATCATCAGGTCCGCGGTCTCGTCCTTGTCCAACGGATGGGTGAACTGTGTGAGATCGGTATCAGGCAGCTTACGACAATCGGTTTCTCCCGGCGGCGTGGGAGCGCTCGAGTTTACGGTGAACAGCCGGTCCAGGCCAAGTGTTTGCAGCAATTCCAGGTTGCGTGGAGCGATGTTGACGATATGAACGGTGGCCAACTTTCCGTTTTGCCGCAGGTGCAGGCCGATTCCCGCCAGCACTCCGAGGAACGTGCTGTCCATGCCCTGACACTGGCTGAGGTCGATGACAAATTCCACCTGTCCCTCATTGATCTTCTGCAGGGCGAACAGACGCAACGGCTGGCTGTTCCGAAACGTTCCGCGACCGACGACGCGGACATAGACCCGATTCTCTATACAGCCTACAGAGATTCCTTTCGACGGCTCATTCACTATGCGGCCCCATGATCTTACACTGTCACAATACAATGGAACAGACCCGGACGAAAGGGCAAATTTAGGTTCGTCAAGATCACCATGCCCAATGAAGCGTGCGAACTTCACCGGGGATTGGGTGCTTTCGACTCCGCGGCATGGTAGCCGTTACAAATCAGCAGATAGACCTCACGATCCAACCCCCGATACCTTGGCGCTCGAAGCAGTTGTGGTTCTCCAACCCGCTCGAAATGAAGGCGAAGTTGAGACCGTAAATCCGCAGTGGGATTGGGGACGACAACGATCGCCGGTCGGCCCTCGAATTTCGCCAGGTCCGTCCAATAGCGGTAGCCCAAGCCCTGTCCGCCTGTGGCGAACATGTTGACGCAGTCGTTCGGGTCGCGCAAGTGGAAGCCAAGTTCGGCGGCAACGTCGTATTTGTCCATCCCCAGCAGGAACGGCTCCTGTTTGGTTTCGTCCCGCACCTGGACGCGCACGGCATCCACCTGCTGCGAGACCGTCTGCCAACCACCGGCATGAGCGTAGGCGAGAGAATTCGGAACTCCCCACGCCAGGCTCGTATGCCCGAACACGATGGCCAGACCGCAGAGGGCGACTGTCCCCCAGGCGCCGCATCGCCAGCGTTTCGCCCGCGCTGGTCGGTCGCTTTCGAGACCATCGAGTGCCATCGCCGACGCGCCCAATGACAACGACAGGAACGCAGGCGCCGTCCAATTCACATGGATCTGCGTTTTGAAACTGGCGGCGGCAAAGAGAAAGAACACCGGCAGCGAGAACGACGCGACAAAGTTCCAGTTGTCGTCGCGCTGCCACCAGCCACGACGGACCCCGCGCGCCGCGGCGCTGGCGAACAACGCGAAGAGCGGCGGCGTCAGGACGCCAAGTTGGAAAAGCCAGAAGAGCAGGATGTCCCGCAGCGTGTTCTTCGGTGTCCCCGCCGTGCGCGAGGATTGAAAGAGGAACGAAGCCCACGCATGATGTGAGTTCCAGATGATCACCGGGCTGAACACCACCAGCGCGATCGGCACTGCCAGCCACGGTTCAATACGTCGCAGCCAGTGACGGTGGTTCGGTGACAGCAACAGGAACCACAACAGCGACGGCGCCAGCAGCACCGCATAATACTTGGAGAGCAGCGCGCCGCCGAACGTGACGCCCGCCAGCAACCAGTACCAGCCGCGACGCGTATGCAGCGCCTTGGAAATCAGGTACAGCGTCGCCAGCCAGAAGAATAGCAACGGCGCGTCGGGCGTCACGAGCAATCCCGTGCCGACGTAGACCGGCAGCAGCGTGAACATCAACGTCGCCAACAGCGCCACCTGTTTCCCGAACCACATCCGTCCTGTCAGGAACAGCAGCCCGGCCGTTGCCGCCCACAGCACAAACGTCATGACCCGGACACCCATGGCCGTGTCACCCAGCATGGCGGTTCCCAAGGTGATGAACCACGCCACCATCGGCGGATGATCGAAGTAGCCGAGCGCGGGATGTTTCGCGTACGTCCAGTAGTACGCCTCTTCGGGAATCAGTTCGATGACGCCGCACAGCAGAAACCGCAGCAGTGTCAAACCCGCCACCATCGCCATGACCGCAACGCACAAACCGTTGCCCGGCTTGCGGGATGTTGCGGCGGTGGTTTCGAGTTCTTCGGGCATGGTCACACGAACGACTTCACGCCGTATACTGGCACGCTCAATTTGCCCCCGTCCAGACGGAAACGCGGTGCCGTTTTGTAGGGGCGCACCCCTGCGTGCGCCCGTCGTTGAACAGAGTGCGCCGCTCCTGCCGTCCCCTCCCACGGAGGGGGAATGGGGGTGGGTTCTCTTGTTCGGCGCAGGTCTCCCGACCGCGCCGCTCCGGTTTGACCGCACGGCATGCGTCATTCCGACAGGCCGGGAAACCCTTGGTCGAAATCCGTGCGGGGTCGGGAGACCCTCGCACAACCGGGTGAGGGCAGACACGGAGGTCTGCCCCTACGGCAGCGAGATGCCGATGCGGTAGAACTCCTGCGGCGGAATCGGGTTCGTGTCGGTGATCGTGACCTGATTGCCGTTCGTCAGTAACGGCGTGTACGTCGTCAGCGGCAACCAGCCTCGACACGAAGCGCGGCAAACCGTGAAGAAGCGCCGACTCGTCCTCTGCCATTAAAGCCGATCCCCACCCCCCCGTTGTCACTCTGAGCTTGTCGAAGAGTCTCTGTCGTTCGCCGCTTGGCGACCTGAGTGTCCTCTACGCCGAGGAGATGTTGTAGGCCGCGTGCCCTCACGCGGCGGTCGCTCGCTAAAACGGCTTGCCCGTACTCACACGGGAGGCGTAGATTTCGCCAAGGCATACAGGAGAGCCAAAGACTGTCATGAAAGCTGTGATCCTTCGCAGTCTTGGCTGGAGAAACCAATGCACCCACTCCCGCCACTGTCACCAGCAACGCCGCGTCCACCAGCGCTACGAGCAATGCACTGCCCGCCACCATCACGATTGACGGCATTACTTATTCAAACGTCACATGGCGCACGGTCACGCCTACGACAGTCACCATTTTTCACAGGACAGGTATTGCATCGATCCCGCTGGAAAAGCTACCGCCCGAACTTCAGAAGCGATTCGGCTATGACCCGCAGCAGGCAGCGGTCTATCAGCAAGCCCAGCAGGAACAGCCCGCGCACCAACAGGAACAGCCCGCGCACCAACAGGAACAGGCCGCGCAAGTGTTGGAGAGGTGTAAGAACGCCTGGAAACTCGAAGGCATCGTTGTGAAACGGTTACGGAACGGTAGCTTGTTAGTCTCTCCAGTCGCGCGCGGTTTACTGCCCAGGGAGGACGCGCTAATAGCAGGCTGTTGAACAATGGGGGTGTTTTGGGGCGAGGGCATCCCGTCGGGAGGTTTGCGGTACTGGGGGGCCGAAGAGGGCTGTGGCTGAGGCGGTGGAATGCGTCTTCGGGTGCTGCGAGAGTGTTCCAACGTGTGTGGACAACGGCCACTGCCTGCAGAACTCAGCCGCTGCTGGTGACCAGTTCCAGTTTGGCCATCCGCAACAGGTTGTAAGCACTGGCCACGAAGTAGGCCCACGCTTGGGTGCGGTCGATCCCCCGATAGCGACTGCGTCGCAATCCGCCCACGGTCTTCATCCACCCGAAGATTTCCTCGATGCGTTTGCGAATCCGCTGGCTGGTCTGATAGCCCGAAGCCCGGGTGGTGCGTCCGTCCAAGCCGGGCACGGCGACGTTGTCCTTGGTAGCGACATGCGGGCCCTCGCTCCCGACAGCCCTGCACAAATGCCCGCTGATGATAGAGTTTGTCAGCGCCCACAGTGACCGGGCAGACTCCAAACACCTCGCGGTGTTGATCGGTCTGCTGCAAGGCCACGCGGTCTTCGGACGCGGCGATGGGGTTGTGAATCGCAATTTGGGCGCACAGCCCGTGGCGATTGTCCATCAACACCTGCCCGCCGAAGTACAGCTTCGCTTCCTTGCCGCGACCTTTGCGATACAACACCGCGTCCGGGTCGGTCGTGCTCTGGTGGGTATCATTGGTGCGCCGCTGCCCCTTGAAGTCGATGGTCGGATTGCCCGGATCGTCATCCGTGGGGTGGCGCGGCAACGGGTCCGGACCATCCTTGCGGGCGAAACTCTTCAGGCTGGCCCACGATTCGATCAACGTGCCGTCGGCGCTGAAGTGCTGATCGCCGGCCCAACCCTGTTCCCGACTCAATTGGAACACCTCGTAGAAGAACAACTGCGCACCTTCGGTGCTCAGCACCCGCTCCTGATTCTGGCTGAAGCTGCTGTGATCCCAACTGCCCTCGTCCAATTCCCGATCCAGAAACCACAGCCACAGGAGGTTGTAGGCCAGTTGCTCGCAGAACAACCGTTCCGAACGCACCGAGTACAACGCCATCAACAGCCGCGCCTTCAGTAACTGCTCGGGCGGAATCGACGGCCGTCCGTTGGCGGCATAGAGTTGGTCGAACTGCGGGCTCAGTCGTCGCAGCACTTCCTCGACGCGCTGCTTGATCACGCGCAACGGGTGATCCTGGGGGATTCGCGTCTCGGGGTTGATCAGGGTGCAAAACTCAGGCTGCTCTTTCGGTTCTCCACGCATGAACCCATACACCACAACCCCATCACGATATTCAAGCCCAAGATGACTTTTTCAACAGCCTGATAGTCCTTGACGGAATATCCGGTTCAGTTGGAGCCGACATTACAGGTCGCTTCTTATGGGTTCGTAAGGACGCCTTCATCGAGGATGTTACACTATTCCGCACCGGGAAGGATGAGTATGGGGATCCCAAGAAAATCAGGATCAGAGCGCGTCGCGCTAGTTTCTGCGCCAATTGGAGTCCATCCGAAGCGATATTTGTAAGCGACGCGTGGCGACAGGACGCCGCAAAATTGGCGGCATGGGATACGGAGTGACAGTGAGGATTCGCCCCGCTGCCGATGCTGACTGTAAGGTCGTGCCAGTAGCGATCAACTCGTAGCTCTCGGCCAATACACCAGCCGGGCCCGCACGGGAAACACCCGTCCGGGCGTACTCGTGTACAGCCATGGTGACTTATCTTCAACCAGGTGGCTGCACGCTCCATTCGCAAGTTCCTGCCATCCAAACATTTTCCGAGCATCCGTTTTTGACAAAACGTGTCAGCGCGCAACCTCAGCCCCATGGTATGAAACCCAAACACCTGTCCAAAACACACTCCAACGTCGAGACCGCCGAGACCAGGCGACGTAAGTCGCCGCGGCTTGCAGCAGAAAAGAAGCTATGCGCCGAATTCAAATTCTCGCACATGCGTTCGCGCGGCTGACATTTCACTCGGTTTGAGGCGCGCGTCATGAAATGGCAGCACTTCGGTGCCTTGGCCGTGCTGGTGGCGGTGGTGCATCTGGTAGCGTCATGGCTCGCAAGACACGGATTCCTCGCTCCCCGCAAAAATGAGTGGTATAACCGCGCGATTGCGCGGTATAGGCACCCACCTCAGTGCCGTTCCCAGCCGCCAACAAATGCGTCCACGCACTGGGCGAATTCGCGGGCATAACCGCCTTCGAGCACGGCAAAACACGGTAGCGCGGGAGTTGTTGATGTGGGTTGTGTGAAATCGGCCACGCAACGCCCAATCGCGTAAAACGTCTCGACCTCCAATCCCATGTGCGTAATCGGGTCGTTCTTGAACGAGTCGAACCCGGCGGACACGGCGAGTAGTTGCGGATTGAATCCGCGAATGCGGTCAATCGCCTTATCGAATGTCTCTAGGAATTCGTCGGGGCCGGTGCCCGGCGCGAGCGGATAGTTGACGCAATTGCCTGCGGACGCGAAACCCGTGCCGGGATAACAGGGCGATTGATGCAACGAGACGAACAGCACACGCTCGTCGCCGCGAAAGATGTCCTCCGTGCCGTTCCCATGATGGCAATCGAAATCGAGGATGGCAACTCTTCGGATTTCGGTTCTCGGTTCCCGGTTCCCAATTCTCGGTTTTCCGTCCTCGGTCTTCGATTTTCCGACTTCCATGATTTTCGCCACCGCGATAGCGATGTTGTTGAAATAGCAGAACCCCATTACGCGATTGCGTTCGGCGTGGTGGCCGGGCGGACGCATCAGGGAAAACGCGGGTCGGCCGGCCAGCGCGTGTTCGGCGGCGTTTATGGCGGCGCCGGCCGAGAGCTTCGCGATCTCGAAGATGTCCGGGAAAAACGGCGTGTCAACATCGTCAAATCCGCCCGAGCGGACGGCTTCGAGCTGTTCGCGAGTGTGGACCCGCAAAATATCCTCGTCCGTGCACGCCGTGGGGACGACCCACGTGTGAAATTCCTTCTGCAACTGCGCCACCGCGGCGCGGACGCGTTCCGGGTTCTCAGGATGGCCGGCGGCAGCATAATCCAGGCAACGCGGAGAATAGAGAATCACCATGGCCGATTCCCGCATCATACCACCGTGCGCTATCACGGAGCAACCCGGGCATGGTCTAAAGTGGTGTTCAGAGGCCGACGGCACCCCTCACCTTGATCCTCTCCCCCAAGGGGAGAGGAAATGGCAGCAACGCGCGCCTCGCCCCGCCGAGGGAGAGGCCGGCTCCGCCGTAGTGTGCGGAGACGGGTGAGGGGGATACTCGATACACAGCGCCACCATTTTTAATGGCGACCGCGCCAGCCAATCGTGTTGCATTGGCCGGATGCGTATGGTAACTTGACAGGAATTTTCGACAATGGCGCAGAGGCTGCGGATGAGCTATATTCTCACGTTTGGCCTCCAGAAGTGGTGTATTTATGGACGAAGACGACAATAAGGACTCTAAGAAGGGCCGGTTACCCCGGTTGAAGCGGCCGTCGGACGGTCGCGATCCGCGATTTCCCACCAGGTTCATTCTTCTGTGGGTGGTCATCCTGATCATGGTGCCCCTGTTTCTGAAGTTGCGGGCGTACCAGACGGACAACGTCGAGGAAAAGACCTACAGCGAGTTGCGCACCCTGGTCGAAGAGGGTGCCGTCAAGAAGGCCACGGTGTACCGCGGGGGGGACACCGTCGAGACCATCAAGGGCGATTATGGCGATGCCGAGCCCAACGGCACGAAGAAGTCCGGCAAATTCTCGACCAAGGTTGTCTGGAGCGACAACATCGAGAAGTTTTTCGACGATCACAAGGTCCCGCTCGAGTTCCAGCCGGCCAACCAGTTCTGGATGAACCTGTTGCTCTCGACCGCGCCGTTCGTGGGATTTGTCATCCTGCTGTATTTCATTTTCATCCGCCAGATCAAGATGGCCGGCAAAGGCGCCATGAGTTTCGGCAAATCGCGCGCCCGCATGCTCAGCCGCGACAAGAACAAGGTGACGTTCAAGGAAGTCGCCGGCATGCAGGAAGCCAAGGAGGAAGTCGAGGAGATCATCCAGTTCCTCAAGGACCCCAAAAAGTTTCAGCGTCTCGGCGGACGCATCCCGAAAGGCGTGCTGATGGTCGGCCCGCCGGGTACGGGCAAGACCTTGCTCGCGAAAGCCATTGCCGGCGAAGCCGATGTCCCGTTCTTCAGCATTAGCGGCTCGGATTTCGTCGAGATGTTCGTCGGCGTCGGCGCCAGCCGCGTGCGTGACATGTTCGAGCAGGGCAAGAAGAGCGCGCCCTGCCTGATTTTCATCGACGAAATCGACGCGGTCGGCCGGTCGCGTTTCAGCGGCATTGGCGGCGGACACGACGAGCGCGAGCAGACGCTGAACGCGCTGCTGGTGGAAATGGACGGGTTCGACACCCAGGAAGGCGTGATCATTATCGCCGCGACGAACCGCCCCGACGTGCTGGATGCCGCGTTGCTGCGCCCGGGCCGGTTTGACCGCCAGATCGTCATCGACATGCCCGACGTTCGGGGGTCGCGAAGAGATTCTCAAGGTCCACGCCCGTGCCGTGAAGCTCTCCAAGGACGTGGATTTCAACGTCATCGCTCGTGGTACGGCCGGCTTCTCCGGCGCGGACCTCGCGAATTTGATCAACGAAGCCGCGTTGTTGGCGGCGCGCAACGACAAAAAGGGCGTCGGGATGGAAGAGATGGAAGAGGCCCGCGACAAGGTCCGGTGGGGCCGCGAACGCCGCAGCCGCGTCATGGACGACGCGGACAAGAAGTTGACCGCCTATCACGAGGCGGGTCACGCGCTGGTGATGGTCAAGCTCGAACACAGCGAGCCGCTGCACAAGGTCACCATCATCCCGCGCGGCATGTACCTCGGGGCCACATTCCAATTGCCCCAGAAGGACAAGTTCAATCTCAATAAGAAACAGTTGATCGACCAGATTACCGGTATCATGGGCGGGCGCATTGCGGAGCAATTGATTTTTGGCGACTGCAACAGCGGCGCCTCCGGCGACATCAAGCAGGCCACGCACCTCGCCCGCAAGATGGTCACCGAGTGGGGCATGAGCGAGAAGATCGGCATGGTCAACGTCAGCGAACACGAAGAGCACATGTTCCTCGGCCGTGATCTGTTCAAGGGCCGCGAAGTCAGCGAACAGACCGCGCGCGAGGTGGATGAAGAAGTGCGCACGATCATCGATCAGTGCTACGCCCGGGCCAAGGAAATCCTGACGCAGAACAAGGAGAAACTCATCGCGGTTGCCGAGGCGTTGCTCGAATACGAAACGCTCGACGGCGCGCTGATTGTGGAGATTGTCGAGACCGGGAAAATGCAGAATCCGCCAACGCACCCGCCGGGATTGTCATCCGCGTCCGCGGCGCCGGAGCCGGACAAGCCCAAGGTGGAACCAAGCCCCGAAGTTTTCCCCGCGCCGGGAATCGGCCCGTCGCCGGCCAACGCTTGACCCTTGGGTCGGCGCGGATCACCCGTTCACATCGATGACCACGCGACCGCGGGTTTTTCCCGACATCATCTGCTCGCTGAGCGCGGGCACGTCACCCAACCGGGCCGTTTGTGTCACCGAATCGAGTGTTTCCATCGGCAGCTCCCGCGCCAGCCGCGTCCAGGCCGCGCGCCGCCGTTCCACCGGGCATGGACCCGGATGAGACGCCGACCAGGCTTACTCCCCGCAGGATGAACGGGTAGACCGTGGTGTGGAGTTCCGCGCCGCCGGCCGAACCCGACCGCCGCCACGGAACCATCGCGGTTCATCTGTCGCAGCAAGGCGGACAGCGTTTCGCCACCAACGGTATCAACGGCGCCGGCCCAGCGTCCCGATTCGAGCGGCTTGTCACCGCGCCCCGCGAATGTGTGGCGACCGACGACTTCCCGGGCGCCGAGAGACTTCAAAAATTCGTGTGCATCCGCTTTTCCGGTCGACGCCACGACGCGATAACCGAGTCCGGCCAGCAGCATCACGGCGATACAACCCACACCGCCCGTCGCGCCGGTGACCAACACGTCCCCGTTGCCAGGCCGCACGCCGTGCTCCTCCAACACCATCACGCAAAACATGGCCGTCAGCCCCGCCGTGCCGATCGACATGGCGCGTTTCAAGGTCAGACCTTCGGGCAGGGCCAACAGCCAATCGGACTTCACGCGCGCCAGTTGCGCGAGTCCGCCCCAATGTTCCTCGCCCACGCCCCAACCCGTGAGCACGACCTTGTCGCTCGGCTGGAACCGGGACGATTTCGATTCCACAACGGTGCCGGAAAAGTCAATGCCCGGAACCATTGGAAAACGACGGACGATCTTCCCGCGATTCGTCACGGCGAGGGCGTCCTTGTAATTCAGGCTCGAATACGCGACCGAAACGAGAATATCTCCGTCGGGCAGGGAGTCCTTCGGCAAATTCCTGACCGAGGCGCTCACGGAGCCGCTGGCATCTTCAAGAACCAGTGCGCGGAATGTTTCCGGAAGTGGCATGGCCGTCAATGGACTCCTGCGTGGATAGTATTCACTTCGTCTTCCGTGAGGAAGCCCTCGGCGGCGCCCGTCGCGCCGATCTTGTGGGCGGCGAAAATCGTGGCTTTCTGGATGGCCGCATAGGGATCACGGGTGCGGGCGTAGAAATGGATGAAGGCGGAGAATAACGCGTCGCCCGCGCCGATTGTATTGGTGGTCTTTGGCGCGGGATGCGCGGGCACTCGTTCGAGGAAGTTGTCGCGCTTCACAGAGAGCACCGCGCCCGCCGCGCCCAGGCCGACTACGACAATCTCGTTGCCGAACCGGTTGACGACGTTGCGCGCCCAGTCTTCGGGAGGACAGGGCAACAACTCGTCACTCATGAACAGGATGTCAGCCGCCGCCATGAAATCGCGGTTGTAGTCATCGTCCTGGCTGGAGATTGCATGCACGTCGGTGGCGACGAACCGGCCGGTCTTCCTGGCTCGCGGCAGCAGGGAACGCGAGAAGTTGATGTTGCACAGGACAAGTACCGAGCAACCCTCGCTGGCGCGCTCGAAGAGGTCGTGGGGATAGACACGCTCCTGGATGTCTTTCAGGTCGACGTTGATTTGTCGCCGCCCTTCTTTGTCGAAGAGAATCACGGAATGCGGGGTTTGCTCCATGGTCCCCACAACGAATTCCGGGGAGATTCCGGCGCGTTTCAGCGCCACTTTGGCGAACTCGCCCGCGAAGTCGCCCCCAACCATCGAGGCGAAATGCACGTCGTTGCCCAGCGTGGCCAGCGCCTTGGCCACGTTGAAGCCGACGCCCGACACACTGCTGCGGACACCATGGAACGGGTAGCGCACCGGCGCGTACAAGATCGGAAAGCCGTTAACGCGCAGGGTTACTTCGAGATTGATCAAACCGGAGACGAAAATTCGACTCATGCTCCTCCACGGTAGCAAGACGCCAACGTGCGGCAAGGTTTTTCCAGTTTGTGCCGGGGCGCCGTTGGCGTAAACTCGGTGCATTATGTTGACGAAACAGCAGGATGCGTTTGGCCGGATGATGTGGGATTACCTACACGGCAAGCCCCCCCGGGGAAATTGTGGAGCGCGATGATGGCTGGTTCGGCCCTTCGGGCGGCGCACCTACTTACTTCGCGGAATTCAAAGACTGGCCCAAGCATCAAAGGGCGGCAATGAAGTATGTCCGCAGTCGCGTACTGGATGTGGGTTGCGGAGCCGGCAGGTGGTGTCTGTATTTGCAAAAACAAGGACTGCCGGTCGTCGGAATCGATGCGTCGCCGTTGGCGGTCCGGACGAGTCGGAAACGCGGAGTGAAGGATGCGCGGCTACTGCCATTCACGCAAATCCATCGTGGCTTGGGTCGATTTGACACGATTCTGATGATGGGGAACAATTTCGGGTTGTTCGGCAGCCGGCAACGGGCGCGGTGGCTGTTGCAACGGCTGCATTCGCTAACGTCTGCCGGTGCAAGGATCGTGGCCGAGACGAATTCGATATATGAGACAAGGAACCCCGAGCATCTGCGGTATCATCGATACAATCGTCAGCGAGGCCGAATGAGCGGGCAATTGCGGATTCGAATCCGTTACCAGCGGTATTGCACGCCGTGGTTTGATTACCTGATGGTGTCGCCGGGCGAGATGAAGGACATTCTGAAGGGCACTGGCTGGCGCGTGCAGCGGTTCCTGAAGTCCTCCGGCTCCACGTACGTGGCGGTAATTGAGAAGGACAAAGAGAGAAACAACCAATTGGAGTAAATTGGACGTAGTCCGATCTTCTTTCTAATGAAACCAAAAAAGTCACCGCTGGGCGCGGAAGAGCAGGCGCAGATCCTCGCGCAGCTACGCCGCGACGCGGAGATTCGGCAGACGGGCTATCGGGAACGGGCGCTGGCGCTGTTCCCTCACGTCTGCGCCAGTTGCGGGCGCGAGTTTTCCGGCAAACGGCTGAAGGAGCTGACGGTGCATCACAAGGATCACAACCACGAGAACAATCCGCCTGACGGCAGCAATTGGGAACTGCTGTGCATCTACTGCCACGACCACGAGCACGAGAAATACAAGCTTAAGGGCTATGTTGACGGCGCGGCACCGGCCGAGAAGCCGAAAGGCCCTGCCATTGCCAATCCATTCGCTAATCTGGATGATTTGTTGAAGGACTCGGGAACAAATCCAGAGTCAACACCGAAAGATTAACTGCCGCGTCGTTTTGGCCGAACTATGGGTCGGAAACCTGCAGACGAATGAAGCGGCTGGTCGCGCCCCCGACGGGTGTGTTGTCGCGGACGATGAGTTGTGTTGGAAGATTGGTGATGACCACCGTATAGGCCGAGCCGGAAACCCATGACTGAAGGTTGCTGGATACCTGGACCGTGTACGTAACATCCGTTGCCTGCGCGGTGCGGTTGACGGTCAGGGCCAAATAGTTCTGGCCGCTCACCGGCAGTATGCTCGGGACGGGCAGTTGGCTTCCGATGGCTACCACTTTCGGGTTCAACCCAAGGGCGTACTTGATCAAGTTGGGGACACCGTCACCCGCCGGGATGGCAGTATCGGCGCCGGCGCCGACATTGGACGGATTGCCAAAATACGTGTTGCGCCACACTTCCAGCGGCGTCAGCGTTGAGGTGTCGAGCAGACCAAAGACGCCCACGTTATTCGTGGCGCCGACGTACACGCGGGCGCTGGCGATGGTTGGGGTGATGAATTTATTCCCGACGCCGAATTGATCGCGACCGCCGGGCGCTTGGTTGCTGTTGTACAGTTCGATTGTCAGATTCGTCGCGCTGTACGCGTGGAGAACCACTGGGGTGCTGTTTTCCGAAGCCCACAGGATGGCATTGGATGTTCCGTTCGCCGAGATTCCGGGCGTTGCGCCCGGGTAGCCGAATGCGCCGGGGGTTTGCGACGACTGGGCGACCAGCCGGGCACTTTGGAACGGGAAGGCCCTGATGTAATCACCGACGGCGCCGTAGTACAGCGTGCCATTGAAATAAGCCGGGGTGGAATACACGCCGCCTCCTAGGGCGCCCGTGAGTTCCTGGTAGATCGCGTTGTTGTTCGTTGGATTGAACTTCCCCATGTTGTTGCGGTCGACCAGATAAATATTCGCGTCCTTGCCAGCCCCGACAGCGAGTTGGCGGGTATTGCCCAAGCCGTCCGTCATATCGGGTAAGAGAAGTTCGCCGCCCGACCCCAAGTTGACGTCATTGGCGTTTTCATACGCATTGGTGTACGTCGCGAAGTAGTCCGCCACCGCCAGCACGTTGCTCATCGTCGAGAGTTTGATGAAGGCGTTCCCGAAATCTCCTTGGGTTGGGAAGCCATTGGCATTGAGCGTTGGATCAAACGTCCCATTGCCATCGAGGAAATAGATGTCGTTGCTGGAGTCGGACGCGAGACCGTCGCCGGCCATCCAGATCGCGCCCTCCGCGCCATTCGGGGTGACATTCAGCACGCTGGTTTGCGCGAGCGTCTGCTCGTTGTAACCGATGATCCAACCTGTGTACGGGCGGATGTCGCAGTGCGAGGCCCACGCCGTATAGATCACACCATTCAACAGGAGCAGGCCAGGGCGCTCCTTGTACTGGGAGGCGAGGAATACGACATTGCTGCCGTTATTGCTGTCGCCGGTGCCGGGGTATTGAGCGGCAACGGTGACGGAAGGGATGCGATCCGTGCCGGTAGCAAGGTCGAGCGTGTGGATTCGTTGAAAATAGTTCGTCCCGTTTTTGCTCATGGCGACGACGAAGACCGTGCCATTGGGGCCAAGCTGGCGGTCGATCACGGGCGTCAACGTAATGCCGATCTCCGGCGTCACCTGGCTGCAACCGCGATTGTCGGACGTAATTTCATTCGTGCCCAGCATCGACACGCGCCAGAAGAGGTTGGTCGAATCGGCATCGAAACCGTAGACGCTGTCGTGTTCGGTGACCACGACCAGCAGGTTGTGCTCGCCGTGAGCCGGAATGGTGATTCCGGCGGCGTACAGTGGCTGGGCATCCACGAGGCCATCGACCGGGAGGACCCAGAGTTTGCCAAAATGATTCGTATTGACGTTGGCTGGAGTGAGGATTTGCTCGTGAAGCGCCTGACCCGTTCGGGCAGTGTCATTGTGATAAGTGAGGACATCGGTCATTTGGGCGAGAATGGCCGGCGTGTTGGTCGAAAGAAACATGGACCCCGTCAGAAATATGACCGTGAGTCTGAGCAACCTGTATGCTCCCAGTGACTCGTCGCGCTCCCCGCGAGAATCGGCCCCGCTTGCGCGCAAGGGAGGCCGCCATTGCCTCGCCATCACGAACGCAACCTACAACAGAAATTTGTTTATGCAACCGTGGTCAACGGAATATTTATTGACCTTCGATCTCGGCGAGGTCAGGCGGAGCAAGTTGCAAGTCCGCGCCGCGGACGACTCTGTTGACCTGTTTCCGGTTGCGCGCGCCGACGATGGCACCGGTGACGGCCGGGTGCC
The DNA here is from genome assembly GCA_963766065.1 of uncultured Verrucomicrobiae bacterium. Lineage (GTDB taxonomy): Bacteria > Verrucomicrobiota > Verrucomicrobiia > Palsa-1439 > Palsa-1439 > Palsa-1439. The sequence goes on from CAVYAC010000050.1 coordinate 170,942, forward strand.
GGAGCGTCCACGCAATGGCGATCTCACCGGGATTGCAACCGTGACGGTTGGCAACAGCGCGCAGTCGGTTGACAAGAGCGAGATTCTGCGACAGCCGGGGTTCCTTGAACTCCGGGCTGCGGCTACGCCAGTCGGAAGCGGGAAGTGCCGCGGCCCGTTCCCGTGTCATCGCGCCCGTGAGCAGACCGGACCCCATCGGCGAATACACGATCACACCAATGTTATTCTGTTGGCAATCCGGCAGGATCTCCCGCTCAATGTCGCGACGGAGGAGCGAGTACGGCGGTTGCAATGACGTGACCGGCGCAATCGCTTGAGTCAGACGCAATTGTTCGACGTTGAAATTGCAGACACCGATCCACCGGACCTTGCCCTGCTTGCGCAGGTTCGCCAACTCCGTCCAACCTTCCTCGGTTTCCGCTGGATCGCCCGCGGGCCAATGGATCTGATAGAGGTCAATCGTGTCCACGCGGAGACGCCGGAGGCTGGCGTCGCACTCCTGGCGGATCGACACGGCCTTCAGCGAGGTGGCAATCTCCCGCTTCTCATTCCAGACCCGCACGCATTTGGTAAAGATGTAGGGCCGTTGACCGGGCCACGCGGCGAGCGCTTTCGCGACGACTTCTTCCGAATGTCCGAGACCGTAGACTGCTGCCGTGTCAATCCAGTTGATCCCGAGTTCCAGGGCGCGATGGAGGGCGGCAATCGAGTCGGCGTCGTCCTGATGGCCCCAGCCAAATTGCCAGTCACCACCGCCAATGGCCCACGCCCCGAATCCGATCCGTGTGATATTCAGGTCGGAATTACCAAGTTGTCGGGTCTTCATGGCCTGTGCCTCCATTCGTGACGATAGGAGATACCGGGAAGAAATTCAATCCCCCGCGGCTGACGGGACCGTTTCTGCGGTTGTTTCTGGAGCGGGACGGCGTACAGTGCCCGTGTGGCTACGAGTCTTCAATGGGACAGGACGCGCACGCTGGTCATGGGTGTGCTTAACGTGACGCCGGAGTCGTTTTCCGGAGACACGCGATGAGCGCAAATGATTCTGTCTGGAAAGACGACAAACTCGCACGGCGGTTCTTGGAGGGAGTACGTGGAGCGATACCGCTGGCGCGCGAGCAGTTGCTGGTGATGCTGCGTTTACTCGATACGCGCCGGCGACCGGTTCGCCGGTTTCTTGATCTCGGCTGCGGCGATGGGATTCTCGGGCGGACTATCCTCTCGGCACACCCAAACGCCCGCGGTTTGTTTGTGGATTTCTCGCCAGCCATGCTGACGGCTTGTCGGCAACGGCTGCGCCGCTGCAGGCGACAAATCACGATACTGGAATTGGATTACGGAAAAGCCGGTTGGGAGAAGAGGATGCGACCGCATGGGCCGTTTGACGCGATTGTATCCGGCTTCTCGATTCATCACCAACCGGACGTACGGAAACAGCAACTCTATCGGGAAATCCTCGATCTACTGGCGCCGGGCGGTTGGTTTATCAACCTGGAGCACGTCGCACCGATTGGTCCAGTCACGCACGCGTTGTTCGAGCAGGGCATGGTGGAGAACATCTGGCGGTTGCATCAACGACAGGGCCGATCGATCAGTCGCGCGGCCGTGCGCCGGCATTTCGTTCGGCGCAAAGACCAGCACGCCAACATCCTCACGCCGGTCGAGGTGCAATGTGCCTGGCTGCGGCGGATTGGGTTCGCTGATGTGGACTGTTATCTGAAAGTGCACGAACTGGCAGTGTTCGGGGGACGTCGTTCTCGCGCTGGCTGAAGTAACGGGACGGAAACAAGCCGTGGGTCGCCGGTGACTGGCGAACACGTAGGATTTGTTTCTTCCGCGGGTTGGCATACACTGGAACCGTGACGCAGACGTTTCAATGGGACACGGCGCGCACGCTGATCATGGGTGTGCTTAACGTGACCTCCGATTCGTTTTCGGACGGCGGGAGTTTTCTGGACGTGAACACCGCGGTCGAGCACGCGCGGGAAATGGCGGAAGCCGGGGCCGACATCGTTGATATCGGGGGCGAGAGCACGCGGCCCGGCGCGACGCCGGTGAGCGCGGAGGAGGAATCGCGGCGGGTCTTGCCGGTGGTCGAACGCTTGCAGGATTTGGTTGTCTCCGTGGACACGACGAAATCCCTCGTCGCCGAGAAGGCGCTCGCCGCAGGCGCGCGTATTGTGAACGACATCAGCGCGCTACGGTTCGACCCGAGAATGATTGATGTTGTGCGCGACGCTGGCGCGGGAGTGGTGTTGATGCATATGCAGGGTACGCCGCAAACCATGCAGCAGGCTCCGCGGTACGACGATGTGGTTGCCGAAGTGCGGTCGTTCCTCGCGGAGCGGATCGACTTTGCCGTGTCGCAGGGGCTGAAAAAATCGCAAATCGCCGTTGACCCGGGTATCGGGTTCGGCAAAACTGTGGGACACAACCTGCAGTTGCTGGCGCGCCTGGGCGAATTCGGTTCGCTGGGTTGCCCGGTGGTGGTCGGCACGTCGAGAAAGTCGTTCCTCGCCAGGGTGCTGGCCGCGACGGGGGCGAAGCGCGCGGGCGAGGCGGACGCGCGGCTCTGGGGAACAGCCGCGACGGTCGCCTGGGCGGTCGCGCAGGGGACGCGCGTGGTGCGCGTGCATGACGTGGCCGAAATGTCGGACGTGGTTCGCATGGTGGAAGCGATACGGCAGGCACGGTAGCAATCAATGGAACTCATTCTGGATATCATCGCCGCGTATTGGAAACCGGTCTTCGAGATCGCGTTGCTGGCGGCGTTTTTTTATTACACGTTCCTCTTGTTTCGCGGGACGCGCGGGGCCGCCGTGCTCACGGGGTTCGTCATCGTCCTGCTCGGCATCGTGGGCGTGACGCAGATTTTTCAACTGGACGTGATCAATTGGATTCTCAGCCGGTTTCTCGCCTTCCTGGCGATCGCGGTGCTGGTCATTTTTCAACCGGAATTGCGGCGGGCGCTCGCGGAAGTCGGGAGCCGCCAGTTCTTTTGGAGCCCGAAACAGCGCGGCCAGATGGTCGATGTGCTGGTCGAGACGGCCCGGTCCCTGTCCCAGAAGCGCTGCGGCGGCCTGATGGCCGTGGAGCGCGAGATCGGGTTCCGCGGCGTCATCGAGACCGGCGTGCGGATCGGCGCGAAAGCCACGCCCGAATTGCTGACCACCATTTTCTTTCCCAATACGCCGTTGCACGACGGCGGCGTGGTGTTGCGCGGGGATGAGATCGTGGCGGCGGCCTGCGTGTTTCCGTTGACGCAACGGAAGGGGCTGAGCGCCAGCACGGGCATGCGCCATCGCGCCGCGATGGGATTGACAGAAGAGACGGACGCCGTGGTGGTGGTGGTGAGCGAGGAGACGGGAGAGATTTCGGTGGCGCATCGCGGGCATCTGGTGCAGGGATTGGACGTGGACGGGTTGACCGCGTTTTTGACGACCACGCTGACGTTGGCGTCGCGCCGCAGCACCTGGCTGGCGGACCTGACCCGGCGCATCTTCGGCAATACCATGATGCGGGAGGCGGTGGCCAAGGAGGATGGCAGCGGCGGGCCGGCGGAAATGTTCGAGAGTCATGACCGCAGCCAGTCCCGGGAGCATTCCGACAAACACCACGAGGAAGCGAAGTCATGATCGGTTGGGTTACGAACGATGCGCGCCTCAAATTGATATCGCTGCTGCTGGCGACGTGCACCTGGTTTTTCGTGAAGGGTATCACCAGTGACTGGCGATTGATCGAAGGCGTGCCGCTGGAGGTCAAAGCGCGGACGGGATCGACGGTGTTACAAGCCAGCGCGACCACCGCCAATGTGACCGTACGCGGCACGCGCGAGGACGTGCGCCAGGTTTCGCGGCAGGATTTGTCGGCGGTCGTGGACTTGAGCCAGGACGATCGCGTGGGACCGATCGCGGTCAAGCTGACCCCGAAATCGATCCGCCATTCCCGGCGCGTTCAGGTGTCCGAGATCGACCCGCCCGAGGTCACGGTCAATGTGGACCAGATGATCGAGCGCGAGCTGCCGGTGCAGCCGCAGTTTAGCGGCGAGCTGCCTCCCGGTTTGTCGATCGAGCGCGAGGTCATCGAACCGAAGACGATCCGGGAACGAGGGCCCAAGACGCTGTTGAACAGCATGACCCATGTGAGCACGCTGCCCATCGACGTCACGGGACGGCGGACGTTGTTCCGCGAACGCGTCGAGTTGGCGCCGCTGGCGTTTCCGGAAGGATTGACGCAGCGGCATTGGGTGGAAGTGGACGTGCGGATTGGCACAGGTCAATCGGTTGACAGCCCGCCAGAGCGGGGTGTAGAAAAGATTCCGTAACCTTATGGGAAATGGCAAGAAGCTGTTCGGCACGGACGGAGTGCGCGGCGTCGCCAACGTCGAGCCGGTCACCTCAGAGACGGCCTTGAAACTCGGTCGCGCGGCGGCGCATGTGTTCAAGTCGCGCGCACCCGTGGCCAAGGGACATGGCCGCCACAAGATTGTGGTCGGCAAGGACACGCGGTTGAGCGGTTACATGCTGGAAAACGCCATTTCGGCCGGCATCCTCTCCATGGGCGTGGACGTGTTGCTCATTGGTCCGCTGCCCACACCGGGCGTCGCCTACACGACGCGCTCACTGCGCGCGGACGCGGGCATCGTGCTGACCGCGTCGCATAATCCCTACGAAGACAATGGCATCAAGTTTTTCCGGGACGACGGATACAAGCTCGATGACGCCATCGAGAAGCAGATTGAAGACCTGGTGTTCAGCGGCGAGATCGAGAAGATCCGGCCGACGGCGGACGCGATCGGCAAAGCGGTGCGTATCGACGACGCGCTCGGGCGGTATGTCGAGTTTGCGAAAGCGGCGTTTCCGAAGGGCATGACGCTGGAAGGTCTCCACATCGTGGTGGATGTGGGGAACGGGGCCACCTACAAGAGCACGCCGTGTGTGCTGCAGGAGTTGGGGGCCCGGGTCACAGTCCTCAACAACCGACCCGATGGCACCAATATCAACAAGGACTGCGGCAGCACGTACCCGGAGGTGGTCTGTCGGGCCGTGCGCGAACACGGGGCGGATATCGGGATTTCCCACGACGGCGATGGCGACCGCGTGCAATTGTGCGATGAGACGGGCAATCTCGTGGATGGCGACGACGTATTGGCGATCACGGCGCTGGATTGGATCGGGCGGGGCACGCTCAAGAAGAACACGCTCGTGGCGACGGTCATGAGCAACCTTGGATTGGACCATGCCATCCGCCAGGCGGGCGGACAGGTCGTGAAGACGCAAGTGGGCGACCGCTACGTGATCGAACGGATGTTGCAGGATGACCTCAACGTCGGCGGCGAGCAGTCCGGTCACATGATCTTCCGCGATTTCACCACGACGGGCGATGGCATCGTCAGCGCGCTTCAGGTCTTGCGCATCATGACGGACTCGGGCAAGCGACTGAGTGAGTTGCGCAAGGTCTGCACGAAGTTTCCGCAGGTGGTCGTGAACATCCGGGTGAAAGACAAGCCCGCGTGGGAGACGCTCCCCGACGTGATGAAGCTGGTCAAAAACGTCGAAGCCAAACTCAACAGCCAGGGCCGGGTGCTGCTCCGTTATTCCGGCACCGAGCCCAAGGCCCGCCTCCTTATCGAAGGCCCCGACGCCGGCCAGATCAAATCCTTCGCCGACGAGATCGCCGGAAAGATTCGAGAGAAGATTGGGGCAGGATAGCTTGGAGTGGGAGAGCGGCGGCGGACAACACGGGAGGCACCATCATGAAACTTCCCTTCGGTCTGAAGCTAATTGGGGTTTTCGCCATCATTGGGGGAGTTGCGTCCATCGCCCCCATCGTATTAAATCGCGGCTGGCTTGACGTAGCGCTTGGGACTGCAGGGATCGCGACCGGCGTCGGCTTGCTGCTGCGTAAGAAATGGGCTTGGCTTCTTGCCGTAATGATCACGGCTTGGGGGGTAGCAGTCAGCCTATTGAGCCTGCCATTCTTCCCAATGTTCTACAGGACGGTACTGATGCCATTTGGCGTGGGCGCCTGCGCTCTGTATATCTCCATGATGGTCGTGGGGGATCTGTACTGCGGATTCTGCGTGTACTATCTCTTGCGTCAACGCACACGCGCTGTCTTCGGCATCGGCTCACCGCGACCGGCAATCGCTCAAAACGGGGCAAAGTAGAAATTGCTGCCCTCATTGCCGAACCAGCCGACCAAGAATCCCTGGTCTATACTGTCATCTGACTTTGTCATGGCTTCGGCGGTGGCATGGCCGTCACACCAGACAACGTTGGCGCGATTGCGGTGACGGAAGTGAATGGACGGCGTCGGCTCACCGTACAACACACCGGTGGAGCTGAGGAATTTGTCGGGTTCCGCAAAGGAATACTCGATCAAGAAAGTCTGGCCGGCGCTGTATTGGGCGAACGCGGTATCGCAGAACATGACGGTCGAGCTGGGGCGAGTGATCTCTTCGGGCTTCATGCCGAGCTTGCTGGCCGCTTCGGTATAGCCGAGAACGTAACTGCGCGAGCCGACGCCGAGATAGTTGTAGCCATACCCACCGCAACCGGCCTCAAATGCCGCATCTCCCGAAGTGAGAAAGCCCCATTTGTCCATCGACGGGCAGGCGCGCACCGCCTTGCTGTCTCCCAGGCATGACGATAACGGACCGGAGGTTGAATCGAATGGGACATCAACGCTGGGACGTGAGCCGTACCAACGAATCAGATTATTGTCCCAGATGTCCGGCGACGCCGGAGCGTAGTAACCGCACTCGGTGGAGTAGCTGAGATTGGCCAAATACAGTTGCCGCAGATTACTCAGGCAAGCCGCCTGGCGGCCACTTTCTCGCGCCTGGGATAGAGCCGGTAGCAGCAAGGCCACAAGCACACCGATAATCGCGATCACGACGAGCAACTCGACGAGAGTGAAACCCTCCCCCTCACCCTGACCCTCTCCCCCGGAGGGGAGAGGGGATTCCTGATGCAAAGGTCCGGGCGTCTCCTCTACCCTTGGGGGAGAGGATGGGTGAGGGGTACATGTGCGATTCGCCTCACCATAGAGGCTTGTTGGGGAAGCCACGTCAGACTTCATGGCGTCGCTCCGATGCGGTAGAACGCCTTTGTCGCGTTCCGGATAGAATTCGTCAAGGTCAGTGAATTCCCGCTGGCGGTGAAGTTCGACTCGTTCGTCCATGTGGCGGCGATCAGGTTCGTGCAGCTCTGCACAACGTATGTCTGGCCGCTAACTGAGCCGCTGACGCCGATCAGGAACTGATTCTGCGCGAGTTGCAGGCTGGTGATAGTTGGCAAAGGAACCACCAGCGTCGCCACGCCGCGCAGGCAAAAACCATCGGTCGCAGAATCCGGAGCGGCGACAAGCGCGGGCAACTGCGTGCCGTCGTAAAACGGCGAGTAAATGGGGTTGCCGTACTGGTCCAGGGTGCTGCCGTCGCCGATCACATCGGTCAGGCGGATGTAGCGGATATTGTTCAAGTTCACCGCGCCGCTGATCACTTGGGGGGCATTGGTCAGGATGGACAGGGCGAAGGGCGTTCCGTACTGGAGGGCCGTTGTGCCCGCCAGCCCGTTGATCATGGTGGCGTCCTGGCTGAGCCAGTGCTCCGGGCTGTCCGGGACACTCGCTTGAAACAGGAGGTCGGTATTCAAATACGTGGCGGGAAACCGCGCCCAATTCGTGTCATCGGAAGACACATCCACAAACGCCAGTTTGGTCCATAGGAAATTGTAGCCGCGCGCCACAGGCACCAGATTCGTGCCGCTATTATAGTAGACATAGTTGGTTCCGCCGCCGCGGCCGGCAAGAGCGGAAGAGGAATCGAGGAATGAATTCTCGAAGACGGCGAAATTCCAGCCAGGACCATTCGGAATGGGCCCGCCAAACGTGACGGTAATGGAGCTGTTATGACCGAGCGCCAGAACGTGTTTCGTCGTGCCGTCCTGCGTGAAGTCCGTCGGCGCGCCGAGGACAGCGTTGCTGATGGAATCGGATTGACCAGCGTTATTGTGGCAGTATCCGCCGCTGTTGGGATCGGGCTGGATGTAATTCTGCCAGCCGGTGGCCCAGCCGACAATACGGGCGTCGTTTGACTGGATGCCTTGATTGTAATCGGGAAACGGGCCGGCAGCGGCGCGGGTCGCACACAGCGCCGCCGCCATGGCCATTGCCAACAGCTTCTTCAAGATCAGCGACCCCGGTTGCGACGTGCCGCTGCAAGTGCGAACAGACCGAGCAACGTCAGCGCAAGCGTTCCCGGCTCTGGAATGGCTTCGAAGCCATAGTACTGCGCCGTGCCCGCCTGGCTGGGATCGAGTTGGTCGGTGTAGGCGACGTAACCCTGGCCACCGACAGAGAACGTGGTGACCATGTAATTGGCATTGGTCAGGCCGGGGATCACGTCGGTCTCCGTGTTGTTGGCGGGATCGTAAACCTGCAGGCCGTTGACGGCATACCCCGCCGACCAAATGCGGCCCTGCGAGTCCACCGCCATCGTCCCCAGGCCATTATCAAACTGGTGTATGAAAGTCCCGTTGGTGATGGAGAGTGCAGAACCGGAGATCGCCAGAGTCAACTGGGCCGAGGTGAACTCATAGACGTTGCCATTGTCCGTATCGCCGACATAGAGATCGCCGTCGGCGTCCTGCGCGAAACCGCCGCTGTACGTCGAGATATTGTCGATGATGACCTTGGTGGTCTCGGTATTCAGATTGACGTAGCTGATCGCATGCGTGGAGTCGGTGCCGTTGAGTCCGCCGACGTAGAGGCTGGACGCATCACGGTAGACGCCGGAGTAATTCTGGATCGAGAGGCCGTTCGCGGTGAACGACGGATCCGACGTGGAAGACGGGTTGAAACTGTACAGATCGCTCGGCCCGAAAGTTCCTCCGCCGGCGACGGCGTGAGTGGAATCCCAAACAGCGATGAACGACGGGTCGGCATTATTTCCGGGCGCCGTGTTGCTGTAGGCCGTGTAGCCGGGCGAGCCGAATGTGTTTTGGAGGTAGTAATTCCCTTCGTTGGCGAAGATGTAGCGGCCATCGGGAAGGTTCGCGATGGCCGTTGGGGAATAAACGTCGGCCAAATTGGGCAATGCATACTGCGTCCAGTCGGCGAAGGTATTGGATGTGGTAAGCGCCACAGCGAAGGCTGCGGCGAGAACGACAACGGACAATTTGTAACGGAACATGACACGTCTCCTTTGGTTCGAAGGATTGTTGGATTACGCGTCGGCCGTTATTCTGACTTCTGGCTTTTTACTCCGAAGTATTGAAATACTTCGGAGCAGGCCTACTTGCCCGCCTTCTCCGTTTGGATGGCTTTACACCCCGAATTTCGGGGTTGGGCTTTCGTAGCCAGTTACAGCAGCGCCACTGTCGCCGAATTTCACGGCGTTCCCTGCACCGACGTGTTACGACACTAACGACTCAAAGAACATGAGCGCACAGTAAGGAGGGCGAGTCGCAACTTCAAGAAAATTCCGGACGAATCAGTTGCGGCGCGACTCGGTGAGCGCGGATTCGACGTGTTTGGCGACGAAATCGATCATCATCGGGTCGGACATCATCGGGGGGCTGAGTTCGTAGGTGACGCCGGGGAATTTCTTGAGTGTTTGCTCGAAGATGAACGGGATGTCCTCGCGCAGGTGTGAGCCGGGGACGAGAAAGAACGCGTACCCGAAAATGTGGTTGGCGCCGCGGCGAATGAGTTTCTTGATGGCGACGGGAATGAGCGGTTTGCCGAGTTCCATGAAACAGGGCTCGATCAGGTCGTAGCCGAGGCGCTCCCGCACTTCGTTGACGAGTTTGACCATGATCTCGTTGCCTTCCTTGAGGCGGGAGCCATGGGTGAAAATCAGCACGCCTGTTTTCCGTTGCATGGTTACATAGTATAACAGAGAAACCGCGAATGAATACGAATTGGCGCGAATAAAAAATTCGTGTTTATTTGCGTCAATTTGCGGTGTAATAATTGCCTTATCCTATGAGTGACGAAATCAAACGGCAGTACGTGAACTATCTGTTTTTCAAGGTCGATCCGGCGTGGCGGCGGTTGTCGCGCGACGAACGGGACCGCGGCAAGAGCGAATTCGAGGGCGTGGTGAAGGATTGGAAGGGCCGCGCGCTGCTGATTCCGTTCAGCACGGTCGGCACGCGGGCGGACACGGATTTCCTGTTGTGGCGCATCAGCGAGCGGCTGGAAGATTTCACGGAAATGAGCACGCAATTGCTCAACACCAGTCTCGGCAAATGGTGCCAGACGCCGTACAGCTACCTGGGCATGACCAAGCGCTCGATGTACGTGGACCATCACGAACACGAAGGCAGCGAAGGCCGCCGCGGGCGCGCGGTGCCAGGACAGAACAAATACATTTTCGTGTACCCGTTCTGGAAAACCAGCGAGTGGTATCTGCTGCCGAAGGAAGAACGCCAGCGGATGATGAACGTCCACATCGAGACGGGCCACCGGTATCCGAGCATCAAGATCAACACGATTTATTGTTTTGGCCTCGACGATCCGGAGTTCGTCGTCGCGTTCGAGGGCGACAAACCGGAAGATTTCATCGATCTCGTCATGGAAATGCGCGAGCACGAGGTCCGCAAGTACACGTTGCGCGACACGCCGATTTTCACATGCATCCGCGGCAGCATTGGCGAGGTGCTCGCCGCGCTGGGATGAGAGGCGAAGTCTTGGTGCTGTCGGCATTCTCATTCGTGCAACCGAACCCAGGTCGCGCGCATCCAAAAGTCGAATCATCCGGAAATTAAGGGGTTTTTCGAGGTTTGTGATGGATTTTTTGGGACGGGTCTGGTACAGAAGCGTCCGCGAGTAGGCCGTTATGGTTATTAGTGTCATTATTCCTACCCTGAACGAGGAGGGGAACCTCCCCGTGACGTTGCGTCAGTTGGCGAACCACCCGGACGTGGAGCTGATTGTCGTCGATGGCGGCTCGATCGATCACACCTGCGAACTGGCCCAGGGGTTTACGCCGTACGTCTTCCGCACGCTGCCGAACCGCGCTGCCCAGATGAACCTCGGCGCGCGCCATGCCACGGGTGATATCCTGCTGTTCCTGCACGCGGACACGTTTTTGCTGCCAGGCGCCCTGGAAGAACTCCAGCGGCGGATCATCGGGGACGGGGCGGTGGGCGGGGCGTTTGATTTGCATATCGATTCGCGGCGTCGTCTGTGCAAGCTCGTGGCGCGGGCGGCCAGCCGACGGTCGCGCTGGTTGCGGCTGCCGTACGGCGACCAGGGAATTTTCGTCTGGCGACAGGTGTTCGAAGCGCTGGGCGGGTTCCCGGAGATTCCGATCATGGAAGATGTTTCGTTCGCGCGGCGATTGCGGCGCGCGGGACGGCTGACGTTTATCGGTTCGGGACTGGTCACCAGCGGACGGCGGTGGAACGCCAACGGCGTGGTGCGGACCACGCTGGTGAAGTGGTGGGTGAGGTTGCTGTTCCTGTTGCGGGTTCCCCCACGGCAGATCCGACGGATTTATGACAGCTGGCTCGTGCCGGGCAAACTGCGCCGCGGCAAGAGCGAGTTGATTCCGCCCAACCCAAAGAGCCTGCAAGGGCAGCGGTAGTCGCACGCCGACAGAGCGGCGTGGCTACAAAACCCAATCCATCCGACGTTTGCTTCTAGTGCTGGTTGATCACGTCAATCAGGGAGCGCAACCGGCCGAAGTTGGTGCGGTTGAACGGGAAGACGATCCGGTGCAGGTCTTTCAATTCGGGCTCGTTGTCTTCTTCCGGGAGCGGGCCGGACGCGCGGAACTGGCCGCCGTTGAGGCAGATATCGGAGAAGCGCGCGTTGAGCGTGCGCAGCAGGTTCTCCGTGACCGGGTATTTCACGCGGACAACGGACGCGTCCTTCACGTAACGGAATGATTGGTAGTTGCTGTAGAACTGCGTGATTTCCGCGCAGGCTTCCTCGACGTCGTCGGTGACCTTGAACAGCGCAAGGTCTTCCTTGCTGACGAGCGCCTCGTCGAGGAGCTGGTCCTCGACGAATCGCCACCATGTCTTCCAGTAGTTGCCGCGCGGTCGGTCGACGAACAGCAGCGGTTTGGGCTGGCTCTTGCCCGTCTGCATCAGCGTGAGCGCTTCGAATCCCTCGTCGTGCGTGCCGAATCCGCCGGGGAACAACACGATGGCGTCGCTCTCCTTGATGAAGCAGAGTTTGCGGGTGAAGAAGTATTTGAAATTGATCAGCTTGCGGTCGCCGGCGATCTCGATGTTCGGCTCCTGCTCGAACGGCAGGCGGATATTGAGGCCGAAACTGTTGTCGCGGCCCGCGCCGCGTTGGGCGGCGCCCATGATGCCTTCCCCGCCGCCGGTGATGACCATGAACCCGCGCTCGACGATGGCCTTGCCGAACGCGACGGCCTGCTGGTACTCCGCCGCGTCGGGCTTGGTGCGGGCGGAGCCAAAGATGGTTACTTTGCGCCTGCCGCGGAACGGCGCGAAGATCTTGGAGGAATAGCGCAACTCTTTCAGCGCAGAGGTGATGACCTTCATATCGAGGCGGTCGGCCTTGTCGTCGATCAGCCGCAGCGCGGTCTCGATGATGTCCTCGACGAGGTCGTCACTTTCGTAACCGCCGCCGTGCTGCTGGATGAGTTGCTGGATGAGAGACTGGTCCTGATTGGACTGGGACATAAAACTTCCTTATTCGTATTGGGCGGGGAGCACTGCTTGAGTCGAGCTTCGAACCGTCGGTGAGTCGAGGGCCGACTACAGCGTTGCACCCCGCGCGTGTTTGTTTCAGTTAACGATGAAGTGTACTCCATCATGTCGGCATGTAAAGGTATATTTTGGATGGCGGGCGGCACGTTTGCGCTGCTCGGCGGCACAGTCGCTCGCGGATTCGACTTCGCCGATTCCGAGCATGGGCGGAGGGAAGAGTTGATTGCAAGCCACCCCGGCTTTCGGGAGGAGATTGCCGCGCTGACGGCCGAGTGACGGGGACCACGAATCGCTTGCAAAGTTCCAGGCAAGCGGGTGTACTTCAGACTGGCATGAAGTGGCTGCGTATCTGGTCCGCATGTTTATTCCTGCTGGCATTTCCAGAAGGACGAGCTCTGGGTCTGGATGCCAATACTGTTTCAGTGCCGGAACTGATTCAACAGGGGCGCGCGGACCTGGCTTCCAACCGTTGGGAGGCGGCGGTGAGTCGGCTGCGTCTGGCGTCTGAGACCGAGCCAACAAATTCCACAGCCTACGCTTTGCTGGGGTATGGCTTGGCGAGATTGGATCGGCACCAGGAAGCCGTCGCCGCTTTCGAAACAGCCCTGGCGATAAACCCGCAGAAGACGAATTCCTGGTATCACCTGGGTGAGAGCTACTCCGCGTTGGGAAACTACGAAAAAGCGGCCGATGCCTACGAGAACTACGTCGCCTTGGAACCCAATAGCGAGAGCGCCTACTATCGACTCTACTATTCATTGTACCGGCTGCACCGGTACGACGAAGCGGAGGATGCCTGCCAGCAAGCGATTGCGATCAATCCCACCAATTCTGTTTATCGTGCTGACCTGGGTTATTGTCAGGGGCAGCTTAAACAGTATCAGGAAGCGGTCGCGTCACTGCAGCAGGCGGTGTCGCTGAATCCGGAAGACGCGGAGGCCTGGCTTTGGTTGGGGATTTGCCAGTATCGCGTGAAAGCGTACGAGGACGCGGTCACTTCGCTGCAACGGTGTATTGCCATACAGCCGGCGAATTTCGATGGTTACGACTGGCTGGGCAGCAGCCTGCATATGCTTCATCGCAACGACGAAGCGGTGGCCTCGTTTCAAAAGGCGCTCCAGATTCCTGCTGGATGATTTCAACATGAACTACTGGCTCGGCCGGAGCTACTCGGCGCTCGGCCGTTACGAGGATGCAGCCGATGCCTTCCAACGGGCGGCGCAAATCAAACCCGATGATTTCACCGCCAATGATTGGCGGGGCACTACGCTGGTGCGGTTGGGCCGGTTTGAGGAAGCGGCGGTGAGCCTGGAGAAAGCTTATGAGATCAATTCGGCTGACCGGAGCCTGCGACACGAGCTATTTATGTGCGACCTGGTGTCATCGCGGTACGAGAACGCGTATCGGTTGTACCCGATGGTCTTCGTGTTTGGCGGTGGCGCATTCCTGCTGGGCTATCTTATCGGGTTCGCGGTTCTCCTGCGTTTCAGCCTGAAGATTTCGGATGCAGCGGCTCCCGGGTTTCGGTTTTCCCTGGCGTGGCTCGTTCTCTTTTTCGAAGGGCAGGTCGGTTTCATTTTCTGTTTGGGATTGCTCTCCCTCTTCCGACTCTCTGAGAGTTTCCTGTTGGGGATCACCCTGGCCGGCCTTCCGATCATTGCCGCCGCCACGTACTCATTCCCGCGCCAACCCTGGGGAAGACCGTTTGCCGCGCCGCTACGGCTGGGGACGCCGATAATCATGGGCTTGTCATTACTGGGGTTGGTCGCGACGCGAGTATTCAGTTCCTGGTGCATGGAGTGGATATCCCGGGCGACGCACCGATCCGTGGAGGTTCAGAATATACTTCCCTATATTCAACACGCGCTGGCTGGTGATCCATTCACGGCGGTGTTGTCCGTCGTTGTGGTTGGGCCGATGGCCGAAGAAATCATCTTTCGTGGCCTGATGTATGGAGCGTTTGAGAGACGGATCGGTGCGGGATGGACGATCCTGGTCAGTTCGGCGCTTTTCGCCTTTGTGCACCTTCAACCCATGTATTTCATTCCCATCTTCTGCCTTGGGATTGTGCTCGGTTGGGCGCGGTGGAAGGCCGGCTCGCTTGGGCTGCCGATACTTCTTCACGTTTTGAACAACGGCAGCGCGCTGCTGTTGCTGAAATTCCTCGGCAAGGGCGTTTAGCGACGACCCGGTTACCCCGGGCGAAGCGTGATTTCAGAGTGGCCCGGCCGTCGTCTTCGGGGCGAGGTTGCGATAGACTTGGGGGGTGCAAAGGCCGGTCATTTCCGAGTCGTTGGTGGACGCGTTGCGCGAGGCGCGGACGGTGGTGGTGCTGACGGGAGCGGGGGTGTCGGCGGAGAGCGGGATACCGACGTTCCGCGATGCGATGGACGGGTTGTGGGCGAAATTCGATCCGCACGAGCTGGCGTCACCCGAAGGGTTTGCGCGCGACCCCGGGACGGTGACGCGGTGGTACGATTGGCGGCGAGAGAAATGCGGGGCGGCGAAGCCGAACGCGGCGCACCTGGCGTTGGCACGGTTGGAGGAGCATCTCGCGGCGGAGGAGCGTGCCTTCACGTTACTCACGCAGAATGTGGACCGGCTGCATCAGGCCGCGGGCAGTCGGAATGTGGTCGAACTGCACGGAACGATCTGGGTGTGGCGCTGCACAAGGTGCGGCGTCGAACGCGAGGAACGCGGCGGGCCGTTTACAGAATATCCGCCGCGGTGCGCATGTGGCGGGGCGCGACGACCGGCGGTGGTGTGGTTCGGCGAGATGTTGCCCGAGGACGCGATGCAGACGGCGGGCGACGCGTTGGAGGCATGTGATTTGTTTTTCTCGATTGGCACGAGCGCAGTAGTCGAGCCGGCGGCGAGTTTCATCCACCACGCCCGGCGTCAGGGCGCGAAGACGGTGGAGGTCAATCGTGAGCCCACGCCGATTACGCCGGTGGTGGACTGGTCGTTGCCTGGAAGGGCGGGGGAGATACTGCCCGAAGTGGTCAAGAGGACGTTTGGGATTTGAGGGGCGAGCGGTTGAGGGCGAACAGCCGGAACTCAGTCGGTGCCGGTTGCGCGCTTTCGGCTATGAGTCCGACAATGGCGAGTTACAAAATTGCCACAGTAGCGGAGAAAATTGGGCGAACCTTACTTCGTCTTTTGTTGTCCGAGCTTGCGCAACTTGGCTGCCAGATCGTGGGGTACACGGAAGACCATTATTTTGCCTCGCTTCTCCATGTTCAGTAGTTCTTGCGCGTGCAATCCAAGCAGATCGGTGCGTGCCGTCTGGTACACCACAGCATGACTCTTCTGATGGCTCTCAATTGTGTACTCTTGATATGGGTGTTTTAGTGCATGGCGGATTATTTCCGATTGCCGGTGATTGAACCGCCGTAACGCCTTGACCTTGGATTCGAGTTCCACCACCTCAGCCGTCTTGCGGTCAATGTAGGCGTGCAACTCGACGATGGCGCGGCGAATAACCTGTGTCTGCGCCACGATGAAGTAGGTCAGATCATTGCTGTCGGATTCGGTGTATAGAAACGAGCGGGCATACTTCACCGGCGCTTTCCGCAGAATCGCAGATATGGAGATAAACTCGAACAACCAGAATCCGCGGTGCAGCATCGCCCAATAGAAGAGCGCACGTGCCGTTCGTCCGTTTCCGTCCACAAAGGGATGATCATATGCCAACCAGAAATGCAGGATGATGGCCCGAACCACCGGATGAATGAAGTAGCCCGGAGTCTTCTCATTGGCAAAATCGCACATCGCCTGAAATCGCTGTTCCAATTCCCCTGCTAAGGGTGGCTCGTGGTACACCTCACCCTCCATATCGTCCACCACAATGTTCTGATCGGAACGGCGAAACCGCCCGGCCATTTCCGGGTCATCGAGTGTTTTCTCCGTCACCATCCGGTGCAGTTCCAACACCAAATCCGTCGTCATCTTTTGATCTTTTATGTCCACGATGTGTCGCATTGTGATGTAATTATTCAGAATCATCTGCTCGCTCTTGTCGCGTGGTGAACGACCGGTGCGAATCAATTCTTTTGCGACCTCACGGGTTGTGACCGCTCCCTCCAATTGGCTGGATGTGATTGCTTCCTCCATTAGCGACCGAATTAAGTACTGGTCTCGTGTCTGCGGATTGTTAATTGGTTCTGGCACTTGCAGCGAGCCACCGGCCCCACAGTCGATATTGTGAAGCTCTTCGAGTACAAGATCAGGGACGAAGAACCGGAAATACTCGCCCACCCGGTCTCCTAGGGGTATTGCACGCAACTGTCCAAACCGTTGCATCTTTAATGCCAGCCACCATTCCTGTACCGTCAACCCCTTCGGCGGTTTTAGGTAACGTAGTTTGTCCCAATGTAGATAATGTCGTGCCATGTATTCCGAAGGCACGGCCATTAGAATCTTGGTGAGCCTTTCCGTCTGGCCAAATTCCTTGAGCAGGTTCGACATCGGCGGCGGTATCTGTGGCTTCCGTATGACCATGCGGTCTCCTACTAATTTAGTACTAATGAACACTAAATTAGTATTTGGCGCAGGTCAACTACTAATTTGGTATATTTTAGCTTTCAATTAGTAGTTGGTTCTACGTGGTTTGCCGCGTCCCCGTCCTCAGGATTACGGAGGACGGCGCTAGCGGATCACGCCGTTGCAGGGGTCGGCCATGAGGAAGAGGAGGTTGAAATCGTTCCGTGTGCCCCGGAGATTTCCCTTCATGCCCGGAGGGCGCCGAAGTATTCCCACAACGGGCCGACGACACCC
This sequence comes from uncultured Verrucomicrobiae bacterium, assembly GCA_963766065.1. Lineage (GTDB taxonomy): Bacteria > Verrucomicrobiota > Verrucomicrobiia > Palsa-1439 > Palsa-1439 > Palsa-1439. The sequence continues at coordinate 188,416 of CAVYAC010000050.1, forward strand.
CGTTGGCGGAGCTGGTCGGTGATGGCGGCAAACCCCGGTGGCAACGGGCCGACGATCCATTGGGAGGCGCGCCGGCCAAACTCGGCGAGTTGATCCAGGAGCTGCGCCTCGGTCAGAGCGGGCGAAATGTAATAGGCGGGATCGAGCAGGTCGGTATCCGGCGGCAGGATTCCTTCGCGTTGGGCGCGGGAGCACAGGGCCGTGCCGGGATAGATGCGCATGCCGGCCAGGGCGAAGATGATCGCGCCGGTCAGGTGTTGCGCGTTCGCGAAGCTGGTTTGGAGGGTCGCCGCGGTTTCCCCCGGGCCGCCGCACATGACGAAGTGGCTGCAGTGAACCCGGGCCGCGCGCGCCAGCCGAGTGGACTCGACGATGTCGGCGAAGGTGAATGTCTTGCCGTATTCGGCGAGCACCACGTCGCAGAAACTGTCGGCGCCGAATTCGATGTGGGTCAGCCCGGCCTTCGCCATCAACGTCATCAATTCCGCCGTCAGGTTCTTCGGTCGCAGGAAACAGGTCCACGTCAGCCGGATGCCGCGGCGGAGAATGGCGTCGCAGATCCCGGCGACATGCTCGTTGCTGAGGTTGAAAACGGCGTCGGCGATGAAGACGTGTTTGGCGCCCTGCCGCTGAATGGCGGCCAGTTCGTCGGCGACGGCGTCGGGCTGGCGTCGGCGATTGTCGCGGCCTTCGATCAGCGGGTAGGTGCAGAAGCAGCAGGGCAGACTGCAACCGCGTTGCGTCGAGATGTTCAGCATGGAACTGCGGTTGAGATAGAAGTCCACGAGGTCCTGCGGGCGTTCGGCGGGTCCGAGCGACGCGGGCTCAACGGGGACGCGGGGATTGATGACAATCTTTCCGCCGCGGCGGTGAACCAGGCCCGGGATGGCGCCGGGGTCGGCGCCCGCGGCCAGGGCGTTGATGAGGCGGTCGAACGCGACTTCGCCGGCGCCGTGAATGCCGTAATCGGCGTCGGTCAATTGGAGCAATGGCTCGGGGAAAATGGAAAAGGCGCTGCCGCCAAGGACAATCGGGCAGGAGCACAGGCGGCGGATCGTCTGGCAGAGTGTGACGGCGTCGCCGAAATAGGTTCGGCGGCTGACAAACTGGACATCGTCAATGTTGCGCAGGGAAATCCCCACGACCTGCGGGCGAAACTCGGCAAGGGTTTTCCCGACTGGCTCGGTGGCGGCCTGGCAATCGTGGACGCGAGTGGTGTGGCCGGCGCGGTGGAGGGCGGCGTCGAGGTGCGCCACGCCCAGGGGGAAAACCGGGTACGGCTGGTCGCAGCGGTTCTGGCTGATCAACAAAATCCGCGAAGGCATCGCTGGGATTGTAGGAGCGGCCGGCTGGAAAGCAATGGAGAACGCCGGGTGGCTGGGCCGGCTGGGGACAGGGTGAGGGACAGAAGGCAGGAAAGAGAATTCGGGAGACAGAGGGGGCAGGTTGCTCACCACGAAGTCACGAAGGACACGAAGGCGGGGGGCGCGGCGTCTCGTCCAACTCGGTTCCCCCCGGAGGGGAGAGGAGACGGAAATCGCCGCGCGTCGGGTCCTCGGCAAGCTTGTCGAACGGTCTCGGGCTGACTACACTTGAAGTCTGACCGGTGAACAACCAGCGGCAATCAAGTTCATTCATTCCAATGGCTGAGGCACGCGGCGATGAAGAAACGAATACTCAGAATAACAAGAGAGAACGCCGAATTTCAGGTACTGAACGCTCTGAAGACAAATCGGGAGAAACGAAATAGAGCGGGGTTTCTCTTCGAAGGCGTTCGGAATATAAACAATGCCGTCACCTACGGATGGAGAATCAAATCCTTTCTCTATTCATCCGAAAAGGGTTTGTCGGGATGGGCGCGCGGCATTTTGGGAAACTCCAACGCGGAAACACATTACGACCTGTCTCTCGACCTCCTCCGCCGGTTGAGCAACAAAGACGAGACGTCCGAACTGCTGGCCGTGGCGGAAATGAAACCGGACGATCTCAAGAGGATTCGCGTGGACGGCAGGCTGTTGGTGGTTGTGTTTGACCGGCCATCCAGCCCGGGGAATCTTGGAACCCTGATTCGTTCCTGTGACGCCCTGGGGGTTCACGGTCTGATCATTACGGGCCATGCGGTTGATTTATATGATCCGGAAACGATCAGCGCCACCACGGGTTCTCTGTTTTCACTGCCGATTGTACGATTGTCTTCCCAAAAAGAATTGATGCCCTGGATTGAGGAGATCAAGAAACAATTTCCAGACACGGAAATAGTTGGTACGGACGAAAAAGGCAGCCAGACCATCCATGGGCATGATTTCACCAAACCGACCATTCTGTTGGCCGGAAACGAAAAATCAGGACTGAGTGCTGGATATAAAGAGGTTGCCGACGAAATGGTAAACATTCCGATGGTGGGTTCCGCGAGTTCACTGAACGTTGCGGTGGCAACGTCAATCATTATTGCGGAAATCAAGAGACAACGGTCGGCAGGCCAGAAAGGGTTTCTTCTGTTGTAACCCCATACACGATGGCGCAATCGACGACAATGGCAACGATAGAAGAAATAACAGAATATGCTCACAACGGCCAACTGGAAGACTGGATAGACGTTTTTCTGCGCGCAGACGGAAACAATGTTCTCCTGGCTGACGGACTCAAAAAGCGAAAACGATACTGGATTGGTCCCCTACAATTTCCCTTGAAGAGACTGATGCGGTGTTGTGGTCCTGAAGAAGAGATGGAATACAGAGAATCGTTGGAGAATTGGAACACGAAGGTTGATTCGCTTATCCAGCATATCAAATCAGAGGGAGAGCTCGCGCCCGTTATCGCGCAGTACGGCAATGGCACCTTCTCCATTCGAGACGGCAACCGTCGTTTCGGAGCGTATGAGAAGCTCGGTCTGGAAAAATACTGGGCTCTCATCTGGTGCGGTTCAGAGGAAGAATTGGAGAAGCTGAAACACATCGTTAATTATGAACTCTAAAATGTTCTTCATCAGCGGATCTCCTGGATGTGGTACAACACCGATCATTGCACGCCTCAAGTTTCTATTGGGTTAAGGTTTTGATGTTCGTGACTTTGATGAGTGATCCGTCAGGCGATACGCGGTAGACGAGCTGGCTTGGCATGACGACCGGGCGAGTACGACCGCGGAGCGCCGCATGGGGGGCACGCGGCCTGCAGCTGACGGTTGTGCGGGAGCCCGACCTACCAACGACCGAAGCGACGCGGCCCGCTCGGAGAGCGGGCCCTACCGCAGGGAGCGGTCGCGGCGGAGGTTTTCGACGATCTGGCGGGTGGCCTTGGATTTGTTGAGCGTATAGAAGTGGAGGCCGTTGACGTTGGCGGCGAGGAGTTCGCGGCACTGGCGGGTGGACCAGTTGACGCCGTAGCGCAGGACGGCTTCGGGATCGTCGGCGATCGGGTTGAGTTCGATGTGCATCTGTTTGGGGATGGCCGCGCCGCACATGGCGGTGAATTTTTTGATCTGGGCGACGTTGGTGACGGGCATGATGCCGGCGATGATGGGGGCGGTGATGCCGATGTCCCGGCAGCGATTGACGAAGCGGAAGAAATGGGCGTTGTCGAAGTAGAGCTGGGTGATGATGAAATCGGTGCCGGCATCGACTTTGGCTTTCAGGCGTTTGAGATCGGTTTCGAAGTCGGGTGCTTCGGGATGTTTTTCCGGGTAGCCGGCGCACCCGAGACTGAATTTTTCCGCGAAATGTTTGCGCAGGTGGCGGATCAGGTTGACGGCGTTCTTGAAATCGGGGAACCAGCCTTCGGGGGGTTCGGGCAGGTTGGCGGGTCGGTCGCCGCGCAGGGCAAGGACGTTTTCGATGCCGTGGGTGGCGAAATTCTCGAGGATGCCGTCGATGTCCTTCAGGGTTTGGCCGACGCAGGTGAAATGGGCCATGGCTTCGAGATGGAATTGTTCCTTGATCTTGAGCGTCACCTCCAACGTCCGGGCGCGGGTGCTGCCGCCGGCGCCGTAGGTGCACGTGGCGAAGGTGGGGCGCAACTCGTGGAGGCGGGAGAGCGTGTCGAGCAGATTGGCCATCGCCTCGTCGGTCTTGGGAGGAAAGAACTCGAACGAGACCGTTGGCCGCGTGGTCTTGAGGATGTCGGAGATTTTCATGGGGCTGTTTGTCGGGCCAGCGTCACGATTTGGCAGTATGTACTTAACGCAAACCGGGCGTCAAGCAAGCGGTGGCCGGCTTCGGATTGCGACGAGCATTCGTAGCGTGACACAGGGTCAACATGAACCGGCGGCTGTTCACCGTCGAAGGCCTGCCCTCGGCAAAGATCAGGGAGATCAAGCGGTTCACGCCCTCACAATGGGCGAAGGCATGTCAGACTCGATCAACGCAAACCGCGAAACGAGTTTGATTCAAGAAAGCGGGACTTCAGTTCCCATACCCAAGCATGCCGAAATTAGAAGCGCAGCCAGGGATGGTTCACCGAGTCGTGAACGAGGCTTCGGTTGTTTCGTTACCGTCTAGTCCCTACGGCTGGGCCCCTCATTTTCTCATTACGGCACCAGCCGCACGCGGTAGTAGCGTGACGGCGTGTTGGTTGCCCCGCCGAGATCGAGGTAGTTGGTCGTACCGAGGCTTTGACCTGGAACGGCGACCGTGGAGGTGAAATCGCTGAAACTGTTCGTGTAACTGCCATTCGGTGCCGGCGCGTTGGTCTGCACCACGTAGCTGCGGCCTCCGACGGTCGTCCAAGCAAGGTTGACGCTGCCAGTCTGATTGATGATGCCGGTGACACGGAAGTACGAGGCACCCACGACGGTGCCGTGATTGACGAAGCCGGAATGGAAGTTCGTTGAGCCGTCCATGATGTCGATGACGCCGTTGTTGATGACCGGGCCGTACGACTCGATGACGCTGCCGTTTTCGGCGTGCATAATGCCGTTGTTGGTGACGATACCGGTGAAGGTCAGGGTTCCGCAATCGGACAGGATCGTTCCGCCCAGGATCAACTTCGACGGCCCGGTCACGGTGCCACAACCCGAGAGCACGGCGGCATTACTGATTTCCAGGCTGGTGAACATATGCGTCCCACCTTGCAGCACGAAATTCGCCACGTCCGTCCCGTCGCCGACCACAAATGGCATGCCATTGGTTGCCTGCGTGTTGGCTGAGTACAGAGTGCCTTCGTGGAATGCTACCGTGCCCAGGTTGGTTAACGAGCCGATGCTGGGTTCCAGCACGAGATTGGCCAGCGTGACCGTGCCCGCATTGAGCGCCAGCACGCCGTTGTACACGTCCATCTCACCCCACTCGAACTGATTCGACTCCAGCATCAGGCTGCCACCTGTCATGTTGACATAACACGGGGCTGCGGACCCCTCCCCAAGAAAGATGTACGTGGCGAGGACCGAGCCTCCCGGCCCGATGTTCAGCTCGTCCCCGCCGTAGGCAGCGGCACCAATGTAGATTTGACCCTCGTTCTGAATATTCGTGTACTGGCTCGATACCAGATTCCACGTTGCTCCGCCGCCGCTGACCGTTACCTGGTTGCTCTCTCCTGAAATCAAATCGATATCGCCAATGGCGCTGTAAACCGTGCCGCCATTGGTAATGATCAACTGGGCGCCGATAGCCTCATCGTAGCCGGCCGCCATCTGCAGCGCGTTCCAAACCGACCCGTCCCGGTCACGATCGCCACGGTTTGTATCTGGCCTCCGCCCACTACCGTGCCGCCATTCGTGACGATGAGCATCCCGTAATCCAACAGCGTCGAGTTGCTCCAGACGGAACTCGCGCCACTCACGATGCCCGTGCCCGCCATGACCGTATAACCGGACAACGCGGTCCCTCCGTTGACAAAAAACAGCCCATCGATCGCGGCATACCCGATGTTCATTGTGCCGACGTTGGACGCGTCGAGCACCGCGCCGGGCCCCACTTGCACGGTCCCGTCGATATCGAACGTCCCCACATTCAGCAACCCGATCTGCACCGCCGCGTTGGTGATAATGGCGGCAGCATTGGTGCTGACGTACACATTGATCATCGTGAACGGGCTGCCCGCCGGCGTGTTCTCGATCAGGAGCGTGTTGGTCGATCCGGACGGTCCGGACACGGTGAGCCCGAAGTTGGTCACGCTGCCGGGGGCGGACGCGAAGGTGTTGGATGACACGGTCACGGTTTTCGACACGGCGTTGGTGATCAGGATGGCCGCATTGGTCGGGGATGGGGTAACACCGAGCGACCAGTCGGCGGCCTGCTCCCATGGTCCGCTGCTGGTCACGTTCCAACTGTTCGTCGTCCCCTGGTCTGACAGGGTGGGTCCATGGAAAACGGCCCCGCCGTTGGTGAAACCCGTGGTCCCGGCGTTGAAGAATATCCCATACACCTCAATGATCCCGCCGCCGCTATTGCCAACGAAGCCGCGGTTGCTGAGACCGTTGGCAAAGGTGAGCGTGGCCCCGTTGACGTTGGCGCTGATCGTGCCAAAGTTGACAGTGCTGCCCGTGATCGTGCCCGAGCCGGTGAGAAGATTGCCAGCACCATTGGTCACGGCGGCCTGAACGACACCATTGGACAAGTGAAGCAGGTTGTAGCCATTCGGACCGAGGGTCACCGTTGTCGCGATCACCCGTCCCCCGGCCGTCACGAACAACTGATTGCTCGGTCCCCCCTGGCCGATCGTCAGCGGGCCGGCATTGTTCCAAACCGAACCACTGCCGGTCACCGTGGCGGTGTTGTTACTGCCAGCGGTACCGCCAAATCCCAGAACATAGCCGAGCCAGCCGTTGGTATCGAACAGGACGCCACCGTTGCTGATGGCCAGTGCGTTCCCATAACTGTACTGGCCCATGTAGAAAGCGCTCTCGTTGCTCCAGATCGAACCGGTGCCGCTGACCAACGCGCTATTGCTACTGGCAGGCCAAAAGGTCCCGTCTCCCAGGTAACATCCGTTTGTGCCGCCAAAGACCACGCCGCCATTGCTCACCACCAGACGATTGCCGAAGCCGCCGGCCCCAACTTCAAAGTCCAACGTGTTGTACCATAACGAGCCCGGACCCGACACCACGGCGAGATTGTTCGTACCATAGTTGTAGGCAACATACCCCAAACCGCTGTACACAATACCCCCGGCGGTGACGGTGAGGACGTTGCTGAAGCCCAGGTCGCCGATGTACGTTCCGGATATGTTCCCGTTTGTCAATGTCGAGCCCGGTCCAATGACGGACACCGAACTATTGGTGCCGCCCGTGGAGAGACCGCCGAACACGGCGCCGCCGTTGCTAATGGTCAGGGAATTACCGAACCCTCCCGCGCTGCTCAAAACGACAGCGCTGTAGGCATTGCTCCAGTCCGAGCCCGGGCCGGTGATCAGGACTGAGTTGCTGTTGGCCCCAGCAAAGTAACCGATGACGGCGCCATTGCTATCGATCACCGCGCCACCGTCCTCGATGATCAGGCTGTTGCGTGCCCCTTCGTAACCGAAGAACAAGACATTCGTGTTGATCCACTGTGAGCCGGCGCCCGTGACGATAACCGTGTTATTGCTGCTGGGCAGGTACGTGCCGACGTAGCTGTTGCTGCTGAACACGGTCCCGCCGTTGGACACGATCAATTGATTGTTCGCGCCCATATAGCCCATGAACAAATTGGTTATGGTGGTCCACGTCGAGCCCGCTCCGTTGATAATCACGACGTTGTCCGGGCTGGCATTCGAGTAGCCGATGACGCCGGTCCCGTCGATCACCGCGCCGCCATTCGTCACCCGCATCTGGTTCGTGCCGCCATATAAACCGACGTACACGTACTGCGTATTGGACCAGACCGAGCCCGTCCCATCGATCAGTGCGGTATTGTCGTCACCGGAAGCCGTGTCGGCCAGAATGCCATACTCGTCGAACACCGTGCCTCCGTTTGATATGACCAGCAGGTTCCCCGGCCCCCCATTGCCGATGTAGGTATTGAAGGTGTTGCTCATCACGGAGCCCGTGCCGCTTACGACAATCGTGTTGTTGCTGCTGGTCGAAAAGGTCCCCGCAAAACTACTGAGAGCATAGGCCGCCCCGCCGTCGAGCACCAACAACTGGTTCGACGAGCCAACATAGCCGACATACAGACCGTTGGTCGCGGACCACACCGAACCGCTGCCCGTGATGGTCGCGGTGTTGTTGCTGCTGCCGGTGGTAATCAGAGCCAGATACCCATTTCCGCTCCACACCGAGCCGCCGTTCGACACGATGAGTTGGTTGAACGACCCATTGTACCCCACGGCCGAAAACAGCGTGTTGGTCCAGACAGAACCGGCGCCGACCACCCAGGCCGTGTTGTAGGAGCTGGCATTCGTGTATCCAATGGAGCTGGTTTGATCGAACACGCCGGCGCCGTTGGAAATGATCAGCACGTTCCCCGACCCTCGAAAACCAAGGAATGTATTGAAAGTGTTGCTCACCATGGAGCCGTCACCGCTGAGGACGACGGTGTTGTTGCTGCTGGCGGGGCCGACGCCGAGATAGATGCTATCGTCGTACACAAACCCGCCGTTAACGACGAAGAGTTGGTTCAGTGCGCCGAGGTTGCCAACGCAGAGCTCGTTGGTGTTCACCCACTCCGAGCGGATTCCCGTGACCGTCGCAGTGTCCTGGGCGCTCTGGTTCGTGTAGGCGAGGAAGCCAACCGAGTCGTATACCGTGGCGCCGTTCGAGACGATCAACTGGCTGGCGTTGCCTCCGTAGCCGACGACGGTGTTCAGGGTGTTACTCATGACCGAGCCGCTGCCGGTAATGACGGCGACATTGTTGGTGCTGAGCGGGTCGAACCCGATTCTCGTCTCGATGGTCGCGGTGCGACCGCCATTGGCGACGATGAGCATATTCGAGGAACCGACGTAACCAATGTAGATGAAGTTTGTGCTCGACCACACCGAGCCGGTGCCGACGACGGAAACGATGTTGTTGCTGCTGACACTAAACCAGGCGACGTAGTTGGTGGCGCCGAACACGCGGGCGCCGTTGCTCACGATCAATTGATTAAAACTGCCTTCGTATCCGACGTACAAGGCGGCGGTATTCGACCAGACCGACCCCGGGTCGCTGACGAGCGCCACATTTCCGAAGCTCGAATTGGTGAAGCCGATGACACCCGACTCGTCGAACGCATAGGCGCCATTGGAAACCGTGAGTTGGTTGTCGGGGCCGTCCAATCCCAGGAACGTGTTAAAGGCGTTGCTGAGGACCGACCCGGCCCCGGATACCACCATGGTGTTGCTGCTGCTGGTCTCGGAGTATCCGAGATAGACGCTCAGATCGTTGGCGACCCCGCCACCCGAAATCGCCACTGTGTTCGAAGAACCGTTGAAGCCGACATACACCGCATTCGTGGTCGCCCACACCGAGCCGGTGCCGATGACGGACACCTGGTTGTTACTGCTGAGCGTGCCGTCAGCGAGGTAGCTGTCACCGGCCAGAGGGTCCCGCCGTTGCTCACGACCACTTCATTATCCGCGCCATTGTAGCCCACATACAGGAAAACCGCGTTGCTCCACATCGAGCCCGAGCCGGTAACCAGTGCGGCATTCTCATTGGCGTTGCTAAAGCCCATCGTGCCGGCCTGGTTGAACACCCTGGCCTCCGTTCGTGAGGATGAGCTCGTTACCGGTGCCAAGAAAGCCCACGTACAGGTTGGTGGCATTCTTCCAGGTCGAACCGGTGCCATTGACAATGGCGGCGTTATTACTGCCGCCGGTGGCGTACCCGAGAACGCCCGAGCCGTTGGACAGAACGCCGCTGGCGGTGATCTGCAAGGTGTCGGCGAACGTGTTGCTGCCGACGATGTAGAAAGTGTCGAGCCAGTTGCTCGTCACCCCGCTGATCGTCTGCGTCTGGAAATTCGCGGTGAATTGGGCAAGTGCGGATTGAATCGTTAGAAAAAAGGAAAGCGCAGTGACGGCACACGCAATGAGCGCTGCGCTGCGACCGGACCAAACCGACTCCGAGACTGTCCGAGACTCGCCTTTGCTTCTCATCCGCCACCCGACCCTCACATCACAAACGAGCGAGGTGCGACGCCAGCCACACCACGCTTCCGCCGCAGCGCAGTACAGCACAGGCGAGCCCCAAAATCAATCACGAACTGGACCGATGTCAAACCGCGAACCGGTCGGGAAAACCGTGCGGCCGGCTTCAGGAATCAGACGTGGTCGCTCAGACGGATACGAAACAGCAAAGGCGCGGCTTCGGCGCTACCAAAGCCCGCAAGTAGGGATCCGTTCGACAAGCTCAGGGCAGGCAGCTTGCGCCACCAAGGCGGGGGCCGGCGACGGGACAGCCAACGGCTGGGCAGTATGTACTTAACGCAAACCGGGCGTCAAGCAGGCGTAGCGGCTTTCGGATTGCGACGAGCGTTCGTAGCGTGATACAAGGTCAACATGAACCGGCTGCTGTTCACCGTCGAAGGCCTGCCCGCGGCGAAGATCACGGAGATCAGGCAGTTCACGCCAGCGGCGTGGGCCAGGGCCAAAGCGAAGGCGAAATGGGGCGCTCCGGCGGCTTAACCAAGTCGGCAGACGGTCTAGTTCAACCTCCCGTTGTTAACTTCTACGCCGTGTCGGGTGCGGGCTCCCCAGCTGCATACAGCTCTTCGTCATGAATTTTGCATCGACGACCAGCCGCTGTCTTCGACCAGATCAAGGGTTCGCACCCGAAATCAGCGCCCAGTACGACAGCACACACTTGTAAGTGAAGCTCTTGGTTTTGAACTTTCCATTAACAGCTGCATTGACTTTCCCACTAACGGTAATCGTCGCCTTGTTCGGTACGCCATCCTGCACGGCGGCATCGCATTTCGTAACGCGTTGGACATCGAGCGAGAGGTCGTCAAGCGAAACCCCGTCTTCGGCAGCCAGACTTTGAATCCAATTTCTCAACATGCTTTCAATGGTTGAAAGACCATTGGCGTCAAGGGCAAACACCATCTGCTTGCCCTGCTTCACGAGCGCATAGGTTCCAGTGTAATCATACTGGCCATCCTGCAGATCAAAGGTTCCGGCATCCGATAACGTATTGGTCGCCAGTATTACGGAGGTGTCGTTACCCAGGCCACCGACGCTCAATTTTGCCGATGAAAGAATCTGGTAGACTGCAGCAGCGTTCCCACTGGCGGACTGCGTGACTGTAAACGTTTGCCCGGCAATTGTCATCGTGCCCGTGAGAGCGTTGGTGCTCGTGTTGGCGGCGACGCTGAACTGAACCGTCCCATCGCCGGAGCCGCTGCCGCCAGAGGTGATCGTGATGAAACCGTTGTTGCTGATCGCCGTCCAGGCGCAATTGCTGCCTGCCGTCACGTTCACCGAGCCATTGCCGCCGCTGGAAGAGTACAACGCCGCGGTCGCCGACAACGTGTACGTGCAGGGGGTTGGGGCTAACTGCGTGACTGTAAACGTTTGTCTGGCAATCGTCATCGTGCCCGTGAGAGCGTTGGCGCTCGTGTTGGCGGCGACGCTGAACTGAACTGTCCCATCGCCGGAGCCGCTGCCGCCGGACGTGATCGTAATCCAGCCGACGTTGCTGGTCGCCGTCCACGCGCAATCATTGGACGCGGTCACGCTCACGCCGTCGGAGCCGCCCGCCGCGCCGAACGCGGCAGTGGTTGGGTCGATCGAAAAGGCGCAGGTGGTGCCACCGCTTGCGGAGATTAGCAGATTGCCGCTCGCGCCAAAACAGCCGCCCACGAGGAGGTAGTAGGTCGTGCCCGCGCTGCCGGTGAAAGTCACCGTCGAGCACAAGGTGCCACTGGCATCATCATCATTGCAACCGACCTCCGTGAGCGTCCCACAACTGCCCGAGTACACGGCCAGCACCGTGTCGTAGTCGCTGCCGTCCGTGGTCACCGTGATCGGCCCGGTGCTCGTCGGCGTCACTGTGTACCACACGGCGCCGTTAACGCCATAACTGCAATCGGGATACAGCCCCCCGTCACCGGTCGCACCGTCCGTGTTCATGGTGGCGCTGCCCGGATTCGACAACCTGATCGCCCCGCTACACTGGCCATTAGCCGGGGGCGACCCCACCGAGATTTGCAGATTGCCGCTCGCGCCAAAACAGCCGCCCACGAGGAGGTAGTAGGTCGTGCCCGCGCTGCCGGTGAAAGTCACCGTCGAGCACAAGCTGTCACTGGCATCATCATCATTGCAACCGACCTCCGTGAGCGCCCCGCAACTGCCCGAATACACGGCCAGCACCGTGTCGTAGTCGCTGCCGTCCGTGGTCACCGTCAGCGGCCCGGTGGTCGTCGGCGTCACCTTGTACCACACCCCGCCAGCGGCAACGCCGTCACCGCAACTGGGAATTGGACCTGCGCCAGAGATCGCATCGACCGTGCTCATGGTGGCGCTGCCCGGATTCGACAACGTGATCGCCCCGCTGCACCAGTTGTTAGCCGGGGCCTGCCCGAGACTGGCCTTGATCTGCAGCCGGCCGCTGGCACCATTGTACCCGCCCGCGAGGATGGTATAGGTCGTCCCGGCCGTGCACGGGAAGCTAAACTGGGCCTGCAGCCCACAAGAGTCGTCGTTGCAGCCAACCGAGGTCAGTGCTTCGCACGTACCGGTAAGGATATCAATCATCGTGTCAAACTCACTGCCACAGGTCCCCACCGTCGCCACACCGGTGCCGCTCGGCGTGTAGGTGAACCACAGGCCTCTCCAGAGGGTCTCGCCGAGACACTGGTCCGTCCAGTTGTTCGGCGAGTTGTACGTGTCGATCGTGTAGGCCGTGTTCTCCGACAACGCAATCGCCCCGCTGCACTCAATGTTCGTCGGAGTGCCACAGTCGGCGCTGGCCGTGATCTGTAGCGTGCCTCTGGCGCCACCGTACCCACCCGCGAGGATGTAGTAGGTCGTCCCGGCCGTGCACGGGAAGCTAAAGGTGGACGTCAGAGCCTGGAACCCGCAGCTGCCGTCGTCGTTGCAGCCAATCGGGGTCAGTGCCGCGCACGTGCCGCCAAAGATCTGAATCATCGTGTCGAAATCGCTGCCGCAGGTCGCCACCGACGCGATACCGCTGCAGCTCGGCGTGTAGGTGAACCACACGGTTGAATAGCAGGTGCCGAGACACGGGGTGGTGTAGTTGTTCGTCGCGTTGGCTGTGTTCAACGTGTAGGCCGTGTTCTCCGACAACGCGATGGCCCCGCCGCATCCGGTGTTGGTCGGGACAAGCACGCCAGTACACACGCAACTGGCCTTGATCTGCAGCGTGCCGCTGGCGTTACCGTGCCCACCCGCGCAGATGTAGTAGGTCGTCCCGGCTGAGCACGGGAAGCTAAACGTGGATTGCGGCGCGCAAACGCCGTTGACGTTGCAGCCGATCGAGTTCAGTGCTCCGCACGTACCGCCAAAGATCTCGATCGCCGTGTCAAAACTGCTGCCGCAGGTCGTTACCGTCGCCGTACCGCTGCAGCTCGGCGTGTAGGTGAACCACACGCCTTTCGAGCAGGTGCCGAGACACGGGGTCGTGTCGTCCGTCGCGGTACCCGTGTTCATCGTGTAGGCCGTGTTCTCCGACAACGCGATGGCCCCGCCGCACAAATCATTCGGAGTCTGAGTCGCCGCGCCAAACTGAACGTTCAGTGTCTCCCACCATAGGTTGCTGATATTATCTATGGCACCGTCGTAATTAAGATTCTGTGAAACGCGGAACGTGCCGTCGGTACGCCCGGCGGTCGTCCCCCATGAATTCAGGATAATCCAATAAGCTTTCGAGGGATCGGTGTCATCATATCCGACACAGAGCGTTGCATGCCCGCCGCAACCCGAGTCAAGAGCTTGGCCACAATAGTAGTTGCTCCACACCTCGTTTTCGGGCGCTTCAGCCCACCAGTCTTCGAATGCGGTCCAAGCCGCTGTGGTAGGCAGGAAGAACATAAAGACGACGGCCTGATTCTGGTTGAGTACACTTTTGATGTTCGCGACGGCTTGAGTTTGTCCGACCCCCCAGGTCGTAACTGTGACAGGAGAAATGCTGGCGATTGGATATCGCGGGTCGGTTGCGATGCTGCTGCATGGCGTAAGGGAACAGTTGCCATTCGTGCTCGAGAACCCTGCGTCCTGGTTCAACCGGGGAATTGCAAATCCTTCGGAAGCATAGAACTGGGCGAAAAGCTGTGGGTTCCCGCCATTGCAGCAGGACTTGTTGGTGTTGCAGGAGTTGATGAATTGCACCGAAAGCTGATCAAACACGCCATTCTGCACTTCGTGGGCAATCTCGATATCTCCGGTGCAGGCCCATTGCCAGCAGTCGCCACAATCGCCCTGGTTCCGCTCGGAAGGGACGTATGGCAATTGAGGAAGCAGACTCAACGAAGTGGCGAACGGTGTTACGGCTTCCTTCCTTCTGACGGAATACTGCGGGGCCCGCAAATGCTGCTTCTGCATCTCCGCTATCTCCTCCGGAGTGAAGTGCATGACGGGATGCTTTGTCGCAGGGACTTTCGCATCCTGGGCGAATGCAACCGTGACACCACTTAATAGAAAAGCGGCGATGAGCACGACCGTTTGGCTAGACCGGCAAATCTGACCGAACTGCGATTGGTTGTTCATATGTGAGTTCTCCGGGGTTTCATAGATGACTGTAGCTCGACTCAATCATGGCTGCGCGATCAATGGTTGGCCCCCCGCTAGTTCCCACCTGGATCGAGCGTCCAATTCGTCTTCACAGATTTTTGAGTGAAGCTCACTGAATAAAACTTCCCACTGACGGTGGCGCTGGCATTCCCCTTTACGGTACTCGTCGATTGGTACGGCACACCATTCTTCATGGTGATGTTGGTAATCTTTACGCTTTGGACAGTGACCAAGAGATTGTCAAGCGACACCCCCTTATCCGCAGCCAGGTTTTGAATGTTATCGACCAGATTGCTTTTAACGGCTGCCAGACCGTTGGCATCAAGGGTAAGGGCGATCTGCTTGCCGTTCTTCACCAGAGCGTATGTTCCCGTGTAATGATACGTGCCGTCATACAGATCCCAGGTTCCGTCATCGTAAAGCGTAAAGGTTTGAGGCGACTCGGAGGAATTGTGACCCAGGCGACCGACCGTAAGGGCGTCTGTACTGTCAATATCATAGACGGCGTTCGTAAACTGGCACCATTGGGGAGGGCTGCACTCAGTTGCCTTAGTGTCTTTACTGGACAGGTTATTGACAACGTCCTGCCCGAACGCGGTTGTTGGTCCCGACAACCCCGCAAGAAACGCTGCCAGCCAAAAGACAATCCAAGAACGCTTCTTCATTATAGATCTCCTTGTGTGGTGGTGGTTTTGTGCTGGAGAACCCGATGACGAGTGGACAAAGGGCACCCGTCGCGAGGTCAGAGCAGGTGAAAGACTACAGGGGTCACGCAAGCGTTCGGTACCGGACACGCCCGTCAGAACGGAACTATGGTTCGAGTGCGTTCTCGCCTCCGACTCGAACCCGAAACTGGGCAGGCGAGCGTCTTGACTACGTCGCCCTCACCGAGGGCGAAATCTATTACCAAGCCAATCCCCCCGTCAAGCAAAATTGAGGCTTCCAAGGCTTGGTCGGTACTGTTTGTCAATTGTCAGTGGTGGGCCAACCCGGGTTTATTTTCGTGGTGGTGAGGCAGACGTTGTTCCACCAGTGATTCCAGTTTCTGTGGTCCTGCTGCAGCCAGCGTAATTGGGCCAGGCGGTCGGCGCGCACCGGATTCCAGCCGCGCCCTTGGCGTTTGAAGCGACGGTTGATGTGCACCTCGACGTTCTTCTCGACCGCGCCGCTGCCCGCCCGCACCACCGGGCCGAGGCACCCGTGGCGCTGACGGTAGCGCTTGGGGATCTGACCGAAGGCATCGATGCCGTCCCGATGGCCCAGCAGATAGCCGAAGAGTTCGTGGAAGCCCTCGCGGCGCGGGTCGTCGGAGGCCGGTTCCATGGACCGCAGCGCCTCCAAGGCCGCTTCGCTGTCGTGGGCATACACCGCCGCCATGATCCAGCGCCACGCGGCCTGATCCGGGCCGACAAACTCGCGCACCTTCTGGCCGATGTGCCAGCGATCCAGCAGCCACAGTGTCTCGGGGAATTCGCGTTCCCGCACCCACTTCAGTCCCTCGTCGCCATCGCTCAGCAGCACCGTCAGGGAGCGGGACCCCGGCCCTGCCGGATAGTGTCGGTCACGGTGGCGGCGCAGGCGCGTGCCGAACTCACCGAGGCTGCCCGTGCCCACCAACCAGGTCTTCTGGTCCAGGCTCACGTCGGTACGACCCCGCTGATCCAGGCGGCGGCTGCGGCCCGTGTAATGCAGCCCCAAATGCATGAGGAAATGCTGCGGCCCCTCGTGGCCGCACCCCCGCCGCTGCCACTTCAACCACGTCGAGTCCACCTCGGTCACCACCACCTCCGCCGCCACCTTACGCGGCGGGTCCGGCCACCAGTCCCGCTGCAGTTGGTCCTGGAGTTTGGCCCCGTAATACTGGACGCATCGCCACACCGCCCAGTGCGACACCCGCGCCCCGCAGCGCTGGCTCAACTGGCGCGCCGCCGGTCGGTAATTCTGCCCCGTGGCGGCTTCCAAGGCCTGCCGTTCCACCTGCGGGCTTAACAACCGCGTGGCTTTGCCGCGCCAGAGCACCTTGCCCAAGCTGTGATAGCCGCCTCGAGACCCACCGCGCTCCCGCACCATCAGCACCGGGAGCGCCAGCTCGCCCCACGGGCTTAGTAATTGCCGCTGGCGCCAGCGCACCGATTGATAGCGCTCCCGATGCGCCGCCAGCCACTGCCGCTGGTAGGCCGCCACGGCTTGGGCATAGAACTGTTGCGCGGCTTGTTGAACTTGCTGCTGCACCGCTTCCTCCAAATGCTTGACGTTGGTGAACCGTCCCCGTACCGTCAGGCTGACCGATATGGAGACCGCATAGGTCTCTGACATGGGCTCGACTCCATTCCTTGCTCGGTTTGGGTTGAGCCCTTGTTCTTTACCAACTCCTGCCCAACTGACAATTCTCTAACA
>CAVYAC010000051.1:0-92233 GCA_963766065.1 uncultured Verrucomicrobiae bacterium
TTCGGCTCCAACAGCACGCTGGCCGCGACCGTGGATTGGTTCCGGCCACCGAAGTCGAAGAGTGTTTCCTTTCCGCTCGGGTTCTCGACCACCGTCGCGCTTGCCGGTCAGTGAACCACGGTCGGCTTCCGCACGACTCCGCAACACATGGCCCCCAACGCCCACAGCAGACTCGCGGCGACAAGCGCAATTGTGAAGGTTCGGGAAAATCATTCGCCATAACATCGCCGATGAGATCCGGTGCTTTGAGGGTCGTCCCGTATTGGAAAGTGACCTTCGAGATCTCCGAAAGGGAAAAGTCGTCCGGCAAGCCGGAAAATGTGAACACGACGGAATTCTGGATCAACGCCTGGTTCTTGATGTTGCCACGATTGTTGACGCCAAGATCGTCGAGAGTGGTGATTCCAAACGATATGCTGGCGAACGATGCGAACCCCTTGACCTTCCCGCCAGGGAAGAGATTTTTCGTGCTAAACCATTTCAGGCTGGTGCTGGAAATACCCTCGTCCGTCTCATTCGGGGCGCGGGCCAAATCGTTCCGATAGGCCCACTCCGAGCCAACATCGCCGACGAACCCAAGCGGCAAGCGCTGGGCGATGATTGAACTCCCAGACGCAAGTTCCGCCGACTCGGGTGTCAGCTTCGGGTCTCCTTGGATCGTGAAAAAGATCCCGGTGAGAATGTCATTGGCATTGACGGGGTCGAACGTGCCGGTATTGGAGAGTGTGACGATCAGGTCGAGATTCGAGACGCTGAACGTGGCCGAGGCGTCCAATGTCTCGCCGCGTTTATCCCCGGGGCCCGAGCCCGTGACGGTTTGACCGCGCGCTGTGGCGCCAATTGTAACGATTCCGAATACAGCTACTACACCCGCAGTAATTCTCATACTCTGATGTCTCCCCGTATGACGACATCCCCAACGTCTCAGCGCCCTATAAAGCACCAACCGGGCCACAATCACGACAAGGCGCGATGACGCAACCCGTTGCGAGCCAATGAAAATAAGGCTCGTAAGACGATATGCGCAGGGCCGTCAGCCCCGGTTGACGCTGGATTTCAAAATTGAAGGATGTTGGAGCGAGCGCCGCGCCGCCCGCCATCACACCGTACCGGGCACGCGTGGCGGGAAGGCAGTCGGAAGTGCGATCCACGGGCTTGTTCATGGCGTGCCACCAGCGAGTTGGGCAAAGATTTTCCTTGCGGGCGCTCCGCCCGACCCTACGATGCACACAGGACGCGGTATTGCCAGCGCGTGACACCATGCCACATCTGTTCGACATACTGAAACTGCGCGGCCTGACCCTCCGGAACCGGATCGCCGTCTCCCCGATGTGCATGTATTCCAGCGACGACGGGTTTGCCAACGACTGGCACCTTGTGCATCTCGGCAGCCGGCCTGCGGCGGCGCGGCGCTGGTCATCGCCGAGGCCACCGCCGTCGAGCCCGAAGGCCGCATTTCACCCGGCGACCTCGGGTTGTGGAAGGACGACCATATCGAGTTTCTGAAACGCATCACGACGTTCCTCAAATCCCAGGGCGCCGCGCCCGGCATCCAACTCGCCCACGCGGGCCGCAAAGCCAGCACGTACTCGCCGCACGTGCGCTTGCAGAAAGGGTATGTTCCGATAGGGCAGGGCGGCTGGAAGCCGGTGGCCCCCAGCCCGATCCCGTTCGATCCCACCGCGCCCGTGCCGGAAGAGTTGACGACCGACGGCATCCAACGCGTCATCCACAAATTCGTCGAAGCCGCCTCTCGCGCCCTGGCGGCGGGGTTTGAAGTGGTCGAGATCCACTCCGCCCACGGCTATCTGCTCCACGAATTTCTCTCGCCCCTCTCGAATCATCGCCACGACAATTACGGCGGCTCGTTCGAAAATCGCACCCGACTCATGCGCGAGGTTGTTTCCGCCTTGCGGAAGGTCTGGCCCGACGAAAAGCCGCTCTTCCTGCGCATCTCCGCCACCGATTGGAAAGAGCCCGACGGCTGGACCGCCGAACAATCGGTCGACCTCGCGAAAGCGGTGAGAGGACTGGGCGTTGACCTGATCGACTGCTCGTCCGGCGGCCTGGTGCCCGACGCCAAAGTCCCGGCCACCCCCGGGTATCAGGTTCCCTTCGCCGAAAAAATCCGCTGCGAAGCTGGCATCGTCACCGGTGCGGTCGGGCTCATCACGTCCACCGAACAAGCCGACCACATCATCCGCAATGGACAAGCCGACATGGTTCTTCTTGCCCGCCAGTTCCTGCGCGACCCGTACTTCCCCCTCCACGCTGCCGCCGAACTGCACCTCGATATCCCCTGGCCCAAACAATACGAACGCGCCAAGGGAAAATAGCGGCGGCGTTCCGTCGCACCCAACCCCAGCATCCCGTCTTTCCGCTTGCAGCGCCATCCGTCCGGGAGTAGTTTCGGGCCCGGCGTGAGTTGGGGCGAGTCCCGATATCCGAATGAAGAAATCTGGTCAAAACACGGGAATCATCAGTGAGGGGCGCTCGGTTTCGTTCATTGTCCCCGCGTGGAACGAAGAGTCGGTCCTCGGGCAGACAATCGACGCAATCAAAAACTCGGCCCGACAGCTCCCCGTCACCAGCGAGATCATCGTGGTCGATGACAGTTCGACGGACCAGACCGCGGACATCGCGGTCGAACACGGAGCGCGCGTGGTGCGCGTCCAACACCGGCAAATTGCCGCAACCCGCAATGCGGGCGCCCTCCAGGCCCATGGGGACGTGTTGTTCTTCGTGGATGCGGACACGCTCATTA
Organism: uncultured Verrucomicrobiae bacterium; assembly: GCA_963766065.1. Taxonomy (GTDB): domain Bacteria; phylum Verrucomicrobiota; class Verrucomicrobiia; order Palsa-1439; family Palsa-1439; genus Palsa-1439. Next base: position 2,765 of record CAVYAC010000051.1, read on the forward strand.
CCGAAGCCGTCGTGAAAGCCGCGCTCCAATCCATCCAGTCCGGCGCGGTGGGCGGCGGCTGCCGGTTTCGGTTCGACGGCCGAATCCCGCTGTATGCCCGCGTGCTCGAAGCGGTGACCGTCAGGCTCTATCGGTTCGTCGGCATCGCCGCGGGCTGCTTCCTCTTTTGCACACGCGAGGCGTTCGCGAGTGTGAACGGATTCAATGCGCAACTCTATGCCGCCGAAGAAGGCGCCATGAGTCTCGCACTGCGGCGGCAGGGAAAATTTGTGATTTTGTACGAGGCCGTGACCACCTCGGGCCGGAAACTGCGGACCTGTTCGGTACGTGAAATCTTCGCTCCGATCCTGCGAATCGTGCTCCACGGGCATCGCTATTTCCCGAATCGCTACGGCATGGACATCTGGTATGGAGACCGCCGTCCCGACCATAATTAATGCGTGATGAAACTGAAAACGCCAACTCTGACGCCGTCTGGCCCAAAACGCTGGCCCCTCGTGTTGCTTCTCGCCGCGTTGACGGTGGTTTTCAGCACCGTCTGTCAATCGACACATTGTTATACCTGCCCGGATGCACGGAATCGAGCGGCCTACGAGGCACAAGCCTAGGAAGATCGCGCAGCTCCCGAAACTCTCCCTTGCTTGACCGCGGCCCGTTTTCTTCGCTAGGATGCGCCGCGAAATCAACTTCTGTCCTCGGGAGAATCGCGCATGGCACAGACCGACATCACTTCGTTGCAGAAGGCAGGCCGCACGTTCAAGCCGTCTGCGGCGTTCGCCAAGCAGGCCCACGTCAATTCGCTCGCGCAGTATCGGACGCTCTACACCGAATCGATCAAGTCGCCAAAGTCGTTCTGGTCGCGCATGGCGAAGGAACTCCACTGGTTCAAGCCGTGGAAGAAACTCCTGGAATGGGACGAACCGTTCGCGAAATGGTTCGTCGGCGGACAGATCAATCTCTCGTACAATTGCCTCGACCGCCATCTCGATGGCCCGCGTCGCAACAAGGCCGCGATCATCTGGGAGGGCGAACCCGCCGGCTTCGGCAATCCCGGCGAAACGCGCGTGCTCACCTACACCGACCTCCACCGCGAGACGTGCCGGTTCGCCAACGTGCTCAAGCGCAACGGCATCGTCAAGGGCGACCGCATCATCATCTACATGCCGATGGTTCCCGAGGCCGCCATCGCCATGCTCGCCTGCGCCCGCATCGGGGCGACGCACTCGGTTGTCTTCGGCGGATTCAGCGCACAGTCGCTCATCGATCGCATCCACGACTGCGGCGCGAAGATGGTCATCACCGCCGACGGCGGCTATCGTCGCGGGCAGATTGTCCCCTTGAAGAAGAACGTGGATGACGCGCTGCAGCAATGTCCGGGAATCCAGCGCGTAATCGTCCTGCGCCGCGCCAACAGCGAGATTCATATACAGGAGGGGCGCGATGTGTGGTGGCACCGCGAGTTGGAATACGTCGACACGAATTGCCCCGCCGACAAGCTCGACAGTGAGCATCCGCTGTTCATCCTCTACACCAGCGGCAGCACGGGCAAACCCAAGGGCGTGCTGCATTCCACGGCTGGCTATCTCCTCGGCGTGTATCTCACCACGAAATACGTCTTCGATTTGAAAGAGCAGGACACGTTTTGGTGCACGGCCGACATCGGCTGGGTCACCGGCCACAGTTATTCCGTCTACGGCGCGCTGGCCAACGGCGCGACCACTCTCATGTACGAGGGCGCACCCAACTGGCCCGAGCCCGACCGCTTCTGGCGCATCATCGACAAGTACAAGGTCACCATTCTTTATACCGCGCCGACCGCCATCCGCGCGTTCATGCGCTGGGGCGATCAATGGCCGAACAAACACGACCTCCGGTCGCTCCGCCTGCTCGGCACTGTCGGCGAGCCGATCAATCCCGAGGCGTGGATGTGGTATTACAATGTCATCGGCCACAAACGCTGCCCGATTGTGGACACCTGGTGGCAGACGGAGACGGGCTCGATCATGATCACGCCGCTGCCCGGCGCGATCCCGACAAAACCCGGTAGCGGCACCTTGCCGTTCTTCGGCGTCGATGTCGCGGTCGTCAACAAGGAGGGCGAAGAACTCCCGCCGAACGTCGGCGGCTTCCTGGTCATTCGCCGGCCCTGGCCGGCCATGCTGCGCACCATCTACGGCGACCCCGAACGGTTCAAAACACAGTATTGGCGCGAGATCCCGCACGTGTACTTCACGGGCGATGGTTGCCGCCGCGACCAGGACGGTTACTTCTGGATCGTCGGCCGCATCGACGACGTGCTCAACGTCGCCGGCCACCGCATCGGCACCGCCGAGGTCGAGAGCGCGCTTGTGTCGCACCCGAAAGTCGCCGAAGCCGCTGTCGTCGGTCGTCCCGACGCGCTGAAAGGCCAGGCGCTCGTCGCGTTCGTCACCCCGCGCAGCGGGGTCAAGGCCACGCCGGAATTGAAAGATGAACTCCGCGCCCATGTCGCCACCCAAATTGGTTCGCTTGCCAAACCCGACGACATCCGTTTCTCCGACTCCCTGCCCAAAACGCGCAGCGGGAAGATCATGCGCCGACTGCTGAAGGAAATCGCCGCCGGCGGCGACGTCAAAGGCGACACCACCACCCTCGAAGATTTCTCCGTACTGGCCCGGCTCCGCGTGGACGAGGAGTGAGCCTCGCCGGCCACGTCCAGTGTGCCATCACGGTCTGTCAGTCGGGCTGGTGTTGGATGCGATCCAATTGACCAACAGGAAGGTGCAGACGAAATAGCAGAACACGCCGTACATCGTGTCGCTCGCCGAGTGGGAATGTCGGTCCACGGCGATAAAGACGTTCACGCAAAAGGCGATGGCGAACAGGACCACGAGGAACCCCTGCCAAGAAACCGGCCGATACACCCAGCCGAGACGTTTGAACCAGTACTGTTTCATGGTTTTACTTTGCCATGCAAAGTATCCACCGGCAAGTCAAAAATCATTCCGTGCTGTGACTGGTTCCCAGACCCCGTTTACGCCTTATCGCAGCACTTGCATTTTCCGGTACACGTCAGCTTCATACCGATGAGAACCAGGAGAATGGGCCAGACGACCTCGACGGCTCTTTGGCTGAACACGTTGAAGGCGCCCAACAGGAACGTGAGGCCGATTAACGCGATGAACAACCCCACCACTTTGTGACACGGACAGGAACAAGAACATTTCTTCTCGGACGCTTGCGGTGTTTCCATGGTAACTCCTTTCAACAGGATGATTGTTGTAACAGTTCGTTCCCCGTAAAACCGCCCGCTCGCACCATGCTACCGGCTTTCGACCTTTGCCTCAAGCCGAAATTTCGTCTGTGCCGTGACGACGGTCGTCAGGGTTCTACCTGGCTGGCTTCCTGTCCATCCACTTCTCCACGATTGTCGGCGCAAATGACTGCAACCGATCCAACGCCTCCGACGGCTCACGGGCCACGATCAACTGGGACAACTGTTCGGCGCGCAGAAACCGTGACTCGGTCATGTGCGCCAGGAATTTCATGAGCGGATCGTAATAGCCGTTCACGTTGAGAAGCGCGCAGGGTTTCGTGTGCAACCCAAGCTGCATCCATACGAACGCTTCAATGATTTCCTCCAGCGTGCCGACGCCACCGGGCAACGCCAGAAAACCGTCCGCCAACGCTGCCATCTTGGCCTTGCGTTCGTGCATCGTGGCGACAACGTGTTGTTCCGTCAGCCCGTTGTGGCTGACCTCTTTTTGAACGAGATGATCTGGAATCACTCCGACTGCGCGCCCGCCCGCGGCCAGTACCGCATCCGCCACCACGCCCATCAAACCAACGTTCCCGCCGCCATACACGAGGGTGATGCCGCGCTTCGCAATCAGCGTTCCCACTTCCCGCGCCGCACGCGTAAACGCCGTGTCATTCCCCGGACTCGAACCACAATACACACAAATCGAGGTCACGTGTTTCAGACTAACGAGTAATCCCGTTGGCTGCAAGTCGCGACCTTGCCCCGTCATTCCAACCGCCCCTGTTCCTTTAGCACTTCGCGGAAACTGTGGCCGTATCAGAGCGCCGCGGACACAGCGTGGGGCAGCGTGTGGAGGTGATGTTGGTGGTGTGCGGCCTGTTCGAAACACGCCAGTGCTTCCTGGTAGCGTTCGAGGCGGTTGAGGACGTTGCCCTTGCCGACGTAGGCGTCAGCATGCGAGTCGTCGAGCGCGAGCGCATACTCATAACTGGCCAGCGCCTCGTCGAGCCGGCCGAGACGCTCGAGCGCCACGCCCTTCTTGATGAACGCGTTGGCGATGTGCCCATCGATGGCGATGGCCTGTTCAAAACAGGCGAGTGCGTCAACCGGATGTCGCTGCTCGAGCAGGGCCTGACCGCGGGCGAGCAGGACGGCCACGTGGGGTGTGGTGTCCGGCGCACGCGTCGCTGCGGGAAGGGGACATTTGAACACCTCGGGCAATTGTCCCCGGTCGTGGAGCTTGCGCAAGAACGAGGATACATAGTACGCCGCGCCGAAGCTGGCGATGGCGACGACCGCACCGAGCGCGAAGAGCAGGTGGCGTAGGGATTCGATGCGCTGCCCGTAGCGTTGCGCCGCCGCCTCGGATTGCTGGCGGGCTTCCTCCACCGCCTGCAAGGTGGCGCGTTGCTGGGTCTGTAGTTGCTGGACGGCCTGGAGCGCGAGGGTCAACGCGGCGGACCTGTCGTCGCGGACGCGGGACGCCGCATTGGTGGATGGATTTGTCTCGACGGAAAACACCGGCACAGAGAACACCGTGAACGTACAGACCAGCAGGCCCGTGCGTAAGGCTCCGCGGCAACTACAGTACATCGTCACGAAGGGTTCCCCGAAACCAGAGAATAACGAGAAACCCGCGGGATTTCAACAAGAAATCGTCATTTTTCGGAGTGCGTTCCGGGCGCGGTGACGCGGACGACTTTATTGCGGCTGGTCGCCCCACGAACGATCTCGACGTCCCGACGCTTTACTCCGAGCCACTCCGCGATGGCGTTGACAACGGCCTCATTCGCGCGCCCGTCTTCCGGTGGAGCGGTGACGTACACTTTCAGAGACCCATCCGCTTGCGGCTGTACCTTGTTCTGTTTGGCGCGGGGGGTGACTCGAACCGCGAATGTGGTGGGGTTATCCATGACAGTTCTGGTTCAGAATGACAAAGTTTGTGTATGATGTCCAACGAATGCAAACCTTGTTCCTCGTTGGCTCGACGGCGGTGGGCAAAAGCGCTGTCGCCCTGGAATTGGCCGGGCGACTGGATGCGGAAATTGTGTCGGCTGACTCGATGCAGGTGTATCGCGGAATGGACATCGGGACTGCGAAACCGACGGCTACGGAACGCGCTCTCGTGCGGCATCATCTGATCGATGTCTGCGAAGTGGGCGATGTGTTCGATGCCAAACAATTTGTGGAGCTGGCTTCCCGGGCGATTGCGGACATTCACTCACGAGAGAAATTGGCGCTCGTGGTCGGCGGAACCGGACTCTACGTGCGCGCCCTCCGACATGGATTGTTCGACGGTCCATCGCGCAATCAGGAACTGCGAGCCCGGCTCGAAGCGATGACCGCGTCGGAACTATTCGAAGAGCTACAGCGTTTGGATCCGCAGACGGCGGGGCGCATTGACCGGGACAACCCGCGCCGGCTCGTGCGCGCCCTGGAAGTGTTTCACGAGACGGGCCAGCCGATCAGCGAGCTCCAGACGCAGTGGAATCCGCAACACGCTCCCGTGAACGCATCGGCCGTCGGACTCACGCGCGCGCGCGTCGATCTGGTGGAGCGCATCGAGCGGCGCATCGACGGGCAGATCGCTGCGGGTTGGGTGGGGGAAGTGCGGCGGTTGCTCGGGCTCGGCCTGGAAAAGAACCCGGCGGCGATGCAGGCGGCGGGGTATCGCGAATTGGTGGCGCACGTTTACGGCAAGATTTCCCTCGACAACGCGGTGACGCTGATCAAGACGCGGACCCGTCAACTGGCCAGGCGACAATTGACTTGGTTTCGGCGCGAGCCTCATTTACAGTGGGTGGAAATCGGGCGCGCGGAACAGCCTTCGGAAACGGCAACGCGCGTCCGTGACGTTTTTCATCAACAGGAGAAAAGTTCGGCACGTTGAAGATGCACGACACGCAGGAGCCGCTCCGCGAGCGCGCGCTCCTCATTGGATTGGAGAGACCGGGCCACGACAAGTGGGCCGTGAAAGATTCCCTCGAAGAGCTTCGCGAATTGGCGGTATCCGCCGGCGTGGAAGTCCTCGATCTCATCAGCCAGAAGCGCGACACCGCAACCGCCGCCACGTTCATTGGCAGCGGCAAAGTGGAGGAACTGGCCGTCCAATGCCGCGAGACGGGCGCCAACATCGTCATTTTCGATGACGATCTTTCGCCCGCGCAGGGCCGCAACCTCAGCGAAATCCTCGGCCTGAACGTCAAGGTGATCGACCGCACCGAACTCATTCTCGATATCTTCGCGCAACGCGCCCGGACGCGGGAAGGCAAGATCCAGGTCGAGTTGGCGCAATTGCAATACATGCTGCCGCGTCTCGCGGGGTTGTGGACGCACTTGTCGCGTCAACGGGCCGGCGTCGGCTCACGCGGTCCTGGCGAGCAACAACTCGAGGTGGACCGCCGTCGCGTACAGGAGAAAATTCATCGCCTGGAGCATGCTCTCGAAGAAGTGCGGAAGAACCGGCGCGTTGAACGCAGCGGGAGGCAGCGCCTGCATTGGCCCATGGTGGCGATCATTGGGTACACGAATTCCGGGAAGAGCACGTTGATGAACGCGCTGACCGGCGCGAATGTGCTGGCCGAGGACAAACTGTTCGCGACACTCGACCCGACGACGCGCAAGTTGCGGATGCCAAACAACCAAAACATTTTGCTGTCCGACACAGTCGGGTTTCTGCGCAAACTCCCGCATCATCTCGTCGAATCCTTCAAAGCCACGCTGGAAGAAGTCGTGGAAGCCGACCTGTTGTTGCACGTGGTCGATGTCAGCCATGCCCAAGCAGCCGAACAGATCGCGGCGGTCGAGATTGTGTTGAAGGACATCGAGGCGTGGGGCAAACCGACCGTGGTCGCGCTCAACAAGATCGATAAACTGCCCGATGGCGCGACGGTGTTGGAGAAGTTTCAGCGCGAATTCGACCACGCCGTGCTGATCTCGGCGAAGGACCGGACGAACTTCGACCAACTGCTCGATGAAATCGCCAACCGCCTGGCCGACCGGCGCGTTGACGTGACGCTGTCGATCCCGCATGACCGCGCGAAGACGATCGCGTTGGTGTATCGCAGCGGCTACGTCACGGCGCGCGAGATGAAAGATGGCAACGTGGTGCTGCGGGCGCAAATCCCGAAGGTCCTGGCGGGCGAATTGACGCCGTACGTGATGAAGGAGAGCAAACGCAAGCGAAAATGACAACGGGAAGACCGGTTCTGCTCGTGCTGGCGGTGCTGTGTTTGCTGCTGGAGCCGCTGGCGGCGGAAAGCCCGGCGCCAATCCGTAACTGGGAGTGGATTATCATTCACCACAGCGCCACACGGGTCGGCTCGGCGGCGATTTTTGACGCGGCGCATCGGGCGCGCGGGATGATCAACGGGCTGGCCTACCACTTCGTCATCGACAACGGCACGGACGACAAGCCGGACGGCTACATCGAGACGGGGCCGCGGTGGATTCAGCAAATGCACGGCGGCCATTGTCGCCAGCCCTACATCAACGAGCACGGCATCGGCATTTGCCTGGTCGGCAATTTCTCGGTCGATCAGCCGACGTCGAAGCAGCTCGACTCCCTGACGCTTCTCATCCACGGGCTGCAGGAACAGTTCCATATTCCCGACGATCATGTTCTCGGGCACGGCGAAGTGATCGGTGAATTCAGTGAATGCCCCGGTTCACGATTCCCGTGGGACGACCTTCACAAACGGCTCGGCACGACCAGTGTGCCGAACGGATCCATTGGCGGCACGAATGTCCCGCCTCGTGATACACAGGCGCACCGCTAATCGACCATGACCACCTACCTCATTCGGGAGATGCCGGAAGGCGACCGCCCGCGTGAGCGATTGAAGGAACGCGGCGCGGCGGCGTTGATGGACGCGGAATTGATCGCCATCCTCCTGCGCACGGGCATGAAAGGCACGTCCGCCGTCCAACTCGCCCAGCAACTTCTCGTCGAATTCCGTTCGCTGGACGAACTGGCCCGCGCGTCTGTCGAAGCCATCGCGAAAACCAAGGGCGTCGGTGAAACCAAGGCGATCCAACTCAAGGCGGCGTTCGAACTGGCGCGTCGGTTGAGCGCTTCCTCGCGCGACAAACAAAGGATCATCAGTTCTCCCGAGGACGCCGCCGCCGTCGTGCGCGAAGAGATGCGGACACTCGACCGCGAAGAGTTCCATGTCCTGCTGCTGAACACGAAGAACGGGCTGATCAAGCGCACGCCGATTTCCCGCGGCTCGCTCAACGCCAGCATCGTCGAGCCCCGCGAAGTGTTCAAGGACGCCATCGCCGCCTCCGCCGCGTCGATGATTCTTGTGCACAATCACCCGAGTGGCGACCCGACGCCCAGCGCCGAGGACATCACGGTGACGAAGCGCCTCGTCAACGCCGGCGAGTTACTCAACATCTCCGTCCTCGACCACATCATCCTCGGCCACCGCACCGCCGGCCGCGACCAGGATTTTGCGAGCTTGAAAGAATTGGGATTGATGTAATCGGGGCCGCTCTTCTCGGCCGTTGCGATGATGGCCCGCTACTGGATCGAGCAAGTCCGGTTGTTGTCGTTGAAGGTGAACGTGTAGCTCCTGGCTGCGGTCGCCGTGTAGTGGAGGTTCCCGGCGTTCACGACGGCGGTGCCGGACGAGCCGGCGACCGCGCCCGGCCCGCGACTTCGCCGCAAGGCGTCCCCCCCGCCAGTCGTTCATCTGGCGATAACAGCAGTACTCCCGGGCTTGTCGTCCGACCTTAGGAGAGCTTGGTTCTTCTCCGCGGATCGCGAAGCGCCTACGTTGACGGCGGAAACCTCCAGGGCCGAGCCCCTGCCGGTTCGTGTGATTCTCGTGGAATGGGCGATGGGTCCCCACGGACACGGCGGAAGGCTGGCCCATTTGTTTAGTCCGATAGCGACGACACCGCCCATGATGATGACAACTACTACGCACATCAGTTTAGTCGTATTGCTCATATCTCGTTTCTTTCATCTGCAATAATCGGAGGTGGGTTTGGATTCTTCTCGAAGGACAACAGGTCGCCGGGCTGGCATTCCAGAACCTGGCAGAGCCGCTCCAACGTGCTGAAGCGGACGGCCCTGGCCCGGCCGGGTTGAGCACGGACAGGTTCTGCGGGGTAATACCGACCAGTTCGGCCAGGGTATTCAGCCGCATCTTTCTGCGGGCGAGCATTACATCGACGTTGACAATGATTGGCACGGGAGTGCTCCTTGCATGCTCAGATGGTGAGTTCGTTCTCTTCGCGTATTTCCGCGGCCATTTCCATGAACCACGAGATGACAATGATGATCGGCCCAGTGACCAGGCTGTCGGAATAGAATTGGACCGAGAACGGAAGAGATGGCGGGCTGAGGGCGACGGCCGTGGAGGCCCAGAGGATGTTGGAGCCATACCACAACAGAACGGTGATGCCCAACCAACGGATCTGGCCGGCGCTCTCGGAGGTGAAGATGTCGCCCCGGCCGTAGTTGCCCAGGAGCCGGTTGAGGTGATAGAAGCATTTGAAGCCGACCCCGAGCGCGAGTGCGCTGACCACGGCCAATACGAGGCGCGCGGGAACCGTCAGCGGGGCAAGGGGGAGAGTGCAGCCTTCCGAAAAACAGATTGCGCCGTGGCCAGTGAGGACGAAAGCCATGACACCAATGAAAACGCACGCTACGACTATCATTCCCACCTTGCAGATGATGCGCAGGACATTGCTGACTCGCTTGATCTTCTTAAGTCTTGCTTCGGATTCGGATTTCATTGTCAGTCGCTCCTTTCAATTAGGTTTGTGTTAACTGAGGCCAATATTATGCCCAATAATACGAATGTCAACATCTTTGTATCGTTTATCATGAGATTTTTATCGAATAAGATGGTGGAGTGTTTAACTCGCTGGGTGTGTGGACGTTGCGATTACGCGATCGTCCAGCCACACACGCGGGCTCTTAACCCGCTTTGCTGCACTCGCAGATGCGTTTGTATTCCTCGAGGGCGAAGCGGTCGGTCATGCCGGCGATGTAATCGCAGATGGCGCGGTGGAGACCGACTTCGCCGAGGCGGCGTTGGGTGCTTTCGCCCATAAGACGCGGGTTGGCGGCGTAGGCGCGGAACAATTCGCCCATGGCCTCGACGGCACGTTCGTGGGGCATGTACTTGATGGGGTTAAAATACAAATTCTTGTAGAGGAAATCGCGCAACTGCTGGTTGGATTTCTTCAATTCCTTGCTGTAGCTGATGAGCGGCTTGCTCAATCGGCGCACGTCGTCGGCACTGGTCACCCCGGCTGCGGCGATGTTGATGTCGCTGGTGGCGATGACATCGCCCACCTCACGCTCGATGAGTTCGCGAATGGTGAATTCGCGGATCCGCTCGCGATCCATGCCCGGATGCTCGCGGTTGACGCGTTCGAACGTGGTTTGCCAGATGGCGACCTCGCGGAGCTGGTCGAGCGTGATCAGGCCCGAATCCACCCCGTCGTCGATGTCGTGCGAGTAGTAGGTCACTTCGTCGGCGACATTGGCGATCTGGGCTTCGAGCGAGGACGACTGGAAATTGAATTCCTCAAGGTGGGCCGGCTTGTCGAATTGCGTGTAATGTTTCGCCAAGCCTTCGCGCGTCTCCCACGTGAGATTCAGGCCGTTGAACCCCGGATATTTTTCCTCGAATTCCGTGACGACGCGCAGCGATTGCAGGTTGTGCTCGAACCCGCCGTGGTCTTTCATCAACTTGTCGAGCATCTCTTCGCCCGTGTGGCCGAACGGCGGATGCCCGAGGTCGTGCGCGAGCGCGATGCTCTCGGCGAGGTCCTCGTTGAGCCGCAACGCGCGGGCGATGCCGCGGCTGACGCCCGCCACCTCGATGGTATGCGTGAGACGGGTGCGGAGGTGATCGCCGGTGCCGTTGAGAAAGACCTGGGTCTTGTATTCGAGACGGCGGAACGCGCGGCTGTGGATGATGCGGTCGCGATCCCGTTGAAAATCCGTGCGCAACGTGTGTTTCGGCTCGGGGAAGGCGCGCCCGCGCGAGTCGGCGGACTTCTGCGCGTAGGACGCGAGGGCCTTGTATTCGAGCTGCTCGAGTTCGATGCGGTCGCGCGGCATGGCGATGCCAGTGTCGCAAATCGGCTGGGTTGACGCAAGTGTTTGACCTGCCAGCACGCTGCGGTAATAATGGCGGGAATGAGCTATCGGGATATCAACTTCACGGCGGGTACCAACGGCGACTGAAACCATCATGTTCAAGATTACAGAACTCCCCAGCGGCGTACGCGTGGCCACGGCGGAAATGGCGCACATGGAAAGCGTCTCCCTCGGCGTGTGGGTCGGCGTGGGCGGACGTTACGAACCCGCGCGGCAGAGCGGCGCGTCACACTTCATCGAGCATTTGCTGTTCAAGGGCACACCCCGCCGTAGCGCGAAACAGATCAGCCAGACCGTGGAAGGTATTGGCGGTTATCTCAACGCGTTCACGAGCGAGGAGAACACCTGTTACTACGCAAAAGCGAGCCACGAACACATCGACACGCTTCTCGACGTGCTGACGGACATGTACCTGCATCCGCGGTTCGCCGCCGCCGATATCGACAAGGAGCGGGGCGTCATCAAGGAAGAGTTGCTGATGTACCATGATCAGCCCGATCATTACGTGCACGAGCTGCTGACCGAAACGCTCTGGCCGGAACATCCGCTGGGCCGTTCGCTCACGGGCACCGCGAAAACGCTGGATGCGATGGATCGCCGGGTGCTTCTCGATTTCAAGCGCAGGAAATACGTGGCGGCCAACACCGTCGTGGCCGTCGCCGGACATTGTCAACACGACGACATCGTGCCGCGTGTGGAACGGATGCTGACGCTGCCGCGCAATGGCCGGTCGCCGACGTATGCGCCGGTTGACGAGCAGCAACGGGCGGCCCGGCTGCGGTTCTTCAACAAGAATTGCGAGCAATCCCACTTGGCGATCGGCGTGCGCGGGTATTCGCGCCACGATTCGCGCCGGTACCCGCTGAAAGCCTTGAGCGTGATCCTCGGCGAAAACATGAGTTCCCGCTTGTTTCAGGTGATCCGCGAGCGGCATGGCCTGGCATATTCGATCCAGTCTTCCACGAGTTATTTTGCGGACACGGGCGCGTTGCTGATTTCGGCGGGGTTGGACACGAAGCGATTGCACCGGGCGCTGGCGTTGATTCTCGTGGAGTTGCGGAAGCTTTCGAAGCAGCCGCCGTTGACGGTGGAACTGCAGCGCGCGAAAGATTACGCCATCGGCCAGATGCGCCTCGGTTTGGAAAGCACGGCGAACCGCATGATGTGGCTCGGGGAACATTTGCTGGCGTACGGAACGATCCAGTCTCCGGCCGAAGTCGAGCGGCAGATCGCCGCGGTCACGCCGACGGACGTGCAGACCACGGCTGTGGACCTTTTTCGGAACAACCACCTCAACGTCGCCGTGATTACACCGAGCAAGGACGAGCGCGGCATCAATGCGCTCTTGTCATTCTGAAGATTTCCCAGACCAGCGCGGGCACCGTCCAAACCCATGGCGCGGGAAACTGGCGAAGTTCGTCCAGAATCTTCGTGACCGCGTAAAGATGGCGGATGCGCTCGGGGCGATCATGGTAGTACGTAACGAAGTCGTAGAGCCAGGCGCCCCACAGCGGCCAGACAATCGACCAGGGCAGTTGCGAAAAGGCAACGCAGGCGAGCAAGCCGTAGACGATCAACTCGGTCTTTCGACGAGCCGGCAATTCGCGTAACACCGCCCGACGTTCCTCCACAGCCATCTTGAACCGAAGCTCGAATATCTTCACCGTCAATCCCAACGGCACTCCCGCGGCGATCAGCAACACCGCACCGAGCCAGGTGCATCCGTGCGGGTCGCCCCAATGAAGTTGCGCGAGGGTCGCGAGCAGAATCGCCACGAAGGCCACATTCATCAGACGCCGACGCGTCCGGTCGTGAGCCTCTTCACTCGGGTCCTGCATACGAGTTGCACCACGCATGCCGCCGGGCGCCGCGTCGTTGGGTCGGTTTGACGATGTCATGGAATTCGTGCGCTATGGTAAGATGCGGGGCGAGCGTGAGCAATCATCCTTTGATTGAGCTTCGGCCGTGGCGTGATCCGGGCGACGTGTTTGCGGAGTACGCAACGCGCCCGCATTGCGTGTGGCTGGACACAGCGGTCGGCAAAGGGATTTCCATCTTGGCGGCCGAACCCACGAAGGTCATATCCACGAGTGGCGATCCGTTTTCCGTGCTCGCCGACGAACTTGCCGCACGGCATGTCGTATCCGAACAGCGGTTTCCTGTGGGCGCGGCCATCGGTTACTTCGGTTACGACTTGAAGAATGTCGTGGAGCGCCTGCCGTCGAACGCGGTTGACGATCTGGGACTGCCACGCTGCTGGTTCGGTTTCTACGACAAGTTGTTGGTGTTCGATCACGAGAAAGAAGCCATTTGGGAAGTTGGGGGCACACAAGTTGGACGCAAATATCCTGCGGGTTCACGTTCGCACGAACCTGTCTCCGGTTTGGCATCCAACTTTACGCGTGATTCGTATCGCGCGACAGTTCTTCATGCCAAACAATACATCGCGGCGGGAGACGTTTATCAGGTCAACCTTTCCCAGCGTTTTCAGTGCGGCGTAGACGCTTCGGCCACCGAGGTGTATCGGGCGTTGCGCGTGTCAAACCCCGCGCCGTACAGCGCCTATCTTGATATCGGCGAGGCGCAAATCCTGTCCACCTCGCCGGAGTGTTTTTTGAATATCCATAATCGGCATGTGATCACACGTCCGATCAAGGGGACACGTTCGACGCGGAACGGCGCCCCAGGAAGACGCGCGGATTGCGGCCGAGTTGCTCGCCTCGCCAAAGGACAATGCCGAATTGGTGATGATCACCGACCTGGAGCGCAACGACTTGGGGCGCGTGTGTGAATTCGGCAGCGTGCGCGTGAGCGACTTGGTCCGGGTCGAATCGTACGCGACGGTGCATCACCTCGTGTCGACCGTCGAAGGAGTCCTGCGAGGCGATGTGAGCCACGTCGATTGCGTGCGGGCATGTTTTCCCGGTGGCTCGATCACCGGCGCGCCCAAAATCCGGGCGATGGAAATCATCGATGAACTGGAACCACACGCTCGCGGCGTGTATACGGGCGCGATCGGTTTCCTTGGTTTCAACGGACTTACACACCTCAACATCGCCATCCGCACCGTGGTGTATCAGAAGGGCCGATTGACTTTCCACGCCGGTGGGGGCATCGTGTCCGACAGCGAGCCGGACGCCGAATACGAGGAGACGCTCGTGAAAACGCGAGGTATTCTTAATGCGATCGGGCAACTACGTCTACGTTAATGGTGGCCTTGCACCACCGGGAGAAGCCTGCATTTCCGTGTTTGACACAGGGTTTTTGCATGGTGATGGCGTGTTTGAGACCATGCGCGTCTATGGTGGGCGCATTTTTCGGTTCGAGCAACACATGCACCGGCTTTACGCCGGCTTGGAGCGGTTGCGGATCAAACCGCCATTTTCGGTACACGACGCGGAGGAACTATTCGCCAAATTATGTGATCGAGAAGTCACCCACGGAGTGGCCCGCATCTATGTGACAAGCGGCGAGCGGGACATCACAGGTTCGGGCGAACTGCGGGGCAATCCTTCGGTCGTCGCTTGGGCGTGGGCAAAGCCGCTGGAGCCAAGTCCCGCGCCGCTACGTGTAATGATCTCCTCGGTTCATCTGGACAGCCATTCTGTGCTTGCGGGAATAAAATCGGCCAATCGCCTGCCGTTCGTGCTGGCCAGCCACGAAGCGGCGCAATCCGGAATGGATGAAGCGCTTCTCCTCAATGAGAAGGGCCATGTTGTTGAGTTGAGCGCGGCCAATTTGTTTCTAGCGGATGGTGGACGTCTCCTTACACCTCCACTGGAAGATGGGGCACTGCCGGGTATCACGCGCGCTGTGGTCTTGGAACTGGCTAGAAGACTCGGCCTCACGGTTCGCGAGGTGGAGATCAGGTTGTCCGTGTTATCCGAGGTCACTGAGGTGTTTGCGACCAATAGCGTTCGCGAGATTGTGCCGGTGGCTGAACTGAACGGACGAAACATCCCATCACAGGATGTGGCGTTACGCCTGCGTGAGGCCTATCGACACCTCGTGCAAGAGGAGTGCCTGTAGGTGCAGGCGCGGTTCAGTACGCCCGGGCCATCAGGACGCGCTGGCTCGAAAGTTGACTGGTGAGGATACACTTGCCTTCGCCCTTGGCGTCATCGGGAATCTGGTCAGGGAAGGGGATGCAGCGGATCGAGGTTTCAAAGCGCCTGGACATTTCGTCTTCCTGGTCGTGGTCGCCGGCCCAATGAACCCACGCGAACCCGCCATCCTCCTTTGTGAAATAGGTCTCAAATTCTTCCAAAGTATTGATGATCCGCGTGCGCTTGCTGCGGAACGCACGGGCGCGTTCAAACAACTCACGCTGCATAGCGTCGAGTGTTGGCTTGATGGACGCGATGGCTTCCGCGCGGGGCACAAACGACTTGCGGCGCTTGCGAAGTTCCTGATCAGTTTCGCCCTCTTTCTCCAATACGAATCTGCGGACGAGACAGAGACTGCCTTTCTCCAGGTCCTTCGGCCCGATTTCGATGCGAATCGGCACGCCTTTCGCCTCCCACTCGTAATACTTGGCGCCAGGCATGATGCCGTCGCGGTCGTCGAGCTTGACCGCGAGCCCTTGCGACTTGAGTTCGGCAGCGACTTTGTTGGCTTCGGCGAGGACGAGTGCTTTTTCGGCATCGTTCTTGAAGATCGGAATCACGACGACGTGAATGGGGGCGAGTTTTGGCGGCAACACGAGGCCGCTGTCATCGGAATGGGTCATGATAAGCGCGCCAACGAGACGAGTGGACACGCCCCAACTCGTGGCAAACACGTACTCGCGTTTCCCGTCCTTGCTGAGGAACGTCACGTCGGAACTCTTCGCGAAATTCTGTCCGAGGTAATGGCTGGTACCCATCTGGAGCGCCTTGCCGTCCTGCATCATGCTTTCGATGCAGAGCGTGTCCAGCGCACCCGCGAACCGCTCGCCGGGCGTCTTGCGTCCTTTGATGACGGGAACCGCGGCGACATTCTCGGCGAAATCGGCGATACACCTCGAGCATGCGGTTGGTTTCCTCGATGGCCTCGGCTTCCGTGGCGTGGGCGGTATGACCCTCCTGCCAGAGGAACTCGGCGGTGCGGAGAAACAACCGGGTGCGCATTTCCCAGCGGACGACGTTGGCCCACTGGTTGATGAGGAGCGGCAGGTCGCGGTAGCTTTGAATCCAATTCTTGTACTGCGCCCAGATGATCGTCTCGCTGGTGGGACGAATGACGAGCGGCTCGTCGAGTTTGGAATCGGGGTCAACGACCACCGCGCCATCGATGGATTTGAGGCGGTGATGGGTGACAACGGCGCATTCCTTGGCAAAGCCGGCGGCGTGCTGTTCCTCTTTGGTGAGAAACGACAACGGGATGAACAGCGGGAAATAGGCGTTGACGTGGCCCGTGGCCTTGAAGCGGTCGTCCAATTCGCGTTGCATCTTTTCCCAGATGGCGTAGCCGTGGGGTTTGATGACCATGCAACCGCGCACGGGGGAATGCTCGGCGAGGTCGGCGCGTTTGATCACGTCGAGGTACCACTGCGCGTAGTCAGTCGCGCGCGGCGTCACGCTGGCGTTGTCGGCTGTCGGGGTCTTACCGGTGTTTTGCTGATTCATTCGAGATTGTCCTTGTGCGAACGTGATGTCTGTAGCGCAGAGCGGGCGGGAATTCGAGCGGAAAAAGCGGAATTGGACAACGTCCAGCATCACGCCCAGGTTTGGCGCCGTGATACTCTAGTTCGTATTCTTGGCAGGCGGGGTCGTCGCGTCGATTTTGTCCGCAACCTTGCCGCCTTGACTCACCGAAAGATTGACGTGCATGCCGCGGTGGAGGTCGCGCAGTTTGGCGGGTTGGCCATTGAGCGTGACCGTCGTTACCTGCATCACGGCAAGAGTGGTGATATTGCCGTTGGGATCGGACACGGTAATTTTGTTGTTGGGCACATCGACGGAGACCAGCTTCATTTCAGTGCCGGGTTTACCCTTCTTGGCAAATGCGGATGGGCATAGAATGGTGAAGACAACCCCCATTGCGATGGCGAGATACGAAATGCGTCGATTCATCCTGTTCCCTTCGGCGACTCCAAAATATACCGGATGACGGTGCGCGATGCAACCAAAGAGAGATTCGGGTGTTGAATAAACTAGAAAAGTTTTGACGGAGCGGCGTAAAGTTGTATAAGAGGGGATGTGCCCTGAAGGCCTTTCGGGGCCAACAAGGAGGTTTGGGGATGAATGCCGTACTTGCAGCCGGAGGTATCTTGTCGATTTACGCACAAGCGGACCTACCCGGCAAAGTGATCGTGATCTTGTTGTGTCTTGGCTCGGCCTTTACCTGGTCGGTCATGCTCACCAAGTCGCAACAACTCAGCCGCGCCCGTCGCACAGGGGAAGCCTTCCTGGCGCAATTTCGTCGCGAGCGCGATCCGCTCCATCTGTTCATCAATAATTACGAGGTGGCGGATTGCCCGCTGTACAACATCTATCGCCTCGGCGCGGAAGAAGTGTCGGCACAATTCGGCAATGGGGGTTCCCTGCGCAAGGTGGCCGGTGGTTACAAGGCGTTTGGCGACAACGGCCCGGCCACGCTCACAGCGGTCGATTCGGACGTGAGCGTCACGGAGCGGACAGTGGTCAACCTGGACACGCTTCGCGGCGCGCTTGGTCGGGCGATCGACACGGAGATCATGAGACTGGAATCTCAGGTGAGTGTGCTATCCACAGCGGTAACGGGAGGCCCATTCTTGGGATTACTCGGCAGTTCATGGGGTGTGATGAGCGTGTTTGCGGCGATGGGCGAGTACGGCACGGTGCGCCTGGGGGCCGTCGCGCCGGGCATCTCGGCGGCGTTGCTGGCGACGGTCGTGGGCCTGCTGGTGGCGGTGCCGTCGTTGTTCGCTTACAACTGGCTGGCGCAGCGAATCCGTCACTCGACGATGGAGATGGAGAGCTTCGCCGAAGAGTTCGTGAACGCCATTGAACACAACTACGTGACGAACTGATTCATGAACCGCGGATCGAGAAGGGGCAAACGGTATGGACACCTACCCGAGTTGGGCGAGATCAACGTCATGCCGCTGGTGGACCTGTTCATGCAACTGTTCATCGCGGTCATCATCTTTTTTCCCGTGGTCGAGTACGGGATGAAGATCAATTTGCCGAAGGGGACCACTGACCAGATCAAGCGCGAGCAGACGCGCACGTTGTCGGTCGATCGGCGCGGGAAAATCTACCTCAACGATGTGGCCATCTCGGTGGAACAATTGCGGGCGGACTTGGCGAGGTTGGCGAGGTCGGAGCCGCCGATCACCATCCTTGTCAAAGCGGATGAAGCGAACAATTATGGCGCCATCATGGAAGTCCTGAAAGAGCTTCACGCCGCGAGAATCGCATTCGCGTTACTGACGCAGGAAGAATCGCCGCCGAAGCTTGCCCCGATCCGATCGGGGCTGACCCTGAGATGAGCACGATTGAAAAACGGTTCCGGCGCAATTTTGTTTTCGCGTGCCTCGTGCATGCGGCGCTCATTGGAGGGATAATATTTTTTGAAGGTGCGATCAATCGAGCGCAGTCCGATGCGCCGATTGTCACGGAACTGATTACGCCAGCGGACATTTTGGGCGATCAGCCAACCGGAGCGGGAAACGGAAGAGGTCAGTATACTGCCCCACCGTCCGAGCCGGCCCGTCAACCTGAAGCGGCTCCCGCAGGCCCGGCAGAAGCGACCACCGCTGCCCCGCCGCCGACGGCCCCAAGAGTGAAGGCGGCGCCCGTGGAAACCGCCGGTCCCAACGAAATTCCAATTCCGAAGAAGCAAGCGGCCAAGGAATCGAAGAAACCGGCGGATGCCACAGTGAAAAAGGCCGCGGCCACCGATCCGTCTGACCAGAAATCTGCGTCAACGTCCAAGAAGGCGGTCGCGACGGCGAAATCGTCAACGCAAAGCGGTACGGCCAGCACCGCGGAAAGTGCCGCGTCGATTCGACGGCGTTTCGCCAGCGCACTGGCTTCCGCGGATGGTGGTTCTGACGGCGGCGATAATCGGCCGGCAGGCGGCGGCACCGGGGAATCGAAGTACGGTCGCCTGGGGTCGCCTGACGGGGCGGCGGATGGCATCGCCGGTGGCGTCGGCAAGGGGTCACCGTTCTGGTCCTACTACCTGCACGTTCACGATGTGATGTATGAGGCGTGGGACCAGCCGGGTAAGGCTGTCGATTTCGACAAAAAGCTGGTGGCGACGATTTTGTTGCGGGTGGCCCGCGACGGAAGGATCGACGGCGTGCGGCTGGCGCATTCGTCGGGCAACCAATTAATGGACGATTCCGCGCTGACAGCGGCGCATAGCGTGCCGCGTCTGGATCCGCTGCCGGAAGGGCTCGGCGGCGACTTCGCCGAGATTTCGGTCAATTTCCGATTGGAGGGATAGGGCATGGAGCAGTTCTGGAGGAGGATTACTCACGTGACGACCGGCACGGCGCAGGCGATCGCGGCGAGCTTGTTGTTGTGCGGCGGCGCTTTGCGCGCGAATGCGCAAGTGGATGTGATCAAGGGTAAACATTCCTTCGGTGTGTCCGGATTCACCGGGGACGCGGCCATCGCGGGGCAGGTGACCGACGTGTTGAAGAATGATCTGCGATTGTCAGGCTACTTTTCGTTGGCGCCGGTCAGCAGCGCGGAGTATGTGCAATCGGGCACGGTGCGCGGGGACCACAACGGCATCGTTGTGGAATGCATCGTGATGCAGCAGCCGACAAAGAAGGTGGTGTTGTCGAAGGCGTATCAGGGGAGCGCGCAGGATCTGCGGCGCGTGGTGCACAAGCTGTCCGACGACATTGTGCAGACCCTGAGCGGGCGGCGAGGCATCGCCCAGACGAAAATCGCGTTTGTGTGGTCGCACACCGGCGCGAAGGAACTGGCCGTCATGGATTACGATGGTTACAACGTGCACCAGCTGACGTACGACCGGTCGATCAGTGTACGCCCGCGCTGGTCGCCCGACGGACGCAAGATGGTGTACACCAGTTACAAGAACGTGTTTCCCGATGTGCTGGAGGTGGATTTGTATACGGGCCAGCGGCGCCGGCTGGCGGCGTACCCGGGGTTGAACACCGGCGCGGTGTTTTCACCGGATGGGTTGACGATTGCGTTGACGCTCAGTAAGGACGGAAACCCGGAGCTGTATACGATGAATGCGCAGGGCGGAGATTTGCGGCGTTTGACGCACACGCGCGCGGGAGAATCGTCGCCGACTTGGTCGCCGGACGGACAAGCCATCGCGTACGTCAGCGACGAGAGCGGGGTGCCGCAGATTTGGGAGATGAACAAGGACGGGGGAGCGGCGTCGCGATTGACGGTGTCGCCGAGCTACAACACGGAGCCGGACTGGTCGCGTCCGCCGGCCAATTCGGACATGAAGCCGATGCTGGCGGTGACGTCGCGAGTGGGGGGCAAGTTCCAAATTGGCGTATACGAGAAAGGCTCCGGCGTTGTCACTCCGGTGGCGGCGGACGGCGCGGACAACGAGGATCCCTCATGGGCGCCGGACGGAAGACATTTGGTGTTTACGAAAATGCAACACTGGCGCTCGCAGTTGTATCTGCTTGACGTTGTCTCCGGCGAGCAAGTACAGTTACCGGTTGTTGAAGGGGGCGCGTCCGAACCCGCGTGGGGACCGTAAGTTACGGGCGCGAAAAAAACGAATTGTTACAAGGAGAATGCCGCACATGAGTCACAAGCTTCTAGCTCGAACTATCTTGATTGGTTTCACCACAGCAGTTTTGTCAACCGGTTGCCACCACGGAAACGGAGCCGGCGGCGCCAATCCGTCGGGAAACAGCGAATCGCCAGTTCCGGGAATCGCGAACGGCAGCGGCAACGGGGCAGATATTGGCACACGGCCCGCAGTCGGTCCGAACGGATTACCTGGCGAAGGCCAGTTTGCGGCGGTGCTATTCGATTTCGACAGTGCCCGGATTCGCCCGAGCGAACAATCGAAATTGGAAGCCGTGGCGGCGTATCTCAAGGCCAATCCGGGCAAGCTGGTGGTTGAGGGACATTGCGATGAGCGTGGCACGGCCGAGTACAACCGCGCCCTCGGCGAACGGCGAGCCATCGCGGCCCGTGACGAGCTGGTGAAGCTGGGCGTCAACACGAGTCGGATGTCAACGATCAGCTACGGCAAAGACCGTCCCGCGGACCCGGGGCATGACGAGACGGCTTGGGGGAAGAACCGCCGGTGCGAATTTGTCGTGGTCACCCAGTAGACAAAAGAGTCTTGCCGGTTGCGTTGACAAGCGTGTTGGCTGCGTGTAGTGTCCAATGGTCAGGAGACCAGCGATAATGTCACTACCATTAGCGATGTTGAGTGATTGGCACGTAATCGTGCTGCTGTTCATTGTCGTGCTATTGTTTGGGGGCAAGAAATTGCCCGAGGTGGCACGCGGGTTGGGCGAAGCCATGCGGGAATTCAAGAAGGCTTCCCGTGACATCCAAGATGACTCGCAGTCAACGGTTAACAGGCAACCGCCACCCGCAGCGCAATCGACTACGACTCCTCCTCCGCAACAACCCTCCGAGCCAAAACACGGCTAGGGCCTTCTCCAGTGCGTCCGTGGTTTTCGAAGAAGAATCCGTCGGACGAGGTTCAGTTGGTGAACGGCGTCTCCCACGATGATGGGGCCTTCAAGACGTTTTGGGAGCATCTGGATGATCTGCGCGGAACCCTGTTCAAGAGCCTAATTTCGCTCGCCATCACGTTTCACGTCGCCCTCGCATTTGCCAACCGCATCCTGACTGTCATCACGTGGCCGTTGCGGCGGGTCACGGATAATCCCGAGAACTATCTGCTGAGCCTGAATGTTACCGATTCATTTGTGCTCTCGGTGAAACTGGCGTTCTACGTGGGTCTGGTCGCGGCCACACCCGCCATTTTATATTTCATCGGTCAATTCGTATTGCCCGCGCTTCATCCCAAGGAAAAACGTCTGTTATGGCCGGGCTTTGCCGTAGGTACCGTGTTGTTTATTTGCGGGGCGGTCGGCTGCTTTCTTTTTATCGTCCCGCGGACCTTGTGGGCGTTCATCGAGGCGAGTCATTGGCTGGGGATCGAACCGCGGTGGACAATCGACAGCTACATCAGCTTCGTGACGCAGTTCACATTGATGACCGGGCTTACTTTTGAGATTCCGCTCGTGATACTTATTCTGGTGCGGCTCGGAGTGCTCGCCTATGCAACGGTTCGCAAAGGGAGGAAGATATTTATCCTGCTGGCGTTTGTGGTCGCGGCGTTTCTCGCGCCACCGGACCCGCTCTCAATGGTACTCATGGCGTTGCCGCTGCTGGTGCTGTTTGAGATCACAATCTGGCTGTCGTGGTTTACGGAGCGGCGGCGGAACGCCAGACGCTAGGACTCGTAAGTCTTGCGAAACTTGACCTTCGGATCCTCCGCCGCGCCTTCCTCCGGCTTGGCGGGCTCCGGGGGTGGCGCCGCTGTCTGTGGCGCCTTGGATTCCTCAACGAACATCAGGCGTAAATCGGTAAGCGTTGCCTGAAGGACCTTGGTCTCGTCCGAGTTGAGGTTGCCGCGGGTTTTGTGCTCCAGCATTTCGAGGGTGTCGATGAACAGGCGGGCAGCGGCCATGTTCTTGTCGGCCTTCCCCGTGGCGGGGTTGGCGAGTTTGCCGAGCGCGATCATCGCCTGGGTACCGAACAGGCCGACCATGTCGAGGAACCGCAGCGTGTCCTCCGTCGAACCGAGCGTGTCTTGTTGAACTTCCGCCATGATTACTCCTTCTCCTCGGACGGCGTCACGATCACCACGGCATGTGGCTTGCCGCTGAAGTACTGGTTGGCCACCCGCTTGATGTCATCGAGTGTCACCGCCTGGTACTTGTCATCCGCCGTCTTGAAGAAATCGTAACCGAGTCCCGTCAACTCGTCCAGCCCAACCATCATGCCCAGTTCGGAATTGTCCTGCATGCGGACGCGGCGCTGGCCGATAACGCCGGCTTTGGCGCGAGTGAGCTCCTCGTCGCTCAGGCCGTCGGCCTTCAGTTTTTCCAATTCGGCGAAGATTTCCTTTTCACACTGGCCCACGTTCTGCGGCGTGGTTCCAACGTAAAACGCGAAGTAGCCCGGGTCGAGTCCGACCAATTGATAGGCGCCGACGTAATAACACAACCCGAGTTCGTCACGAATGCGTTGGAAAACCCGCGAGCCAAGCCCTGAGTAGGCTTCGCTCAGCAGTTCCATCGCGAAGCGGTCTTTACTGAACATATCGACGCCGCTATAACCGATGAGCAGGACGGCTTGCTGCTTGGGCACGATCTCGATCTTGCGGGTGTCGGCGGCCAATGTTTCCGGTCCCGAGCGTGGAAACTCGATCTTCACCGATTTCATTCCGCTACACCGGGCTTCGATCTTTTGGCGTACGTCGTCGGCCTTTACGTTGCCGAACACGGTGAGGACCATGTTGTTGGGGACGACGAAGCGGCGGTGAAAGTCCACCAGGTCAGCCCGGGTTAGTTTCGCCACGGTCTCGGGTTTCCCAAGAACGTTCAAACGGTATGGATGTTGCGTGAAGATGGCCTCGCGCAGAACCTGCTGGCCCTGGCGCAGAATCTGGTCCTGCTCCTGTTTGAATTCGGCGATCTGCACCGTCCGCTCGCGCGCCAGCAGCGTGTCGGGAAACGTCGGGTTCTGCAGCACATCGGCCAGCACATCCAGCGTGCGGTCCAGATCCTCGCTCAACGATTCCGCGGCAATGTCGAAACTGTTGTTGCCGGCGATGTAGCTCATCGCACCTCCCGCCGACTCCATCGTTTCCGCGATTTGGTCCGCCGTTCGTGTTGTGGTGCCCTTCAACAACATTCGGGCCATCAACTTGCAGACGCCGTTGTTCATGTCAGTCTCGGCGAGGACGCCGCCCTTCATCAGCGCGTGGACGTTGACCATGGGCAGTTTCGGATCTTCCCGCACCAGCAGGCGCAGCCCGTTGGGGAACTCGAATTTCTCGATCTCGATTTCCGACTTGGCAGCCGTAGCAGCGGGCGGCTTGGCCAGTGTACCCGGGGGATCGAGAGACGTGATGGTCAGATTGTTGTCCGCAAAATATTTTCGGATCACGCGTTGCAAATCATCGAGCGTGACCTTGCGCAGGTTTTCCAGATAGACCTTGGAATAGTTCGGGTCCCCGAGGAGGAACTCGTTATCGGCAATGTCCGAGGCCTGGCCCGCCATGGTCTTGAGCCCATCAAGGTAATGGCTGGTGCTCAACTTGATGGCCTTTCGCAGTTCCTCTTCCGTGACGGGCTGATCGATCAACAGTTTGACCTGTTCACGAATTGCCGCGATCGCCGCGTCGCGTTTATCAGGATCGGCGCTGGCGCTGATCGTGAAAATGCCTGGATACCCGGGGGTGTAGCTGCCCGCATCGATGCTATGGACCAAGCCGCGTTTCTGCTGAAGTTCGCGGTAGAGACGCGAACTTTGTCCCTGGCCGAGCACGATGGCCAGCACGTCGAGCGGAAACACATCCGGATGGGTGACCGACGGCACGTGCCAGGCAAGTCCAATCCTCGAAATCTGGGTGGGCGTTTCCTCGTGTCGCTCGCGCAAACTGAGTTGGGGCGGCTCGGACGGGACGAACGCCGGCTCGACGGCGCCCATGTCGAAGTCTTTTGTCGCGTCGCGGAGTTCCTGTTCGACCTTCGCCGCATCCATGTCTCCGACGATCACGAAGACAATGTTGTTCGGGACGTAGTGCTTCTTGTAGTACGCGACCACGTCATCGCGGGTGATACGGTTGTAGATGTCCGGGTATCCGATGACGGGGAACCGGTAGGGATGCGTGGTGTAGGCGGTCGCCCAGAGCATGAGGTTCTCGCGCCGGGCCGGGTCATCGTTGTTCATGGCCATTTCCCGAAGAATGACCTGTTTTTCTTTGACGAGTTCCTGCTGCGAAATGGTCGCGTGCTGCATGCAATCGGCGAGGATATCGACGGCGGTCTGCCAGTGTTCAGACGGGATATTGATGTGGAAAACGGTTTGCTCGAAGGAGGTATAGGCGTTCATCGAGCCGCCGTTACGCTCGATTTCATGGGCAATTTGCGACACGCCGCGCGTGGTCGTGCCCTTGAACAGCATGTGCTCGAGCACATGGGAGATACCAGCGCCTGTCCATTGGCCTTCGGTGATGCTGCCCGCGCGGACCCAGGCTTGGGCGCTCACAACGGGGGCGCTGTGGTCTTCGCGCACGAGCAAGGTGAGGCCGTTATCAAAAACAACTTTGCGGGCTGGTGCGACGTTGAAGGTTTGGGCGCGGGTCATGATGGCTCCTGTCAGGAAGAGAAGCGACGCGGCCAGCGGGCGCTGCAGGCCATGAAATTGCATGCCGTTTCCGACGCCTAATTCGCGCCGCCGCTCAATTTCCGTGTGTCGGAGGAGCGGGTTGGGACGGAATGATAGCGGTCAGTTCCGGCGGCAGCACCCTTGGCCGGGCGGCGGCTGCGGGCACCGGGCGCGGCTGGTAGGGCTTGACGAAAGCCTCGTCGAAATCGTAACCGCCCTTGAAATCCTCGCGCGTGTCCTGTTCCGTCTTGCCGAGGATGCCTTTATCCACCATCTGGAAGACAATCTCCCCGAAATCCTCACACTGTTTGATCCCCCAGTAACCAAACACGGTCTTGGACATGGGGCCGAATTGATCGAGCGCGTAGCGCCGCAGGCCATCCAGCAGTTCCTGGCCGCTGACGTGCCGCCCCGCGCCCCGTGAATCTTTCTTGAGCATCTTGATGGTGAAATCCAGTCCCTCGCGGACGAAGTAGTAGGCGTCGCGGTCATATCGTCCATCCCCACGGACGATTTCGTCAACGGCCTCGGCAAAGTTCAACTTTTGCATTAGTGGCCCTTTATCTCCAGTGCGATGCCGGCAACTCTCGGGTGCCGCGCGCGCCATTCCCTGACAGCCATGCCTGTGAGGAGTGCAAACAACAGGAACGCGACAATCAATTGCTCCTCTCTAGTCAGCTTGAACATATACAGTACCAACCAACCTCACAATGACAATATAGCGGAGTTTGTCCGCGGCTCAACTACAATTTGGCGCCTGCGTCGGCGGCCCCGGTCCGCACGCGGTCCTGGTACGTTGAGAGAATATCGCGGCGACCGAGGATGCCGACGACCTTTCGTGAGCCTTTCTGCTCGACCACGACCAGTTCCACCTGCATGGACTGTCGAAGCTTTTGCAGCGCTGAGGCGAGATCCTCATCCGGAGTGACGGTCACGAGGTTTTGCGCCAACAGATCTTGCGCAATGACTGCGTACTTGGGAAAGTTACGTTCGGTAAAGAACAGGCGAATGTCGTCGAATAGAATCACCCCATGTAGTTCCCCTTGCGCGTCCAACACGGGAAACACATGCTGCTTACTGTCGGCAACCACATTGAGGATCTCGGGCAAGGGCGCGTCCAGACGCAGCACGGCCAGTTTCTCGATCGTCGGCATGGCCTCTCGCACCTGTATCCGCTCCAGCAGGTCCACCACATACTCGCCTTCGTGGGCCGGGGAATCGACTCGCGATTCCACTTGATTCTCGTACATGGAGAGTCAACGTGGCACCAGGAGATAGCCCACCGTCGTCGTCAACATCAGCGGCGCGAGCAAGCCGTACCCAGTCGTCATTTCTGACACCATGATGAGGGAGGATACGGGTGTCTTGGCCACGCCCGCAAAGAACCCCGCCATGCCCACCAGTGCAAACGCCGCAGGCTGCGTCACCACCTGGGGTAGCCAGCCATGCAGCACCGTGCCAACCGCCGCGCCGACCATGCCGCCGATGACCATCGACGGTGCAAATACGCCGCCACTGCCTCCCGAGCTGATCGTCAAGCTCGTCACGAAAATTTTGACGAAGGCGATGGCGACGATGATTTTCAGCGGCAGGTAGCCATCCATTGCCAGTTGCACCCACCCGTAGCCCATGCCCAAGACCTGGGGCAGGAAGAAGCCGATCGCGCCGACGGCCAATCCTCCCAGCGCGGGCTTGATATGATTGGGCAGCGGAATTTTGCGGAACACTTGGTCGCGCACGCCGTAGAACACCTTTACGTACAACACGCCCATCAACGCGCATACGATCCCCAATGCCACGTACAGCGGCAATTCCAGCGGATGGTTGAACGTCAGATGATATGGTAACGAAAAAATCGCGCCCCAACTGCCGCTCACCCCACAGTAAATCGAGTACGACACGATCGACGCCACGAAGCAGGGCGCCAGCGCCACCCCCTCAAACTCGATGTCGCGATACAGCACTTCCACCGCGAATAACGCCCCGCCGAGGGGCGCGCGAAACACCGCACCGATTCCCGCGCCCGCGCCCGCCAGCAACAGGGTTCTACGTTCGCGGTCGCCGGCTTTCAACCAGGTCGCCAACGCGGAGCCGAACCCCGCGCCGACCTGCGCGATCGGGCCCTCGCGCCCCGCCGAACCGCCGCTCCCGATTGTCAGCGCCGAGGCGATGGTCTTGATGAACGGAATCCGTTTGCGAATAACCCCGCGCTTGTGATGGAACGCGTCAATCATTGCGTCGGTCCCGTGGCCTTCAGCTTCGGGAGCGAAGGTGTAAACGAGCAGGCCCGACAGCAACCCGCCGAACGCCGGCACGACGAACAGCAACCATCGCCGGGCCGGTTCTGCCGGCATCTTCGTCACGCCCTCCGCGCCGGGTTGCGGCAGCTCGTAGCCGACCGCCCGCACCATGAACAGATCACTCGCGCCATTGAGGACGAAGTTGAACGCCAGCGCTCCGAATCCGGCCACGACACCAACGAGCATGCTCAGGAGGACCGAACGCCCGATGCTGTGTGTTTTGATCTGCTGCCAGAACCTGATAGTTGCCTTCATTGGCTCGCGGCGATGTTGACCAGTTTGCCGGGGACGACGATCACTTTTTTCACCTGTTTGCCTTTGAGGTGTTCCTGGATGTGTGTATTGGCCAGCGCGAGCTTTTCGAGATCGGCCGCCGAGATCTGGGCGGGGACTTCAATTCGATCACGGATCTTGCCGTTGACTTGCAGGATGACGGTGACGCTGTCTTCTTTGAGCAGGGCGTTGTCGTACTTTGGCCAGGGCGCGTAGGCCAGGGATTGGTTGTGGCCAAGCTTCTCCCACAGTTCTTCGGCCAGATGCGGCGCGTAGGGCGCCAGCAACAGCACGAACGGTTCGAGGAGCTTGCGCGGACGTTTCTCCTGGGCGGTGACCTCGTTGACGAAGATCATCATCTGGGAAATGGCGGTATTGAACGCCAGGGTATCCGTGTCCTCACCAACCTTCTTGATGGTGTGATGCAAGACCTTGAGAAGTGTTCCCGCCGGCTCGCTGTCGTCGAGGAGAAGTTTGCCTTCCTCATCGCAGAACAGCCGCCACACGCGACCGAGAAACCGATAGACGCCTTCCAGCCCCTGCGTGCTCCACGGTTTGGTGGCGTCGAGCGGGCCCATGAACATCTCATATATGCGCAAGGCATCCGCGCCGTAGTCGCGCACCACGTCGTCGGGATTGATGACGTTGCTGCCGCCGCGCGATTTACTCATCTTTTGGCCGTCTTCGCCGAGGATCATGCCCTGGTTGACGAGGCGCATGAACGGTTCGGGAGTCGAGACGTGGCCGAGGTCGAACAGCACCTTGTGCCAGAAACGCGAGTAAAGCAGGTGAAGCACGGCATGCTCCGCGCCGCCGATATACAGATCGACGGGCATCCAATACTTCTCCTTGTCCTTCGCGACAAAGGCGGAGTCATTCTCGGGATCGATGTAGCGCAGGTAATACCAGCACGAGCCGGCCCACTGCGGCATCGTATTCGTCTCGCGCTTGGCCGGGCCGTCGCACAGTGGACACTTCGTGTTGACCCAATCGGTCGCTTTCGCCAGAGGCGGTTCGGCGTTGCCCGTCGGCGTGTAATCCTTCATCTCCGGCAGTTTGAGGGGCAATTCGCTCTCCGGCAACGGCACCGCGCCGTGCTTGTCGCAATGGACGATTGGAATCGGTTCACCCCAATACCGCTGCCGCGAGAACAACCAATCGCGAAGCTTGTATTGCACCGTCGCTTTGCCGAGACCTTTTTCCTGGAGCCACGCGGTGATTTTCTTCTTGGCTTCGGGTGTGGGGAGCCCGTCAATGGTTGGCGAATTACATGCAATACCGTCGCCACTATATGCCTCTATGAGGCTGTGAATACCGACAATGTGCCTACTCGAGTCGCGAACGTGCTTGATCGTTTCGACGTACCCCTGTTTGGGATCAAATGAGCCTGCCACCGCACTTTCTTTTGGCGCAATGACAACGTGTCGAATCTCCAGTCCAAACTTCTTGGCGAACTCGAAGTCGCGCTCGTCATGCGCCGGGACAGCCATGATCGCGCCGGTGCCGTAGCCCATCATTACGTAATCGGCGACCCAGATGGGGATTTTCTCGTTGTTGACGGGATTGATGGCGTAGCCGCCCGTGAACACGCCCGTTTTTTCCTTATCCAATGCTGTCCGCTCGAGTTCACTTTTTCGTGTGGCTTCGGTGCGATAAGTATTGACGGCAGCCTGTTGCGCGGGCGTGGTGACCTTGTCCACGAATGGATGCTCGGGCGCGAGCACCATGTACGTCGCGCCAAACAGCGTATCGGGTCGGGTCGTGAAAATCTCGATGGTCAATTCTGAGTTGTGACCCTTGAACAGGACGGATGCACCTTCGCTGCGGCCGATCCAGTTGCGCTGTTGCTCTTTGATCGAGTCGGGCCAGTTGACCAGGTCGAGATCTTTCAACAATCGCTCGGCGTAGGCCGTGATCTTGAGAATCCACTGGCGGAGCGGGCGGCGATAAACGTTCTTGTGACCTTTGCGGTCGCAGGTGCCGTCGGCATTGACCTCTTCATTGGCGAGGACGGCCTTGCAACCTTCGCACCACCAGACGGGGACTTGCGCTTCGTAGGCGAGGCCCTTCTTGAATAGCTGGAGAAAAATCCACTGGGTCCATTTGTAGTATTCGGGGTCGGTGGTATCGACTTCGCGGTCCCAGTCGTAGCAGAAGCCGAGCATTTGGACCTGGCGACGGAAGTTGTCGATGTTGGCTTTGGTGGTGATGGCGGGGTGCGTGCCCGTGTCGATGGCGTATTGCTCGGCGGGAAGACCGAACGCGTCCCAGCCCATCGGATGGAGGACATTGAACCCGCGCATGCGCTGGAAGCGGCAATAGATGTCGGTGGCGGTGTAGCCTTCGGGATGGCCGACGTGGAGGCCCGCGCCGCTGGGGTAGGGGAACATGTCGAGCACGTAGAGCTTTTTCTTCGCCGTGTCTTCGTGGGCGGCGAACGTCTTGTGCTCGGCCCAGTAGCGTTGCCACTTCGGCTCGATCTTATCGAATGGATATTTTTTGCGTAATTCAGGCATGGGAAACTCTGGGACTATACCGGTAGCGAGTCGGGGCCGCAAGCCTGACGCGTGGTGGCGATGGCTCGGGAGTTGGCGGGCCCTTTGTGCCAGTGTGGTGGCCGGTAGCCGGCAGAGACGTCACGAAGCCACAAATAGTTGTTTACATATCATGACGCATATGCTATTTAATGATAAAAAGAAAGGAGATGGTTATGAGCAGAGCCAGAAACCGTCGTGGAATTCGAAAGAACGCACCTGCATTCGTTGAGTCAGCCCGGCCGCCAAGTCCCGCGGCTGAGCCCCCGGCAGCCAGTGCGACGGGCGGGAAGCCCGTCGCCGAGATACTGACGATGGACCAAGCGATTGCGTTGCTCCAAACGACGCGTCCGACGTTTTACCGCTGGTTGCGGGCGGGGAAGATCAAGAGCATGAAGGTGGGGCGGCAATGGCGGTTTCATCGTGAAGACATCGAGCGGTTCATGAAGGGGGAGCAACCGCGGATCGAATTGACGACCGACATCACACCGCTGCTCAAAGCGCTGAGCGAAGGCTTGGCGCGAACAGGGGTTAAGGAACCCGTACGACCAAATGGCAACCCGGTCGCTCAGGCGGTCAACCTCATGGTTCGTCTCGGCGCGGGTCTGCGCGCCACCGACCTGCATGTCGAACCCCAGCATGACGGACAGCGCACCCAGGTCCACTTTCGGTATCGCGTGGACAGCGTGCTGCACACGGTGGCCACCGGCGATATCCGCCTGTTGGCGGCGATCGTTGAACAATGGAAGCAGATGGCCGGTTGCGATCCCCAGGAGAAGCGCGTGCCACAAGACGGGTCGGTCCGGATGGATGTGGGCAAGGAGACAATGGACCTGCGGGTGTTTTTCCTCCCGAGCTATCTGGGAGAAACTGTGTCGGTTCGTTTTCTGCATGGAGGGCCGGAGATCCCGTTCAATCTCGCCCGGCTCGAATACGGGCCACGCGGAAGCCAGAAGCTGGAGCGCTGGCTCACGGCGCCGTCAGGTGTGATCGTCATCACCGGCCCGACGGGTTGCGGCAAGACGACGGTTATGTACTCCTGCCTGAATCGTGTGGTCGGCCCAAAAGTCAGGGTGGTGAGCATCGAGGATCCGGTGGAATTGGTGTTGGCGGGAGTTACGCAGGTGGAGGTTAATCCGAAGGCGGACTTCGGTTTTGCGCGGGCGATCCGGTCGGTCTTACGGGCAGATCCCGACGTAGTGTTTGTGGGCGAGGTTCGTGACATTGAGACACTGCAAATGACTTTGCAAGTGGCGTTGACCGGCCACCTGGTGCTGACCACCCTGCACACGGATGACGCGGTGACGGCGTTGACGCGGATGGTGAATATCGGTGCCGCGCCGTTTGTGGTGGCGGATGCGACCAAGCTGATCATTGCCCAACGGCTGATTCGCAAGCTGTGCACGCATTGTAGCGTGGCGGCGCAACCGCCGGCGGAGCAGGTCAGCCGGGCACTCGAAGTGGCCCGGGCCGGCGGAATCGATTTGGCGCCGATGCCGCATGCGTTCCGCAAGGCGGTCGGCTGCCCGAAGTGCGGCCAGACGGGCTATCACGGGCGGACGTTGATTGCCGAGATGCTGGAGGTCACGCCCGAGATCGGCGCGGCCCTGCGGCGGGGCGCGTCCGTGGATGAGTTGCGCACGATCGCCGTCGGGCAAGGGATGACGACGATGGCGGCGGATGGCATCGGCAAGGCAATCGCGGGTGTGACGACACTGGACGAAGTGTTTGGTGTTCTGGCGTTGCGGTGAGGCGTCAACCAATCGTCTGGTTGAGGTAGAAGGCCGGCTTCACGACTCTTCGACGGGTTCGACTCCGCTCACCACAGGCAAGCTCAGGGTAGACCCTTCGACGTTGTTCAGGGTAAACAGGACAGGCAGGCGAGGAGCTTGTTGGCAAATGGATCGATGAGTGGGCCTGACCCGAATTCCCTTCGTCCGGCCGCGAGTCAGTGACGGCCTCCAGCGGCGAACTCAGGCCGCATGCGAGCCGTCGCAGAAGGGCTTGTTCGCTGACTTGCCGCATCGGCACAAGGTTACGCGATTCCGAATCTCGTACGTCTTGCCGTCGGCGGAAACCACCGGAATGCCTCCCCGCACCCAAATCGGGCCGCTGACCTTCTGGGCCGTGTCCTCGATGAGTCCGAGGGATGGTTCAAACTTCGGCTCAATGGGCTTGCCTGTTTCTCGATCCCAGGCGACCAACCGCCCGGCGGGACAATGGCCCGCCTCGTGTTTCACCAGTTGCCGGGCTTCGGGCTTGTCGGTCTCCTTGACCAGGTTCCAGACCCTGCCTTTCGGATCGCAGAACCGGGCGAACGCGCAGAGGTTTTCCTGGTCGGTGAGCAGCATCGTGGGGCCTTCGATGGTCTCGGCCTGTTCCAGATACGGCTGATGGCTGGCGGTTTCCGTGCCGTCGAATCGGGCCTTCTTGTGGGTGCCATCGCAGAAGGGTTTGTTGGCGGACTGGCCGCAGCGGCAGAGGGCATATTGCGGCTGGGCCGGGTACTTTTTTCCTTCGCGGTAATCAAGCGATTCGCCCTCGGCATTGGTGACGATCCACTGCTCGCTCAGTGGCAAACTTCCGCTGGCGAGATACGGGCCGTCCTTGGTGACTTGAATCTTCACATCGGGTTGCTCGCTTTTTTTCATGGTGATTTACCACACGATAGCACGTCGGCTGGATTTGTCACGGCCCTGCGAACACGGGTAGGCCGCACACCCCGGTCGCCGCTCGTGTGCGTTGAGTCGCCGAATCGCTGATACCTGGTAGTACCAGGCGTCGAGCCGGGCGCGATACATTGTAGTACAATGTATCATGAGGAGGCGGGCACCACGTGATGGCGGGGCTACTGGCCCACGTGATGTGCAGTGCACAAACGCGGTCTTCGACAATGTGGCCTTCGGGGCGGGCGAGGTGGGATCGGGGAAAGAGAGCGTCCAGAGTCAAGGTCTGAACCCGGAGACTTGGGCGAAGGTCACACAGGCGCTAGGGATTCCGTTGAGCGTGACCGGCAAGAATCCGTTCTTCGACCGTCAGGCGTGGGTGCGTGGGGAGCTTGTTGGCAAAGGTAGCAATGTTGAGACCTGGCCCCAGATTTCCTCGAAGTTCGAATGTCGAAATCCGAAAGACGATTTACAGAGGGCTGGTCAAAGGCGAGATGGCGGACGGGCGAACGCCGGAGTGATGCAAAAATGTCATGTGTCAAGAGTCAACCCCGGAGACATTACGCACCCGACCTGTCACTTTCCGTCATTAACGTACCGTGGGAGTATTCGTCTGATTTGTTTCTTCATTGCCGCCCGGGTCAGGCCGTGTGCGCAGTCCTGCGCGGTTCTTCTCTGTTGGCCTGAGCCTAGCTGCTTCGTGGTCTCTATGCTGAACCTCCCATCTCTGTCCTTGGCGATGAGCACTCGGATGTGTGCGTTTCCGATCCGAGTGAAGTAGAGTGTGTTGCGTTTGATTCGGCGGAGACGCCAGTCACAACGCAATATAATTCCTTCCAGCGCCCGTCTGAAGTGCGACGCGCTTGGATACCTGTCGTTGGGATCGATAGCCATGCATGCATTGATGATTCTCTGCACGAGCTTCGGGACGTATGGGCGGTACCGTGTCCGGTCCGGGTACTCGCCGGCCAGAATCATATCCTTGATGTCATCGTGCTCATGTACATCGGGAAGAAAGCCGTCACCATTGATCAATCTGTACGCCGTTACGCCAAGCGCGTACGTGTCCGAAGCCTTTGACGCGTTTCCCGTTTTGAAGACTTCGGGTGCGATGTGCGTCAAGTAGCCGGTTGGTGACGCTAGGCCTCCACGAGGAATGCGCGTTGCCAACCCGAAATCCGAGAGCTTGGCTCGGCCATCGTCGCCGAGCAATATATTCGCCGGCTTGATGTCGCGGTGGACAACACCCCGATTGTGGGCGTACTCCAACCCCCAGCAAACGTCGATGAGGATTCGCAGCGCCTTGGACAACGGGAGAGGGCCTCCTTTGTACGTCGATTCGACAGAACCCTTCGGGAGGTATTCCATCGCAATGTAAAGGGTTCCGTCTTTCAGTTTTCCTGCGTCTTCGACGCTCACCACATGGTCATGCCGCAGCTCCATTAGGACGTGAGGCTCTTTGTAGAATTGCGTTGGGTCGTAGATGCGAGACGGAGCAACATACTTAACCGCACGGTTCACGTTCAGCGCCCTGTCGTACACGAGCCAGACCTCGCCGAAATTCCCTGCTCCGAGCCTCTCGATTCGTTCGTAATCAGACATTATGCCTCCGGCAGCAGGGACAGCGCGGCCGCCGCTGCTTCGTGCAAGAACGGGGTATTGAGGGGTGCCATGTTCCCATGCATCTCCACGATGCGTTCGAGGTATCGGGCGGGTTCCGTGAAGCTTGGAATTGCGCGTTTGAGCTGCGACTTATTCGCACGCAAGCACTCGATTCTCCTTCGCGTATACAGGTACTCTTGGATAATCGCCTCGATTTGGATGCGTTCGGTTGACTTCCTCCTGGCGATCGGCTCGATGGTTTTGATGCAGGCGTGTGAGGGTGCGTGGGCCTCAACGATTTCATCCACTTGTTTACGCACCCATGACAAGGCGCCCGGCCACGAGCATTTGGCGGGTAACTCCAAGCGGTCATGCGAGACAAGAGTTGGGCGCGCCTGTGACCCGTCGAGGAGCACATACACGAAGCCGTCAGGATCTGCACGAAATCCGATGACCATATTACTTCTCCTTTTTTGGTCGTCGCGATCAACCTTCGGCCCTTGCCCGCTCGTAGGGTGCCGGGCAAGGGCCCCGGTCGCGCCGCGCTCAGTTCGACGCGTGAGGTTGCCGCTTCTCGAACTGAGATTCGAGATACCAGCGGCGAACCTCGGATGTCATCTGTTGGTAGACCTGCGAATCACGCCCAACGCTGTGGGGGTCACGTCAAGGTGTTTCTGGTGCGGAAGCGACCGGAATCGACGCGAGCCTGTAAAGCAAAGCCCTGCAGAAGGGCAAAATTCAGGAGGCGCAAGAAGGCGAGACGTGTCCGTCGCTCGCGCAGCGCCAAAACCTGCTGAAGTTCGACGGGTATCGGAGGTGGGAGGCGGGGGGCATCTACCTTCGCTGAAGCTTCCACCTTCGCTAGACCGGGGTTCCGCCGTCGCTCTGCGAGCTATGGCGGACGAGTCGGCGGGTGGGACGGATGAGGGGGGCGGCGGACAAACGCAGGCTAAAGCCTGCGGCTACGCAAGATGGGCGCGTCTCACGCGGCTAGTGCCGCGTTCGGCTTGTGGCTACAGCACCTGCGGGTGACGACGCGGCGGGATACCCTCGTCTGACTCGGGCATCGCGCCCTACAAGGCGGAGATGGGGCCACGTGATGGCCGAAAGGTTCGGCCAAACGTGGGCTACGCCGGGGGGTGCTGGGAAAGGGATAAATTGTGGTATCGCTGGTGGATGGATTTTGCTCGATGGGGGGTGGGAGGGGTGGTAGGATCGGGGAAGGTTCTTTGATATAGAGAAGTAGCCAGTAACCAAGTAGCCAAGTAGCCGAGGAGGCGGGCAATCCGCCTGCGGCCACAAGGGAGGGGTGGGGCCGAAAGGGGTAAAATTACCAAACGAACCCAATTTCGTTCAGGCCGGCGTGGAAAATTTGTGGAAACGAAGCCAAAACGAAGCCAAGTTGAAGGGGGTTGAAGGCCTCTGGAATGGGGCAAAAAGGGAGACGGCGGGATACTTACACGACAGGCATCGTGCCCTACAAGGGGGAGAGAAGGGGAACGACGGCAAGCGGAGCGCTTGCCCTACAATCCGGAAACGGCCAACCTTTTCTGGAGGGCGTGGTGGTAGACGTTGACGTATTGGCGGGCGGAGGTGGCCCAGTCGAAGTTCTGGGACATGGCTTGTTGGCGCAGGGAAGTGATGTGGTGGGGTCGGTCGAACCAAGTGGAGACGGCCCAGCCGATGCACCAGTAGAGGGCGAGGCCGGAGGGTTCCCAGAATTTGAAGCCGGTCGCCGGTGCCGGCGGCTTCGTTGTAGTTGGCGACGGTGTCGTCGAGTCCGCCGGTGGCGCGGACGACGGGGAGCGTGGCGTACTTGAGGGAGTAGATCTGGTTGAGGCCGCAGGGTTCGTAGAGGGAGGGCATGAGAAAGAAGTCGCTGCCGGATTCGATGAGGTGGCTGAGGTCGTCGGAGTAGCCGATGTGGGAGCCGACGCGGCCGGGATGGGCGGCGGTGAGCCAGTGGACGAAGTTTTCGGTGTCGGCGTCGCCGTTGCCGAGGATGACGAGTTGGAGGAGCATGTTGTTGAGGGCCGGCGGGAGCGCTTCGCGGAGGAGGTTGAAGCCTTTCTGGTGGGCGAACCGGTCTGACGATGCCGAAGACGGGGAGGTCGGGGCGGACTTCGAGATTGAAGCGGCGCTGGAGCGCGGCTTTGCAGGCGGTTTTGCCGGTCAGGTCTTCCGGCGAAAATTGCGCGGGGATGAGCGGGTCGGTAGCCGGATTCCAGCGGGAGTAATCGGCGCCGTTGAGGATACCGAAGAGATCGGCGCGGCGATTGTTAAGGTACATGGCGAGACCCTGACCGCCGATGGGGCCGAGGATTTCCGTGGCGTGCGTGGGCGAGACGGT
Organism: uncultured Verrucomicrobiae bacterium; assembly: GCA_963766065.1. Lineage (GTDB taxonomy): Bacteria > Verrucomicrobiota > Verrucomicrobiia > Palsa-1439 > Palsa-1439 > Palsa-1439. The sequence goes on from CAVYAC010000051.1 coordinate 40,192, forward strand.
GGTCAGCGCGTCGGCGAAGAAGATGCCGCCTTTGAGGAGGTTGGTTTTGCCGAAGTCCTCGAATTTTTCGGGGGTGAAATGTTCCGGGCCGAGGCCGAGATAGGGCATGACGTGGGCGTCGTATTTGCCCTGATAACCGATATTGTGGATCGTGAGCACGCTGGCGGTGTTCGAGAGCGGCGAGAGAATGCGGTCCCAGGTTTTGAGGAGGGCGGGGAGGATCGCCGTGGGCCAATCGTGGGCGTGCATGATGTGAGGGATGAACTGGAAATCTTTGCAGATTTGCAGCGCGGCTTTCGAGAGGAAGCCGAAACGGTAGGCGTTGTCCATGTGATGACCGAGCGGGCCGTCGTAAATGCCCGGACGACCGAAGTAGGCGTCGTAGTCGAGGAACCAGACCGGCACTTCGTCGTCGAGGAGGGTGTGGTGGATGGCGACCCAGTGTTCGATGCCCGCGCCCATGTGGACGCAGGCGGTGCCGATAGGTTTGATGCCGTATTTTGCGCGGTCGATGAACGAGTACAGGGGGATCAGGATGCGCGCGTCGTGGCCGAGCCGGCGCAGTGCTTTGGGCAGACCCGCGACCACGTCGCCGAGGCCGCCGGTCTTGGCGTAGGGGACGCACTCCGAGGAGACGAACAGGATTCGCAGACTTTCGGGTTGCGATGCCGCGGGCGGTCGGCTCCCCGAGTGATGGGATGTTGGTGCGGTGGCTGTGGTTGTGGGAGGCATGCGGGGCGGAAGTCTAGCAGCGGCTGTTTACGTCCGCAAGTGTTTCACGGGAGCATGCGGAATCGTCTGAATCGGAGCGTGTTACGGGCTTGGGAACAGCCTGTGGGGCGGCGGAGGTGGAGCGGGTGGTTCGTTGGTTTGGTCGAGGGTATTCGTGGGGGCGGCGGGAGAGGTTGTCGCCACCGAACCGAGTTGCGGGCGGTTGTTGTTCAGCCACTGTGCGGCGCTGATGTGCATCGTCAACAGCGACGTGCAAAGCTCGGGCTTTTCCGAGGTGTAATAGATACTGGCTTCGGCATGCGTCTGATCATCCGACCACGAAACGTCCACGCGGTAGGGGAACGCGGCCAGTTTTTTCTCGCGGTCGGCGCCGGCCTTGATGCCACCGGCGGTGGTGAACAATCCGAGACCGAGGCTTTCGTTGCCTGGTTTGTCGGCCTTGAGCCCGCGGTCCTTCGGTTCGCCGAACGTTTCCTGCAATTCCCTCTCGATTCTGTCCGGCGTTACGCGGCGCTCGCGCGTATCGACCCAGAATTCCTTGAGGAGGTTATTGTAGAAATGCATCGTGACGGAAGCGACATCGCCGGCCTGCGTCGCTTCATAAATTTCGGGAACCATTCCGCGAGTGTTTTGCAGGCGCAGGGTGAACTGTCGCTGAAGTTGCTCGAGATTGGCGTCAAGGCGGATCCCGAGGAACTCGTCGATCGCGTTGGTCACTTCCGCGCGGGGTTCTTCGATGGCGGGCGGCGGGGGAGTCGTCTCCGTCGCGGTCGGCACCGGAATCGAGATGGCATCGTCGCTCAGGAGCGGGGGATGACGGTCGAGCCGCTCTTTGATCAGGTAGATCCAGAACGGTGCCAGTACGATCAGCACCAGCGACGCGCCCACGAGATACGCAAACGGTCGGGGGATCGGCTCAAAGATGCGGCGCAGCCGCCGTCGCTGGCTCGATGGTGGCGGACGGTTTTCCTGATTCGCACGGCGATGGGTGGTCGAGTTGACTGGCGGGCGCGGAACCCACGTCAACAGGCCACAGGCCGGGCATCCGACCTCGGGCGTCGCCGGGAGCGAAGTGAGGACGATGCGTTGGCCACAATGTTGGCATCGGAACTCCATCAGCGATGATAGCCTATCCATAACGAGGGCGAATATCCACACTGAAAAATTATGGGCGCGCTGGCGCGCTGTGCGTATCATAACGACCCGGATATGTACCGATTGCTTTACCAAGACCGTCTCGCATCACGGGGGCCGCTGGTGATCGACCGTCCGTCAGTGATAATCGGTCGGCATGTGGATTGCCAGGTACAACTGGTGGAACCGGGCGTGCGCGACCATCACGCGACCATCGAACGGCGTTTGGACGGGTATTATCTCCGCGGCTTGGACAGCCCGAACAGCATTTACGTCAACGGCCGGGCCATCACGGAACAGCGGCTGGCGTCCGGGGACGAATTGGAAATCGGTCCGGTGCATTTCCGGTTTGAGATTGTGCACGACGGTGGCGCCAAGCGGCAGCGGCGTCCGATCGATCTCCTGCAAGTCCTCGCTGTCACCATCGTCGGCGCCGTGATTGTTGGCGAAATCGTGCTGCTGAGCCAGATGTTCTCCGAGAGCCTGGCCGAGGAAGGTGAAACTCGACGTGGTTCGGAGCACATCGTCGGGACCAGACGGGCGCGTCGGCATCGGGTCCCTTGTCGTCATCCGCTTCCGGTCTTGGCGGGCTTCCCAAATCGGGCGATCATGTCGCCGGTGCCGATAATTACGGAGCCGCCCTTGTTAAACCATGTGATTCGTCTGGCGCGTGTGGAGCGCAGCGACAACGGTGATGTGGCCACCGTGACCATTCAAGCGAAAGCGCAGGCGGGCGAACGCGAACTCAATACGGCGGCGGTGGCGATTGGCGTGCAATTCGCCACGGTCGACGGCGCGGGGCTGGGCGTCGATTGGCGCAAACCGGTCTGGCTGACCATTCCGACGTGGGAGAATTTTTCAACCAAGACCTTCACGGTCCGGTTTCCGGGGACCGCGCATGAGCTGGTGGGCTTTGTGGTGCGGACGTACTACCACCGCGTGATGCAGGATGTCGCCGCCGTGCCTCCGTCGATGCGATCGCTGGCGCCAATCCCGACAGCGGAGGGATCGCCATGAGCGAGCCAGGATTAACGTCCGACCCGCTGGTCGGCAGGATGATACGCGCCTATAAGATCAAGGAACCAATCGGCGTTAGCCGATGGGGAAGGTGTACCGCGCGTTTCAGACGACGATGGACCGGACGGTTGCGGTGCGGGTTCTGTCGCCGGGGATTGCGGCCCTGCCCGGCAAGACCGAGCATTTCTTGGAAGAAACGCGCGCGGATGCCTCCCTGATGCATCCGCATCTCGTCACGGTGTACGAAGCCGGGCAATCCAACGGAACCTACTTTTGCGCCATGGAATATATGGACGGGCCGCCGCTCGCGCGGTTCTTGCGCCAGGGTGACGAAGTGGACGAACACCGGCTGTTGCAGGCCATTGCGGGCGTGGCGCGCGCGCTGGACTTTCTCTGGCAACGCAATGTTCCGCACCAACCGCCCGCCGACAAGAACGTCCTCACCGCCACGGATGGCACGGTCAAACTTCATCAACGTTGCTCCCGCCGAAATGCCCGCCAGCCCGTCGGCGCAAGAGGACGTTCGTAAACCTGGCGGTGATGGTGGCCACGCTCACCAACGACATCGGGCCGGTCTCCAAGCCCGTCAGCGAGTTTGTCGAAGGAATGCTCGGCGCGGAAGGTCGCAAACAGTTCACGTCGCTGGCCGAAGTGGCCAGCACGGCGGAGGCGTTGGATCGCGAATTGTTCTCGGCGGTGCCGGTCGAAAAGCCGGGCGATACGCGAGGCGGCCCGAAACGGGATGGACTGTTGCGGGTCATCGTGACCTGGCTGCGGTCGCGCGGCCACTCTCCACACTGAGCCTGCCGTCCCGGTTCTCATAGTGAAACCGAAGCCCAATGACGCACGAGATCCGGGAATTGGCAGTGGCGGCAACCGGACTTGTCGTTCACGCAAAAGTCGTGAAAAATCTGCATCAGGCCCTGTTGTTGGCGCATCGTCTTGATCAAACGGCGCGTCAGCGGCGAGTTCTCGAACAATTGGCTCGCGGCCAGGCGGACGATGCTGTTGGCCGGGGCGGCGGGCAGTCGTGAATAACCGGTTTTCGCGGCCTCGTACAGCTTGGCGTCGCCATTGTGTTCTGCGTATGCCGCAACGAACGGCAGCACGATATTCGCCACGATTTCCTGCGCGCGGCTAAGGCCGATCAACTCGCTCGCCCGCGACTGTGTCTTGCCGCCCAACGTGAAATGGCGGCTCCAGTAATCATCGCGAATCTCGGAAAAAAACGCGGACGGGTCGCCGCCGCTCTCGACCGCCCCGACGACTTTCTCCATCAACTTCGGGTGCTTCTTCAACACCGCGACGGCGGCACCGAGCCGTCGGTGGGGATGATTGGCGGGACGCACGCCGTGAAATCGCCACACGTCGGATGGAAGGATGCGGTCTTCCAAATCCGGCCGCAATTTCCACCACGCGTTCCAGAGCCGTCTCACGTACTGGGCCGCGGCGGTGTTTCGCGTCGCCCGGCGCGCCCGTCGGAAGAAAATTGGCCACCCCGAACACCATCGGCCCGAGATGCGACCGGTGGTCGTTCATCTCGGACATCGGGACGCGCTGGGCGAGCGTGCGAAACGCCGCCTTGTTGGCTTTGTACCCCAGCGCTTCCATCCAGCCCTCGTAAAACGCCTGCTCGGGACCGACCCGGTGAATCCAGCGCAGGAACCGGCGCACTTTGGCCGCGAACCGTTCTTCGCCAGCCGTATCGAGCAGCGCGGCGAGCGACGGGGGAGGCAGCGCCTGCAACACTTGGGCGCATTGACCGTGATGGTTGCCAACGTTGTGCGGATACGAGTCGAGATCCATCTCGTCGTAGAGTTGCTCCAGCGGACTGTCCAACCGATGCTGAATGACCAGTTGCGGGATGATCTGGCCCGCGCGGGTCCGCGGGACGTGGCGGCTGCCCGCTTCCCACAACACGACATGCAGGATCACGTCGTTGAACTGGCCATCGCGTTCGTGGCCGTGATGATCCCAATCCTCCGCCCGCAGATGGATCTCAACGTCGCCCGTGCGCTCGGGCTCGTCACCGATCTGCAGCGTCGCATGCCGAAAATCGGGACCGGCTCCAGGTTCCACCAGCCCTGGAACACCACCCGGACGCCACGGCCATCCGTCGTCTGCAACGCGCCGGGGGTCAGGCGCTGGTCGTACCAGATGCATTGCACGAGCCGTTCGCTGACGGGGATCGGGACGTAATTGCTGTCGGCATCGCGGAGGACGGCGGGCGCAAAGATATTCGGAAAACTCCGACGCATGAGTTCATTGCGTAGTTCGCCGTAACGGGTCAGTGCCATCGCTTGCCTCGCCGAACAATGCTGGAATATACTCCGGCTAAATGAAAATGCGAACTGGATTTTCTACCTGGCTGTTGTTGCTGCTGGTTCCCCCTCTCGCGGGCATCGCGGCACCGCCCGCCGACGAGTCCGTGTCCGATCCCACCCGCGACCCGGTGGTGATGGCCGTCCAGAAAGTTCTTCCCGCGGTGGTCAACATCAGCACCGAACGTATCGTCGAGCGCAGGTTTAACGACCCGTTTGCCGATTTTTACCGCCAGTTCTTTGGTCAACCGTCGCGACCCGCACCGAAGGCGTGCAAAGCCTCGGGTCCGGCGTGATCGTGGATGAAGACGGCTGGATAATCACGAATTGGCATGTTGTCCGACTCGCCAGCAAGATCACCGTGGTGCTTTCCGATGGGACGAAGTTGGATGCCCAATACGTCAGCGGTGACGAGAAGAACGACCTGGCCTTGCTCAAGATTGAGCCGAAGAAGCCGCTGACCGCCGTCAACATTGCCGGCGAGGGCGAGACGATGCTCGGCGAGACGGTGGTGGCCATCGGCAATCCCTTCGGGTTTGATCATACCGTCACCCGCGGGGTCATCAGCGCCAAAAATCGCAGTTGGCCGTTCGATAATCCGCAGTTCACGGATGTGTTGCAGACGGACGCGGCGATCAATCCCGGTAATTCCGGCGGGCCGCTGATCAACACCCGCGGCCAACTCGTCGGCATCAACATGGCTCTCCTGCAAGAGGCGAACGGCATCGGCTTCGCGATTCCGGCATCGCGCGTGGCGAACCTTCTGGCGGCGTGGTTCTCTCCCGAGAAACGCGCGCGGGTCTGGCTCGGCCTGCGGTTCGAACACGCCCGCGGATCGATTGTCGTTTCCGATGTGAAACCGGACAGCCCGGCCGCGAAGGCGGGGGCGCAGAAGGACGACAAGATTCTCACCGTCGATGGGCAGAGCTTCGGCAACGTGTTGAGTTTGCAACGGATGCTTCTTCATAAGAAAGCCGGTGATACCGTCCAGTTCGATGTCGAACGCGGCGGCAAGCAAGCGCCGTATTCGGTCACACTCGCCGCCCTCCCCAAACTGTCGGCGTCGGACCTGATGCTCCAGAAGTTCGGGTTGCAGGTGCAGCCGCTCACGGCGGATGCGGCGGAGAGCATGGGTCTGTCCTCGACGCGGGGCCTGTTGGTCGCCCGTGTCCAGCGGGGCAGCCCCGCTGAAGCAGTGGGGTTCGTTCCGCGGATCGTCATCACGTACATCGGCGGGGAACATATCACCTCGATGGACCGGCTCGCCGAACAATTGAGCGATGTCAACTCGGGCGACGTGGTCACCATGTCCGTCATCCTCACCGAAAAACACGGCGGCAACATTTGGGAAGAAGTGGCCAACGTCTCCCTGAAAGCCCGGTAAAAGGAGGGGCCAAGGCTTGCCCGCCTGATCCGCTTTGTAGGGCGCGATGCCTGTCGTGTAGGTATCGCGCCGCTCCCCGTTGTAGCTCCGCTTCTGCCTGCCCTGAGCGGCGTCGAAGGGTGAAGCGCAGGGGCTGCCGTTTTCGCTCCCAAACTGCCTCCGAAACACCTCCAGACCCCCCCGAACGAAGCCATTTTTTGACAAACGAAGCCAATTGAAAAACCGACCCAGTCATGTGTGTAAGCCACTATACACCAATCACTTCCAGATTCACAACCACCCCGGAAAATTGGCTTCGTTTGGCAAATTGAGGGGTTTGGGAAACCCCGAAATGGCCTCGCGTTGTTTCGAGGCCCGCAGGGCAGCATGATTGGGAGAGCAGGCTGCCAATTTAACATTTCTATAGCCCGCCTCCCGGTAGGGCGGGCTGGCCTGTCCTGAGTGGAGTCGAAGGGCCCAGCCCGCCGTCGCGCGCGGCAATTGGCTTCGTTTTTGGCTTTCCAAAAAATAATTTCCACGCCCGGCCTGCACAGAATTGGGTTCGTTTCGTAGTTATACCCCTTTCAGGCCCTTCCCTCTGTAGCCACAGCGCTCCGTCGCCGTGCGTTGGGCCGTTTGGAGGGCGAACCTCACGGTGAGCCGCGAGCGCCGACTGCGGTTCGGCCAGCCCGCCCGCGCCCAATCCTTGAACGTTGAGAGTTGAACGTTTGACGTTGAGCGTTAATCCGTCCCCAACTCCCAATACTGCATCTCCTATCCACTATCACAATGCTAAATCGTATATCACCACTACGATAGCCTGTCAATTCGAAACTTATTCCCTGTGCCGAGGATGCCGCTGCCCCTTGGAGCCACGGCGCTCTGTCGCCGTGCCGCCGTCGTCGGTAGGGCGGGCTGTCCCAGCCCGCCGTTCGCGGTTGTTGTTGTCGGCTGCCTGCCCTGAGCCTGTCGAACGGGTCCCAGCCGATAACCACTCCCCCATCCCCGCCGCTTGCCGCCGTATTCGCATCGGAGGGCATCTGCGATGGTTGCATCATCCCTCTGTCGGCCTGCGTACAAGGACCCTTCGTCAACTCTCTTCAGGCCAGACCTCGCCACTCGCCATAATCTTACCGTCATCGAGCCCTGCCCGCACCCACTTGATACATTGCACTACAATGTATTGGTTGGCCTGCCCGCCGACGCTCCGCCTCCGTCAACTTGAGTAACTCTCTGGGAACTCCCGCATTGCCGATCCCCGCCTGATACATGGCACTGCCATGTATTGCGGTTCGGGTCAACGCCTAACCCCTTCGTGTGCTTCGTGCCCGGAGCCTGCCCTCAGCGTAGCCGAAGGGTGGTGAATCCGAATTCGCGCCCCATTCGTGCCCATTCGTGGCTAGTAAAAAAGCCGCACCGGCGGCCCGTGCTGGCACATCCGCTGCTCTATATAATGGGGATGAGCCAGCGAATCAGGATATTGGTGTCTCTGTGTGTCGCGCTGTGCGTTTTCGGCTGCGTACAGCAGAAGGTCGAAGAATTCACGGGACCGGTCGAAATCACTCTCCGAACATTCGACGGGCCAGCCGGCGGTGTCCCGGTCAAGATCGTCAACGAAGCCTCGGTCGCCAAAGCACTCGGCACGCTGGCTTTGCAGCAGGACCTCAAGAACAGTATCTCGGAGACGGTGTACAGCGATTTTTTCAACACCCTCACCCTGCCCAGGGGGATGAGCGTGGTGAAAACCAAGCAGGATGGCCGGCTGCTCGTCAAACAGGTGGGCGCCCCGCACTTTGTCGTGGCCCAGGAGGGTCCACATCTGTGGGTGGCCGACGCCGCGGAAGTCCACGATCAGAAATTGCCCATGGGTCCTGCCGACATGGGCGGTCAACACGCGCTGGATCTGCTCATCGCCCAGCCGGGCGTCTTGCGTGAATTGACTGCCGCCACCATGGAGATGGTCCGCCAGGGAAAAATCGACCAGGCCCGCGCGATCGCCCGCTGCGCCCGTTCGCGGGCGTTGATGAACGAGATTGACTGGGAAGAAGCCGCGCCATTGCTCGCCGGCGCCGAGCACGCGCTGGAACAGAAGGATTACGACACCGCCCGACAGTTGGCGAACCGCGTGGACGACCTGATCCCGAACCAGCAACGAACGAAAAAATTGCTCGACCGGATTTCCGCCGTATATGGCGGCGAAATTCGTTCGCTCGCGGGACACAAGGGCGCGGTGACGAGCGTCGCGTACAGTCCCGACGGCGCCTATGTGCTCAGCGGCGGAGACGACGGCACATTGAAGCTATGGGAGACGGCGACGGGCCGGGACGTGCGCTCATTTACCGGACATAAGGCCGGCGTCACGAGCGTGGCGTTCAGCCCGGACGGGACCATGGCCGTCAGCGGCAGCATCGACAGCACCTTGCGGTTATGGGACGTTGCGTCGGGACGCGAATTGCACGCGACGGACGGACTCGGTTGGAAGATCGCCGGCATCGCTTTCAGCGCGGATGGAAAATTCGTCGCCAGCGCTGCCGACGACAATCAGGTGAAACTGTGGAGCGTGCCCAGACTGGAGTTGGTGCGCGCGTTTGTCGGACACGGCTGGCGCGTGACGAGCGTGGCGTTCAGTCCCACGGGCGATTCCTCCCTGAGCGGGAGCGAGGATGATTGCCTGAAATTGTGGGACGTGTCGAAGGGACAGGAAACGCGGACGTTTCGTAACGGGTTTTCGGCGGTGACGTGCGTGGCGTTCAGTCCCGACGGACAATTTGGATTGAGTGGCGGCAAGGACAAGCTGGTCCGCATTTGGAATTTGGACAGTGGCCATGAAGTGGAACAGCTCAAGGGACACAGCCAAACGGTGCGGAGCGTGGCGTTCACCCGCGACGGACGGTTTGCGGTCAGCGGCAGCGAGGATGGAACGGTCAAGGTGTGGGACGTGACCACCGGGACCGAGGTCCGCACGTTTACCGGGCATACCGGGGCGGTGACAGGCGTGGCCGTGAGCCCCAGCGGCCGGTTTGTCGCCAGCGCCAGCGCCGACGGCACCGTCAAGATTTGGCAGTTCCCGCAACCGGTCTGGCCCCGCAGCGAACAAGTGCAGAAGTGATCGACTCCCCAGCATGATGCCAACCACGCACGGACGGGCGCCTTGCCCGTCCTTGTTTTGTTTGTGCCCAATTCGGCCAATCCGTGGTTGAACATTCGACCGCTTGCCAATGTCTATGGCGTTGTGCTAGAAACACACGCACTTTCCTGATGGACGACGTAAAGGAGGAAGTTGCAACAAGGTTTCGAGGTGCCGTCTAGTACTGTCATGCAACCGATGATCAAAGTGGAAGACCTGACGAAGCGTTACGCGGGCGCGACCGCGCTCAACGGCGTTTCGTTTGAAGTGCAACGCGGCGAAATCGTCGGGTTTCTCGGGCCGAACGGCGCGGGCAAAAGCACAACGATGCGGATCCTGACCGGTTTCATTCCCGCCTCGTCGGGACGGGTCCAGGTGGCGGGACTGGACGTCTTTGAGCACTCGCTGGAAGTCCGGGAACGGGTCGGGTACATGCCGGAAAACAACCCGTTGTACACGGACATGCGGGTGAGCGAGTACCTGAAGTTCCGCGCCAAGCTCAAACGACTGCCGCGCTCTGAGCGCCAGGAACGCATCCCGGAAGTCATGGAGTTGACGGGGATCAAGGACGTGTCGCATCGGATTATCGGACATCTCTCGAAAGGGTATCGGCAACGCGTTGGCTTGGCCGACGCGCTATTGGCCGAGCCTGACCTGTTGATTCTGGACGAGCCAACCATCGGCCTCGACCCGGTGCAAATCCGTCAGGTCCGCCAGCTCATCAAGGATCTCGGCAAACGGCATACCATTTTGCTGTCGACCCATATCCTGCCCGAAGTGGAGATGACCTGTAACCGTGTCATCATCATTCACCATGGTCGCATCCTCGCTTCGGACACGCCCGAGAGCCTGACGAAAACGCTGAACGCCGGCGGATTGATCCAGGTGGAAGTCCGTGGCCCCGGCTCGGAAGTGCAGGCCAAACTCCGCGCGGTCGAGAATGTGGAATCGATCGAGGCGAAGTTGAACGCGGACGGCTTTCTGCGGGTGACGTTGACACCCAGCCGGGCACCGACCCGCGCGAGAAGGTTTATCAGGCGGTGGCAAGCAATGGGTGGACGCTGCGGGAATTGACGCGCTCGCGGACGACGTTGGAAGACATCTTCGTGCAAATCACGCATGAGGAAGACGAGGCCGAAGAGGAACGGCGCGAACAACGCCGGAGCGTGCTGCGATGACGAATGTGCCGCCACTGTTGCGACGGGAGTTGAACGCGTATTTCGCGTCCGTCCTGGGGTACGTGGCGCTCATGTTTTTCCTGCTGGTGATGGGAGTGACGTTTGCGGTGGTGATTCGCTACCTCAATACCGGCCCGACCCAAATGACGGCCATGAAGATCCTGTTCAGCATGTTCTGGCTGCCGTCGCTCGTGGTTGTGCCGATGATCACCATGCGATTGTTGGCGGAAGAAAAGCGCGCGGGCACCCTGGAGATGCTCATGACCGCGCCGGTCACGGATTTTGAAGTCGTGCTGGCCAAGTATCTCGGCGCGGTTGTGCTGTATGCGATGATGTGGGCGCTGACAGGTTTCTACGTCCTGATTGTGCGGCATTTTTCCAGCAGCGAGACGATGCTCGATTTGGGCCCGATTTTCAGCGGGTATCTCGGCGTGATCGTCATCGGGCAATTCTTCATCGCCGTCGGCTTGTTGGCGTCCTCGATGACCAAGAGCCAGGTCGCCGCCGCACTCATGTCCTTTGCGGTCGTGTTTATGATGCTGATCGTATTGAACTGGCTGACGTTTCTGTTTCCCACCGGGCCGCTCGGCAAGGTGTTTCATGCCGTGTCGGCATTCGACCAGATGGAGGATTTCGAGCGCGGCATCGTGGACGTGCGACCGGTGGTCTTGTATCTGAGCGGCACCGTCCTGGCGCTGTTTATCACGACGCGTGTGGTTGAATCGAGGAAATGGAGATGACCGCGGTGACCAGCGACTCCTCACAACCCGATCCGAAACCCCCGACACTGCGGCACCGGCGGCTGGTTATCGGCGCGAATGTGCTCGTGCAGATTGTCGCGGTGCTGGCGCTGATGGTGATGGTCAACTGGTTGACCTCGCGACATTACCTGCGCTTCGACTGGACCAAGTCGGGTTACTACAAGCTGTCGGAGAAGACCAAACAAATGGTCGGGAGCTTGAAGGAGCCTGTGGATGTGGTCGTGTTCTTCCCGGAGTCCGGTCGTCAGGAATATGTCCAGAAAGTCCTCGAGGACGTACGCAACCTGCTGAAGGAATTTCAGTTTTATGGCAAGGACAAGTTGCGGGTCGAGTACGTCGATCCGCAACGGGATCTGGCGCGCGCGCAGCAACTCGTGACGCAATACAATTTGGATTCGCCCAACGTCGTCATCTTCGCCAGCGGCAGCCATCACAAATACGTTAGTCTCGATGACATGGTCGATCTCGACCGCGGTCAGGCGGAGATGGGGGAGGAGCCGCGGGTGAAAGCGTTCAAGGGCGAGGGCCTGTTTCTGGCGGCGATCCAGACGGTGACCGAAGAAGCGTCGCCCAAAGTGTATTTCCTCACCGGGCACGGTGAACGCGACCCGGAGGATTTCGACCAGGCCAACGGCTATTCGGAGGTCGCGCGCTATATCAAACGTGACAATATCACGGTCGAGAAGTGGAACCTGCAGGAAAAGCAGGCGCTGCCGACCGCTGCGGGCGCGATCGTGATTGCGGGGCCGCGCAAAGCATTTTCACAAATGGAGTTGGACGCCCTGGAGCAGTACGGCAAAAACAAGGGGCGCCTGTTGATCATGCTCGATCCGCGAAGTCAGAGCGGGTTGGAAGCGTTCTTGCGGCGCTGGGGGGTGCAGGTGGACGACGACCTGGTGATGAGCAAGGCGGGCGTGTTGCTCGGGCAGGAATTGTTGAACGTCAATGCGGTGGGCGCCGACTACGCCGCCCATCCGATTACGGCCAAGCTGGCCGACACGAACACGGAATTTCCATATGCGCGCTCGGTTCGCCGCGTGCAACAGCCCGAGAGTGGGACGGCGGACCGGCCGCGGGTGACCGAGTTGGTCAAGGCGGGAGCCGAGTATTGGGGAGAGACGAACCCGGACACGGAGCACGTGTCGTTTAATCCAGCGACGGACATTGCGGGGCCGCTGCCGCTGGCGGCGGCGGTGGAAACCAGCAAGCCACAGGGAGTCGACGTGGGTATTGGTGTGACGCGCATGGTCGTGGTGGGCACGTCGCGGTTTGTGGACAACAGCGATCTCGCGGGTGGCAACCTGGACTTTTTCATGAACTCATTGAACTGGCTGCTTCAGCGCGAGCAGTTGGTGGCTGTCAGTCCCAAAACGCCCGAGGAATTTCGCCTCGATATGTCCCCACACCAGCAGATGGCCGTGTACATTCTGGTCATGGGCGGCATGCCGCTGGCCGTGGCGATCATCGGGTTGGTGGTTTGGTTGGGGCGACGGAAGTGACGACCGCTGGCGATTGGCGACACCAACCATGGCAAAGGCATTGATATGAAACCGCGTACGACCCTGGTTCTCGTCTTGATCGCGTTGGTGTTCGGCGGTGTTGTCGCGCTGGATTATTTCCGCGGCACGTCCACCGAGGAAGCACAAACGAAGAGCCAGCGCGTCCTCGATTTCCAGTCAAAGGACATTCACGCGATCACGATCGAGTTGACCAACCGGGTCTATGCGCTGGAGAAGGCTGCCGATCAATGGCAGATCGAGCAGCCGTTGAAGGTCCGCGCCAACTACAGCACCATCAGTTCGATCCTGGATGAACTGGAATTCGCGGAACGCAGCCGTACGATCACCGGTAAAGAATTGAAAAGTGCGGCCTTCGAAGGTTTCGGACTGCGGAACCCGCGTATCCGCCTCACGCTACAGGGCAAGAAACAGCCCATCGTGCTGCTCGTCGGCAACGAGACCCCGACGAAAGACGCCGTCTACGTCCAGGTGCACGGCAGTGAGAACGTGCTCATCGCACCCAAATCGATCTATGACCGCCTGAATCGATCCCTCGATGATTTGCGTGACCGCACGGTGATCGATTTTCTTCCCGCCTCAGCCACGCGTATCGAGATCAAGAGCGCTGACCGCGACATCGAGGTGGCCAAGTCAAGCGCGGCGACGAACGCGGAACCGCGTTGGGCGTTGACCCATCCATTGGCCGCGCGCGCGGATCAACGCAAAGTCAGTGAGTTGCTCGCCGATTTGAATGAACTGCGTGTGGCGGATTTTGTCAGTGAGGATCCGCGGGATGTTCACACGTACCAGCTCGACGAGCCGGAACGGGAGATCACCGTCTGACCGGTGAATCGGGCAAGACGCTTGTACTCGGACGTGCGCTGACGAACGACGCCAGTAAGATGTATGCGAAACTCAAGAGCACGGATTCGATTTACACCGTGCCGTTGACGACTGCGCAGAAATTCGCGGTGCAAGCCAATGATTTACGCGATCCCCGGGTACTCGCATTTTCCGGAGACGATGTCCGCGGGATCGAGTTGCTCCACGGCACAGACAAGATTGCCCTCCTGCAGACCAATTCGGCCTGGACAATCGCGGCTCCCGTCATGGTGGCCGCGGAGGAAACAGCCGTGGAACAGTTGTTGAGTCATCTCAGCGACCTGAACGCCAGTCAATTCGCGGCCGATGTTGCCACCGATCTGGATAAATACGGACTGGCTGCGCCCGTGGCCACCGTTAGCCTGCGCGGTGGAGGGACCAACACCATTGCCCAATTGCTCGTGGGCTCGGCGGACGCATCCAATACGATTCGCTTCGTGAAGCGCGCCGACGAGCCATTTGTCTATGGGGTTGACACCAACATCATCTCGTGGTTGCCGTCGAGCTATCTGGCACTGCGTTCCCATCATCTGACCGACAGGTCGCCGGAGGGATCACGAAGCTGGTGATCGAAGGAACGGCGGGGAAGGTGGTCGTCGAGCGCGGGACGGACAAAAAATGGAAGCTCGTGGAGCGGCGCAGGGGATTCTCGACAACGACGCGTTGCAACATCTATTGGACGAGTGGGCTGCGCTGCGAGCGGAACAGTTCGTCCGCGAGGGTCGGGACAACCTGGCGGAGTACGGACTCGACCAGCCGGAGGCGACGATTACCGCGACGGCCGGCGATCGGACGTACTCTCTGGCGCTGGGCAGGTTGCAAGACCCCAACAGCCAGTACGCGCTGTGGAGCGAGCCGGCATTGGTCTTCACGATTTGGACCAGCGGCGCCAATACGCTGATGAGAAATGTTGTCACGCCATCTGGACAGGCGACAGCGACAGTTCCAACAACCAACGCGCCGCCAGCAGCCAGTTCCCCCGCAGCGGAGGCGATCGCGCCGCCTTCGCCGAATGCCACACCGAAACCGTGAGGGTCGCGAGAGTCTTCGTGATCTTGACCGCCGATCCCCGAGCTCTGTGGCACAAGCACGGACAGTGACGGCCCGAATTTCAGGGGAATCACGTTGACGCGCCGAGACCCTGAGCTTAAGAATCCGGTACGTGAAAGTTCTGTTCCGTTTGTTGGTCCGGTTCATGATCGTGCTGGTGGTGCTTTCTGTGCTATCGCTCGGCTACCTGCACTTCTATGGATTCCCGGATTTCCTGAAGGAAGCCCTGATCGGACAGCTTCGTAGGGCTGGCTACGCGGCGCAATTCGGCTCCGTCCGGTTGGACCTGTTCCGTGGGTTCGTGGCTTCGGAAGCAACGTTCGCGGATGCCAGAGCTCCCGATCAACCACTGGCGCAAATCGACGAACTCGAACTGCGGTTCAACCTGCGGCGGCTGATTCACAAACAGAACCCGATTCAGGCCATTCATATTGCCAACGCCAGGGTCACGGTGCCGACGCCTCCCGACGAAAATGGCCCGGCCAAGTTCACCGCGTCCGATGCCTATGCCACCTTTGAATTGAACGACGACGGCTCGGTTCGCGTGGACAGACTCACGGGTGTCTACTGTGGCATTCGCTTGAACGTGTCGGGCTTTATCCTGCGCGGTGCGCCGCCGCCGGCGCGCGCCGGCGCCGGCGCCGTCAGCGGCTCCGCAACCACCCGCAAATCAAGGTCAGTTTCTGTTTCTCACGAAAGCGGTGCGCGAACTGAACCGGATTCAAGTGACGGAACCTCCGGACCTGCATTTGGATTTCAATGTCGATTTGAATCAGCCTCTGGCCAGTCAGGTGACCGCGCGGTTTCATGGCAATCACCTGCAATACCGTGACCTGCTGGTTGATTCGGTGGCCGTCAACGTTGAAATGCGCGACGGCGCGATTATCGTGCGTCACTGTGATGCCACTCTCTACGGTGGTGATGTCGCCGTTCAGGGCCGCTACGACATCGGGATGGGCCAATTCGACGTGACGTTTTCCAGCAGCACCGATCCCGCGGCCATCATTCCCCTGTTCATTGAGAACGCCCTGCGCTCTTCCGCGACTTGCGCGTGGAGAACAATCCGAAGATCACGGCCCACTACCGTCTGAACCCGGAAACTGGCAGCCTGCCCGAATTGACCGGCACAGTGGAATCCGAAGGGTTGAATTATCGTGGAGTCGAATTCCGTTCCATCAAGTTCGGCTTCGAGGACCGTGGACCGCAGGTCAGGTTGAACGACGTCGAGGTTGTGACGCCCGAAGGCCGGGTCGTCGGTCACGGCAATTACAATATTGAAAGCAGCGATTTCGATTACGAGCTCGATAGCACGGTGGACCCCACCAAGCTTCTGCCTTTGATGGTCGGTAATGTCCGACAGATTGTCGAGCCGGCCTGGTTCGCAACGCCGCCGCATATCGTGGCCAAGGTGAGCGGGGATTTTGTTGACCCGGACGCATTCGCGTATGATGCCCTTGTCACGGCGGACCGGTGCAGTTACCGCGGCGTCGGACTGGAAGGCGCCTCGGGGAAGCTCCGACTCCGGCGAAGTCAACTGGACGCGCAGGAGTTGGTGTTGAGGCGCCGCGAAGGAGATGCGCGTGGCACGATCTTTGCCGACTTCAACGCCCACCGGGTCAGCTTCGACATGGCCGCCAAGGCCAACGTTTCGGAAATGGCGGGTCTCCTCGGGGAACAGGCGGCAAAAGTAATGGCACCCTATCGGTTCGGACCGCGCACCGATGCCAGCGCCCGCGGGCTGATCGACTTCGACAACCCTTATGGAACCGCGTGGTCCGCGCATGTAATCAACGAAGGTTTCTCGTATTGGAAACTTACCGCCACGCGGGCTCAAGCGGCGCTCGTTTTCACAAACAACACATTGCAGATCAACAACTTCGACGCGGATTTCTATGGCGGGAAGCTCCGTGGTCGCGCGGACTTCGCCTTCTCGCGGACGGACCCGACATACAAGTTCGATTTTTCCGTCGATAGTTCTGATGTCAACTCAATACTCAGCGCCGTCGAAGACCGCGAAAGCAGGGTCACAGGGTTACTGAGTGGACAAGCGAGGATCAACGGGCACGGAGCGGATCTGGACGCCTTGCAAGGGAAGGGCAGCCTTTCCGTCACGAACGGGGTTCTCTGGCAGGCCGCCCTGTTCAGGATTTTCTCGGAGGCTCTGGGGAACACAAAGGCGACTCGCTGCCAATGCACCTTTGCCATTGCCGATCAGGCGGTTCGCACCGACGACATGGAAGTCTTCGCCGGCGCATTCACTGCCAATGCCCGCGGCCAACTCGGGTTCGATGGCAAGATGGACTTTCGCGTGCAGGCGCAATTCCTCCGAGCATGGCCGGGGATCAATATCCTGACGGAGTTTCTGAAGGTGTTACTGGAGTACAAGGTCGGCGGTACGATTAGTGAACCGAACTATCGCCCGGTAAATTTCCCCAAGGAATTGCTCCCGAGTAAATGATGCGCCGCTGCACGGGCGTCCCGCCTGTTGCTGTTATGGTAGCGCGAGCGTCCCCGCTTGCGGTCGTTGCCCGTAACAATGGAACGGGCCTTGGTCGCCTTCGGCAACATCCTGCCCGTTCAAAATGGTCGCCCATCACCTATCACGCGCGTTCACGCCTGGCCAAGGTAGGAGTCAAGAACCCGCGGGGCGCACGTCGCCGCCGCCCCACAGCGGATCCTCACCGCCGACATCTGAGGATCGCAAATAGCGCTCCAGTATTGTTCTTGGTCCCAAAGAGAGGGGGAGCCGTCAAGGCAATCTGTCTGTGCTCCGGTAGCGACGGTACTGTTTGTCAATTGTCAGTGGTGGGCCAACCCGGGTTTATTTTCGTGGTGGTGAGGCAGACGTTGTTCCACCAGTGATTCCAGTTTCTGTGGTCCTGCTGCAGCCAGCGTAATTGGGCCAGGCGGTCGGCGCGCACCGGATTCCAGCCGCGCCCTTGGCGTTTGAAGCGACGGTTGATGTGCACCTCGACGTTCTTCTCGACCGCGCCGCTGCCCGCCCGCACCACCGGGCCGAGGCACCCGTGGCGCTGACGGTAGCGCTTGGGGATCTGACCGAAGGCATCGATGCCGTCCCGATGGCCCAGCAGATAGCCGAAGAGTTCGTGGAAGCCCTCGCGGCGCGGGTCGTCGGAGGCCGGTTCCATGGACCGCAGCGCCTCCAAGGCCGCTTCGCTGTCGTGGGCATACACCGCCGCCATGATCGAGCGCCACGCGGCCTGATCCGGGCCGACAAACTCGCGCACCTTCTGGCCGATGTGCCAGCGATCCAGCAGCCACAGTGTCTCGGGGAATTCGCGTTCCCGCACCCACTTCAGTCCCTCGTCGCCATCGCTCAGCAGCACCGTCAGGGAGCGGGACCCCGGCCCGGCCGGATAGTGTCGGTCACGGTGGCGGCGCAGGCGCGTGCCGAACTCACCGAGGCTGCCCGTGCCCACCAACCAGGTCTTCTGGTCCAGGCTCACGTCGGTACGACCCCGCTGATCCAGGCGGCGGCTGCGGCCCGTGTAATGCAGCCCCAAATGCATGAGGAAATGCTGCGGCCCCTCGTGGCCGCACCCCCGCCGCTGCCACTTCAACCACGTCGAGTCCACCTCGGTCACCACCACCTCCGCCGCCACCTTACGCGGCGGGTCCGGCCGACCAGTCCCGCTGCAGTTGGTCCTGGAGTTTGGCCCCGTAATACTGGACGCATCGCCACACCGCCCAGTGCGACACCCGCGCCCCGCAGCGCTGGCTCAACTGGCGCGCCGCCGGTCGGTAATTCTGCCCCGTGGCGGCTTCCAAGGCCTGCCGTTCCACCTGCGGGCTTAACAACCGCGTGGCTTTGCCGCGCCAGAGCACCTTGCCCAAGCTGTGATAGCCGCCTCGAGACCGACCGCGCTCCCGCACCATCAGCACCGGCAGCGCCAGCTCGCCCCACGGGCTTAGTAATTGCCGCTGGCGCCAGCGCACCGATTGATAGCGCTCCCGATGCGCCGCCAGCCACTGCCGCTGGTAGGCCGCCACGGCTTGGGCATAGAACTGTTGCGCGGCTTGTTGAACTTGCTGCTGCACCGCTTCCTCCAAATGCTTGACGTTGGTGAACCGTCCCCGTACCGTCAGGCTGACCGATATGGAGACCGCATAGGTCTCTGACATGGGCTCGACTCCATTCCTTGCTCGGTTTGGGTTGAGCCCTTGTTCTTTACCAACTCCTGCCCAACTGACAATTCTCTAACACTAGCGGTAGCGACCCATCAAATACTCGATCCCTTGTAGAGCGAGCGGAGATGGAAGTGAGGCGCGCATCCAAGCGGAAACTGTACTTTGTCCATCCCATATCCGCGTCCGCCGCCCACCGCCTCACCGCTTTCCGCCTGTCCCGAGTCCGACGAGGGGCTTATCCAATCTGCTTCGTGTTCTTTGTCCATTTCTCGGTCAGAGTACTCTAGCGCCTGCCCTGCCACCATATGATATGTCAACGTATGATATATCGCTTAGCGACATATCATCCGAGAGCAACACGAGCTCAGGTCTCACCATCTAAACGGGGTCGACTCCTGGCACGTGATGCAGGAGCGATTCCGCTAAAGGCCACAATCCATCATCGCATGCCCTGAGCAACAACCTGTTCGCTCACCCCCTCCACCACCGCATGGCGTTCGCCTCCTCCCGTTGGCGTTGCATGGCCCGGCGTACCGCCCGACGCAGTCGGGCCAGCAGATTCATGGCTTTGCGATTGTCCTTGAGCTCTTCCGCCAGCGCCCGAAACGCGATCTTGACCGCTTTCGGCGTAGTCGGCCGCACGAACGGTTTGGGTTGCCGCGCCAGCCAGTCCCGGTATGGCCCGCGCCACCACCGCCCGATCACCGTCCGACAATTCACCCGTGCCACCCGTTCGTCGCGAGCCTTCCGCAGCCAGATCAACCCGTACCGCTCCCCCTTCTTCAGCCGGTGCTCGGGAACGTCCCGATCCGCCGTCTGACCGAACAGCCACTCCACGATCGCATCCTGCCGCCAGCCGTCCCGCAACATGCAATTGATCTCCACCTGAACCGGCTCCGGCAACGCCGCCACAAAATCCCGCTGTCTCGGTCCGACCGTCGCCATCGCCCCACCGCCCGCTCCCTCCAATTTCTGATCACCGTTTGTCGTCGTCATACCCCAATCCTCTCATACTCCCGGAAAAAGCGTGAATGCACTTTGGAAGGTTTGGGAGCCGACTCCGAAGGGTTCGGAGGAGACGCGACGCCGCAGGCGGCCCGAAGGGCGAGCCGAGCGGGAGCGAGCGAGCGCAACCGAGCGTAGCGAGCTGAACAAACCTTCCCACCATACCATCCCAGGAGCATTTCATACCCAAACCCTCTCATACTTCTGAAAAAAGCGTGAATGCACTTTGGAAGGTTTGGAAGGTTTGGAAGCTTTTCTTTCTTACGACCGTGCCCGTCGTTTGACTTTGTGGGATCGCTTGGCTAGGCTCGCCCTCGTGAGGGTGGAACTCATCAATACCGGCAGCGAGCTGATGCTGGGCTTCACGGTCAACACGCACCTGACCTACATCGCCCGCCAACTGGCCGGCATCGGATTGCGGCTCGACCGCCAGGTCACTGTCGCCGATGACCGCGAGGAAATGCGCAAGGCGGTCGAGGAAGCGTTGGCCCGCAGCGATGTCCTCATTATTACCGGCGGACTCGGCCCCACTTCCGACGATTTTACGCGCGACGTCGTTGCCGAATTGCTCGGGCGGAAACTCGTTCGCGACGAGGGTGTGGCCGATCACATCAAAGAGCGCATTCGCAACCGGGGGATCCATCTCCCGGAATCGATTTATGTCCAGGCGCTCGTACCAGTTGGCGCGCAGGTGTTGCCCAATCGGAATGGCACGGCGCCGGGCCTGGCGTTGGACCACGACGGCAAGCTGGTTCTCTTGTTGCCCGGTCCGCCCCGCGAGTTGAAACCGATGTTCGACGAGTATGTCCTGCCCGGTGTTGGAGAAACAGTTTGGGGCGCAAGCGCGTTTTGATTGCCGCACGTTCAAGGTCGTCGGCTTGGCGGAGTCCATCGTCGAAGAAAAAGTCGCTCCGCCACTGGCCGATTGGAAGGACATCGAACTCGGTTACAGCGCCAAGATGGGCGAGGTCGAAGTGCGGATCATCTCGCATCTCAAATCGACTGCCGACGAGGCGGAGAAACGAATCCGCGCCGCTTTGGGCGATCACATCTACGGGATTGCTGACGCCCGCCTCGAGGAGGTCGTGGTCAAGATGTTGACCGACGCGCGCAAAACCATTGCCGTCGCCGAGTCCTGCACGGGCGGGATGATTGCTAATCGAATCACCAACGTCAGCGGTTCCAGCGACGTGTTTATCAGTGGTTGCGTCACTTATTCCAACGAGTCGAAGGTGCGGTTGCTCGGTGTGCGGGAAGAAACCTTGAAGGCTCACGGCGCGGTGAGCGAGGAAGTCGCCCGCGAGATGGCCGAAGGCATTCGCGCGGGCAGCGGGACGGATTTCGGCATCAGCACCACGGGTATTGCGGGCCCGACGGGCGGCACGCCGGACAAACCGGTCGGCCTCGTCTACATCGGCTTCGCGACGCCCGACCGCACCGACGTCCGTCGCCACATCCTGACCTTCGACCGCGAAACCTTCAAATTCTTCGTGTCCCAATACGCCCTCGACACCGTGAGGCGTGAGCTTCTCAAACAATGATCCGCGCGTTTGTTGCCGTCGAGATACCGGAAAATGTTCGCGCCGCCATCGAGGAGGCCCAGGCACGGCTGAAGCGGGCGCATGTCGGCGTGAAAATCTCATGGACGAAGATCGACAACCTCCACCTGACGTTGCAGTTCCTCGGTTACATCGAGGAGATGCTTGTCGATAAAATCAAAGCCGCGCTGCAATCCGTGGCGGGGGAACATCCGCCATTTGACCTGTCGGTTCATGGCGCGGGAGCCTTTCCCAACGAAAACCGGGCGCGTGTCATCTGGGTTGGCTGCGATGATGCCGACGACCGACTGAAGGCGCTCGCAGGGTCGGTCCAAGCGGCAATGCAGCCGCTGGGCTTCGAGCCCGAACACCGCGAGTTCTCGGCCCATCTGACGCTCGGGCGCATCAAGGTTCCACGCCCGGACGTTGCGTTGACAAGGGCCGTCGAATCCCTTAAGAATACGCCGTTCGGGACGTTGCGGATGGAGGCCATCCATCTATTTGAGAGCCAGCTTCATCCCGAAGGTTCGATTTACAGTAAACTTTCGACACACGCACTGGGAGTGCCGAATTAACAGGAGACTTCGCCATGCCCGCAAAAGATGAGGCCGCAAAAGTGGAAACCAAGGAAAAAGACGCCGCCACCAAGGCCAGCGCGCTAAAGGACAAGAACCTCCAGGCGGCGCTCGCGGCCATCGAGAAACAATACGGTTCCGGCTCGATCATGCGCTTCGGTGACGAGACCGCGCGGGTGAACATTCCCGTGATTCCCACAGGCGCGTTGTCGCTCGACCTCGCGCTCGGCGTGGGCGGCATTCCCCGGGGGCGCATTACCGAAGTGTTCGGCCCGGAGAGCAGCGGCAAAACGACGCTGATGCTCAGCGTGATCGCCAACGCGCAGCGGGCGGGTGGGTTGGCCGCGTTTGTCGATGTCGAGCACGCGGTCGATCCCTCCTATGCCAAACGGATCGGCGTGAATCTCGATGATTTGCTCATCAGCCAGCCTGACAGCGGTGAAGAAGCGCTGACGATCACCGAAACGCTCATCCGCAGCAATGCCGTGGACGTGGTCGTCATCGATTCCGTCGCCGCGCTCGTGCCGCGCCAGGAATTGGAAGGCCAGATGGGCGATGCCACGGTCGGCGCGCAGGCGCGGTTGATGAGCCAGGCGATGCGCAAACTGACCTCGTGCATTCACAAGGCGAAAACGGCGTGTATTTTCACCAACCAAATCCGCGAAAAAATCGGCGTGATGTTCGGCAGCCCCGAGACGACGCCCGGCGGGCGCGCGTTGAAGTTTTATTCCAGCGTGCGCATCGACATGCGCCGGGTCAACGTCATCAAGGATCCCGCGGGGAAGGTCGTCGGCAGCCATGTGCGCGCCAAGGTCGTGAAAAACAAGGTGGCCCCGCCGTTCGCCGAGGCTGAGTTCGACATCATGTACGACGTCGGCATCGCCAAGGAAGGCTCGGTCATCGACGTGGCGACCGATCTCGGCGTGATTGAGAAGAAAGGCTCGTGGTTGGCGTTCGACGGCCAGCAAATCGGCCAGGGCCGCGAATCCGCCAAGGATTTCCTCCGCGAGAACGGGAAGATGCTCGACGCGATCATCGCCTCGGTACGACAGAAAATCAGCGAAGGCGCCAGCCTCGGCAAGCGCATTGGCGGTACCGAGTAACCGATTCGTCTGTAGCAAACCGCACGACTTATGACCTCTGCCGAGATACGCCGGAGCTTTCTGGATTTTTTCCGCGAGAAACAGCACACCATCGTGCCGTCGAGTTCGCTGCTGCCCGATGCGCCGAATCTGCTGTTCACCAACGCGGGCATGAACCAGTTTGTGCCGATCTTTCTCGGCCAGCGCGCGCCCGACGTGGACAAATGGGCGGGTGCGGTGCCCGGTTCGCCCACGCGCGCGGCGGACACGCAGAAGTGCATCCGCGCCGGCGGCAAGCACAACGACCTCGAAGACGTTGGGCTCGACACGTATCACCACACGTTCTTCGAGATGCTCGGCAACTGGAGTTTTGGCGATTACTTCAAAAAAGAGGCCATCGACTGGGCTTGGGAACTCGTCGTCAGGCGCTGGCATTTTCCGAGGGAACGGCTGTATGCAACGTACTTTCAAGGGGACGACAAGGCTCCTGCCGACATCGAGTCGCGTGACTTGTGGAAGCGATATTTGCCCGAAAGCCATGTCGTTCCCGGTAATCGCAAAGATAATTTCTGGATGATGGCGGACACCGGTCCGTGCGGACCGAACAGCGAAATCCACATTGACCTTACCCCCCACGGCGACGGCGGCGCAAAGCTCGTCAATGCCGGTGACGCTCGGTGCATCGAGATTTGGAACCTCGTATTCATCCAGTTCAATGCGTTGCCCGACGGCACGTTTGAGCCATTGCCCGCCAAGCACGTCGATACCGGCATGGGCTTCGAGCGCGTGTGTTCGATGATCCAATGCACGAAAGGCTTTCAGGATTTCACCCGACCTGTTTCCAACTATGAAACAGACGCCTTTTCGCCGATCTTCCGCGAACTGGAAAAGCTCAGCGGCCAAAGGTACACGAGCACATTGCCACGCGATTCCCAAACGGATAGTGGCGCAAGCGTCCCTGCTTGCGAACCGTCAACTGGTGGCATCAAGAGTTTCTCTGTTTCTCGTCGGCGCCTGCCGCATTGGCAATCTCCGGGCTCCGTATATTTTGTGACATTTCGAACGCATGAACAGAGGCAATTGACCGACGGGATGCGAGATCTGATCCTGAAGGCTTGTCGGTTCGCGGACGGTCGGCAGTATCGGCTGTATGCGGCCACCATTATGCCCGATCACGTGCACTTGCTGCTGCAACCGGTGCCGATGGATGCGGCATCATCTCAGACAGGTGCTGAAAGGGGATATCATTCGCTGAGTGAAATTCTCCACAGCATCAAGTCATTCACTGCCAATCAAATTCAGCGGCAATTCCAGTGGCAAGGGGCGGTGTGGCAGCATGAAAGCTATGATCGGATTGTCCGGGACGACGCGGAGTTCGACGAGAAGTGGAACTATATCGCCAACAATGCTGTGAAGAAGGGGTTGGGGAAGACGCCTGATGAGTATCCATTTTTCTGGTTCAGTTCGGAAGGTGCGGGGGGAGAGAGCGTACGACCGCAAGCAGGGACGCTTGCGCCACCATCACCAGACCAAATCAAAATTGACATTGCCTTCCGCGTCATCGCCGACCACATCCGCTGCCTGAGTTTTGCGATTGCCGATGGAATTCTGCCTTCCAACGAAGGCCGCGGCTACGTCCTCCGCCGCATTTTGCGGCGTGCCGTCCGCTACGGCCGCAACCTGGGATTCAAAGAACCGTTCTTCTACAAGCTTGTGGATGTCGTCGCGGCGAACTTCGGCGATGTCTTCCCCGAATTGCGCCGCAACAAAGCCAAGATCCAATCCAATCTCAAAGCGGAAGAGGAGAGCTTTAACCGGACGCTGGATCGTGGGATGGTGCTCTTTGAAGCAACGTCGAAGCTTCTTGTTGGCTTGGACAAGATTTTCCCCGCCAAGGAGGCGTTCATGCTTTATGACACCTATGGCTTTCCGCTCGATCTGACCGAACTCTTGGCGCGAGAGCAAGGGCAGACTGTGGATGTCCTTGGTTTCGAGCAACTCATGGACGAGCAACGGAAGCGAGCTCGTGAAGACTACGACAAGAAAAAGACTATCGTTAGCGGTGCCAGAGCTGTGGCGCTAGAGGTCGAGCCAACTCCGTTCCTAGGGTACGACAACTTGGAATCTGAGGCCGTGGTCAAAGCTGTCGGACGAGGCCCGAAAGAGATTATCAACATCATCCTCAATCAAACGCCCTTTTACGCTGAAATGGGCGGGCAAGTTGGGGATACGGGGTGGATTAATTTGCCGGGCTACGACACCACAGGCCTTGGCCGCTTTGAAGTAGTCGAACACTCAGAAGCAGGACGACTTGTACGTGCATGTGGCAAGGCTAGAATCAGGGCGCGATATTGAACCCGGAAACCCTGTCGTTGCGTATGTAGATGCTGCTCGTCGATCCAATATTCAGCGGCATCACACGGTCACGCATTTGTTTCACTGGGCGTTGCATGAGGTGGTGAGTCGGGACGCGCGGCAGAAGGGGTCGCTGGTCGCGCCGGACCGGTTGCGGTTCGATTTCAATCACCCGGAACATTTGTCCGACCAGCAGATCGCCGACATCGAGAAGCTGGTGAACGAGCGGATCAAGGAAAACGCGGCGGTGTACTGGTTCGAGATGCCGTATGCGGACGTACGCGGCAAACCGAACATCATGCAGTTCTTCGGCGACAAGTACGGCGATATCGTCCGCATTGTACAAATCGGCGGGCACGACAAAGCGCTGGATGGTTATTCGATGGAACTGTGCGGCGGCACGCACACGAAGACCACCGGCGAACTCGGATTGTTCAAGATCATGCGCGAGTCGGCGGTCGCGGCGGGGATCCGGCGAATTGAAGCGGTGTGCGGCCAATTTGCAATGGAGTTCATCGCGAAGCAGGGCGACCAGGAAAAGGCCGAGGCTGCCAAGGCCAAGGCACGCGAACAGGAGAAGGAACTCGCCAAACAGCGTCAGGCCGCGATGCAGTCGCAGGCACCAGCCATCGCGGAACAATTGCTCTTCAGGGGGTCCCGAACGCTTTCGGAACCGGGTGTACCGCTTGTCAGCGAAATACCAAACGCGGATGCGAATCTATTGCGTGCGGTTGTCGATGTCTTGAAAACGAAATTGACCAGCGGCATTGTCGTTCTCGGCGGCGTTTCGGATGGCAAAGTCTCGCTGATCTGTTACGTGACCCCCGATCTCGTGGAGCAAGGCAAGCACGCAGGCAAGATTGTCGGGGAACTTGCCAAGATTTGCGGCGGCGGCGGCGGCGGCAAGCCCGATACAGCGCAGGCGGGCGGCAAACAGCCCGAAAAACTGGCGGAAGCCCTGGCGGCGGTGCCACGGATAGTTTCCCTGTAGCCGCACCCTTTACGGGTGCGCCGGACGCAGGCTAAAGCCTGCGACTACAGGAGCGTCGGCACACTTGCTCTGACGGCAGACTCCCTTTATCATCCGCTCCCATGCTCGACATCAAACTCATTCGGGAAAAACCGGATTTTGTGCGCGAACGCCTGGCCACGCGCGGGCGCGGCGACGACGCGCGCATTGCTGAGATTGCCGCGCTGGACGAACACCGGCGCAAGTTGCTGGCGGAAGGCGACAACCTCAAGGCGGAGCGCAACAAGGTCAGCAAGGAAATCGGCGCGCTGAAGTCGAAGGGGCAGGACGCGAGCGCGCAGATGACGGCGATGAAACAGGTGGGCGAGCGGGTTTCAGCCATCGATGCCGAGGTGGCGAGCCTTGACACGGAGTTGCACGACATCCTCCTTATGACTCCGAATCTGCCGCACGAAAGCGTGGTAGTTGGGAAAGAAGCCGCGGACAATCCCGAAATCCGTAAGTGGGGTGAAGCGCCGAAATTCGCATTCCCGGTGAAAGCGCATTGGGACATCGGGGAACAACTGGGTATTTTGGATTTCGCGCGCGCGGCGAAGATCTCTGGTAGCGGATTCATTCTCTACAAGGGCGCGGGCGCGCGGCTGGAGCGGGCGCTGATCAATTTCCTGCTCGATCTGCACACGAGCCAGCACGGCTACACCGAAGTGTTTCCGCCGTTTGTCATCAACCGCAACGCGATGATCGGGACGGGACAACTGCCGAAGTTCGAGGAGGACATGTATCGGTTGCGGGACGAGGACATGTATCTCGCGCCGACCGCCGAAGTGCCGGTAGCGAATATTCACCGGGAAGAGATTCTGCGGGAAGACCAGTTGCCGATTTATTATTGCGCATACACGCCGTGCTTCCGACGCGAAGCGGGCGCGGCGGGCAAACAGACGCGCGGGATGATTCGCGTCCATCAATTCGACAAGGTCGAGATGATCAAGTTTGTGAAGCCCGAGACGAGCTACGATGAACTCGAAACAATGACGGCCAATGCCGAGCGCGTGCTGCAGTTGCTCGGGCTGCATTATCGCGTCGTGTTGCTGTGCACGGGCGACATGGGATTTGCCAGCGCGAAGACGTACGACATCGAAGTGTGGGCACCGGGGCAGAATGCGTATCTCGAAGTGTCAAGCTGCTCGAATTGCGAGGATTTCCAGGCTCGGCGGGCCAATATCCGGTTCAAGGGCGCAGACGGCAAGAACCGATTCGTGCACATCCTCAACGGCAGCGGCACCGCGCTGGCGCGGTTGTACGTCGCGGTGCTGGAGACCTATCAACAGGCCGACGGCAGCGTGAAAATGCCCGAGGCATTGCTGCCGTACATGGGCGGATTGAAAGAAATCCGGCCTTCCTAAAGAGAAGTCATGCTCTTGAAAGTTCAAGCGGCTCTGGCGAAAATGCTCGAGCCGGGGGAAGCACTCCTCGTTGGTGTGTCCGGCGGACCGGATTCGGTGGCCCTTCTGGACACACTCGTCAAATCCGGCTGGCGGCCGCACGTGTGCCACTTGAATCATCAACTACGCGGGCCGGCGAGCGACGCGGACGCGGAATTTGTGCGCGCACTGGCCACGCAATACGGATTGAAGAATACGATTGAGTGGCGAAAGGTGGCCGGCGATGAAGACGGCGCCCGTCGTGCGCGCCATGAATTCTTCGCCAAGGTCGCAGCGCAAACGGGCATCCAGAAGCTGGCCCTGGCGCATACGGCAGACGATCAGGTGGAAACGTTTCTGCTGCGATTATTGCGGGGCGCGGGCGTGCCGGGACTGGTGGGCATCTGGCCCGAACGCCAGCTTGGCAAGCTGCGGGTAATCCGGCCGATGTTGAAGGTGCGGAGGACCGAAGTGCTGGAGTACCTGAGTGCCCAGGGGCTGAAGTACCGGGAAGACGCGTCCAACGCCGACACGCGGTTTACCCGCAATCGCATCCGCCACGAGCTGTTGCCGTTACTGGAACGCGACTTCAATCCCGCGATCCGCGAGGTGCTGCTTCATACCGCGGAAATCTTGCGCGACGAGGATTTCTATCTCCTGCATCACGTCGCGCAGCGGTTTTACATGACGGTTTGCCAGAACGACGCGGTCAACGTGAAGGCGCTGGCGAACTGTCCGGTGGCCATCCAGCGGCGCGTGCTGCGGTTCTGGCTCGGGGGCGACGCCGAGAGCGGGCCGAGGTTTACCTTCGATCAAATCGAGGCGGTCCGTCATGCGGCGCTGGGGGATTCGCCCAGCGCGGAGGTTGATCTGCCGTACGAACTGGTGGTGTACCGCGAATACGAGTGGCTACGGAAAGACCAACGCAGCGAACTGGAACCGATCCGCGGTCTGTGGCCGTTGAGTTTATGCGGGGAAACGACGATCGGCGAACTCGGTGTTAGGTTCGTGATCGGGGAAGAGGGCGAGCGGTTTGACGCCGACGCGCTCGGGGACGGGTTGTTCGTGCGCACATGGGAGAACGGCGATCGGTTCCAACCGCTGGGTATGAGCGAGGCGAAGAAGCTCCAGGACTTCTTTGTGGACGAGAAAGTGCCGCGGCGGCGGCGTGGCCGCGTGCCGTTGGTGTGCGCGGCAGACGGTCGCATCGCGTGGGTCGTCGGGCACCGAATTGCCGACTTGTTCAAGGTGACGGAGCGGACGCGACGCGTTGCCCGGGTGAGGGCCGAGGCGATTCAAGGTTGACAAGCCCTGGGGGGCGGGTTGTAATCCCGCGAATCCATGGAATCCAAAGCCAAAGGGGCGCCCCAGCGGGTGCGCGTCAACCTGGGTGAGCGCAGCTATGATATTCTGATCGGGAGCGGATTGCTGTCGCAAGCGGCGGAATATTTGCGTCCGCTCAAGCTGGGCAAGCATGGCGTGATCATTACCGACACCAACGTCGAGTCACGCTACGCCGGTCCGCTGCGCGAGGCGCTCGTCAAAGGCGGGATCACCGTTGAGGTTCTCAGCGTGCCAGCGGGCGAGTCGTCGAAATCGCTTCGCCAGGCCAATCGGCTTTTCGAGAAGCTCCCGTCGCTGGGGTTGGACCGACAATCGTTCGTCATCGCCCTCGGGGGCGGCGTGGTGGGAGATTTGGCCGGGTTTCGTCGCAGCCAGTTATTTGCGCGGCCTGGCGCTCGTGCAAATGCCGACGAGTTTGCTCGCGCAAGTTGATAGTTCGGTCGGCGGGAAGGTGGGCGTGAACCTGCCGCAGGGCAAGAATTTGGTGGGCGCATTTTACCAGCCCAAACTCGTTCTCGCGGACACTGACACGCTTGCGACCTTACCCATGCGCGAGTTGCGTTCGGGTTTCGCGGAAGTGATCAAGCACGGGGCGATTCGGGACGCGGAGTTTTTTGAATGGTTGGAACGGGAATACAAGCCGGTGCTGGCGCTCCGTCCGGAGGCGGTGACCCACGTGGTGCGGCGGTGCTGCGAGATCAAGGCCGAGGTGGTCAGCGCGGACGAGCGCGAGTCGGGGCTGCGAGCGATTTTGAATTTTGGCCACACGCTGGGCCACGCGATGGAAGCGCTGTCGGAATATGTGGGATTGTTGCACGGCGAAGCCATTTCCATGGGAATGTGCTGTGGCGTACGGATGTCGGTAAAACGGGCGGGCTTGAGCGAAGCGGACGCCGAACGGCTGAGGGATTTGATTGCCGCCAGCGGTCTGCCGACCCGGCTTGGAGGCAGCTTCAAGCCGGAGGAATTGCTGGCAACGGCGCGGCTCGATAAGAAGGCTCGCAACGGCAGGCTGCGGTTTGTGCTGCTAAAGCGGCTGGGTGAGGCGGTTATTTCGGACACGGTTACGGACGTGGACTTTGCGGAGGCTGTGGATGTCTGCCGTTGACGAGGGGATTGTCCGTGAATTTTTCGAGTTGCACGGGTTCCTTGTGTGCCAACGGCGCAAATACATCGTGCAGACGCGGCAGAAGAGCGCCGATGAAGAAGTGGATTTGATTGTGCTGAACCCGGGAGCGCCGCCGGGGGCGATGCCGCCGGAATTCGAAATCACGTCGAAAACGTTGTCGCAGGTGTCGCGGGCGATTGTGGCTGTGAAGGGCTGGCACACGGAGATCTTCGCGCCGGGGCTGCTGGCACATCAGCCGAAGATTTTCCGGTTTGTGGAGAAGCGGGCCGTTGACGAAGCGCAACGGCTGGTGGGGAGTGAAGGGTTGGTAAAACTGTTGGTCGTGCCGGGGCTGCCACGAGACAACAAGACACGACAACGGAGCATCGAGTTGTTGCGGTCGAAGGGGGTTGACGGCGTGATCGCGTTTCGGTCGATTCTGCAGGAGTTGATTGCGAGCGTGGCGACGAATCGCAATTACCAGAAATCGGATCTCCTGCAAACGTTGCGGCTGCTGAAGAATTACGAGTTGCTGAAAGAGCCGCAGATGGAATTCAAGTGGAAGCGCCGCACCAAGAAGGCGGCGGCATAGACTGGTCGCGGTTTTGTCCGCGGTGGAAGCGCGTATGACTTCGCGCGAAGCCTACATCGCACTCAACATGGTAGACGGCGTCGGACCGATTCGTGTCCGTGCGCTGCTGGATCGTTTTAACGAGCCGCAGGCGATTCTGTCAGCGACGAAAGCCGACCTGATGCAGGTTGCGGGCGTGGGAGAAGAGGTCGCGCGAAGCATTATCAGTTGGCGTGAGAAGGTCGATCTGGATGGGGAGTTGGCGCGGATCGAGAAAGCGGCCGTGCAAGTTGTGACGCGGGATGACGCGGACTATCCCAAGAACCTGCGGGAAGTTTACGACCCGCCGATCATCTTGTATGTAAAAGGGACGCTTTCGGAGCGTGACGCACTGGCGATTGCGGTTGTCGGTTCGCGGCGGACAACGCTGTACGGGCAGGACATGGCGCGAAAGCTGGCGTATCAATTGGGTCGCGTCGGCGTGACCGTGGTGAGCGGCCTGGCGCGGGGAATCGATACGGCGGCGCACACCGGGACGCTGCAAGCGAAGGGGCGGACGGTGGCGGTGATCGGTTGCGGTATTGACATTGTGTATCCGGCGGAGAACGAGAAACTGGCGAACGAGATTATCGAGAAGGGCGGGGCGGTGGTGACGGAATTCCCGTTCGGCGTGAAGCCAGATAAGCAGAACTTTCCGATGCGGAACCGCATCATAAGCGGTTGGTCGATTGGCACGGTGGTGGTCGAGGCGAACCTGAAAAGCGGGGCATTGATCACGGCCAACCAGGCGGCGGAGCAGGGGCGGCAGGTGTTCGCGGTGCCGGGGCGGGCCGATTCAATTTTGTCCAGGGGAACGAACAAATTGATCAAGGATGGTGCAAAATTGACCGAGGATGTGGAGGACATCCTGGGGGAATTTGAGTACCTGTTGCCAAAAAGGGCCACCGAGCCAGCGGAGGCCGCATCCGAGGGCGGAGGAACCAAACCTGCTCTGGTGTTGAGCGATATGGAGGAAAAAGTGATGGCGCAGGTGGGCCGGGAGGAAACGGCCATCGACGAGATCATTCGCGCGAGCGGTTTGACAACGGCGTGTGTTTCCGCAACCTTATTGTCGTTGGAGATGAAACGGCTGGTGCGGCAACTGCCGGGAAAGTTGTACGTGCGCAACTCGGCCTTCAAGCCGTGATGGCAACAGAATAGAAATGTATGGCGAAAAAACTGGTCATAGTTGAGTCCCCCGCGAAAGCGAAGACGATTAACAAGTATTTGGGATCGGACTTCAGCGTGAAGGCGTCCATGGGACACGTGCGCGATCTGCCCGAACGCAAATTTGGCGTGGAGATCGAAAAGGACTTCGAGCCGACGTATCAGGTTTCCAAGAAGAAGACCCAGGTCGTCAACGACCTCAAATCGGCTGCCAAAGACGCCGAGACAATTTATCTGGCGTCCGACCCGGATCGTGAGGGCGAGGCAATCGCCTGGCATCTGCAGGAACTGTTGAAGAGCAAGAAGAACGGGCCGGAGTTTTTCCGCGTGCAATTCAACGAGATTACCAAGAACGCGGTGCGGGCCGCTTTTGACCATCCGGGGCAGGTGGATATGAAGCTGGTCGATTCGCAGCAGGCGCGACGGATTCTCGACCGCATTGTCGGGTACAAGATTTCGCCGTTGCTGAACAAGCGCGTGGCGCGCGGGCTGAGTGCCGGCCGGGTGCAATCCGTTGCGGTGCGACTGGTCGTGGATCGCGAACGCGAAATCCGCGCGTTCAAGCCGCAGGAGTATTGGTCGGTCGAAGCCGAGCTGCGGAAGCTGATTGATCCGAAAGACCATTTCCTGGCGCGGCTGATCCAGGTGGGAGACAAGAAGGTCAGGTCACCCAATGGCGAGGCGAAGGCGGACGCCGTCATTATTGGAAGCAAGGAGCAAGCGGACGGGATTCTGTCCGATTTGCAGCAGTGCGAATACAAGGTTTCCAAGATCGACATCAAGCCGAAGAAGCGGAGCGCGCCGCCGCCGTTCACGACGAGCACGCTGCAGCAATCCGCGTCGAAGGCCTTGGGCATGGGCACGTCGAAGACGATGATGGTCGCGCAGCAACTCTACGAAGGCATGGACGTCGGCGACGAGGGTTCGGTCGGGTTGATCACGTACATGCGTACCGATTCGTTCAACGTGTCGAAGGAAGCGCAGGCGGAGGCGCTGGCGTTCATCCGTGATACCATTGGGCCGGACTACGCGCCGGAGACCCCGAACTTTTACAGGTCGAAGAAGGACGCGCAAGGAGCGCACGAGGCAGTCCGTCCGACCTCGGTGCGCCGGACGCCGGACAGCGTGCGGGCGTATCTCGATCACGACCAGTTCCGGCTCTACAAGCTGATTTGGGAACGGTTTGTCGCCAGCCAGATGACGCCGGCCGAGATGAAGGTGACGAGCATCGATATCGACGCGCGACGAGGAGCGAAATTTTTCCTGTTTCGCGCGACGGCGACCGAGGTGGTGTTCGCGGGTTGGCTGAAGATTTACGGTGTTGAGGAAGAGGCGGAGAAGAAGGCCGAGAGCGAGAAGCCGTCGGAGGAGGAAGAAAACAAGAAGTTGCCGCCGCTGAGCGAGAGCGAGCGGTTGCAGTTGATCAAACTCCACTCCGAGCAACATTTTACGGAACCGCCGCCGCGGTTCAGCGAAGCGACGCTGGTCAAGGCCCTGGAAGAACTGGGCATCGGCCGGCCGAGCACGTATGCCCCGACGATTGCGACGATCCAGAAGCGGCAGTATGTGCTAAAGGAGAAAGGCCGTCTTTCGCCGACGCAACTTGGCGAGATCACGACCGACGTTCTCGTCAAACACTTCACGAAACTGCTCGACGTGCAGTTCACGGCGCAGATGGAGGAGTTGCTCGACGAGATCGAGGAGGGGAAGGTCGAGTGGCACCACATGCTCGGCGACTTCTACAAGGACTTCGAGCCGACGTTGAAAGCCGCGACGGACAACATGGAGGACGTGCGGCCCAAGCCGATCCCGACGGACATCAAGTGCGAACTGTGCGGCGAGATGTTGATGATCCGGGGCGGCAAGAACGGTGAATTTCTGGCTTGCTCGGCGTACCCAAAGTGCAAGAATACGAAGAACTTCAAACGCGGCGAAGACGGGAGCATTCAAGTCGTGGAAAAGGAAGAGACGGGCATCAAGTGCGAGAAGTGCGGCTCGCCGATGGTTATCAAGGCTGGCAAACGCGGCGAATTCCTCGCGTGCTCGGGCTATCCGGAGTGCAAAAACGCGAAATCGTTTAGCCGGGATACGGAAGGCAAGATCACAGTGATTGAGAAGCCGCAGCCGGTAGCGACTGACATCAAGTGCGAGAAGTGCGGTTCGCCGATGCTGATCCGCAACAGCCGACGCGGGCCATTTCTGGCGTGCTCGGGGTACCCCAAATGCCGCAATGCGAAGCCGTTGCCGGATGACTTGAAAGACAAAGCCCCGCCGCCTCCGCCCAAGGAAGAGCCGGTCATGACCGATGAGAAGTGCGAGAAGTGCGGCTCGCCGATGGTGAAGCGTCGCGGACGCTTCGGTGAATTTCTCGGCTGCTCGGCGTATCCGAAGTGCAAGAACATCAAAAAACTGGCGCCTCCGTTGGCCGCGTAACGGACGCGCTGACCGAAGAGTTTCTCAATTACCTCCGCATCGAGCGCGACGCCTCGACGCTGACCCTCCGCAATTATTCTGCCGACATCGCGGCGTTTGCCGTCTGGTTCGGGGAGAAGTACCAACAGGAATGCGATTGGCGGAGGGTCGATCCGTTTCATCTCCGCGGATACCTGGTCCACCTCAGCGAGCGGAAATTCGATCGGGCGACGATTCATCTCAAGATGTCGGCGTTGCGAAGTTTGTTCAAATGGCTGGTGCGCACGGAGCGGGTGAAACAGAACCCGGTGACGGGACTGACCCTTCCGAAGATGATGCAGAAACTGCCGAAATTCCTGACGATCCGGCAGGTGGAAGCGCTGTTGGCAGCGCCGGTGAACGGGGAGGCGAAGGACGGGCTGTCGGCGTGGCGGGACAAGGCGATTCTCGAAGCGCTCTACAGCACGGGCATGCGCATTCACGAACTGGTCCAGCTCAATGATGATGACGTGGACGTGCTTGGCGAAGTTGTGCGCGTCCGCGGCAAGGGCAAGAAGGAACGGCTGTCGAACGCTCGGCGGGCCGGCGATCGACGCGTTACAGAAATATCTCCAATTACGGGCGCGGAGCGCGCGCGGACCGTTGTTTGTGAACCGATTCGGGAACCGTCTGACGGCGCGCAGCATCCAGCGAATGTTGAAGAAATATCTGATCACCGCGGGACTCGATCCGTCACTGACGCCACACAAATTGCGTCACAGTTTCGCGACGCACATGCTCGATGCCGGCGCCGATCTGCGCAGCGTGCAGGAACTTCTCGGCCACGCCAATCTTTCCACGACGCAAATCTATACACACATCACGCCGGAGCGATTGAAGAAGGTCTACGAGAAGGCACACCCGCGGGCGTAGGCGCCACGATTAGAGCACGCGCCCAGCCCGGGCCTTGAGTGCATAAGCGTGGAGTTCTGGACGGAGGCTGGTGTAGTCGGTCAGAAAACTGTCGATGATCGCGGCCACCTCGTCGGGACGAAAGTGTTGCCAGTGTCCCAAACCATGTAGAGCACTCTCCATGCAGGCGTCTTGTCCCAATTGCAGGATTCTCTCCATCGTTGATAGCATTTGAGTATCCATGTCGCTGCCGATTCGCCCATCCGGACCTTGTGCTTCATGGGCTAGCCAATCCCACCACATGTAGCAAACACCATTCAACGGATTGGCTCCTTGCTCGTCAACATGTGACAAGTGTGGCGAGCACCGAGTCGCGAAGTATTTCTCGAAGAGAGTATAAATGGACCGGATGCATCGTTCGCGTTGGGATTGCAGGACGGCTTCCCCATAAATGCTCGGCAATCCCTCACAGAAGATACCAATCCCCAAAAACCAGAGCCCCTGCGCTGCTTGCGCATCCGAATACACGGACAGGAGGGTCGGGGCTTCTTCAAATAGACGTGTGATGTAATCGACAACAACTACGGGGGAAGCCGTCCAGCGTTCGGCATTCTCGTCCTGATACCACTCGGGCTCGGCGACAGGATGGTCGAACACCCATTTGACCCAGCTTTCAAACGCCGCGTCCGTGGGGTGAATGTCTGTCACGAGACTTGATTCCCACGAAGCGACCGCGGGTTTAAGCCCGGCTGAGGTATTTGCCGGTGCGGGTATCGACGCGGATGGTGTCGCCGGGATTGATGAAGATCGGGACGCCGACTTCGATGCCAGTTTCGACCTTGGCGGGCTTGGTGACGTTGGTAGCGGTGTCGCCACGGATGCCGGGGGGCGCGTCGATGACCTTGAGATCGACGGCGGGCGGAAGTTCGAGTTCGGCGACCTTGCCTTCGACCTCGGTCAGGCTGCAGCGCAGGTTTTCGGTGAGATAATTCTTGGAGGTGCCGAGAAACTCCTCGTTAAGCGTGATCGTCTCGTACGTTTCCGGGTCCATGAAATGGTAGCCGGCCTGGTCCTTGAAGCTGAAGTCCACGGGTTTGGTGGTCTTGGAAACAACCGCGATGGTTTCGGTAGAAGTGAAGCGGACGACGGAGGACTTGCCCGTTTTCAGGCTGCGCAGGGTGGCCTGGACGAAGGCGCGCAGATTGCCCGGGGTGCGGTGCTGCATGTCGAGCACGACGCACACGTCGTTGTTGTACTTGATGGCCATTCCTTTGCGAAGATCGTTGGCTGACGGCATTGTAAAACCTCTTTCTTTCTAGTCTTTCTTCCCGGTCCGAGCGAGCAGGATCTTTATGGGAGACCCTTCGCTTCGCTCAGGGTGACGCCTTCGGCATCACATTATCTTAAATTTCGGCAGGTCCTGTGAATCGACGATGCCGACAGGGTGTTTATTCTCGTTGACCACGATTAAATCGTCAATCTGTCGTTGCTCGAAAATTTTCAGGGCCTCGACGGCGAGCGCGTCCTGACGAATGGTGATCGGGTTGGGCGTCATGATGGTCCCGATGGGTGTTTTGAGCAACTGCGCCTCGGAACCGCGGGCTAGGGATATGTGGCGGCGGAAATCGCCGTCGGTAAACACGCCGGCGATGCGCCCCTGTTTGTTCACGACGCTGATGGTGCCCGATCTGGCCCTGGTCATGGCCAAGAGCGCGTCCTTGACACTGCGGTAGTCGGCGATGACGGCGTTGCGGTTGCCCGTGCGCATGATGTCTTTGATCTGGAGGAGCATCGTGCGGCCGATGGCGCCGGCGGGGTGCAGCCACGCGTAATCCGATTTCTTGAAGCCGCGCGCTTCCAGGATGCACATCGCGAGAGCGTCACCCAGCGCCAGCATCGCCGTGGTGCTGGACGTTGGCGCGAGATTGAACGGGCAGGCTTCCTTCTTCACGTGCACGCGCAGGACGATGTCGCTGTGACGGGCGAGACTGGATTTGGCGTGGGAGGTCATGGAGATGACGGTGACGTGGAAGCGTTTGATGGCCGGCAAAATGCGGGATAACTCCTCTGTTTCGCCCGAATAGCTGAGGGCCAGAACGCAATCGCCATCGTTGATCACGCCGAGGTCGCCGTGCAACGCGTCCACGGAATTAAGCAGGACGCTGGTAGCGCCCGTGCTGGTGAGCGTGGCGGCGATTTTCTGGCCGATATTGCCGGATTTGCCGATGCCGGTGACGACGACCTTGCCGCGATTGCCGAGGCATTTGACGATGGCGTCAACGGCCTTGGAAAAGTTCCCGTCGAGACAGGCGCGCGTCTGGCGCAGGCCGTCGATCTCGATGTCGAAGACGGTTTTCGCTAACGTGACGTAATTCATGAGAGCACGAGAGACGCTAGGATAATGGATGCGGCGGCGTTTGGCAAGGCGCGCCTCACCAGCAGCGCGTTGCGGTATTTTCGAATTGTCTTCGTACCACGGAATGGTGGCGCGCGTCAGGACTGGGAGCCAACGACGAGTTGCGAGCGGCTGACGATCAGGCGGGCCTGGCAACCGAGGGTGGAGAGCAACACGGCGACGCGGTCACGGTCACTCATCTCCTGCAGGACAACGGCTTGAAGGCCGCGGAGCGGCCCGTCGGAGATTTCGACGAGGTCGCCGGGGCGAACCCCCGGGCGGACGGTGACGATATCGACCGTCTCGCCCGCCCACTGCTGGAGTTGGTGGATGATGGCGTCATCGACGACAGTGGGACGTCCGCCGAAGCCGACCACGCCGATGACTTGGGGGGCGTATTGCACGGCGCGAAAACTCTTGGAGAGGTTCAGGCGGCAGAAGAAATAGCGAGGGAAAAGCGGGCCGATGACCCAGCGTTTCACGCGGCGGATGGTCTTGAGGCGCTTTAACCTGGGATAGTAGGTGTCTAGTCCGAGCACGTCGCGGCAGTATTGTTCGGCGCGGGCTTCCTTGCGGGGGCGTGTGTGGACGCAGAGCCAGCGGGTGACGTTGGGCAGGGACGTATCGTCGGGTCCGCCCTTCTGCGTAGGGGCTTTGCTGTTCACGGACAGCATCATTGCTCAAACGGTAACGTTTGTACAGTACGGGGCAGAGGCGGTCTGGAGGAAGAAACTGGAGTATTGGAGTGTGGGAGGGTTGCGTGGCGGATGGGGGAAGGGTGAGGCCCCTGAAGGCTCGGGATAAACGGTGAGGCCGTCTATGCCGACAAGAAGACGGGCGGACCCGGAGGCCCGCCCGCGTTGTTCGTTCACGAGATCGTGGCTTACGTCCGTTTCCGAATGAACAGCAGCCCGCCGAGGCTCAAGCCAACGAGCGCCAGGGTGGCGGGTTCTGGAATATTGCAAACTCCAAAAAACTCTTGCGGGCCACCAACAGCCGTGTTGGTCGGGGTGATAATGTACATGCCTGGGAATTGCGACGGAGTCAAGCTGGAGCCCAGTGCTTCCGCGGCGCTCAAGTAGGTCTGAACTGTCGTGTCTTCGGCGCCCAGAACCGAGGAATCATCCGACTGGGTAAACAAATCCCAGACAGCCCAGTTGTATAGGCCTTGGGAATCGGAATTGCTGTTGTTGTAGGCGGAGAGTTCCTCCTGGTAGAGATAGCAGGCTTCGAGGTAGGTCGTCACGCCCAACGACCCGAATTCCAGCGTGCCGACATTGCTGACATTCAGGTTCGCCACGGAAAGCACGGTGGCGCCCCAACTGTCGCCGGGGTTGATTTCGCGCGTGAAGGTGTCGCACATCAGCATATTGGTGTGGGTCCCGCCGTTGATGGTGAAATAGTAGGGAAAGACGTAATAGCCGCCGGATTGATTGCCATCGGCGCCGATGTAATTCATGGTGACGGTTTGGGCGCGCGCGCTGGTAGCCGCAACGAGCATCCCGCACAACAACGATACGACGACCTTACTCGACCTCATGATCATTTCCTCCCCACCCGTTTAGGGTTGTGTGAAAAGAACCATTCTGGTTGTCGCGTCGCGGCGGCAAGACAATGTAAACTCGCGAGGCAGTTAAATCATAAAGGCTCGCGGTTGTCAATGGTAAAAACCAGTGTTTTATTGCGGTGGAAGGCACCATACGCTGCCGGGGGGTGGAGGGTGGGGAAGTTCCCCACCCTTCGACTTCGCTCAGGGTAAACTCCGCTAGGCGAAGGCCGAGACGTTAAGCGTTTTTGGAATTGGTGGCCTGGAGGTCTTGGAGGAGTTTTACCAGGGATTTCTGGTAGGCGTCGTGGTCTTTCCAGTGGCGGAAATCGCCGACTACTTTGCTCACAACATCCGCCTTTCTCGCGTGTTTCTTCGAATCTCTTTAGCGATTCCATGGCTGGCCTAGTCCGTTCAGAAAGCGTCCAAATGTCAGACTATAGGGAGTGTGCCAAAGGTTGGGGCGGGGGGGAAGAGGGAAATGGGGGGAGGGTTTACGGATCAACGCTCAACATCCAACGCTAAACGTTCAACATTCAAGGGGCAGGGCGGGAATGGCGAAGGCGGGGAGCGCGCGCACGCCGTGGGCGGCCGGGACGGCCGCTACTACACTCCGTTATCCCCTTTGCGTGATGTGGAATCGGGGGACGATGTGGTAGTTGACATGCGTATCGGAGTTGTGATATTGGTGGTGGGTGTTGTTGACGATCTTTGAACTAGTGGATTAGCTTTGCACTTGCTCGCGCCCGCTCGGCGCGCCCTGCGGGTCGCCCTCGGCGCTGCGTTTGCGGCCCAAGATACTACGTGGCCGCGTCTCGTCCGACTCGGCTCCGTCGCTCCCAGCGACTCGGCTTTGAAAGTGAAGATGGGGAAAGGGGATGAGATGGTCAGTGGGAGAACCCCTCACCTTCATCCTCTCCCCCGAGGGGCGAGGAGACGGCTGCCTCGACGGACGGCCGGACGGCGGCTGCGTCGGCAGCACAAACACGACGCGTCTCGAGGACTCGGCTCGGCAGAAGCGCAGCCGCAGCAGAGTGGCGGCGGGAAATCGATGGACTCCAGGGCCGTGGGGGGAGAAATTACGACCGGGGATACAACGTGGTCGCTTGCCCACACGACGGGGGGTTACCAAACGAACCCAATTTGGATCAAGCCGGTGTGGAAAAGTTGGGGAAACGAAGCCAAAAACGAAGCCAAATTGGGAGGGGGTTTGGAAGGGGGGCCGGATAGGGGGGGTTAGGAGGCTGGGATGAGCAGATTTGGGGCGATTATGGCCTCGGAAGAGACTCCGCGCTCGACGCGCGCGGCTGCGGCAGGGTCGGAACGGCAGGATACCTAGACCCTTCGACTTCGCTCAGGGCAGGCTCTCGGCATCCCGCCCAATGCGGGACCGGGCCGCGGCGTGGATACGGATTGGGGCTTGACCGGTGGCGGGGGTTCGGGATACGAGTCGCACGACCGTGAGAGGGGGCGAGGAAGGTGGAGAACTGTGGTTAAGTACGGCCTTGGATTATGCGTGGTGTATGTGGTGTTGAAGACGTGCGCGCGGTTTTGGCTGTTTCGGTCGATACCGGCGCGGCCGGTTGTACTGCGCAACAACGAGGTGCTGCGGTTTTTCGATCTGGGGGCGATGGTGGCATTGATCGGGGCGTTCTTCCTGTTGGCGAACGCGGTGCCGGTGGTGAACGCCGTGGGAGTGGTGATCGCGTTGCTCCTGTATGATGTGCTGGTGCGACGGGTTTGCCTGGAACTCGAAGTGCGGCGGATGATGGCGAGGTCGAAGGACTGGAGCCACAGCGACGCGGTGCGGCACGTGCGGCGTCGGGCATTGTCGCCGATGTTTCATTGACCGAGCGCGGTGCGAGAAACGCGGGCTAAAGCCCGCGGCTACACAGCGTTGGAATATTTTTGGAGGAGGAGTCGGAGTTTCTTGCGCGCGGCGGGCGGGATGGCTTTGGGGCTGGTCATGATGGCGGAGGCGAGCGCGTGACGGCAGGTGCAATCGGCGTCGGGATCGAGCGCGGCGGCGGCGCGGCAGATGATCTCCTGGGCGGTCGCGGAGTTTTTGGCGAGGTTGGCGACGACCATTTCGACGGTGACGGCGTCGTGGTCTTCGTGCCAGCAATCGTAGTCGGTGACCATCGCGAGCGTGGCGTAACAGATCTCGGCTTCGCGGGCGCAGCGGGCTTCGCCGTAGTTGGTCATGCCGACGACGTCCCATTGCATGCGGCGGTGGAAGAGGGATTCGGCGCGGGTGGAGAAGGCCGGGCCTTCCATATTTACGTAGGTGCCGCCGTCGTGGATGGTGGCGCCGGCGCGGCGGGCGCAGTCGACGAGGATGCGGCGGAGGCGGTTGCAGATCGGGTCAGCGAACGCGATGTGGGCGACGACGCCATGGCCGAAGAAGGTGAAGTCCGCGCTGCGTTTGGTGCGGTCGATGAACTGGTCGATGGCGACAATGTCGGTGGGTTTGTATTGTTCCTTGAGCGAGCCGACGGCGCTGATGCTGATGATGTGGCTGACGCCGAGCTGTTTCATGCCGTAGATGTTGGCACGGTGGTTGAGCTCGCTGGGGAGGATTTTGTGGCCGCGGCCGTGACGCGGGAGGAAGACGATGGCGCGGTCGGCGATGCGGCCCGTGAGATAATGGTCCGAGGGTTTGCCGAACGGGGTGGTGACGTGGACCCAGCGCTTCTGCTGGATGGCGTTCATTTCGTAAAGGCCGCTGCCGCCGATGACGCCGATTTTCATTCGTGCCGTGGTGCGTGGACGGGGAGATGAATGTCGTGCATGGCTTTCCGAATAAAGAATTCGAGGGCGAAGGGCAAGAGGATTCACACCGGGCGCGCCGATGTGATCGGAGCGGGAGGGCCGGCGTCAAAACTGAATCGTGGTGGAATTATCACGGCAGAGCACAGGTATCCATAGGCAGCACTGAAAATGCCAACTGATTGGTCATGGAATTGGGTGGAACGGGTTGGCGTTCCGAGACCCGCTAGACCAACTCGGCCCGGGGCGGACCGATGATTTCGTAGGCAACAATGATGTTCCGGATGTTCTGCCGGTCGCGGAGTGCTTCGGTCCATTGTGACGCGCGCGAGGATGGCGCGGGTGGCGGAACGTCCGCAATCGTCTGCTTCTGAGCGGGTGCCTCCAAGGGCGAAGGAAGTGGCGGCGGCGGAGGCGGTTCGGCCCTGACGACGGGTGGAGCCGGCACTGAATGCGATGGCAGTGGCACCGGCGCCGTGGGCTGCGGTTTTCGGCCCATTTTTTCTACAACCCGACGAATGTCGTCCGCGCTGACTTTTCGAGCGGCTGGTGTTGGTGCGGGAGCGGACTGTGGCGTGGGACGCCGAATTGCGGGCGGGACCGCACGAGGCACACGGGGCATCGGCACAGTCACCGGGCGCGGTTGTGGCCGCGGAAAGCGGTGGCGTCGGCGGGGCAGGGGGCGGAGCATCGTCATCCGGTTCTGGCGACTGGCTCTCCTTGGACTCTTGCAGTTTGCTCCAGCCCTTGGCCAGGCTGACCATCACGAAGATGATCAGCCAAATCAGTACACCGCTGTCGGCGAGTCTTACCATGTTAGCTGGCTGGCCCGGACTTGCTGACATCCTCTCCCGAGATCGACTGGCGCATACGCGTGTCGGACTGGATGTTTTGCATGCGGTAGTAATCCATCACACCGAGGTGTCCGCTACGGAACGCCTCGGCCAACGCCAGCGGGACCTGGGCTTCGGCTTCGACGACCTTCGCGCGCATTTCCTGCGTTCGGGCTTTCATTTCCTGTTCGTTGGCGACGGCGAGAGCGCGGCGTGTCTCGGCGGCCGCTTGCGCGATTTGTTTGTTCGCGTCGGCCTGCTCGGCCTGCAACCGCGCGCCGATGTTGTCGCCGACATCCACGTCCGCGATGTCGATGGACATGATCCCGAACGCGGTGCTGGCGTCGAGTCCCTTTTCCAGCACGCGCTTGGAGATCGTGTCCGGGTTTTCGAGAACGTCCTTGTACGATTCCGCCGAGCCGATGGCGGTGACGATGCCTTCGCCCACGCGGGCGATGATGGTTTCCTCCGTGGCGCCGCCGACGAACCGATCCAGATGGGTGCGGACAGTCACGCGGGCCTTGACCTGAAGTTGGATCCCGTCCTTGGCAACGGCGGCGATGGTTTGCTTGCCGCTGGCGGGATTGGGGCAATCGATCACCTTGGGATTCACCGAGGTCATGACCGCTTCGAACACGCTTTTGCCGGACTGGTGTGTCGCGAGGTCAATCGCGGCGGCCTGATTGAAGCCGAGGTTGAGATTCGCTTTCTCGGCGGCAATGAGCGCGCGGACGACCTGATTTACGTCGCCGCCCGCGAGATAGTGCGCTTCGAGTTGGTCGGTGGTGAGCGGCAACCCCGCTTTCACCGCGGTGATGCGGCTTTGCACCACAAGCCCGATTGGTACCCGGCGCAGCCTCATGCTGAGCAGCGTCAGGAACGATACCGGTGCGCCCGTCATGCGGGCCTGAATCCAGATATTGACGAACGAGATCACCACGAAAAAGACGATCAAAAAGATGACCGCAACGACCAAGCCGAGCACTGTCAGAATAATCTGGCCAACGTCCATGATTGTGTCTCCTTAATTAACCAAGTTTCCTTACCACGAGTCGATTTTCATTTACCGCAATAATCTTGATGCGGCGGCCGCTTTCGATCACGCCCGATTCGGCGACGACATCCAGTCGCTGGCCGTCAATCAACGCAGCTCCCGCCGGCCGCAGGGGGGTGTGCGCCACGCCTTCACGTCCAATCCAGTTGCTGGCCTGCGGTGGCTGGGCCTGCACGCCCGTTTCCGTCTTCGCCAAAATCATCTTCCGCCCGGTGCGGGTCCGCGGAAAATACTTGATGGAGGCATAGCCCGCGCC
This sequence comes from uncultured Verrucomicrobiae bacterium, assembly GCA_963766065.1. Classification (GTDB taxonomy): domain Bacteria; phylum Verrucomicrobiota; class Verrucomicrobiia; order Palsa-1439; family Palsa-1439; genus Palsa-1439. The sequence continues at coordinate 84,736 of CAVYAC010000051.1, forward strand.
GAACCCGAGCGCCGCTTCCGTGCAGAACAAAATGACTGTCTTGTCCACGCTGCCGGTCGTGCCATAGCCGATCAGGGTGGCGGCCAACAGCAACACCACACCCACGCCGGCGAGCACGAAGCTCGGCAGATAGAAATCGACCGCGATGAGCATGAGCCCCACCACGGTAAAAATAATAATCGTCGTCCAGCCCATAAACACCGGTTACGCCACGCGCTTTACCACCACCCGACTGCCCTGCACCTCCACAATCGTGATGGGTTTGCCCCGCTCGATCAAATCGCCTTCGGTCACGACATCAACCAGTTGATCGCCAAACCGTCCTTTGCCCGAGGGGCGCAGGTTCGTTTCGGCGACGCCCGTCGAGCCGAGCAGCGTCCGGGCTTCGCCCAAACTGGTCGTGTACCCTTCGGCGGCGCTCGTAACCGCGGACAATTCCATTTTCCTGAACAGTGTGCTTTTCGGCAGCCAGCGCGCGAGAAGCATGGCGCCGATCATCGCGCCGACCATGGCTCCGAAAACTTTCGCGAGCGGGATCTGCACCTGCCCCCAGGTCGGCACGATCGGATCACTCGGAAACCGGCCGGTCATCGCCAGGACCAACGCGGCCAGCACGGCAATCGTGCCGAGGGCCGCCGAGACAAAATGGCCGGGAAACAGGAAGAACTCCAGCGCCAGCAGCGCCAGCCCGAAGACAAACAGCGCGATCTCCTCCCAGCCGGCGAATCCCGCCACGAAATAACCGAGGAAATAGATGGCGAAACAAATCACCGCGACAATGGCCGGCACCGCCATGCCCGGATGGGACAATTCGATGTACAACGCCAGGAACCCGACGAGAATCAGCAACGGGGAGATCGCCGTGATCCAGCGGGCCAGTTGCTCGAAGCCGTAGGGCGTGATCTGGAACGTGCTGGCGTCCTTCAGGCCAACTTTCTCCAGCAATTCGTCAACGGATTTCACCGTGCCCGATGACAGCAACGGCTTCAGCGGGTTGCCATACTTGTGGGCCGCTTCTTCATTGGTCAGGGTGAGCAGTTTGCCTTTCGGGGTGATCTCTTTGGTGTCGATGGTCAATCCGCGGTCGGCGTCCACCATGGCCTCGAACACGTCCGGGTTGTAACCTTTCTCCTGCGCCGTGGCACGGATGCGGGCGCGCATGGCGGAGGTGAGCTTTTCCTCATAACTCTTGGGCAACTCCTGCACGCCGGACTCGCCAAGCATGATCGGCGTGGCCGCGCCAATGACGCTGCCGGGCGACATGAAAATTTTGTCGGTGGCGGCGGCGATGTAGGCGCCGGCGGAGTACGCCTTGTCGTTGACGAACGTGTAGGTCTTCATCGGCGCGTTTTCGAGCAGGCGGATGATGTCCTCCGTCGCATCGACGCGCCCGCCGTTGGTCTGCATGTCGAGCACCAGCGCCGTGGCCTTCTTTTCCTCGGCATCGCGCAGGCCGCGCCGGATCAGGTACACCGTGTTGCGCGTAATGTCCTCGTGAATGCTCAGGACGCAGACGGTTTTGGAAGGGGTCTCGTCCGCACGCGCAGTCGTGCCCGCCACACCGAAAACGACGAACCACAGCGCCGCCAGCGCCGCGGCACGCATGGTGATTCTCACATCCCGACGAACGGCTTGCCTCACAGACATCGCATGTTCTCCTTGGGCGTATCGTGCTACAACCGGCCACTCAGCGCCACTACAAAAACGCACCCCCTTTGTAATCAGCGATGTCAGGTCGTTGGTAGGGGCCGACCGCCGGGCGGCCCGCTTGCCAAAACAAAACGGCGCGCCCGGCGGTCGCGCCCTACCTTCAAATCAACTCTGACAAACCGCTACCCAAGCAGCGCGTTCACGCCGCGGCTGAAGGTGCGCCAGTGGTCGCGTTGCTTGCGCCAGAGGCGCTGGCCGCGCGCGGTGAGCCGGTAGTAGCGGCGTTGGCGACCGGACTTCGGGCCTTTCCACTCGCTGGTGAGGAGGCCGCGTTTCTCCAGGCGGTGCAGCACGGGGTAGAGCGTGCCTTGATGCCAGCGTACGGTGTGTTTGGACCGCTCGAAGATGCGTTTGACGATTTCGTAGCCGTAGCTCGGACCGTCGCGCAGCACGTCCAACACGATCAGGTCATACGTCCCCGCCGCCAGATTCCTCGCGAACTCATCCCGATTCATGAATCGATGCCTAGTACTACTAGGCATCATAACCGGACCGGGCTGGTCGTCAACCGCTGAGTTGGGAGGTGTGCCGGAAGGGCGGATCTGGACACCACCACCATTCGAGCGGAGAGGATGTAGCCATGGCGCTCTGTCGCCGTGCCGGGATGCGCCCCGACGGAGCGGGGCGGCTACACCACGACATACTGATGAGTCCAGGGCGGCGGCTTCGTTGTAGAAGCCGCCGCCGACGGAGTGACGGCCCAGCTCGGTACGCGACATGCGCCCCGGCGACCGGTCAACCGTCGGTGGTTTGAGTTTCGGAAGCGCGTCCCGACCATCTTTCGCGACATGGTTGACCAAGGCCGGTGGTGACGGCGATCCAATGCTGCCATGGCGAGACCAAACCAGCGTGACCCCCAGAACACCGGGAAACCCGCTTCGGTTTATCCATGATGCCTAGTACTACTAGGCATCATCTCCACAACCGGCCACGCAGTGCCACTACAAAAACGCAGCCCCTTTGTAATTACTGATGCATCCATCCTGAGCGCACTCGCGGGGTTCTACACCATTGCAGTGCAACTCGCCCGGCGGTAGGATGCCGACCAAAGAGAAGAGCGGCCAATGGACATCAAGTTCAGTTGCGCAAACTGTGGGCACCATATCGCGGTTGACGAATCAGGTGTGGGGGCGACAATCCAATGCCCAAATTGTGCGGCATCACTCACCGCACCGGGATTGCCGTCCCTTTTACGGGACCTGAAACCTAACGCAGTTCGCTTGGCACAGGAGAAGCCAATGTGCTGGGAGCACCTGCTATTTTTCCACGTCTGGGCTGACGAAATTGAAAAACGCACAAGCCTGATGAGGGAGAACGAAGCAAGCCTAAGCCTCGATCAGCGTGGGCATGTGGATAGGTACGCAGCATCTCAGTGGTTTGGCGCGATGGCTGACGAGATGGCAGGTATGGTCAAGGCGCATGACAAGCTTTTGAATGTGTCGGCACCTCAATCATTTGGGCCACCGGGAACGGCAGGCGATGCCGAGAGCATTATTCGAGTAGCGACCACGCTCGGCAGCCTCTTCGAGAGCATGTTGCAGTGGGTGCAACGCATACGGTGGACAGACATTGATGAGCCATTCACGAAAGCTGGGGTTGAACTTGCCAAAATGCCGACTCTCTTGATCGAGCGCGTTCGCAGGTTCCCTAATGAGTCTCTGCTGAAATTGGAGAGCGCAATTGCGGTAAGAGGGAAATCAGGCGCCGCTGTTAAGCTAGACCTCACGCTAGACGTGGGCGTGGTGGACACCAGCGCTTGCATGGCCGCACTAAGGGAGGCCGAGCGAAAGCTGACTTGGTCGCCTCGCGTCAATAATGCCCAAGAACTCGTTGACCAGCAACTCGCAGCATTGCGGCAGGAGTCCGAGCGCATGCGCCAGCATTACGAGACCGAAGCAACACGTGAACAAGCTGAAGCGAATGCTGCCCTCTCAAAGGCTCTGGAGGAACTTGAGCCACTTCGCAAATACGAAGGGCTTCGGGACGCGGAAGTAGAAGTCCAACGGCAGCTAGCCGACGCAGTCAAGGAAGAACCGGTTTGCGTGCGGAAGCGCAGACCTTGCTGGAACAAGCTCGCATCGCCGCTGCCGATGAGCGTTCAGCCGCAGAAGAGAACGTTAAAGATATTCACGAGCAGGCTGATGCTCGCCTCGATCAAGCCATACGCGATGCTGGCCGCATCATGGCAGAGGCGGAAAGCCGCCAGATTGAAAACGATTCAGAAGCGAGAGAGAAATGGCTCAAGCGCGAGCAAGCTGCCGCCGATGAGAGATGGCGAAAGCGTGAGCACCGTTTAGCTAACCGCCGAGAGCAAGGCACGTCGGCCCTGGCAAGTTCCGAGGACGCTCGCACAGATGCTGCTGTCGAGCAAGGGACTTCGCAGGACGCCGCGCCAGCATGAGTCGCAGACACGATCCATTGACTACTTGAACGACTGACGGTTCCAAATTGTTTGGTCTGCGTTGCCTCACCGTTTCCGATTCGCCTTCAACGGGCGCAGCCCGTATAATGCCGGCGGGATGGAACGGGCGGAACTTCTGGATTTGGCGGAGTGGGTATTGCGGTTGCCGACGGCGCCGTACCACGAGCACGCGGTGCGGGACTTTGTCATCCGCTATTGCCGCGAACTCGGGGTGCGGGTGGAAACCGATCGGGTGGGGAATCTGATTGTGAAGTATCGGCGACTGCGGGCGGGGACCCGTTCGACAAGCTCAAGGCAAGCGCGCGCGCCGTTGGTGTTTGTGGCGCACATGGATCATCCGGGGTTCGAGATGTTGGACGGCAAGCGGGCGGAGTTCTTGGGTGGCGTGCCGAAGGAGATGTTAGCGAAGGGCGGCCGGGTACGGATTTACACCTCGGAAAGTGGCGTGGAGCGAAAGCATTCCACCGTGAAGGCCACGATTCGGCGATTTGACGGATCGAGATGGCCGAGGCGGAAGATTGTCGAGTTGACGATAGATGGCGCGGTGCGCAAGGGCGATTTGGGGATGTGGGATGTGCCGGCGTTTCGAGTGTCGGGCGACCGACTACAGGCGACGGCGATTGACGACGTGCTGGGATCGGTCGTGATGCTGGCGACGTTGACGGACGCCGTGCGGCGCAAAGTGGCGGCGAATTTGTGGTGCGTGTTCACGCGCGCGGAAGAAGTCGGTTTCGCCGGAGCGATGGCGGTCATTCAATCGAAGAAAATTCCGAAGAGCGCGCTGGTGGTGTCCATCGAGATGAGCAAAGAGCGGCCGTGGGCGCGGATCGGCGACGGCCCGGTGGTGCGGGTGGGGGACCGTGCGTCGATTTTTGATCCGGCGGCATCGGCGTTTCTGTGGCGGGTGGCGGAGCAGTGTCGCGCCGGCGAATCAACGTTTCGCGCCCAGCGTTGTCTCATGGATGGCGGGACGTGCGAGGCGACGGCGTTCGTGGGGTTTTTTGAGAACCAGACGCCATACTTTTGAACGTGCGGCCTGAGAGGCGACGGATTGGCGCGCGTCTTTTTCACCGAAGTGGAGGCTGATGGAGGAGAGGTTGCGGATTTCAAAGCCTGCGTCGGGGAGCGCGTCGAGGACGCTGCCGAGACAGGCGGCTTCCTGAGCGACGGTCCATGTGCCTGATGGTGTGAGTTTGAGAGTGGTGCTGAAGTCACCGTATTCGGAGGGAGCCGAGACGACACTGATGAGCAGATTGCCGTGATTGCTGGTGTAATTCCAGTCTTTTCTGAGGACCTGATTCTGTGCAGCCGCGGCGAGGCCGAGAGTGGCTGTGAGAACAAGTGCGAGAAGGTGGACGAATTTTGAAGCAATGAGCAAAGACGCGACCTCAGGTGTGCGTGAATTTGAGAAGACAATTATTTATAAGGCGATATTTAGATGGTAATACGAAGCGAGGTAAAAGCGAACTACTGATTGAGCTCTTTTTCAATCAAGGGTACCCAGAACCTGAAAGTGGTTCCGTGGCCGGGGGTGCTGGTGACTTCGATTGAGCCGCCGTGCGCGGCGAGAATGGCACGGACGATGGCGAGTCCCATGCCGGAGCCTTTGCCGATCTCAGAACCTTTTTTGCCACGGTAGAACTTTTCAAAGATGAGCGGGAGGTCCATGGAGTCGATGCCGGGGCCGTCGTCTTCAACGAGGAACTCAAGACGGGAGCGCTTGCGTCGACTGCGCAGTACGATGCGCGTGCCGGGCTGAGTGTAGCGGGCGGCGTTCTCAAGGAGGTGACGTATGACGCGGCTGAGGAGATGCGGATCAAACCAGCAGGGTTCATCAGGGCCTTCAACGGCGATGACGACACGATGTTGGGCGAGCGCGGCGCGGGATTCTTCAGCAGCGTGCTCGAGGAGTGTGCGGGCATGCTGAAGGACTTTTTGGACGTGTACGGTGTGGGCGTCGATTTCCGCCATTTGAACGGCTTCACCGATGAGCGCGTCGAGGCGTTTGCTTTCCTCGTCGATGAGCGAGACGAGATCGAGGCGGCCAGCTTCATCGAGACCTTGGCTCTGGAGCAGAGTGGTGGAGGCGGCGCGGATGGAGGTGAGCGGAGTACGTAGTTCGTGGGTGAGCGAATCGATGAGCGCGGTGCGGAGGCGTTCACTTTCACGTGCTGCTTCCATGCGGGCTGAGGACTCCATGGCAAGAGCGCGGGTAAGAGCGATGGCGACCTGTGCGCTGACTGCGGTGGCTGCCTCGCGAGTGAGAACGGCGGGACACCAGGCGAGAGCGCCGACCTGACGAACGCCGAGCATGAGTCCCATGGCACTGTACTCATTGGGCATGATGAGGGTGGGATTGTTGCCCTGAGTCATGGCGCGGAGGCTGGCCTGAAGGCTGAGCGGGAGTTCGGCGGTGGAGGCGTAGAACTGATCTTGATCGCGAACGTAGAGGATGACGCCATCGAGAGAGAAGATGCGATGGAGGAGAGGTCGGACATTCGACGGTGAAGCCGTCGCCCAGGTAGTAGTGGAATTTCTGCAACGCTTCGATGAGCAGGAAATTCAGCGGAAACCAACCCGGGCCGCGCCAGTTCGAGTTTCCGCCGAACAGCCCGCTCGTCGATTCGGCGGGCTCGTAATCGACCCGATACTCCTGACCGTCGAGCTGCAGCACGAAAGGCCGCTCGGCGTGACGCTTCGAGAGCGCGCGCAGGCCGTAGGGAGACAGAAACTCCGCTTCGTCGAGCATCGTCTGCAGGATCTCCCGCAGCCGCGTCCGCCCGACGATCGCGAGCAGCCGGCGCGCACCGATGCCCTGGGTCTCCATGCAGGCGACGTTGGCGCGCAAATCCGGGCGGTTCTTGATGAACCACTCCATGCGGCGCTCGAAGCCGGGGAGCCGGGCCAGGACCTCCGGCTCGAGCGTCTCGACCGCCAACAGCGGGATGAGCCCGACCATCGAGCGGACGCGCAGCGGAAACTGCGTGCCGCCGGGGAGCGCGAGCTGGTCGAAGTAGAAGCGCTCGTCCTCGTCCCAGAGTCCCTCCATCCGCCGCCGCTCGCGTTCATGGCGTCGGCGATGAAGAGGAAGTGCTCGTAGAACTTCGAGGCGATGTCTTCGTACGCGGGATTGCGAAGGCGAGTTCGAGCGCGATGGCGAGCATGCCGAGCGAATAGAAGGCCATCCAGCTCGTGCCGTCCGACTGGTCGATGCGGCCGGCCCGGCGAGACCGCGCTGCGGTCGAAGACGCCGATGTTGTCGAGCCCGAGAAACCCGCCGCCGAAGACGTTGTTGCCGGCGGCGTCCTTGCGGTTGACCCACCACGTGAAATTGAGCAGCAGTTTTTGAAAGACGCGTTCGAGGAA
>CAVYAC010000052.1:0-3250 GCA_963766065.1 uncultured Verrucomicrobiae bacterium
CTAGCGCCTTCGCTCCAAGACCGTCGTTCCTTAATCCAGACAGGCTCATCCCTGACCTCGACGTTGTCCAGATCCAGCTTTCGAACACAAGCCGACAAACCGTTGGCGTTTCCACGCGTCCTTCCAGCGATTGCCGCCGCGACAGGCGGTCAGCCCGGCACCGGCGTGGGCGCAATGGAGAATTAGTCCGACAAAAGGAAAATCGGATGGTTTGTTTTCTGCGCGGTGGATTTATAATTCCCTCATTATCAATCGCTTAAACATTCGACTGGCTGGTTTGCTGGGCTTGTGTTATGCTATAATCGACCAGCCGGGAGTAAGATTTGGGATGGACGAGAAAGTTCCAGAGACCACGCAGACCAAGGACACGGCGGCGGTTGTGACGCCTCCCGCAACCCCTGCGTCTCGCGAAGTGACAAAGCCCAATAAGATCGAGGAGCTTCGCCGCAAGTCTGCGGACTACCTCGATGCCGTCAGCGGGGGCAAGAAACTCGATCCCGAGGACAAGAACTGGATCATCAAGCACACGCTGGAGAATTTTGACGACTACTTTAACCGCGGCTTTCTCCACTATCGCAAGTCCGTCGCCGAAGCCGAAGATTTCGCCGCCATCGAATGGACCGGCCAGGGGTCGATCATCGAAGACATCATGGGCCGGAAGTTCATCGATTGCCTCGGCGGCTTCGGCGTCTACAACATGGGCATCCGCCACCCGAAAATCATCGCGGCGGTCAAAGCCCAGCTCGAACGCATGCCGCTCTCCTCGCAGGAACTCCTCGACCCTCTGCGCGGCTTTCTCGCGGAATTGCTCGGCGAACTCACCCCCGGCGACCTGCAAGACTGCTTTTTCATCAGCAATGGCACCGATGCCGTCGAGGGCGCGCTGAAACTGGCCCGACTCTACACTAAAAAGTCCGGTTTCATTTCCACCACGGGCGCGTTCCACGGCAAGTCGATGGGCTCGCTCTCGGTGATGGGCCGCGCCGTGTACCGCAAACCATTCCAGCCCTTGCTGTCGGATGTCTACTTCGTCAACTACGGCGACGCCAAAGACCTCGAACGCGAACTCAAGAAGCTGACCGATCTGGGCGAGGACATCGCCGCGATCATCCTCGAACCCGTGCAGGGCGAAGCCGGCGCCGTCGTTCCGCCGGACGATTACCTGCCTCGCGTGCGCCAACTCTGCGACGAGTATGGCGTCCTGCTGATCCTCGACGAAGTGCAAACGGGCATGGGTCGCACCGGCAAAATGTTCGCCTGCGAGCACTGGAATGTCGTGCCCGACATCCTCTGCCTCGGCAAAGCGCTCGGCGGCGGCGTAATGCCCCTCAGCGCCTTCATGAGCACTCCCAAAATCTGGAAGGTGCTCGAGGACAATCCGTTTCTTCATAGCTCCACGTTCGGTGGCAATCCGCTCGCCTGCGCCGCGGGCATCGCGGCGATCAATGTGATGCTCGAGGAAGACCTCGCCGGGCAGGCCGCGGAAAAGGGCAAATACCTGATGAAACGCCTCGGCGCGTTGCAGGCGTTGCACCCGGACATTCTCAAAGCGGTCCGCGGCAAAGGTCTGCTCATCGGACTCGAATTCAGCGACCGGTTCATGGGGTATCACGTGGCCGCCGCGCTGTTCAAACGCGGCGTGCTCGTTGCGGGCACGCTCCTCAGCGCCCGCACCATCCGCATCGAGCCGGCCCTCAACATCAGCTACGAACTCCTCGACCAAATGCTCGACAAACTCGCCGATGCGCTCAAACAGGTCGAGAAACAAGCCGAGAAGGAAGCCAAAGAAAAGGCTTCCAAGGAAAGGGATCCGAAAGACTCGTAGGACGGCAAAGCGGATACGGCCGCAAGCCGAGTCTGACGGAGCCGAGTCTTCGAGACGCGCTGAAGATTTGCCGACAGCGCAAACACCGCGCCCCTGCTTTCGCGGCAATCTTTCGCCGGCCCTTTGGTCACCACACCTTTACCCGATAAAACCGCTGCGGGACCAGGTTGGTATCGGAGACCGAGATGGTGGAGTTGGAGCCGGTCAGGTACGGGACGAGGACATTCCACTGTGTGGGCGGCGGCGTCAGACTGTTGGCGTAATCCACCTCATACACATGATTGGAAACGGTCGGGAACGAAAGCATCGCCCAGCGCGTGACCGGCGCGAGGGATAGTTGCAGGTTGAACGCCGGCACCGCGTTGGTGCCCACCACCACCACGGTCACGGTGGCCGTCGAACAATACCCGCCGCTGTCGCAAACCTGGTAGGTGAAGGTATCGGTGCCGGTGAAGCCGGGATTGGGAGCGTAGGTGACGTTGGTGTGACCGTAGAACTCGGCATACCGCCTCAGGGCTTCGATGAAGTAATAATCCCCATACACGAGAGAGACATCCACTTCCGGGTCGGCAAACTGGGGCGGCTCGCCGGTGCCGTGGAGAAGAATCCCGCTGCTGGTGGTCCCTTGGGCGAGGTAGTTCATGGACCCCAGCGATTCCAGGATATTGTGCGCTCCGGTCCACAACGTGGCGCTGTCCTGCATGTCGGTGGCCAATTCGCTGAGTTGGACCAGGGCGGACAGCGTAATCGCGGCCGCCGAGGAGTCGCGGGGCGCGTTGGGGATATCCGGCGCATCAAAATCCCAATACGGCACGTAATCCGACGGAACACTGGTGAGATAGTAATTGGCAAGCTGCTCAGCGGCACCGAGGAAGGGTGTGTAACCCGTTTCCCGATACGCCATCGTGAACCCATAGATCCCCCAAGCTTGGCCCCGCGCCCACGTGGATGTGGCCGAGTAGCCCGCGCGGGTGCCCTGATACAGCAGCGAGCCATCAACGGTGCTGTAAAGGACAAGCTGGAAGGTGCTGCCGTCGGCCCGAATTTGGTTGGTCATCGCACGCTCCGCATGGCTGATGGCCTTGTTGGACAGATTCGTGTCCCCATTGATATCGGTGCCATGATAGAGCAGTTCGGTATTCATCATCGTGTCGATGATGACTTGAAACTGTGGCGGGGGGAGCAACAGGTCGTCAGCCAGACAGCCCACGATGGAATTGTACCGGTTCGAGAGCGAGTCAGCCGCCTGCAGCACGACCGACCGGTAGCTGGAACTGCCGGTTAACCGATACCCATTCCCGAAACTGGTGTTGATCATGAACCCGACGTCATCCGTGTTCGTGTTAAATTGCTCGGAGGCGATGCCCGCCGTCCATTGCTGCGCCCACGTTTCGAAATGGGGATCACCGGTCTGTTCGTATAAGT
>CAVYAC010000053.1:0-68884 GCA_963766065.1 uncultured Verrucomicrobiae bacterium
ACACCGCGCCCTGGGCCAACAATGTCCTGATACCAGAGGTGATTCCCGCGCGGATTCAAAAAATCCTTGACTCACCGGAAATCAAGGGGCTTTGTCCGGTCAGCCTTTTGGAATGTGCCATTCATCACCGGCGCGGACGGCTCCTGCTGAACGGCCCGCTGTCCGAGTTTTTCAAGCTAGGCTTGGCGACCGACATTGAACTGCTGGAACTCACGCCCGAAATCGCCTCGGCCACCAATCTCGCCGTAATCAAACAGCAGGTCCGCCCACTTGTTGAACCAGAAATTCGCGCTCCAGATTGTCAATTCGGGGTGGCGCACCCGCAGCGCATCCGCCATGGCTCGCTGATAGTTGTTGAATTCCTTCGACCAAAACCTCTGATAAGCCAGACGGCTCTCCGGGATGTTGGTGTCCCAGTTTGAAACCGGTAGTCCCCATTTCCCCAAGCCAAATGACTCCTTCACTTGCTTGTCCCATTCCTTTAGAAGCGGCATGCCCGACTGCGGGGAGATGTCGTAATAGGGAATCTCACCGCTCGGTTCGTCCTGGAAATGGATTGCTCGGACCCACGAGAAATTCTCCTTGTTGCCAAACTGGTCATCGATCAAACACAATGACGCCGCAACATAGTGAGGATCGATCGGTGCCACCTTGGGTTTCTTGCCCTGGCTGACCTCGGAGGGGTTGGACGGAGAGCCCCGTCTTTCAGGGCTTCTTCGACGACGTTCACCCGCGGGAAACCAAGTGCGACGCGCATACCAGTCGCTTCGAACCTGCGATTGAATTTTGCGTACGCGCTGGTGTCCTTTGGCGTCTGCCCTGAGTACCAATCCATGTGATGCCTCGCGAGTTCACGAACTTCCTCCTCCACGTCGAATCTCTCCGGCATCGCCCGGGGTTTCCGCATGCCCCCAGATCAGGACCTCGTAGTGTCCCGTACCGGTAGTGTACAACTCTTCGCCCAGCCACTTCTTCTCGGGAACGCTCAGTTGAACGTGAGACTTGGCGGGTTGCGGAGTTTCGTGTTCGTAAGCCGGTTCCGTCGCCCCAAGAATTGCGGTGCCAGTCCAGAGCCAGAGCGCCAAACAACACATGGCCAGTTTCTCGGAACTGTCGGATACGAACCATTGTCATCCCTCACAGGAGCGCTGCAGTGCCGCTGCTGCCAACGCATGCGTAATTCAGGGCCACACGCACAAGTGAAGCGCAGCCTGTGGTCGTTTCACCGAGTCGTGAACGCAGGCTTTTGTTACTTGTTTGACCTGTTACCGTTCCGGCTGCGTTCTTGATTCGACGATTGCATCGCTACGGCAGTATTACCCGCACCCGATAGAACCGCGACGGTTTGTTCGTCGCCCCGCCGCTGTCCACCATGTTGGTTACTACGCCCAGACCCGTGCCACCACCGAGGATGTTGGTCTGTCCGGTGCCTGGCGAAGTTGTTGGTGTAACTGCCGTTGGCCGTGCCGCGGTGAACTCCAACACATTTGTGCGTGAAGGCAGGTCCGCCTATGTATGTTCAATCGCCGTTGGCGCCCAGATCATCATCCTGCATATTCCGGCATCGTTTATTGTCTTGGCGATGGTGATGACGTGTAGTAATACCGCTGAATCCGTCGGGTTGAAGCCCGCCAGGAACTTGTTGGTATTGCTGATGCCGGTGCCATCGTAATCCGCATTGGCCGCACTTCGCGCAATTCGTGCTGCCGAAATACTGCAACTGCCATGTAACGAACGAATTCGCCTGTGGGGCTCGTGACATCCAGATTCACCTCGCCGGCCGGTCTGATGTCGATTTTGTAGGTCAAGCTCCCGTTCGGCGTGGTCCCGATCGTCAGTATTGAAGGACTCCCGTTGGTTGTCAGCGTTCCCGTGTACGCAAACAGCGTGTAGGTGCCCACCCCAAACCCGCCGACATTGGAGATATTCAAGGTGCCATTCAATGTCAGATTGCCATTGACGCTCACGAAGCTCTGGGACTCGCCGGGCAAGCCCAGCCCAAAGTCCAGTGCCGTCGTCGAGCCTAATACCAACGTGCCGTTGACCGTCTGGGTGCCAACGCCCGACACCCCTGGCGCCAACGTGGCTCCGTTCGCCAGCGTCACGTTATTACTGATCGCTCGAATACCGGTGAGTGTTCCATTGGCCGAGATATTCAAACCACTGGAATACAGGTTGTTGAAGGACGGAAAAGGTTCAAGGTGGCCGCGCCCACGCCGTTGCCGACCACAAACGCCGAGCCGTTGGTGACGATGGCGTACTCCAGATTCAACACGCCGCTGTTGAAGGTAAACGCGCTGGCTGAACTCAGGACCAACTCGTTGACCGTGATGGTGCCGCCGTTGAACGTAAACGAGTTCGCCGCACCTCCGCCGCCGATGTAAAGGGCCGAACTCGCGTTCGTTACGAAAAGGCTACCGCCGGTGACAGCCACACTGTTTCCAGGGCCGGCGCGGTGTCACCAAAAACCCACATAAAGGTTTGCCGTATTCAACTGCGCCCCGTTGGTAACGATCAACTGGTTTCCGCTCGAGGCGAGCGACAACGCCGAATTTCCCGGGGTCATTCCACAAGGTAGCCGGGGCTCGCTAGCAGCACGGTACAATTCGACGCGCCATTGCCGTCGCCAAGGTTGAGGCCCGAGCCGAGAACCTGTCCGCCGTTCTTGACAGTCACGCTGTCGTAAGCGCCAAAATTGCCAACGGCGGTACGTGGCCACCGCCGCTCGCTGTTGACCAGACCGAGCCGGGCCCGATCGACGATGACCGCATTGTTTGTGCTCGTAGACTGCATGCCCACGCCTGTAAACGTTCCCGCGTCGATGACTTGCGCACCATTGGAGATGATCAGGGTGTTGTTCGCACCGTTCCCGCCGACCTCCAGAATGTTTGCCAAATTCCACGTCGTATTGGTGCCCGTGACCGTGAGCAAGTTGTTGGAACTCCCGGCTCCGCTCCCAAGTTCCACGCCTCCGCCGCTCACCTGCGCCCCCGCGGAAACGGTCATGGTGTTGTTCCGGTCTGGCGTTGCCCACCCACAGGAGGGAGTTATACATAAACTCCGAACCCGCACCGCTCACCGTGACGGTATTGTTGCTGCACGTAGTCCCGTTGCGACTGATGTACGTGTACGTGCCGTTCGTCATCACAACGACCGCGCCGCCGCTAATCGTCAGATTGACAAAGCCGTTCCAGCCGATGTCGTTTTCCGTGGCGTTCACGGACCAGAGCGTATTCGGGCCGGTGACGTTAATGTTGAGCGTGCCCCCGACCGAGTACCCAAGCTCTACGCCGCCACCCGAGGTCACCAGATTTGTCCCATGAATATTCCAGGTGGCGACGCTGTTCGAGGCGGGTGCCAGCCCGCTAAATGTGCTGGCTGACGAGATCGAACCGCCGCCCGTGGTCAGTGTACCGTCCGTGAAGGTGAACGTTGAGCTGGCGGTCACGTTAAAGGTGTTCGCGATCAACGTCGGGTTATTCGTCGCTGTGGCATCGGCAGTGCTGTTGGTGTATTGCTGCTCCATCGTCAGTAATCCCACGCCGCCATCGTTGTCGTTGCCAACTTGGAACACTCCCGTCGCCGTGGAATTCGTTACCGCCACGACCCCGGTATGCAGGTAGTTGACGGCAATGGTCCCGGAGGGTTCATCCAACAGATAGCTATTGTTGACCGTGAGGGTGTTCGTGCCCGCCTTCAAGTACATTCCAAAGTTGTCCGCGCCGAATAGGACATTTGCGACCACCTCGTTTGAGATGTTGAGACCGACCGCGTATAGACCAATCTGTGCGCTATCATTGAATTGGGCGGTGTCCCCTGGCCCGGGCGCGACACCCGCATCCCAATTCGCGACCGTATCCCATGCGCCGTTACCGCCAACCCACGTGATGGTGCTGGCCCTGCTTGTCGCATTCAAAAATACGCCAAACAAACCCATAAGAGTCAAAATCATAAATAGACGAGGAACCACGTTGCGTCGTTCGGATCGTGATGCTTGCCCCCTCGCAGAATAGATCCTATGCTTCATCGTTATACCCTTTCCTCAATAGAATTCTACGGTCGCCTTTCGCGCGAATCATACACAACCTGTTTGTACAGTCAACATCAAAAGTACATTCTATGAATTATTATCCTATTCCACAATTTGATCCCCGCAGTCCGTATCGCACTCGATAACACAGGCCAAGAAGCTTCAATTGCGAAAGTGCAACCTGTGCGCATGTCGCATCCGAGAATCCACCTGTGCAATTTACATGCCGTCGATGCATCCAATGAACTGATATAATCGCACATCCGCCAAGCGGGAAGCCTCTAGTAGTCTTCCAGATGCTCCCTAGTGTTTCACCCTCAAGTACTTGTACTGGCTGTCATCGTCCAAGAAGCTAGAAGCATGCGCTCGATAAACCAAATCGCCTACAAGCGTAAAACATCTTACTCACACGTATGAGCTTGACATATCAGCCATCTGGTGACATGAGTATTCCGTTCAACGATGACCACTCAAAAGGAAATCGCAGACCAACTCGGTGTTTCGCCTTCATTGGTCTCACGGGCCTTGTCGGGAACTGCCAATGAAATCGGGGTTAGCGCGAAAACCATCCACCGGATCCGTGAGCTCGCCGCCAAACTCAATTACCGCCCCAGCGCCGCCGCGTTAACCCTGCGCGGAGCATCGACCAGAACCTTGGGCGTAATCGTCCGGAACTTCGAAGATCCGTTCTTTGGTCACATGATCGGCGAATTGCAGGCCCTGGCTTGGACGAAGCAATATTCGCTGGTGCTGACGGGCTGCCCTCCGGGTAACGATCAGGCAATCGACCTGGCATCCTTGGTGAAGTACCAGCTTGACGGCGTGATCATCGTGGGAAGCGATTTTGAACCCGAAGGTCTCGACGCATTCTCGCTAAAGGGAATCCCGCTCGTCCAAATTGGCGCAGGCCGGGCTGCGACCGGGGATCGTCCGGGTGACGATGGACCAGCCACACGGCTTGCAACAACTTGTCGCCTATCTCACGAAATTGGGACACCGCGATATTGGCTATATCGGAGACGATACTGCTCCCCATCTTCGACGCGAGGAGATCGCGCAAACGCTCCTCAAGAACCACGGCCTCGCCATCCGGCCCAACGCCCAGGTGCGCGTGGCGGCACACGATGTGGAAACCGGATATGAAGCGATGCAGCGTCTCCTCCGTCAATGCG
This sequence comes from uncultured Verrucomicrobiae bacterium, assembly GCA_963766065.1. Lineage (GTDB taxonomy): Bacteria > Verrucomicrobiota > Verrucomicrobiia > Palsa-1439 > Palsa-1439 > Palsa-1439. The sequence continues at coordinate 5,203 of CAVYAC010000053.1, forward strand.
GGGAACTACTCCCAACCGCCGTGATCGCTGCGGATGATGTCGTGGCCCAGAGCGGCTTGCGCGCTTTGTATGAGCGTGGGATTCGTGTGCCAACGGATTTGTCGTTGGCCGGGATCGATGACATTCCGTCCGCGCGGATGATCATCCCGCGCTGACGACGTTGCGCCAACCAGCCAGGGAAATAGTTCGGCGGGCCTTTCAGCTCTTGACGGGCTCGGCGACCAAATCCAGAACCCAGACTCCGAGCGATATTGTAGTCGAGCCAGAACTCGTCATCCGCGAGTCCTGCGCCGCTCCGCGCGCTCCCCAACACGGTCGCAAACCCCATGACTAATATGCGTACAGGCATCGATGTAATCATCATCGGCGGTGGGATGATCACCAACGATCTCATCCTGCCGTCCATCTATCATCTGCAGCGCATGGGCGTGGTGGGCAAAATCAAGATCTGTGCCCTGACCAACGCGCCGCTGCGAACACTCCAAGAAAATCCGGAGCTTCGCGAGGCGTTTCCGGAACAGAATTTCGAGGCTTTTCCGTCGCTTTCCCTGCCCGCCGAAAAAGCATTCCCCGATCTTTACAAGGAAGAGATCGCCGCGATGAGGCCGCGTCAGGCGGTCGTGGTCGCGGTGCCGGACTGGTTCCATTACCCGATCATCATGGAAGCGTTGCGGCACCACCAGCATGTGCTGAGCGTCAAACCGCTGGTGCTCGAGTACGAGCAGGACATCGAGATCGAGAAGCTCGCGCGGGAACGAGGCCTGTTTGTCGGCATTGAGTACCACAAGCGCTTCGACCGCCGCGCCTTGCTGGCGAAGCGCCAGTATGCCCACGGTGACTTCGGCGAGTTCATCATGGGGGAAGCGAAGCTGATCGAGCCGTACTATTACCGCCATTCCAATTTCCAGAACTGGTTTACCTGTGACAAGACCGACCCGTTCACGTACGTCGGTTGCCACTATGTTGACCTCGTCTACTTCATTACGGGACTGAAACCTGTCTCAGTGTCGCTCGAAGGCGTCAAAGGCAAGTTCCCGAATGGTAATGTCGGGTACATGTGGTCCAGTGGCCGCGTTCGCTACGAGAACGGCGCCCTCCTCTCGGTGACCGACGGGCTCGGCTATCCCGACGACGCCGGCGGCAGTAATGACCAGGGACTCCTCATGTACTGTGAAGGCAACAATCGCACCGGCATGATCAACCATGACGACCACGAACGCGGCGTGCGATACAGCTACCTAGAAGGTATTGGCTGTGGCGGTTCGCGGTACAACTACGTCAGCCCTGATTTCTTTCGCCTCGTCCCGTGGGAAGGCGCGGGATACAAGCCCGTCGGCTACGGCTACGATTCGATCGCCGCCAATATCCAGACCATGCATCGCATGGAGACCGCAGTTGCGGACCTGGGCGAAAGAGCGTCGTTGAAGCGCCGTCGAGAAATTATTCATGAAGTCGATCAGGCCGGCATCATCGCCACGCCAGCCAACAGCTACATCAACGAACTGGTGGTTGAGGCCGCGCGCCAGTCGATCATCAACGAGGGCACGCGGGTCGACATCGTCTACGGGGAGAAACCCCACGTAAAAAAAGCTTAATCAAACGAATCCACACGCAGAGGTAATCCATGGCTGAATATGATCTGACGCCCATCAAGGTCACGAAAGTTAACACCCGGTTTCGCACCATACGGACGGCGATCCCGGTTCCCCAATCGCTGCCGATTTTCGAGGAATTGCGCCGCTCCGAGCCACGCTCGATGGCCGGCCAGCCCCCGATTGTCTGGCACAAGGCCGACAACTTCACTGTATCCGATAAATGGGGCAATCGCTGGATCGACTGGTCCTCCGGCGTGCTGATCACCAACGCCGGCCATGGCCGCAAGGAAATCGCCGCCGCCGTGAAAGAACTCGTGGATCGTCCGTTGCTGGCCACGTACGTGTTCGTGCACGAAGGCCGAGCGATCCTGACCCGGATGTTGCGCGAGATCTCGCCCGACCCGGCGGATTACCAGGCATTTCTGCTCAGCACCGGCGGCGAGGCGACGGAGAATTGCATCAAGCTTGCAAAAACATATGCACTCCAGAAGCATGGCCCCCACAAGAAGTACTTCGTGTCGTTTCGCAACGCGTTTCATGGACGCACGATGGGCGCCCAACTCGCGGGCGGCAACGAGCGACTCAAGGCGTGGATGGTCGATCGCGACCGCACGTTCGTTCAAGTCCCGTTCCCCGATGGCTATAAGAACAAGGACATTTCGTTCGACCTATTCCTGCGTTCGTTGTCCGAGCAGGACGTGAATCCACAAGACATTGCCGGTGTCATGAGCGAGTCCTACCAGGGCGTTGGCCCTGATTTTATCCCCGTTGATTACGCCAAACTGTTAGAGGCGTTCTGCCACGAGCACGATATCGTATTGATCATGGACGAGGTGCAGTCCGGTTTCGGACGAACCGGCAAAATGTTTTGCTTCGAACATTACGGCATCAAACCCGACCTAATCGCCTGTGGCAAGGGCATCACCTCGTCGTTGCCGCTCTCCGCGGTGATCGGCCGGAAGGACATCATGGGGTTGTACGCCCCGGGTTCGATGACCTCGACCCACTCGGCATCGCCATTGGCGGTGGCGGCGGCAATCGAGAACCTCAAGATCATCCGAAAACATAAACTTGCCGGACGCGCCGCCAGACTGGGCAAAATCCTTTGCCCGGAACTCCAGCGTATCCAGCAGAAACATGCACTGGTGCTCGGGTGCTTCCAAGGCAAAGGCCTAGTCGCTGGTATCCAGGTCGTCAAGCCGGGCACGCGGGAACCGGATGCCTCGATGGCGACAAAGATTAATGTGGCCTGCCTGCAGAAAGGTCTGTTGATGTTTGCGCCGGTAGGGGTGGCGGGCGAATGCCTGAAGGTCGCTCCACCCTTAACCATCCCTGAGGCGGCCCTGCGTGAGTCCATCGCCGTGTTTGAAGAAGCGGTGCACGAAGTGTTAGCGACTTCCACCCCGAACATCAGTTAATTGCCGCGCCGCCAACGTACCTTGAACGGTTGTTGCGACCGCTTCACGGGCGAAGCGTGGAGGTTTGAGTTTCAGCCAGACAATGGCCGCCCGACGTCGGGCCTTCTGCCAATCCGGTCTGTTATCGTAGCCCCAGCGATAGTAAAGTAGGTTCGGCAGTTGACCCCCGGCTGCCTTGTCGAGGACAGTCTTTACTATGGGATGCCTCTTGGGTATCGGCGGCGAATTCATCGCCGTGTTGGGCCCTTCGACGGTGTCGCGACGGCATGGGCCTTGTTCTTGCCAAAACGCAATGAGCAGAATTTGCCGTGCCTCCTTGATCGTGCCCGCGCCCATGGTGATCACACTACGGGGTCCTTCATCCTAGCCTCCAAAAGACGGCGCATAATCAAGCGCGCGCTCCATCCCAAGAACCCGGCTCCGATGTTTTTGTGTGGATGGCGATGGCCAGCAAGAGCTTCTCCTTCCGACAACGGGACGCAACTGCCTCAACGAAAGCGCTGTACGTTGCCCGGTGTGCCCACCGCCCCCACCAGCATAGGCGACGTGCTGTTCATATATACTCCGAAGCCAGGTACCTCCACGGGACACTCGGCAGTGCGGCATCAAAAGTTGTAAGCACATCGACCGGAGTGAACAACAAGTTACGGCTGGCCAAGAACGCGTCCCAACAGAGAGGAATCAGTTTTTGTACCCTGTTCCTGTCGGCTCATTCAGCGGGCACCACTGGAGATGGGACGCGGGCCGGTTCCTTCACCGGGCCTCTCGTCTCACCAACCCAGAGCCACTTTCGTTCCGAACGACGTGCGGTACTGCGGACTTCACATGGCTTCCGACCTGCCCTCGCTAGTCGATCGCAGAGCTTGCGCAGTTTCTTGGTGCGGGCTTCAGCCTCCTCAACAACCGCCCTCTCATAGAGGAAACCCCTGTTAGCATTCATGAATCGCTCGTCGAGAAGTTTGGATTCCCCGAGAAGTTTGTCCAGAGCGCGACTCTTCTGCAGGAGGTGTGCCGCTGAAAAGTGAGGCGACTGGATTTCATTCTCGATCCTCTTAAAGCGCGCATGGAACTCCCGCAGATCGACCATCAACCTGAGGTGCTCAAATTCGTCCACATGTCGCCGCGGATGGAGGCCCGCGAGAAGCCGACGGGCTTCGCGGGCTTTGGCATACAGCGTCTCGAGATCCACATCTGGTCGAATCGGCGTGGCGTCGATGGTCATGGCTTGCCACAGCTTGCCCCCCTGATGCGATGACAAACCAAATCGTGCCGCGGCGTAGCGCTTCACGCAGTCCTCCGGTTCGATCGGCGCCTGCTGCTTCAGTGATTCGGCGTATGCCGCCAACAGAGGCCGAAATCCAGCGAGGGGATAAACGCGTCGCGTTGGGTGCATATCAACGACTTCATTGTCCTGGTCCCATTCCATGCCGTAAACCCCCGACGTTGACCATGAGGTCAGCAGCATTCCCTCGTAGCCCTGTGTTCGCGCGTAGGGGATGAAGTCCCGGATATTGCCGAAGTGCGTCTCCCAACAGGTCAGGGAGTGGTTGTCCGGATGGGCGCGCAGTGCCGCCGCTCCCCAGATTTCAAACCCGTTGCCATCGATCCGCGAGACGTCACCGAAATGATTGGGTTCCCACCCGTAATTCCAATCAACAAAAACGGATTCCTGGGGCATCTGCCCTGCCGCCTCCGGGTGCTTCAGCAGCACGTCGGCCCACAATACCGGCCGTCGGCCAAGTTTGACTACCCATTGGGCGATCTGCCTGAAGTAGTTGACGTACAGTTTTGATTTTCCATCGCTCTGGGCTTTGGCGCGGCATTGGGGGCAATGGCCCAGCAAATGGGTTTCATCTCCGCCGATGTGGATGTACTTCGACCGGTGCGTGGACGCCACATCGGCAAGCAAATCGCGGAATACGTTGAATGCGGCGTTCTCCCGGAGTGGACAGACCTGAGAGATGTCCTTGTCGCTTTCCCGCAAATGCGCGTACCGTTCGTGGCGGAGGATGTACTCAACGTGGCCGAAACACTGTTGCAACGGGATAACGTCAATTCCCAAACGGGCGCAATAGGCAACAAACGACACCACTTCCTCGCGTGTGTAGGCGTACTCATTGGAGATGACGGCGTGTTGATCGTATGGGTACGCGCCTTCCCACTCGATCAGGAGGGTATTCAGTCCGAATTCGGCCAGCTCCGCCACGTATTTGCGCAGGGCGGCCATGGGCATCACCTGGATCCGTAGATCGATGTGAAAGCCCTTGATCGTAAAGTCAGTCTTCATTTGCGTTTTCACTCATTCCGCAAGTCCGTCGCGTTGTATCCTATCGGATGATTTCCATTTCAAGCAAGCGGACACCAGAAGCCGCACATCGGATTGCCTCAGGGCTCGTGTCGTCGTTGCCACGTCTTCAAAGAACAGAGCGCGACCGACAAATTGGTCCACCGAGTCGTGAACGCAGGCTTTGTGTCTGTTTACCCGCTATTTGTTCGGTCGCGCTCTCATCTCGCGAATATCAGGGCAGCAGCACCCGTACCCGATAGAACCGTGACGGTTTGTTGGTTGCCCCGCCGCTGTCCACCATATTGGTCACCACGCCCAAGCCCGGTCCCACCGCCGAGGATGTTGGTCTGGCCGGTGCTGGTGAAACTGTTCGTGTAGCTGCCGTTGGCCGTGCCGGTCGTGAACTCCAGCACGTTCGTGCGCGACGCGGGCCCGCCGTTGTACGTCGAGTCGCCGTTGGCACCCAGATACGTCACTTTGATATCCGCATTATTATTGGTCTTGGCGATGCTAATGATATGCAGATACGCCGCCGCGTTGGTCGGATTGAAGCCGGCCATGAACTGGTTGGTATTGCTCATGCCCTTGCCCAATGGATCTGCGTTAGGCCCGCTAAACGACGGGGTCCCCAACTCGGGCACCGTAAAGTACTGGTCCTGCCACGTGACGAACGGATTGGGCGGAGTGCTCGATACGATCAACAACACCAGTTTGTTGACCGTGTCGTTCGAGATTGTGCCGCTCAGACTTCCCGGCAGCGTTCCGACGTTCAGCGTGTTGTTGACCAGAGTGCCCGTGTAGGTGAACACGGTATACGTGCCGTTGGTGAATCCGCCGAGGTTCGTGACATCCAAGGTCCCGGCGAGGGTCAAGTTGCCGGTGATACTGACCAAGTCCGCGGGACCGCCGGGGGCGCCGAACTCGTAATCCAGAATCGTGGTCGGGTTCAAGACCACTGCGCCGACCACGGTCTGCGTTCCGCCGCCAACAGTACCCGGGGCCCAGGTTGCTCCGTTGACGAGGGTTACGTTGCCGTTAATAGTTCCCACACCGGTGAGGACGGCGTTATTGGAAACGGTCAATCCGTTGGCGAACCAATGGGTGCCTCCGGTCAGATTCAAGGTGGCAGCGTGCGTACCGTCTCCCACGACCGTCGCCACTCCGTTAGTCACAACAAACTCGGTGTTCACGTTGAGCACGCCGCTCTTGAAGTTGATGGTCGCAGTGGTGTTGGTCGCGAGCAACCGATCCGCCGTGGTCGTTCCACCCGAAAGCGTCAGCGTGCCGTTTCCGCCAGCGCCACCGAAGATGATCAGGCCGGGGTTGGCGGCAATATTGGTAGCGATCAACTGGCCATTACCGGAAACCTGGACCGTGCCATTGGCCAGCGGGTCATTGCCGACGAGGATTGCGTTCGTGCAAATGAATGTGCCGTTCCCATTAACGGTCAAGTAGCCACTATCATAAGACGCATTTGGAATTCGGACAAAGGCCGTGCCATTCGATGCCATCCCCAGTTGATAGAACGTGCCTCCGGAGACGGTGATCGAGCCGACACCAAAAGCCGCGCTGGTCCCCTGGCCACCGGCGACCGCAAGAGACCCGGTGTTGGTTACCACGCCGCCAAACATCTCGACCGTGCCCAGCCCGGGTGTGGAAGCCGCAGACGTATACCCGAGCCGGACCCCGCTGGTCGTCACTCCACTGGTGATTTCAAACCACCCGTTGCTCACGGTCACAATCCCGATTTGCCCAGCGCCAATGTTCATGGGGAAGGGCTGTGTGGCATGCCCCGGCCAGATGTAAGTTCCGCCTTCGATATACAGATGCCCGACCGCGTTGGAGGCCGCTGCCGTGGGAGGAATGAGGAGGGTCTGCTCCGGATAATTGTATCCAACCGTGGGAACGATGGACGATCCCGTCATAACTCCTCCCAGACCGATAACGACCGTGCCGTTTCCGACCTCACCGATCGAGAAGTTCCCGAGCGACTGGTTCCACGTCGAGACGGTCGAGGCGACGGTGCCGGTGGTCGTGACGCCCTGGAAATTGTCGAGAAGGATGTCTTCCGAGCCGGCTCCGCCCGAGTTTGCGAACCGAAGGCGAATGTCATTCACTTGGGTGAGGTCGAATGGTTCGCCTGCCGTACCCTGATTGGCCATCTGCGCCGGATTAAGGGCCAGCGTGAACGTCTGGTAGGCTGTGTTCGTCACCACCTGCGCATAGGCGGACGTTGTCTGGTAGATCGCGCCGTTGGCTTCTTCGACAGCGATCTCGATGGTCGTGAACGTGTTGGTAGCCAGCCCCGTCGCGTTGGTGACCGCTAGGGCGACGCTGATCGCTATCGTTGACTGCAGGTTGGTCGGTGTAGTGGGAAAGTAATACTTGAGGTTGCCATTGTTGCCATTGCCCCACAATAGAGGATACAGCACGCCATTGGAGCCGCCGACGCCTATGCCCGAGAAAACGACGGGGTTGTCGGTGGCCGCGCCAAACCGTCCCCACTGGGAGCCGCTCACCACATCCGCGGCTGCCGTGGCAATCACTTCGCCGTTGGTGTATTCCGCGAAATTGTCGTACGTCACCAGCAACGGCGGCGGGATATTCGTATTATTATAATTGCTATTGCTGAGGTTGATCACCCCGCCCTGAGTCACCGAGAATAGGCTGGGGTTGTTGACCGATCCTCCGATGACGTTGACGACGGCATTGGACCCGACCTGGACGCCACCGGCACCCTGATCACCGCTGATGTTCAACGTTCCGTAATTGACGCTGAGGGTGGTCGTATTGCCCACGCTGGCATTGTTGATGACCACGTTCGTGATGGAATTGCCCGCCCCGCCGTCGAAGGTGACGGTGTACGACGCTGTCGTGTTTGTCAGGAACGCGGCGTTGGCGTTGGGGACGCCATTATTCCAATTGGCAGCGTTTGTCCACGAGCCGTTGGCGGCGGTATTCCAAGCCGTATCCTGCGCGTAGGCCCCGCACACCGCGCCGAAAATGAAGGCCGCGATCATGCTCCCGTGCCACTTCGTTCCAAATTGCATGCCCATTCTATTCATGATTGCTTCTCCTGGATTTGTGTTTTCTCCCTCACACCTGTTCCGAATCTGTCGATTATTTATGAAATTACGACCATTCAAGTCGCGCCTTGACCGATTCCATGGACGCGGGCGAAGGGTTCGGCTTAGGCCGACCCGTGCTGCGGAACTGTGGCACAAACGCTGCCCAACCCGCAAAGGTCCTCGTCTCCATCCCGACATCCATCATGATGGTTGTGGAGAATAAATTCATTTTATGAAAAAGTCAAGCACCCTTTTTTATGGCCGTTTTTCTGCCTGAGATTCGATCGACACAAGTTCTTGTTCCCAACGGCCTTTCCTGACTGGCTGACACGCTTCGGTCACTGACCGGGGCTAATGCGTCCCTCAAGCGCGGCAGGGACGAATTCATGGACTGGATCATCTCCGGAGTGGCACGTCGATGACACGCCAGCCGCTTGGGTGGTGTTTTTCGCTTGCACAGCGGGGTCGAACCCATTATTTTCAGAATATGAATTATGTATTTTTCAGCAACATGGCTGTTCTCAAAGTGACGAAACCGGCGTTGTTCTGCAGCCTGCTTGTTTTTGGGCTTTTAGGCAAGGTTGATCAAGCGGTGGCGGGGGTCGCGGTCCAAGAGGCGCCTGCGCCGCTAAGCGCTGGCGTGGGATCCGGTCTCCCACGGGGGACCTGGGTATGGAGCAAGGTTTCCTGGTACGAGCCGTCAGCCCGGGATACGCTATTCGCCTTTCTCAAGAAACACGGTCTATCCGTTATTCTTCTGCAGATTCACACCGATTACTCGGGTGCAAAGGCCAAGCTCATGTACACCGAGCAGCTTTCGGCCCTGCTCCAACGCGCCAGCCAAGAGGGGGTGGTTGTCCACGCTTTGGACGGCGATCCCAAATACATCGATTTGGCGTCACGGGAGAGGTTGGCCGGCCAAATTGAGGCGATCGACCAGTTCAATTCCACACAGCCGGTCCATGCGCGGTTTGTGGGGGTGCACTACGACATCGAGCCCTATCTGCTGCCGGAATGGAGGAAGGACTGGGATTCCCGCCTGGAAGTCTGCACGAGTTATCTGACGACTCTTGATGTCCTTGGTCACGCCGCGCGGGCGCATGGGTTGGAATTCAGCGTGGACATCCCCCCCTGGTTCGCGACGAGCGACCAACTCAAGCCGTTCGAGATGCGCGGGCAGTCCGGCACATTGTTGGATCATGTCGCTCACGCGGTGGACTGGTTTGGGATCATGGCTTATCGCAACCGGGCATCCGGCCCGGACAGCATACTCTCCGTCAGCGAAAGAAACATCGACGTGATGGAGAAACTGGGCAAAAAGGCGTGGATCGGCGTGGAAACCGGGCCGAATGGTAAGAGCGATCCTCCGAAAATCACGTTCTGGAATCGGCCCGTTGGTGAGTTTGATCAGGCGATCAACGAAGTGGACACACAGATGGCGCACCGAAAAGGTTACGGAGGACTGCTCATTCACTGCTACGAACTTCTTCGCCAGTATTTGGGCGAAGTCCCTGTGGCAAGCAAGTAGCCGATCGAGACAGAGATCTTAATTGCTGTGTTTGATTCTGTTGGGTGGAGGAGGAGCCCCGTCTCCCGCTGAAAGAGCGGGCCACACGTCGGCAGCCACTTAGAGGGACGTCCCCATGCCAAGTTCCCACCACGGAGCGGGAGTCGGCCAGACCCGTGCCGAGGTTGACGTTACGGATTTCTCGAGGCGGCTTTACGGCGAGGGGAAAACATTCCCGTAGGTCAGGTTGCCGAGCGGGATGCTTTCGACATGCCCGTCGATCATGAGTGCGTTCGCGACGTTGGTGTGGCGATAGCGCACGCGCCCGCCCCCGTCAGGGGGATCGTCTACGTTAACATAAGTTGTTGGAAGCGGAATCACGTCCGACGGGCTATGGCTTCCGATGCTCGTGTCGTCGAAGGGATAGGCCTCAAAGTAAGCCTCGGAACCCCAATTGTCGTCTTGAACTTGATTTGAATCCGCCACCAGAATCACTTGGGAAGCTCTTCCTATGTCTGTCAATTTTACCGGCTTGTTGCCAGGAGGCTGGAACGAGTTGTTCTCAAATGGGGGCCCGAAGACCAGTGGATTTGCGGAATAGGTTCGGTCAGCGCCCAGGTACGTCGCCGACACCTGCAACCGTATGGGTTGCTCGGGGCAGATGAAGATCGTCTGCGGTACTCCCTCGGTCTTCGCCGTATAAGGAACGAGGAATACGCACCAGGGATAGATGCTATAAGTCCCGTTCGCCGTGGTCGGACCCATCGAGAATGGTGTGTGATCATTGAAGTCTTGGGCATACATTTGGATGGCGATGCCGATTTGCCGGAGGTTGCCCACGCACACAGCTTTTTTGCCCGCCGATCGGGCCCTGTTCAGGGCGGGCAACAACATGGCGGCCAGGATGCCAATGATGGCGATGACCACCAGTAATTCGATGAGTGTGAAGGCGTTGGCTTTCTTCATGAAACCCTTCTCCAGTCGATTTCGCCGGTGTGGCGCCGTAAATGCCGGGTTGACGGAATCGCGTTCTTTTGTTGTTGACTTACTCACAGGGGCAAGCATATAATTCTTTTTATGAAAGAAGTCAAGTGTCAATTTCACTTTCGACTTCTTGCAGGCGAGTAGGGTGAGCGGGACATGTGTGGAGCCATGAAAAATCTGCCGTCGAGATTTGCAGATCTTGCACTTTGGCACACGTTCTCTGCGGGCAACAGTTCGGAGAAGAGTTGGGCGGACCCGGAGAGTAACCAAAGAAGCGTCCAACAATCGGAAAGGATATAGGGTGAAGAGAGTGCGCATGAATACTTCAGGTAAACTTGGTTTGCGAGTGATGTCGGTGGCCATCGTCCTCTTGGGTCTCGGTGTCGCGTCACAAGCCCAACTGGTGCTCGACAACTTCCAAGAGTACACCAACAATCAACTCTTGGCGAACGCCACCGCCGACGATGTGTCTGGGTCCCCGTGGGGACGGTTTGGTGCTGCCACAGATGACAATCCGGTTGCCAAAGCGGGTGTCGGAGAAAGCGGTGGCATCGCCATGGACTACGTGCTCGGCTACAGCGCCGGCAACAATGGCAATTTGCTGTACTACCCAACGACTCCCAACTTGTCCGCGTACACGGCCTTGGACATGGACCTGTGCGTTAGCAATATCTCAGGGACCTTCACCTCCAACACGTTGGTGGAGGCGGTCGTGGAGGAAACCAATTCCGCTGATACCATCTATCAAACACTGTTCGCCAACGCTGAAGTGCTGACCAACACGAGCTACCGGACCTTCTCGTTTGCGCTTAATTCGACGGCAATGGGCCTGGCGAACGGGTCGGGGCCGCTTGATCTCACTCAGGTGAAGGACGTGCGGTTTCGGTTCGTGAATGGAGACGGGTCGGGCGTGCAAGCAGTCTACGCGGACAATCTCGAAGTCGTACCAGAGCCGTCTACAATTGCGCTGCTCGGACTTGGGTTGTGTGCCGGTCTCGGTCTGATTCGCCGTCGCCGAAGCTAAAACCCTGCGCACCGTACTTGCCAAACAGTGCCACTTGCGGCGCGTGCCGCAAGTGGCACCAGTTTTTTGTTGTGTAGACAAGGATGTGCACGTGCCCCGTTCCAGGTTTCGGTCGGAGCTGCTGATCCACTCCGTAATCGGGCCCATGCGAGAGATAGATGTTAAGTAACACCTCTTCCTCCAAGGCAAAGGTGACCAAGTCGCTCACCCTGACGCTATCCCTGATTGGGCTTTTGCTGGGTGGGCTGGCCCGGGGACAGGACAACTCGCTGTCCAAGCCGATCGTTTCGGGCATGTGGGTATGGCATGAGGAAACCTACCAAACCGTCGAGCAACGGGCGCGGTTACTCAAGTTCTGCCGTGACCATCAGTTCAACCACCTGGATGTGTCTGTTCAGATTGAGAAGAAGGACGGTCGGGCGTCAGTCGTTGATCCAGACGAGTTGACGGATTTATTGACGCGTGCGGCCGAGGCGAAGGTATCCATTTGCGCTTTACGGGGCTCGCAGAGGATGTTTTTCGAGACAAATTACCCGGCAACACTTGCCGAATTGCAGGCGATCATTGAATTCAACAACCGGTTGCCGGTGGGTTTGCGGTTCACAGGGGTCAAATATGATGTGGAGCCGCACACTCTGGCGGAATGGCGCCAAGGTGGCCCGATTCGCGAGAAAATCATGCGAGATTACCTCGGCTGCTTGGAGAGAATACGGGAAACACTGGTGTCGGAGGCAAAAGCGGCACCGAGAATTAAGTTGTCGGTCGATATTCCGTTCTGGTGGCACAAGCCGGATCTCAAGGTTGAATTCGGGGGGCAGACCAAGCCTTTCAGCCAGCATATCCAAGATCTGACGGATTCCGTTACGTTGATGTCCTACCGCAGGGATCCGGAGGAGGTGAAACGAATCGTCGAAAGTGAGAGAGAGTACGCGGTCAAAATCGGCAAGCAGGTGTTGCCGGGATTGTTGCACAGCAAAGCGCACAACCCCGCCGACACCCCTCTCAGTTTTTACGGCCTGCCAACATCTGAATATTTGCGGGTTCGCCATGAACTCGAAGACTGGGCGTCACACGAAGCGGGCATTGGCGGCATCATGCATCATCATTACGGCAGCCTGAGCAACAGTCTGGAAACAGCCGTTACGCCATGACCCCACTTTTCCCGGAATGAGCCCATTGAGGGCTCCAGACCTGCACATCGTCAGCGTACGAATGCTGACCGCCATCAACCGGCCATAAACGGGCGATTGAACCGGTTTTGGTCAGGAAGATCCGCAGATCACAAGAGTGCTTCACAAGCTCGCGTCTCTTGTGACATAGTACGTTTGGATCATATGCTTTCGAATGGCAAAACGGAGAAAAACGCTGTGGCGATTTTGCACGCGATGGCCAGCGTCGAGATGATCAGTCAGGCGCAATTAATGCCCCTGGTACACCTCAAACGCACGTCCATCTTCAATGTGATGGAACAGATGCATCGGGCAAGACTGGTCCGCCCTTGTGGCAACTTCTCCACTGGGAAGGGACGGGGCACGATTTTGTGGAAGCTCACGGAAGATGCTGGGGCTTTCGTGGTTGCGTACTTTGGCAACCAACACAATTATTACCGTGTTTATGACTACCACGGAGACCTCCTGCATGGCGTAGACCGCCCTTACAGCTCGACGATTGACGACGCCATCGCTGAACTGCAGCGCGTCATCAGCCAGTTCTCCAATGCCCAGAAGGTGGGGTCTTTTGCGCTCCGGGGCGTCGTCGTATCTCTGGCCGCCACAGTGGATTCGATCAAAGGTGAGATTGCGTTTTCACACAACTGGCGGCTGAAGCAATACCCGCTGGGAGCGGAACTCTCCAAACTGTGGAAGGATTCCCCGCCATTGATCCTGGTCGAGAATAACGCCCGGTTGGCCGCCTGGGGCGAAAAGTGCACGGGGTTGAGCCGCGAGAACCAACATCTCATCTTGTTGGCCATCCACGGAGCAAGTGGGAGCGACCGCAAACAGACCGCGATGGGATTGGGGACCGGCATTGTGCTGGATGGAAAGTTGTTTCCCGGTGCGGGTGGCGGCGCGGGAGAACTGGATCAACTCTTTACTCGATGGCTTGTCACACATTATCCGAATGGCAATCGGCCTCGTACATTGGCAGAGATGACCGATCGGCAACTACGGGAGTTCGTGCTCGATCTGGGAGAGAACTTTTCGCATATCGTTAACTACCTGGCCCCGGAGAAACTGGTCGTGCATTTCGACGAGGAGCCACCGTCACCCGCTTTCGTGAAACGACTGCGCGACGCCATGCAAGCCAATCTGCTGCCCGGGAACGGATCGCAACTTCCCCGTGGAAATGTCTACGCGCGGGGTCAACCTGTTGCTCGATGGCGGAATCCACCGGCTGAGGCAGCTCTACTTTGCCCCCAGCGAGCACCTTTCTCGGCAAATTCGGGAAGCGTTTGACCGCCGATGATGTGTCCGACCCTCTGCGTCTGATGCAGGAACGACGAACGGTCATCTTTCGTCAGGGAAAGCCGCGTAGAATGGTTGATTCAAAAGAGGCGGGACTTCAGTTCGAGCACCCACAAGCTGATTATCAACCGGTTATCGACTGAAACCGTGCTCGGAGAGGAGCGCCGCCGGGGATTGTTCACCAAGTCACGGCCCCGCTACCGATTCTGAATTCTCACGGGGTGATGTCAAACCGATAAAACCCTTGCGGCTGCAAGGCCCCGCCGAAGTTGGTCAGCGACAATGGGCCACCAATACAGTTCGTGATGGACCCGCCGGCGACGTTGGTCCAGTTGGACGGGTTCATCGAATTACTAAACTGCAACTGATAAGTCTCGCCCGCCACCGAGGGGAGGGTAAGAACGACGTTGGAACCCCCAACCTGGATCGCGGAAATTTGATTGGCCGGAAGGATTGAGCGGGATTGAGATGTTGAACAACGTGCCGTAGCCGTTCGCCCCGCCATCGTAGGTCGTGCCGTAAAAACTGCCGTCGATCCCTTGCACGAGTGTGGCATATGGATTGTACCCATCGCTACCGATAAAGGAGTGTAGAGTCGTCAGGCTGCCATTCGGACTGATCTGAAACACGGTACCGTTCGCGCTGGGTCCCGAACCCGATCCGTAGGTCGTGCCGTAGAAATTACCATCGCTGCCCTGCACGAGCCCGGCCCCGGATTCGCCCCGTCGCTGCAACCGGTGAACGCCCAAAGATTTGTCAGGTTGCCGCCTAGTGTGATCCGAAACACGGTGCCATTTGCGCCGGGGCCCGATCCCGATCCGGACGTTGTGCCGTAGAAATTACCGTCGGTGCCCTGCACGAGGGTGGCGTATGAATTGGCGCCATCCACGCCGTTGGTGAACGCCCACAACGTCGTCAGGCTGCCACCCGCATTGATCCGAAATACCGTGCCGTAGCCGTTCGCCCCGCCGTCGTAGGTCGTGCCGTAGAAACTGCCGTCGCTGCCCTGCACGAGCCCAGCAGATGGATTGGCCCCATCGCTGCCGACAAAGGAGTGAAGATTCGACAGACTGCCGCCCGGTGTGATCCGAAATACGGTGCCGTTACCGCTCGGTCCCGACCCCGATCCGGACGTTTCGTGCCGTAGAAATTACCGTCGGTGCCCTGCACGAGCGTGGCGTATGAATTGGCGCCATCCACGCCGTTGGTGAACGTCCACAACGTCGTCAGGCTGCCACTCGTCGTGATCCGAAAGACAGTGCCGTAGTTGCTCGCACCGCCGTAGGTCGTCCCGTAGAAGTTGCCGTCACTGCCTTGGATGAGCCCGGCAGATGGATTGGCCCCATCGCTGCCGATAAAGGAGTGAAGATTCGACAGACTGCCGCTCAGTGTGATCCGAAACACGCTGCCGTTACCGCTCGGTCCCGATCCTGACCCGGACGTTGTGCCGTAGAAATTGCCGTCACTACCCTGCACCAGCGTGGCGTATGAATTGGCACCATCCACACCGTTAGTGAACGTCCAAAGCGTCGTCAGGCTGCCGCCGACCGAGCCACCGTTCACCGCGAAATTGGCCACCAAGGTCTCATTGGCCGCCGCCGTAAAGGTGTAGCACTCGGATGCACTGACCGCATTGCTGTTCTGGTCGGTCCAGTTCACGAAGTTGTAGCAGGTGTTGGGCGTCGCACACACCGTCACATTCGAGCCACAGGCCACCGTCCCTCCACCGGTGGTCGAGCCACCGACTGCCCGGCGAATTGGTCGTGCTGATCATATATGGAGAGACCACGGCAAAATGGGCCGTCAGATTGGAATTGGCATTGGGAGTGAAGCTGTAGCAAGCAGATGTACTGACGACATTGCTGTTCTGGTCGATCCAGTTCACGAAGTTGTAGCAGGCGCTGGGCGTCGCGCACACCATTACATTCGAGCCACAGGCCACCGTTCCTCCGCCCGTGGTCGAGCCGCCCCCCGCCGGCGAGCTGGCGGTCGCGACGGTGTACGAAGCAATGGGAGAGAAGTTGGCCACCAACGCTTCATTGGTGACGGCCGTGAACGTGTAACACGCCGAGGTGCTGACCGCAGTGCCATTCACCGTCCAGTTTGAGAAGCTATAGCAGGCGTTGGCCGTCGCGCAGACGGTTACGTTCGAGCCATAAGACGCGGTGCCGCCACCGCTCGTTGAGCCACCGCTCGACGGAGAATTGGTCGTGCTAATCGTATACGCAAAACTGGACCCCAGCGAACAATCGAGGCAGCCCCAGAGCCAGTATTCTTGGAACCGCTCCCAGTCGTTGGTGTAACTGGCAGAACCATCGTTGCCGGTGCCGTCCGTTTGGTCAAACACGATGGCCCCCCCGAAGTAATTCACCGAAGTATCGCCGCTGTTGATCATGGCGGTCAGACCACAATCCGCCCCGATTGCGGCGTTGGTGATATTTTCAGTGCTCGGAGAATGTTCGCTGTCGGTCGGATAGGCGGCAAATCCCATATACACCAAGGGATGATTGGTGGGGGCCGGATGCGTGGCATTGTTATTCCAGTAAGCACCCGAAACCGCTTGTACGATGCTGGTGGTGTTATCGCATACCACGCCTTGGAACTCGCTGATGCTGGTAATCGTGGTGTCATACAACATCACTCCCAGCGAATTCACCTCCTGCCCCATATCGTAATAATTATCCTGCGTCCACCTCGCTGTGCTGCTGCTGTTCGCCTGATAACGCTCCGAAGCAAAACTGATATACCCGCCGTTGGTCAGTCCCACGCTAGTGAACCCCGCCCGCACCTGGTTCATCAGCAGCAGCAAACCGTTAAAAATGTTGCTATTGCCCCCGGATGGTTCGAAATCAAAATGAACCCCGTCAAACGTCCGCTTGGCCCCTGCCACATAACTGCCCGGGACGGTCGTGGAGACCAGCTTCTCGCATTCGACCACCAGATTGCTTCGCACCGTCGGATTGGTCACGTCCAACCCGGGCGGGTTGATGTTCGCATTCAACCAAGCTGCCAAGACGAACCGCTGTCCATGTTGGATTTCCCACGAATTGACCGCATCCAGAAAGTTCGTGACGTGGCTGAATTGGTAGCTGGGATCGTTCAGAACACCATTGGTCCCTACCGTGGTCGAGTTGACGAACCAGACGGTCACTTTGTCCAGATATTGCATGTTTTGGGCCAGCGCCGGAACCAGGTTAATCATCTGGTTTGAGTACGTGTACCCACCTGACAACCAAATGGCATTCTGCGTGAACAGACCCCGTGAGGTCAGCAGAGTCTGATTCGTTGACGTCACGGCCCCAAAATTATCGACATACACCTGTTGCGTACCTGTGCCCCCGTTGTTCACGAACCGGAGTCGCAGATCCCTGATGGCATTGAGATTGAATGTGCCGGTGCCACTTGCCTGCGTCATGGCATTCGAGGTGAAATCGAAGACGAAATTCATGTAAGTTGTGTTCGTCAGCACCTGCCCAACGGTCGTCTGCCAAACCGTGCCGTTCGTTTCCTCGAATGCAGCCTCGACCACGGTATTCGAGAGAACCTGTGTGTCGATGTGCAGACTCACGGAAACCCCGGGCGCAGAAGTCAACGCGAGCGTGTCATAGAACCAGAATTCCAGATTGCCGTTATTGCCGAGGATCCAATTCAGCGGGTACACGGCCGCCACAGACCCGTTCACGCCGGCGTTGGTCACCGCGGTGGGATTGCTGGCAGTCGCGGCGCCAAAACGTCCCCACTGCGACCCCGCCACAACATTACTGGTCGTCGTCGCCAACACCTGTCCGTTCGTGTACGACTCAAAATCATCATAGGCAACGGCGGTGGTCGCCAATCCGAAGCAGAAGACACCGACCATGGCCATCAGACCTGCGGGTGAAATGCGGGCGGTCGTGCTGTGAGTGCGGGGAACGGGGGAAACGCCCGCCGTGGCGCTCCGTTCATCATGACCAGCCGATGACCCACTAAAATTCATAAAGTGAAAATATCAGAAGTCACGCCATTCTGCAAGCAGAAACAGCGCCACTGGCAAGGCCGGGTACTGTTTGTCAATTGTCAGTGGTGGGCCAACCCGGGTTTATTTTCGTGGTGGTGAGGCAGACGTTGTTCCACCAGTGATTCCAGTTTCTGTGGTCCTGCTGCAGCCAGCGTAATTGGGCCAGGCGGTCGGCGCGCACCGGATTCCAGCCGCGCCCTTGGCGTTTGAAGCGACGGTTGATGTGCACCTCGACGTTCTTCTCGACCGCGCCGCTGCCCGCCCGCACCACCGGGCCGAGGCACCCGTGGCGCTGACGGTAGCGCTTGGGGATCTGACCGAAGGCATCGATGCCGTCCCGATGGCCCAGCAGATAGCCGAAGAGTTCGTGGAAGCCCTCGCGGCGCGGGTCGTCGGAGGCCGGTTCCATGGACCGCAGCGCCTCCAAGGCCGCTTCGCTGTCGTGGGCATACACCGCCGCCATGATCGAGCGCCACGCGGCCTGATCCGGGCCGACAAACTCGCGCACCTTCTGGCCGATGTGCCAGCGATCCAGCAGCCACAGTGTCTCGGGGAATTCGCGTTCCCGCACCCACTTCAGTCCCTCGTCGCCATCGCTCAGCAGCACCGTCAGGGAGCGGGACCCCGGCCCGCCGGATAGTGTCGGTCACGGTGGCGGCGCAGGCGCGTGCCGAACTCACCGAGGCTGCCCGTGCCCACCAACCAGGTCTTCTGGTCCAGGCTCACGTCGGTACGACCCCGCTGATCCAGGCGGCGGCTGCGGCCCGTGTAATGCAGCCCCAAATGCATGAGGAAATGCTGCGGCCCCTCGTGGCCGCACCCCCGCCGCTGCCACTTCAACCACGTCGAGTCCACCTCGGTCACCACCACCTCCGCCGCCACCTTACGCGGCGGGTCCGGCCACCAGTCCCGCTGCAGTTGGTCCTGGAGTTTGGCCCCGTAATACTGGACGCATCGCCACACCGCCCAGTGCGACACCCGCGCCCCGCAGCGCTGGCTCAACTGGCGCGCCGCCGGTCGGTAATTCTGCCCCGTGGCGGCTTCCAAGGCCTGCCGTTCCACCTGCGGGCTTAACAACCGCGTGGCTTTGCCGCGCCAGAGCACCTTGCCCAAGCTGTGATAGCCGCCTCGAGACCGACCGCGCTCCCGCACCATCAGCACCGGCAGCGCCAGCTCGCCCCACGGGCTTAGTAATTGCCGCTGGCGCCAGCGCACCGATTGATAGCGCTCCCGATGCGCCGCCAGCCACTGCCGCTGGTAGGCCGCCACGGCTTGGGCATAGAACTGTTGCGCGGCTTGTTGAACTTGCTGCTGCACCGCTTCCTCCAAATGCTTGACGTTGGTGAACCGTCCCCGTACCGTCAGGCTGACCGATATGGAGACCGCATAGGTCTCTGACATGGGCTCGACTCCATTCCTTGCTCGGTTTGGGTTGAGCCCTTGTTCTTTACCAACTCCTGCCCAACTGACAATTCTCTAACACTAGCGCAAGGCCGACGATGGCTCCTGACGCCCGATCCATGGGCCGTGCGCGCTGATCGTTCCCCGTGGCAGTCGGCTCGGTTCCAAGTTCGGTTCCAAGTCCTGCTTGACACGGTCATGGCGCTGCACTCATCTAGACACAAAACAGTCCTCGCAAGAGCGACGGAGATGAAGAAGCTGGAGAATCGGTCCGGCGAAATGGCAACACGCGGCAATGACAATGCATTTGAAACGGGCTGTGCTCGCTTTCGACCCTGGAGGGTCGAAGTGCGACGCGGCGTTGGTATCTGACGACGGGTCGGTGGTCGGCTACGGCCATGTGCAGCAGACCGGGTCTGAGCGGACGAAGCCTGGAGGCCGCCCGTGCCGCATCCGCGGCGGCTACGGGTCGCTATACATTCGACGAATTGCACGTGGCCACCTTCGGCACCGCGTTGCCGGCGGGCCTCATCGATCCCGATCGTGCGGA
Organism: uncultured Verrucomicrobiae bacterium; assembly: GCA_963766065.1. Lineage (GTDB taxonomy): Bacteria > Verrucomicrobiota > Verrucomicrobiia > Palsa-1439 > Palsa-1439 > Palsa-1439. The sequence goes on from CAVYAC010000053.1 coordinate 25,499, forward strand.
GAGGGTGCGCGCGTGGCCGCTGACGCAATCGGACGGGCCGTTGGCGCTCGTGGGGGAAACCAGCGGCGTGGTGATCGTGGCGGGGACGGGCGCACTGGTGAGCGGGCAGACACGGCAGGGTCGGAAGCTGGCACTGGATGGGTTGGGCCCGGTGCTTGGTGATTTTGGCAGCGGCTACTCCATTGGTTTACAGGCCTTGCGGGCCACCGCGCGGGCCGCGATGAACCCCGGCCACCCGACCAGCCTGAAGGAGCGAATCTTCGCGGCATGCGAGCTTCTGATGCTGGACGCGTCCCCGCGTCAATCGGAGGCAATCGCCCCGCAAACGCAATCGGCGCCATCCCATGATCGCGACCGTCTCCACCGCCTTGTTGCGTTCAGCCTCATGCCACAAGATCGATCCGCGCTGGCATCGTTGGCGAAGATTGTGGATGAAGAAGCGCGACGGGGTGACGCCCAGGCCATCCGCCTGTTGCAGGACGCGGCCGCGGCCATTGGCCAGACCGTGTGTGACCTGCTCGATCAACTCCAGATCGCGCGGGAAGAGTACGTCCTCGTCGGGCCGGCAGCGTCGCAGTGAATTCGGATGTTTTCTGGGACCACCTCTGCCGCCTGCTCCGGGAACGAGCGCCGTGTCTCACCCCGACGCGGTGCCCGACCGCGCCGGTGTTGGGCAACGCGCTGTGTGTGTGGCGCGAACTACGCCCCGAATCGGTCAACACCATTCGTCAGACACTGCTCGCGACGGCACTCCGAGAAGACGCGGACCAATGACTACGAAGACACCCCACCGATACCTCGATGCCGTACGCGGCATCCTGACACACCTCGAGTAGACACAACTGCCGGCGATTGATCAAGCCGCCAACCTGATCGTTCAGGCACTGACCCACAAGGGGGCCATCTATTGCGCGGAAATCGGCCACGGTATCCACGGCGATTTCATCGGTCGCGCCGGCGGTTTGGCCGCCGTTCAGGGCTTCTCGCGACACATCGCGGTCCCGGATCGTCCGCATTTGGCGGCTGCCCTAGCCGACGTGGAGGAGACCCGGCAGGTTGTCGCCACCAGTAACCTGCGCGCGGGTGACGTGATGGTGATCGGCTCCGTGTCGGGACGAAATCATGGCCCCATCGAACTCGCGCTGGCCTGCCATGACAAAGGTGTCAAGACGATCGGGCTAACGGCGCTGGCGTACACTCGACAGGTCGCGTCCGCGCACCCATCGGGCCGCAAGCTATGTGACGTGGTGGATGTGGTCATCGACATCGGCGCCCCCTACGGCGACGCGGCCGTCGAGATCCCTGGCTACGAGGTCAGGCTCCTCCCGGTTTCGGGTGTGGCCAACGCCGTCGCCGGTCATCTGATCTTCGGTTCGGTGATGGAGAAGATGGCCCAACTCGGACAGCCGGTTACCGTGTTCATGAGCGTCAACCGTGACGGCGGCGCGGATTTCTACCAGAAGGCCATCGAACAATTCAAAGCGCGAGGTTACTAATATGTCGGCCCGCCACTACCTCCAGACCGCCTGTGACACCTTGGAGAAACTGATCGACACCCAATTGCCCCGGATCCAAGCCGCGGCGCACCTGTTGGCGGACACCATCGTCAACGGCAGCAGCCTCTTCTCATTTGGTGCTTCCCACTCGTTCATGATCACGGAGGAGATGGTCTATCGCACCGTGCGGGCTGATGCTGGTGAATCCGATCTACCCGCACGGCATGAATCTGAGCGTGCGACCGTTGACCCTGACCTCGCAACTGGAGCGCGTCGTTGGGCTGGGACGCGAACTCCTGGCGCATTCCGCCGCGAAGGCCGGTGATGTTTTGATCCTCACCTCGACATCCGGCCGCAACGCGGTCGTCATCGACATGGCGTTGCTCGCGCGCGAGAAGGGCATCAAGACCATCGCCATCACCTCGCTCACCTACAGTGACGGCGTCACGAGCCGGCATCCGTCCGGGAAGAGACTCGCTGAGTTGGTTGACGTTGTCGTCGATAACGGCGCCCCGCGTGGCGACGCGGCGGTGGAAATCACGGGTTTCCGACAGAAGGTTGGTCCGCTTTCGTCCGTGACCGGCTGGCGCCCTGGCCAACGCCATTGTGGTCGAAACCGTGCAGGTGCTTGTCCAACGCGGCGTGACCCCGCCGGTGTTCATGAGCGCCAATCTCGACGACGGCGACGCCTTCAACGCCGAACAACTTCGTCTCCACCGTGACCGGTTCCACTATCTGTGAGCCCGATGTCTCGTGTGCCCAGAAGTACGTTCTCGGCGACTTTCGACCGCTAGCATCACGCGGAGAAACTTGCGTGTGGAAAACAAACCGACCCAACGACCGTTGCGTCTGCTAGCGGGCGTGGAGGCGACAGTGTTAGCGGACCTCGACGACCGAGTGAAGACGTTTCCGTCGGTGCGCCAAGCACCACAAGCGCTGTATGTGTTCGATCCGACTTTCAACAAACCTGCGTTGACCGATGCGAAACGCGGAATCGCAGATAATGGCCCATACAGCCAACGAGGTTTCACGCCATCGAAGCCGCACATCTGTGTGGTTTGTCAACGGTCGCGGAAGGGCGAAGTTGAGCGGTTCTTGCAAAAACTTTTTTGAGGGTAACAACGAACCGGGCCGGTAAGTGTTACTTCCCGAATGGTTTTGTGAAAACATATCGGTTGCAGGATAGCCGACGCGCTTTTGCGCTTCGAGATGGTCGTGGACAGCCTCCCGCCCGAGGAACAGAAGGAGTTGTTGCGCCTCATTATCAGGGAGATCACTGTTAAACACTTCGACCCCGAAAAGGACAAGGCCCCTGTCCAAGAGGGCGTTTTCAGATCAAAAATACGAACTAAATGGTATTTGGTTAACATGTCGCTTTACGCAAGTGGCTTAGCCTCAAGGATCGCGCACGAGGGGAAGATAAGTCCGTATTTTGACGAAATTGGCTCCGCAGGTAGGACTCGAACCTACAACCCGCGCATTAACAGTGCGCTGCTCCACCATTGAGCTACTGCGGAACCTGAAAGTGATGCGTCTTTATATAGGCGACACGCCCAGTTTCGTCAACTCTGCGCGCGCCTGGTCGGGATTCTGGAAATGGATGGCCTGCATCCCGACGCGGCGGGCGCCCTCGACGTTGGTGGCCAGATCGTCCAGAAACACCGTCCGCTCCCCCGCCAAACCGTATTTCTCCAGCGTATATCGGTAGATGGCCGCATCGGGTTTGAGCATACCGACCTCGTGCGAAAGCACGTGGGCGTCGAAATCGTGCAGAAACGCGTAATGTTCGAAAATGTAGTCCATGTGGATGGCGTTGGTATTCGACAGCAGCAACCGCGGCACGCGCGTTTTCAACGATTCCGCCAGCGCGATCATCGGCTCGATCGGGGTGAAAACCTCGCTCCAAATCAACGCGAACTCGTCGTACGGGCCGTCGAAGCCGAGGTCCGTGGCCACGGTGTGGAAAAACTGCTTCTTCGAGAGTTTGCCCAGGGCCAATTCGTGTTCGTGGGGCGTGCCGCGAATATACTCCCCAATTTGCTGCCGCGTCTTGCCGGTGCGCGCCGCCATACGCTCCATTGCGCGCCGCTCATCCACCGCGATCAGCACGTTGCCCAAATCAAAAACGACCGCATCAATCCCGTTCATACCCGCCTCAAAATCTCCTCCGCTTCCCGCCCCGCTTCTTTCATCGTCGTTCCGAACGAAACAAACCCGTGATTGCGCATGACCACAAACCGGTGTCCATCCAGCGCGCTCAAAATCTCCGAGACCAGTTCCGTCGTCCCGTACGGCTGTTCGCGCGCGGTCATCGGCAGCCCCAACCGTTCCGCTTCCGCCAACAACCGATCGCTGTGTCCGTGGAACACCGCATTGATTTCGGGGCGCGCCGCGTAGATACCCGCATGCATCAGGCTTTCGCTCGACGGCTCGTACAAGCCCACCACTGTCAATTCGGCGCGATCCGGTTCCGCGTCAACCACCTCGACAAATTCCTGCCGCGTGATCCCGCCCAGGTCGCCCGCCGTGCGGTTGATGAGAAACCCGTTCACCGTGCGGAAACTGAGGTTGCCGACCGTGTCGCCGACCAACCCCAGCGCGGCCCACCGTCGGCACCAGTTCAGCAACTCGCCCAGCCGCTCGTCGCCGGACACGGCGCGCCGCGCGAATACCGTACGAAACTTTGTTCCAACGTAGACCTCGCCCATGATCGTGCTATTTCCCGAACCGCCGTCGAATCTGTCCCGGCGCCACAATCCCCCGCTCCGTGATAATTCCCGTGATATATCGGGCTGGCGTGACGTAAAACGCCGGGTTTCCCGCCGCCGCGCGCCGTGGCGACACGCGGACGCGGGCGAGCTTCGATCCGGCGGTCAGGCCCGAAACGAAATGCACTTCATCCTCATCGCGTTCTTCAATCGGGATGTCATCGCCGCTGCGGCACGTCAAATCAATCGTCGAGCTCGGTGCGGCCACGTAAAACGGGATGCTGTTCTCGTGCGCCAGCACGGCCTTCTGATACGTCCCGATCTTGTTGGCCACGTCGCCATTGGCCGCGATGCGGTCGGCGCCCACGATGCACAAATCGACTTCGCCCCGCCGCATGTAGAAACCGCCCGCATTGTCCGCAATGATCTTGTGCGGCACGCCTTCCTGGAGAAATTCCCAACTCGTCAGGTTCGCCCCTTGGTTGCGCGGGCGCGTCTCATCCACCCACACGAATACCTTCCGTCCCCTGCGATGCGCCAGATAAATCGGCGCAGGCGCGCTCCCCCAGTTCGACCAGTGCCAGCCAGCCGGGCATTGCAGTGCGTCAACACACGGGTCCCATTCTTGATCAGCGGAAGGCCGATTTTGGCAATTCGTTTCGCGCGGTCGACGTATTCGTCCGCAATCGCTTCCGCTTCCGCCACCGCTTCTTTCACCGATGTGGCGCGGCGTCGAACACGGTCGAGGGCGTGTTTCAAATCCGCTGCCGTCGGTCGCGTTTCGAGCAACGTGCGATACGCCCGGTCGATGTCCACACCCTCGGAATATGCCTGGGCCAGACCGTAGGCTGCCGTCGCGCCGATGGTGCCCGCACCGCGCACAACCATCGTCTGGATCGCCCGCGCTGTTTCACGGTGGTTCTTCAACCGCAATAACGTAAACTGGTGGGGGAGCAACGGTTGATTGATCACGACGACGTTGCGACCCTCCCTCCAAACCGCTCGGTATTCCCGGTTTCTGACTTTCATCGGCCCCAACACTGTAGCGAAGCGGCGATAATCCCGCAACACTGGTGAAAAAACAGGGGAACGTATACAGCAGGGCCGAAAATGTATATCGGAGTGCATTGACCTGCTAAACCCTTTTACGGTACAAAGTTGGGCGGTGAAAGTACCAATCCATTGATTTGGTGCTATTTGGGCAAAGTGAGAAAAGCCGTATACGGGAGATGGATCATGCGCAGTAAACTTTCTACTTTTCTACTTGTTCTTGCGTCCGCTGGCATTGTCGCGGCGTGTGCACACACCGCCTTCGCCGATTCCAGCTGGACAACCACCTCAGGCGGCACTTTTGACTGGAACAGCTCCGGCAATTGGAGCGGCAGCTTTCCTCCCGCGCGGACCGATACCGTGCGCATCACCAACGATCTCATCTCGTCCCAACTCATCACGAACATGGGTGGGTCGAGCGCCGTCGATACCACGAACACGATTAATATGCTCATCCTTTCCAACCCCCTTGGCGGTGCGTCAGTTACCGTCCAGCAAGCCCCCGGCGTCTACATGGTTTTGAGCAATGGCTTCCAAATCGGCCAGAGCGGGACATTACTCATCGTCAGCAACGCGAACTTCGGCTTCAATTCGAGCCTCAATTTCAACTTGGACGCGGGCGGTCAAGGTACGCTCGTGCTCTCCAACGCCTCCGCCACCAGCGGCTTCAGTACGTTTATCAACTCCGGGCAGACGGCGATTAACAACTCCGGTACGATTCAATTCAATCCCGTCGGCAACCAACTCGTGTCGATCAACTACGGTCAGACCGGCTTGCTTACCAACAACGCGATCGGCACGGTGGTGATGAACGGTACCGGTACAGGCGCCTTCGTCGGCAACTTCGGCTCCAATAATGAGCGCATCCTCAACAACGGCTCGATCTTCGTCCAAGCCGGCACGTTCCGGATCGATTCGCGCAACGCCTTCTCCGGTGGCGGCTTCCAAAATGCCGCGACTGGCTACGTTCAGATCAACACCAATGCCACGTTCGAACTACGGCGCACGACCAACGCGTGGACTGCCGGAAGCGCGCCTACCAATTTTGGCACCGTATTTATGAACGGCGGTACCATGCTGGCGTTTGATACCGACCAGAATGGCAATGTGATAACCAACGCGGGGTACGCGACCACCAACTCGTCCCGGGTATTGAGAACTTCGGCACCATCAAAGGCAACGGCACGATTCTCTACTCGCTCAACAATCTGTCTGGCAGCACACTCGCGCCCGGCTTCGGGTATCAGACGCTTAACGTCGGCGGCAGCGTCACGCTTGGCAGCAATAGCACGTTCTCGGCCGAACTCGGCCTTCTGGCGGGTCAGGAAGACCTGCTCAACGTGGCCAGCAATCTCACCCTGAACGCCAACAGTATCCTGGACTTGTCCGGCGGCGCCGTCGGTAACGTATATACCGTGGCCGTCGCTTCTGCTGTTTCAGGCACATTCGGATCCGTGACACCGGACTACACCGTCACGTATGGCTCGACTGATATTGCGGTGCAGTTTATCCCTGAACCTTCCACGATGCTTCTCGTGATCACCGGTCTGGGTGGTGTAATCGCCCTGCGCCGTCGCCGTCGCTGAGCCCATCGTCGTACCATTGAGGCGGCGCGGCGAGCGGGACAATACAACCAACTACATCTGTCGCCGGCCTTTCGAGCGCCCGCGACAGTGTCACTTCGTCGGCTGTCTCCAGTGCACTTCCCGCCGATAATCCGAGGGCGATCCGGCTGACCGACACCCCGAGCGGTTTGAGCTGGTCAATCAAATAGCTGGCTGTCGCCTCGCTCTCCACGTCGGCTCCCAGCGCCAGGATGACTTCGGTCGGCTTGTCGCGCTTCACGCGCTCCAACAGCGCTGCAACGCGCAGTTGCTCCGGGCCCACGCCGTTCAGCGGCGAAATCCGCCCCATCAACGCGTGGTATACGCCCTTGTGGACACCGGCGCGCTCCAGGGTGAGAATGTCATTGGGACCTTCGACCACGCAAATGGAGTTCTGGTCGCGACGCGGGCTCGCGCAGATCTCGCACGGATCATGTTCGGTATAGCTTCCGCAACGGGAGCAGTTGCGAATCTTCGCCTTGGCATCGAGAATCGACTGGGCCAGTTGCCGGTTGGTATCGCCGTTGGCCTTGAGCAGGTGCAGCGCGATCCGCTCCGCGCTGCGTTTGCCGATGCCGGGCAGGCGCGCGAACTGCGCGATGAGATTCTGAACGGGCGTTGGGTAGTCCATCGGTAAACATGTACCTGTTTCAACGCGCGAAAACAAGCAGGCGAAGTGGCTGGTCGTGTCCTAATTCGACACTTGGAGGGTCGCGCTCCCGTGCGACCGTTGGAAAAAGCGCACCACCCGCCGTGGTAGGGCGCGGTGGCCCACCGCGCCGCGACTGGATGGCGCAAGCGTCCCTGCTTGCGCACGCATACCGCAGCCCCGGCTATATTTGGTCAGCCCTTTTCTGGAGGGCGTTGTATCACAACATCCGGAAAAATGCTGGACATGCGACCGCTCAAAACCACGAGATAACATTGCGACTCCATCGCTACTTCGTCGCACAACCTCGGATTGTTCAGTATCTTGCCGCTGGCGTAGCCAGCGGCACCATCTGAAAGAATGATGAGGTTGTTAATGCAACTCAATGGGTCTCCGTGAACCATATGGTTGTGAGCATCGGATATCTTCTGTGCCTCTGCGACGGGAACACCACCTGCCATTGAAGCAAGCATCGTGGCGAGATTGGGCCTCTCGCGGTAACGCCAACCGTTCTCCCACTCGGATACCGCGCCAGGATGCGTATCCAGATACGAGACAACAGCCGCACGCTCAATCAAAGAGCGGACGAGGATCAGAGCCGAGAACAGGTACGCCTGTCGAATCAACTCCCGAATGCTCAGAGCGATGCCGACTCCCTGAGGAATGATCTGACATGCCGCCCGCTGCAGTGGGGTCAGCGCTTTCGAGTTCCGGCGTGTCCAAGCAGCAACCTGCGTGTTCGACTCCATCGACCAGCAAATGATTCGGTCAAACCAAAGCACGGACTCAAGCCCAAGATAGGGCTCGTTGTCGGGCGTGAATACTGGGGGGATTTCTCTACCCTGAAACATACACGATCATGTTTGGCCAACGTGGCCGATCAGATAACGTCAGAATGGGATCAGATCTCCCTCATCATAATTTCGCGGTGCGCCGCTACATCATACCGGGCAGGTTCATGCCGGCGGTGACCTTGCCCAGTTCTTCTTCCTGGGTTTTCTTCGCGGTCTGCAACGCGTTGCTGACCGCCCCAAGAATCAGGTCCTCCAACATCTCCACGTCCTTCGGGTCCACCACCTTGGGGTCGATTTTGACGGACACGATCGAGCCGTCGCACTTGGCCACGGCCTTCACCGCGCCGCCGCCCGACGTGGCTTCCACCTGGCGTTGTGCCAGTTCCTCCTGCACGCGCTGCATTTCCGCCTGCATTTTCTGGGCTTGTTTGAGGAATTTTCCGAGTCCGGCCATGGTCCACCATCACTTTCTGACTTCGACGATTGTTCCTTTGAAAATCTCCAGCGCCTTCTTGATCAACGGGTCGTTTTTGAATTCATCGAGGCTCTTCTTGACCGGCTCCGCTCCTTTGACCGGTGCCGACGGCGTCCGGGCAGGCGCCGGCATCGCGGACTTCACCACTTCGAACTTCAGCGCCACATCCATTCGCAGTTTTTCCTTCAGCTTGGCCTGCAACACCTCGATGTTGCGCGGACGGTCGGCAAACTCCTTGCGCTCCGCAAACTCCTGGTCAAACCCCACCACCAACACGTTCCCCTCCATTCCCAATGGGCGTGTGCCGACCAGATAACTTTTGGCGATGGGGGTGACTTTCCCCAGGTGCTCCACCGCATACGCCCACGCATCCTCCAACGAGACCGTCGAATCCGCCGGCGCGGCCTCGCTGCTGTGACGTTGCGGCGCGGGCGGCGACGACTTGTTGACCCTGGGTTCACTCGCAACGGGTAGGCTGAACGCGCTGGCGCCGATCACCACCTGCCCCTTCAATTCATTCAACTTCTTCAACACACCGTCGAGACCCACCAATTCGCGGGCCTTGACGGCCTTCACCAGCGCAATCTCCAGGAAAATCCGTTTGGACAACGCGTACCGCAATCGCCCTTCGGCGGCCGACAGCGCGTCGATGATGCGCAGCACCGCGTCCGCATCCACACGTTTCGCCTGTGCCCGCAACAGGTCGATCTCCGTTTCCGGCAGTTGTAACGACTGGGTCCCCTCCTCGCCCAAGGTCACCACCAGCAGGTTGCGAAAATGATCGAGCAGGTCCGCCATCAACCGTTGCAGGTCCTTGCCCACATCGTCCAACTCTTTCAATACCTTCAACGCCTTCGTGGTGTGACCGTCAATGACCGCGTCCGTCAATTTTGCGATCTGGTCATGGGCAACGAGTCCGAACACCGACAACACGTCGCTCTCGGCGATCTTGTTCCCGCAAAACGCGATCAACTGGTCCAGCGCGCTCTCGGCGTCGCGCAAACCGCCCTCGGCCCCCCGCGCAATCGCGGCCAACGCCGCGTCATCGATCGACACCTTCTCTTTCTTGGCGATGGCCTTCAGGTGTTTCACGATCAGACTCGCGGGAATCCGCCGCAGATCGAACCGCTGGCAGCGGGACAGGATCGTCGGCAACACCTTTTGCGGTTCCGTCGTGGCGAAGAAGAACTTCACGTGCGCGGGCGGTTCTTCGAGCGTCTTCAGCAACGCATTGAACGCCTGCGTCGTGAGCATGTGGACTTCGTCAATAATGTAGATCTTGAACTTGCCGCGGGCCGGCGCATAGCGGACCGTGTCGCGCAATTCGCGGACCTGCTCGACGCCGTTGTTCGATGCGCCGTCGATTTCCAGCACGTCCAGCGAGCGGCCCTCGGTGATTTCCTTGCAGTTGTCGCATTCGTCGCAGGGGGTGATGGTCGGCCCCTTCACGCAATTCAGCGCCTTGGCGAAAATGCGGGCCGTGGAGGTCTTGCCGATGCCGCGCGGGCCGACAAACAGGTACGCGTGGGCGAGACGGTTTTGTTCAATCGCGTTCTTCAACGTGGTGGTCACGTGCTCCTGTCCCACCACATCGTCGAACTGTTGCGGGCGCCATTTCCGCGCCAGAACCTGATATTGTTGCGCCATTCGGTTACCTATACCTCGCGAATCCTGCCGACTGAAAAATGGCCGTGCACCTCACGTTGACAAGCGACATCGGCTTGCGCGCCGCGGTTAAAGCTCCAGCCAGGCGACCCGACGGCACATGGAACATCAAGCTTACCGTTGCTGTCTTCCGACCCTGGCGGGGTTCGCAGGCAACCATTGCATCGGACCCGGCCTTTCAACGCCGCCCCGTGGTTTGCTCGCCCACATCGTCGCCGCGGCGAGGAATTCGACCCAGCTATAGCGGGTTGCTGGTGCAGGGAACCGCTACCTCCCCGTCTAGCACGACCAAAATTGCCGCCGCGAAACTGTTTCGCGGCCACATCGTGAATCAAAAAACTGGAGCCGATGGTCGGGATCGAACCGACGACCTACGGTTTACGAAACCGTTGCTCTACCAGCTGAGCTACATCGGCGAAATCTGTGCTCCGCATTATGCCACGTTTTCGCGCTCGCGCAAGCAAATCGGCACGACCACGCATCCTTCAAGAGGCACTGAGAAACTACGCACGATGGGTGGATGAAGCTGGTGGTGTCGAGGTCTGGTTGCCTGAAGACCACTTGGGGAACCTGCTCAGGGGGTGGGCTGTCGAGGCCGCGACGTTTACGAAGGTGGAAGATACCACTGATTTGACTTGACGTTTGGCAGGCAGGCGGTGGTTATTCGCGGCAAAGCAGCCAGAATTATGGCCAAAGAATCGGCGGCACAATGAAGAACGCGTGGAAGTCACTGGCCGCAGTGTGCGCGCTGGTCATCGGGGTGTATGCGTTCACCGCCCACCCGGGCTTTGTGACATCGACCAGGCCGAACGCTGCTGACAATTACTACAATCTGTTGGTTCAGGGTTTTCGCGCCGGCCAGCTCAGCCTGAAAATAGAGGCGCCCCCCGCACTGACACAGCTCATCAACCCGTACGATCCAGCGGCCAATACCCGGTTTCGTACTGGTCCTGACCGATTGCTCGACCTGAGTTATTACAAGGGGAAGTTCTACCTCTATTTTGGGGTTACGCCCGCCATGGTGTTGTTCTGGCCCTATGTGGCGCTGACTGGCCACTATCTGTCCCAAAAGGACGGCGGGGTGATTTTTTGCGTGGTCGGTTTCTTGGCCAGCGTGGGTCTGTTGTGCGCGCTCTGGCGGCGTTACTTTGCCGAAGTCAGCGTTGCCGTGGCAGCGGCCGGTACGCTCGCACTCGGTTTGGCCACGTTCACGCCGTTGCTGTTGGCGCGGTGTGATGTCTACGAGGTATCCATCTGTTGTGGGTATGCGTTGACGATGTTGGCCCTGGCGGCGATTTGGAGGGCGATGCACGAGACGGAGCGGAGGGGCTGGTGGCTGGCAGCGGCGAGCCTGGCCTACGGACTGGCGGTGGGGGCCCGGCCTTCCTTGGTGTTCGGTGCGGTCATCCTGCTGGTGCCGGTGGTCCAGGCGTGGCGCGAGCGGCGCCCGATTTGGACGGCGCTGACGGCGGCGACTGTCCCGATCACACTCATTGGGTTGGGTCTGATGCTTTACAATACATTGCGATTCGATAGTCCGTTCGAGTTCGGCTGGCGCTACCAGTTGGGCGGAGGCCGGCAGATCACCTCTCAACAGTTCAGTCTGCGCTATCTATGGTTCAACTTCCGGGTCTTTTTTCTGGAGCCGGCGCACTGGAGCAGTCGGTTTCCCTTTGTGCGTGACATCACCGTGCCACCCTTGCCCGTGGGCTATGGACGAGTCGAGCATCCCTTTGGCGTCTTGACCAACATCCCGTTGGTATGGCTGGCGCTGGCTGTGCCGCGAGCGTGGCGTGGTCGTTCGGTGGACGCGCGCTCCACGTTGTGCGGATTCTTGGGGGTGGCAGCCGTGCTTTTCGGGATTCGCACGCTGACCATGAGCCTCTTCTGGGCTGCGTGCATCCGTTATGAATTGGAATTCCTTCCCACGCTGGTGCTGCTGGCAGTAATCGGCGTCTTGAGTTTGGAGCGCGCACTCTCCTCGACCTCGGAGTCGGGGCGGGCTTGCTGGCCCGTCTGGCGGCGTGCGGTGCGTTGGGGCTGGAGTCTCCTGCTCGGCTTCTCGGTGGCGTTTAACCTATTGGCGAGCATGGAGTGTTGCGCCGAGGCGTACTCCAATTCGGGGGTCGCGTTGGCGCAAACGGGGAAAACCGAGGACGCCATCACCCACTACGAGCGGGCTCTGCAGCTCGATCCCAATTACGCCGAGGCGCACTACAACCTCGGAAATGCTCTGTTTACGCTGGGCGAAACCACGGAGGCCGTCGCGCAATTCCAAGAGGCGCTATGGATCAGGCCCGATTTCACCCAGGCGCAGAGCGCATTGGCGCGACTGCAAGCTGGCCGGTAAGTGGCAACTCTCGGAAGATCAAAACGCAAGGTTCGCAAACCGTCCAAAGCGGGGAATCAATTTCTCACCAACGGTATTCCGTTGTAGGTTTACCCGCCTCTGGCGGGCCGCAGGCGGAGTCAGACGAGACACGAACCGGTGTACTGGAAACCGGCCAGCTACCCGTCGCCATGGTGGAAACGGGCGACCCGCCCGTGTCACTGCACCTGTTCGTGCGAGCACTCCTGACCCTCGGAGTCACACCCCGTCTGGCAGCCTGAACAAACCAAGAAATCACCTAGGAGAATCTATCACCGTGGTACCGCCGTTGGACCGGTACAGCATCCCGCTACGCATTTCCTGTTGTTGCCATCGCGAATCGCAGGCCTAATGATACGCGCCATGACGGGATCCGTGGCACTCAGGACCACAACCAGTACGGAGGCGAACTCTATGAACGGACGTTACGTGAAACCCATGCGGCCAACACTCATTGCCTTTGCGGCTCTCGTCGCATTGGCTGTCGCACCCACTCTGACCGCACAGCCCGACTCCACACTGGTGTGGTACAACGTGGCCAAACTCGGCGCTTCCCCCGACGGCCAGAGAACGTGCACCAGGACGATCAGTGAAGCCATTGACATGGCGGCCAGCGGCGGCGGCGGCACGATCTATTTTCCCCCCGGCACGTACCTCACCGGGCCGATTCGTCTGCAGAGCCACATCACCCTGTATCTGGACGCGGGCGCGACCATCAAATTCAGCACCAACTTCGACGATTACCTGCCGATGGTGCCGTCCCGATGGGAAGGCATCACGGTAACGAATTTCTCGCCGCTGATCTCCGCCTACGAGGCGATGGACGTGGCGATCGTCGGACGCGGCACGCTCGACGGTCAAGGCCAGGCCTGGTGGGATTTCCTCCATAAACTCCGCGCCAACAAGGATTTGCCCCGCAGTAAGTGGCAGGACGAATTTGCCGGCCTCAACAAGGGCATTATCGCCGAGATGAACTACGCCCCGCTCAACGTCGGCTTCTTGCGTCCGCCGTTCATCCAATTCTACGAATGCACGAACGTGCTCGTCAACGGCGTCACCATCCGCAATTCGCCGTTCTGGAACGTGAACCCGCTTTATTGCGAGGACGTCAATGTCCACGGGGTCTCGATCATCAGTCCTTCCAATTCGCCGAACACCGATGGCGTCAATCCGGATTCCTGTCGCAACGTGCACATTTCCGATTGCCTGATGGACGTTGGCGACGATTGCATCACGATCAAGTCGGGACGGGACGCCGACGGACGCCGTGTCGGGAAACCGGCGGAGAATTACACCGTCGTCAATTGCACGCTACTCCACGGGCACGGCCTGTCCATCGGCAGCGAAATGTCCGGTGGCGTGAAAAACATCGTCATCGACAACTGCATACTCGACGGCACGGATAACGGCATCCGCATCAAATCCACGCGGGGCCGCGGCGGGGTGATCGAGAATGTCCGCATCAGCAACCTCGTCATGCGCAATATCCGCGAGGCCGCGATCATCTTGACGACGTTTTACCGAAAGTCAGACCCCGAACCGGTCTCGGACCGCACGCCCATCTTTCGCAATATCCATATCAGCGGCATCACCGCTGCCGGCACCATCACCTGCGAAGTCACCGGCCTGGCGGAAATGCCGATCGAGAATGTGACCTTCAGCGACATCCAACTCACAGGCAAAACCGGGTTCGCCATCAAGGATGCGAAGCGAATCGAATTGCACCACGTAACGGTCAATACCGAGAGCGGCCCGGCGTTCACGGCCACCGGTGTGGATGGACTGGAATTGGACGGGGTCAAGACCACGAACCCGCATGACGGAACGCCGGTGGTTCAGCTCGGCGACGTGAAGAACGTGTTCGTTCATGGCTGTGTCGCCATGCCGGGAACAGAGACATTCCTCCGAATGAACGAGGCGTCGGCGGATGACGTGACGTTGGGCGACAACAATCTGAAGCTCGCGAAGACCGCCGTGGAAAAGGTCAGCGGCACCGCAGCAGCGCAACCCACGGAGAGCGAACAGAAATGAAGCCCCGGCTCTTGCTGGTCAGTGTGCTGCTCCTCGTAGGCATCGCCGCAGCCCGGCCGGCATCCGCCGAGACGAATCTGTACGTATCGTTGAACGGGAGCAACCAGTTCAAGAGCGTTCAGGACGCGATTAACGCCACACCGCAGTCAGCCTGCGCGACCAACCCGTGTATCATCCATATCAAAGCGGGAACGTACAAGGAGTTGGTGTACGCCCAGCGCGAGAAACATTTCGTCCATCTCGTCGGCGATGGCGCGGAGAAGACGGTGCTGACGTTCAATCTGGGCGCGAAGACGCCGGGCGCCGACGGCAAACCAATCAGCACGCATCGGACGGCATCGACGGACATCGACGCGGACGACTTCACGGCGGAGAATCTGACGTTCGAGAATACCGCCACGGGGCTCGGCCAGGCCGTGGCGCTGCGCGTGGACGGCGACCGCGTGGTGTTTCGCAACTGCCGGTTCCTCGGCCTGCACGACACGATCTTTCTCAACCGCGGCCGCCAGTACTTCGAAGGGTGCTACATCGCGGGCCATGTCGATTTCATTTTCGGCGGCGCGACCGCTTTCTTCGAGAACTGCCATATCCATTGTCTGACGAACGGATACATCACCGCCGCGTTGACGCCGCAAGAACAGCCGTTCGGGTTTGTCTTTTCGAATTGCCGGGTCACCGGCGAGTTACCCGGCGTCAAGACCTATCTGGGCCGGCCCTGGCGCCCCTTTTCCAGCGTGACGTACCTGAACACCGAGATGTCCGGCGTAATCCAGCCCGTGGGTTGGAACAATTGGAAGGATCCCGCCCGCGAGAAAGCCGCGCGGTACGCCGAATTCAACAGCACCGGCCCCGGCGCGGACCCGAAAGCGCGTGTCCCGTGGGCCCGGCAATTGACGGCGGAAGAAGCCAAGGCCATCACCGTCGAGAAAGTGCTCGGAGGCCCCGACGGTTGGAATCCGGGCAAGTGAGAAAACCAGAAGGCAAGCGATCGGAGCGGTCAGCCTTACTGTAACAGAACGTGGAAGTCGCCGAGCGATTGATCGCTGGCGCCGTTGGGGACGAAGCGGAAGGGTGGCTCCTTGGATGAGACCCCTGAGACCTGTTGGGCAGTAACACCAAAGGGAAGGCTGCCATTGTCAGTCACGACGCTGCGCAAGCTCACACTCCCAACCTGCGATGCCGCGACATCACTGTTCACGAAGCCGTTAGTTGACGAACGAATGTTGACGCTGCCCAGCCGCATACCGGCGACAAACGCGCCTCCGCCAGAGATTGGATTGCTCGGATCATTGGGCGTGTAACCAAGGTAGACTGTGGAATCAATCATTTGTGAGGCGCTGACCGTGCCGGCGCTGCCGTTGGAGATGATGATGCTCGAGTTGCTGATCGTGCCCGCCACCACGAGCGATCCGAGCGCCATCTGATTGACGGCCAGTCCGTCACCGGAAATCAGGATGGTTCCCTCGCAATCGCCGGAAATGCCGTTCTTCTTGTCGCCTTTGATCGACACGGCGCCGATTCGCGGGGCGACGATGGTTGACCCATTGCCAAACCGCGCCGCCTGCAAGCTGCCGATCCGATTGCTGACGATAATGGCGCACCCATCCTCGAGATTGTGGGCGAAGATGGAAGTGCCCTGATTTTCCGCGCCATTGGATGTCACCGTGGCATCGTTAGTGAGGTCGTGGATTCTGAGTTGCTTCAGGTAGCCAGTCAACTGGATGCCGGCGCCGACCACATCAAAGCCCCGTGCGTCGATGAGGCCACAGTCGCCGTCGCCGGTAATCTGGTCGATTTGGGGAAGAGCGGTTGCCGTGTTGCTGCTTTTGACCTTCATGGTGATCCGGGTGGCGGCCTCGGTTTCGGACAGGACGAGATCGAGGGGTTCTGGTTGAGAAACCTGCATCGTTCCAATGGACCGAAGCGCCAGGGTAATCACGTCACCGCTGGAATTGGTAAAGATGACCGTCTGCGGCCGGTCGTTGACGATCGTCACCACTGCGGTGTCCTGGGCGCCCAGTGTGGCGCCGACGGCGTCCGAGAGCGTCACATTGACAGTCTTGTTGCTTTGGAAGGTCGAGAACTTCTGAATGGAAAAGCTAAAGCTTTGGCTGGTCTGGTTCGACCCAAAAATCAAGGCGCCGTTGGTGCTGAAATAATCAATGCCGTTGCGCGCCGTTCCGTCGCTGGTGGCATAGTCCACAGTGGCCTGCGCCGATGTGTCCCCGAAGCGGATCGCAGTGACTGTGGCCTTGCCGACATGTTCATGGACACTATAGTTGGCCGCGCTCAGTTGGATCACGGGCGGACCGGTGGCCCGAAGTGTCAGTACCGCCCGACTGGGGTTGCCGAGGGAGGCGCCTCCCGTGGGGGCGGATAGGGCGAGCTTTACGGTTTGATTGGTTGTCAGCCCGCTCGGCGGCAGCAGCGGAATGGCGACGGTGTTGGTCAGCACTCCGTCGGCGAAGGTCACCGTTCCCGTTGTCGCCGTGTAGTTGACGCCGGCCTGTGCGCTTCCGTCGCTGGTGTTGAAATTGACGGTGATGGTCCCATTCGTCCCGCCGGTTAGGACCACCGTGACGATCGCCTCCGTGTCCGTGTCATCCACCGTATAGGCTGACTGGCTAAACGCCACTTGTTGCACCTCGGTGTTGGTGTTGATGATCTCCAGGACGGCGTTCGAGAGGCTGCCCAGAACCGCAGGCCCGGATGGGTTCGATAGCGCGAGGTTAACGGCTTGGGTGGACTGCGATGCTCCACCACCCAGAATGGTAATGACGACGGTATTGGTGGTGACGGTATTGGTGGTGATGATGCCGCTATTGGTCACGACGCTTGGCGTGAAGCCCACGATCGTACTCACGCCCGCGTAATTCACCCCGTCCGTGGCCGTTCCATCGCTGGTGTCGAATTCGACGGTGGCCGTGTCGTCGGTACTGCCTGTAAAGATGACGGCGATCGTGGCGTTCGATTGGTCCGAGTCCACTGTGTACAACGATTGGCTGAAGGCCACGGTGCCCGTTTGGGCGCGCGCGGTGCTCGAAACGGCCAGTACTACGAGCGACGCGATTACGACCAGAAGTCGAGATTTCATTGTCCTCCAGGGAGGAACCAGTGAAACGATTTCAGTCGGACACAATCCGATGACGCGGCACGACGCAATGCGAACCTCATACCGTTGCATTTTAACCCGTCGGACCTGAAATGCAACGCCGAGGGCGGGCAGCATCAGGGGGCGATGTGTTCAGTCCGAATCCTGCTCGGGGACGCGGATTACTCTTCTTCGATCGCGGTATCGTAGAACTTGAGGATGTCGCGCCCGTCGGTTTCTTCCATGAACTTCATCGCGGTGCGCGGATGCTGGTTGAGGTGGCCGGTCACCAAATACGGAATGGCGAATCCCCATCCCAGTTTCTCGCGCATCGGTTCCACGTGATGCTGGATGCAGTGCAGCACCGGGCGCAGATTGAATTTGGGATTGTGGAGGAAACTCAACAGCAGTTCCATCGGGCAATTGCCCGCCCCCCGTCCGAGACCCGCCACGCTCGCGTCCAGCATGTTGGCGCCGAGAATGATTGCCTCGATGGTGTTGGCGAACGCGAGTTGCATGTTGTTGTGCGTATGAATCCCGATCGTCTTCCTGGCCGGCCGGGCAAACTTGAGAAACTTGTGCATCAGCGCCTGGACTTGCTCGCCGTAGAGCGTGCCGAAACTGTTGACGATATAGAGCGTCCCGACCGCGGAGTTGCACAAGACCTCCAGCGCGTTGTCGAGTTCCAGGTCGGGAACAGTCGAGACGGCCATGATGTTGATCGTCGTTTCGTGGCCCTTGTCGTGGGCATCCTTGATCATGTCCAACGCCGTGGGAATCTGATGGATGTAGGTCGCGACGCGCACCATGTCCACAACGGTCTTGCCCTTGGGGAGAATGTCGGTGTGGTAATCCGTGCGCTCGGCATCGGCCATGACGGAGATTTTGACCGACGACTTCTTGTCGCCGATTATCCGCCGCATATCGTCTTCGTCGCAAAACTTCCACGCGCCGTGTTCGTTGCGGCTGGCCAGTTTCTTGGAGGCCTTGTACCCGATTTCCATGTAATCGACGCCGGCCTCGATGTCCGCCTGGTATACCGCCTTCACGAATTCGTGGTCGAACTGATGGTTGTTCATCAATCCGCCATCGCGGATCGTGCAATCCATGACCTTGATCTCCGGGCGATAGCCGATCCAGCCCTTCAATCCTGTGGCTTGGGTTTCCTTGGTCACAAGAGTTTCCTTCCCTTGGTATGCGTCATTAGTGTGTGGACAATGCTAAACAGGCCGGCGTCTCGATTCAATTCAATAAAGCAGGTGCGTCATTGTGGTGTAAACGATGTCGACGTTCCTTACAGGGTAACCGGTTACTGTCAACCAAACACAACACATTGAGTGTCCGATAGTTAGACAGCAGTGCTTCACTATGGATGTCGCAGGTGTTTACACTTCTCCGAACACCACGTCAACAACATCGAAGCGTGATTGATCACGGATTGGTGCGTAACTATCCTATCAGCAACCCCTTGCGAGTGCGACATGTGACCGATGAAAACGGGTGCTCTTTACATGGCACACGGCAAGCTTAACCAGTTCATAGTGATGAGGTAAGGGTAGGTTCCATGCGTGAAGTCCACGTGAGGAAGGCCTTTTTGTCGGTGATTCGTATCGATGTGGCAGATGAAGAACCTTGTTTTAGTGCTCGGAGAAGGAACGACAAAGAATTGACGATGTGGTAGAACCGCTGGTTAGCGCACCCCCAGATACGCAGCGGCAGCCCAGAACTCCCTCAGATCTTGAGGGAGTTTTGGCTTTTACCCATCCGCGATTATTCATCTACGGGAAGACGTTAACTCGGTAGAATCGCTGCGTGTTGGTCGCGCCACCAACGTCTGTGAATGTCAAAACGCCATTGGTGCCCGCTTGCGCCGACCCAATACTGGTCCACGAGCCGGTCGTGAGCGAGTTGCGATCCTGAAGCTGGAAATTGTGGCCCACGAACGACAGGCATTTCACGATCACATTCGTTCCCGAAATGCTGATCTGCACGATCCGGACGCTCTTCGAGTCCAGCACCGTACCATTGTTAATGAATCCGCCGTGGAAATTCGTCGAGCCGGTGATAATGTCGATCGTGCCGTTATTGACGACCGTGCCGTAGGCTTCCAACTCGGTGCCGTCAATGGCCTGCATCAGGCCGTTGTTGGTGACACTGCCATCAAAAGTGAGCGTTCCGCCGCAATTGGCCACCACGGTGCCGCCGGGATCGACCACCACGTTTCCCTCGATGGTGCCGCAGCCCGTAAGAAAGGCGTTGGAGCTGATCTCCAGGTTGTTCGCGAAGGAGTGAACGCCCCCGAGCAGGTTGAAGATGGCCGTGCTGTTGCCGTTGCCGACAACGAACGTCTCGCCGTTGGTCACGAACGTGCCGCCGCTGTTCAGCGTTCCCGCCGCGAAACTGATGATGCTATTGCCGCCGTTGGTCAATAGTAGCGAGTCCGCGGTGATGAGGCCGTTGCTCAGGGTTAAGGTGCCGCCCGGCAGGTCAGCACGCCAATCCCGGAACTGGTCACAAACAGATTCCCGCCGTTCATGGCAATCTGATTGTCGGTCGAACCAGAAATACCCACCTCTATGTTACTGGCGATGACCGAGCCGCCGGCGGCAATGATTACCTGGTTGGAAGGAGCCTGTTCACCGACGATAACCTGGGTCTCGTTGCTCCACACCGAGCCACTCCCGGTAACGAGCACTTCGTCGGAGCCAGCACGGCGGGGCCGCCCACGAGGGCATGATTGTCATAGACCTGGCCACCACTGGCCATGGCCAGTTGGTTGGCGAAGCTGTCGGACCCAACGTCAAGCTCATTTTGATTGCTCCAGACCGAACGGAGCCGGTAACCAGGGCCGAGCTGTAGGCGCCGAAGAAATATGACCCCACGGATGCATTGGTGTCCGAAACCAGACCGCCATTTGAAATGAGCAATTGATTGCCGAGGCCAGTGTAGCCAATGCTAACCGGATCGCCAATCAGGGCCAAGCCAGGACCGGTAACGATTACCGTGTTGGTCAACGATTCGTTTACTAACCCGCCGTAAACGCTGCCGCCATTCGTTATGATCAATTGGTTAAAGTCCCCGAACCAGCCCAGCCAGATGCCGCCCGGAGTTCCAAACTGGACCGGTTCCGCTCACGACCACCATGTTGAAGTCATCACCGGGGGTGCCACCCACCCGCGCTCCGCCATCGTAGGCCTGTCCGCCATTGGCGATGATCAAACCGGTTGCCCGAACTGGAATTACCAAGCACGAGTACCCCCTGATTGCTCCAGACAGAGCCGGTTCCCGTGACCAATATGGTGTTGGCGTCGCCGCCGTTGTTATAGCCGTCCCCACCCACGCTGGCGTAGGTGCAGGAGACCAGTCCGCCGTTGCTGATGACGAGGCTATTGCCGGCACCCTGGTCACCGACGTAGACGACAGCGGCATCGCTCCACACCGAGCCGGTACGGAGACGAGAACAGTATTGTTGTTTGCTCCGGCCTCGTAGCCGATGTAGCCGTTGTCGTTGGACAAGACACCGCTGTTTTGAATGAGCAGCGCGTCCGCAAACGTGGTGTTGCCCACGATGTAGTCGCCCACCCAGTTGCTGGTGACGCCGCTGATGATGTTGGTTTGGTAATTGGCGGAGTACTGGGCGTCAACGGGATGAAAGGGGAACAGGACTCCGCCGAATAGTGCTGTGACCAGAAAACTGCGTCTGATGCTCTGCATGGCTTGCCTCCCCGGCCGCGATGGGTCGGATTTGCTGAACGGGGTGAGTCCAACAACGCGGATACTGCATCCGCGGTCGAAATGACGCAAGACGGGAATTGCTACAAACTGGCAACGGCGTGCATCTTGACACTGGCAGCATATCGAGGCAGGAAGATGTAGTCACGGCGCTCTGTCGCCGTGCCGGGATGCGCCCCGACAGAGCGGGGCGGCTACAGCGCGGCCAAATGCGGTGATAGTGCCAAGACGCCACCCATGGTGACGGAGTGCGGCATAGACGGCGCAATCCCCAGCACATCCGGGCCCGTCGTAACGGGCTGCGTGATCGGCCGGATATCAGAGCGATGAAACGTGGGCGGGCGTTACGGGTCAAACTCGAAATTCGCCACGGTCAACTGGCCGGACTGCAAGGTCTCGACGTGTCCATCGCAGAACAGGAAATTCGCGCTTTTTCTTCCGTTGTGGCGAAGGCAGATCCGGCCCTGATCACTTCCGCCGCCATCTGCTGTCGAAAAGTCGGTGACAGCCAGCGGGGCACTTGGGGCATAAGGGCCCGACCCCAAACAATACCCAACCTCCGTTACGCCCAAGAGTGCTGCCGCATCGTAATTGGTGGGAGATGCTAGGCCATTCAGGCCGCAGACCCCGTCAGCCAGAAGGACCAACTCGCTGGGATGTGACTGGGAGGCTTGTCGCTTGGGCACATTGAAGCACAACAGCCCGCACGGGGAAAACGAGACGCAGCTTTTCGTCGAATTACCAAAAAGATAGGGGTGCGCCGAATAGGACGTGCGCGTGACGTCGCCACCGGGCGTTCGGACGCTGGGGCAGACAAAGACAGGACTTGTGGTGATCGAGCCGAGATTCTGGTACGTGGCCAGGGTCTTGGCGACGTAGGGAGCAACGGTCAGCGACCAATCGGAGACACCGTCGATCCAGCCGGGCGGGTAGTAGTCGCCGTTGTCGTCCGCGTACATGGTGATGGCGATGCCAACCTGCTTGAGGTTGGACACACAGAGAGCCGTCTTGCCGCGGTCGCGGGCGCTGTTGAGGGCCGGCAACAACATGGCCGCCAGGATCCCGATGATGGCGATCACGACCAACAACTCGATCAACGTAAAGGCTGTCGGCCTTACTGTCTTACGGTTCGAACGATTCGATCTCAATCTTCCACTCCGTTATTACCGCGCATCCCGCGCGGGGTCTCTGTCCCATCATTGTTTCTTCTTCATCTCGAACTGAACAGGCACTTCCATCAGGACGGCTTGCTGTTCCACTGAGGACCTTGGTTCGTGGATGGATGGAATAATTCTGCCATCGCTGACACCCAAGACCCTCCGTGTGAACACAACTCCCATTCCGCCCCGCTCACTCCAACACGGTGGAATGAGCGGGGCCACCTGACACTACGCCTGCATCGCGAACGACGCGAACGGACGAGTTACGCGCGATAACGTTTGGCAACCGCCACGAGTCCCAACAGACCGGCCAATACCAGGGCAACGCTGCTCGGTTCGGGAACAGCAATGACCTGGGCATTCCCGAGACTGGCAACGGTCGCCGGATCGGCGTCCGGGCCCGTGGTGATGAATCCGTACTGGAGAACATCACCCGGCGTGATATTGAGGTTAATACTGAACTGCTGCCCGCCCACCAGTGACGCGCTGATCGTGTTCACCAAGCTATAACTCGGGCTGAAGTCATCGATAAACGCGACGGCGGTATAGGGGCTCACCAGCGTATTGGCCAGTGTGAGGCCGCTAAAGTTCACAGGCCCGCCCGCATACCCGGTGGTTTCCACGTACATGGAAGCGGCCATGTTCTTATTCGGGCTGCCGTCCGGATTGGTCCAGTAGGAGTCGGACGCATTGTAACAGTTGATATTCGGAGCCAGCGTCAGCGTCGCGCCTGAGAATGACGCTTGCAGGGCGCTCGTACCCCACGCGCTGCCGAACTCGTAGCCTCCACCGTTCGACGGCAGATCGAACACATTCATATAGCCGATCCAGTTTTGGGTTGGATCAACTGTAACATTCAATGTCTGCGCCTGACTTGCACGGGCGCAGAGGAGCATCGCGCACGCGGCAACCAACATTATTCTTACTCGCTTCTCCATACCTTTTCTCCCTTCGTGTTATGGTTAACCATATGGTTTACCTACCCTACCTCGCCTGCCGCTCTCGTCAGAGCGCAGGCACCTCATCATTTCCTCATTCTGCGATTAACAACTCCATTGTTCCGTTATTCCATTTATTGAGTCGTCACCCGATAGAACTTCGACGTGTTGGTGCTGACCAAGTCAACCAGCGTGTTTGTATTGCCGGTGCCGGGGTATATCGGTCCGATATCCTGCCAGTTCCCGTAGGTTGTCCCGATCAGGCTGGCGTCGTCCATGAACATGCTGCCACCCGCATAGCCGGGATCGTTAAAGAATCCCATGAGCGTCACCGATACGGTACCGGCTGGGCAAAGGCAGACACCGACAACTGCGTCCACACATCGTGGGTTGTAGAAGTACTGACGACTGAAGAACTCACGGTCGTCTGCAAGGTGTTTCCCCCGCCATTGACGGCATCATGGAAGATCAGGCGGAGATCGGCGGTTTCTGCCCCCGACATGGGATCAATGCTGGAGTTCGCAAACCAGGCGGTGGCCTTGAACTCTTCCCCAGGCGTTGCCGCGACGGACTGATAGACCCCGCCGTTGGGGCCGGAGTACGTCTTGGCGCACTGGACGCCGTCTTTGGTCGTGAGCTTCTGAGTGTAGAAGAATGAGTAGGGCGCAGTCCAATTGTTCCAGCCAAGCCACGCCCCACAGGCCGTCTCCGTGGCGTTGCTGCACCCCGGTTGATCATTCGGGGTGGCGTTGGGTGCTCCGTAGATGCCCGGCTTGAAACTCGGGTTCAGCAACAGGTTGGAGGTCGTTGCGGGGATAATCGGCAGCCCCTGCATCAGATTGCCAATGGCTTGAAGCTGGACGTCGATCGTGCCGTTGGAAGTCGGCGCGGTAGTTGGCCAAGCGACTTGCACGGCCGGCTGCGCCGTGAACGCGACCGACGAGGTGCTGGCCACCGGTTGGTACAGAGTCACGTCATCCCAGTACACCGAGCCGGGGTTGGCGGCGTAGCCGTAGTGACCGACTTGGGCCCGGACATTGACGGTGCCCGCCGGGGCTGTGCCGTCCACTTCGAAGAACTGCCATTGATTGAGCGGGAATTGGACATCGGTGCCATAGTGCGGGCCGTCTACTGCGAGAAGCACATTGCCGGTGCCACCCGTGTTGTCCATGAACAGGAGCTGGCCGACGCCATAACTGCTTTCTCCCGCATTGTAACTGTTTGGCCCACTTAACGGATCATTCGCCCAATTCAAGCAGTAGCCGGTCAGCCGCCAGTTTTGTCCCCCGCCGGTCGCGACGGTCTGATAAGCGCCGGATTCATCCTGATACGCTTCAAACGGACCATAGGTCTTCATGGCGTAGGCCCCACTGTGGGCCGTTAGCGCGGATCCTGTGGTGTTGGTGGAGGTGCGGAAGGCATCGTTAAACTGCGTCCAACCAGCGGCGTTTACGTCGGTGTTGGAGGCCGCGCCCGTCTCGAAACTGGGATTGGAGAAGTCGTTCACCCCTCCGGGAAGTGACGTAGGCCTGCACACGATAATACTTGTGCAACGGGGCGAAGACGCAATTCGTCGTGCCATCACCCGGCACCAGCGAGCCGACGCTGGTCCAATTGACATTGTCGTCACTGTACTGCGGCTGGTAGGAGGCGAACGCGACCGTTGCCCAGCAAATCTCATTGCCGGACTGAATGGCCGCCTGGAACTGGTTGGTAGCGGACGGAGGAGGAGGAGGAGGCACGCCCAGATTGGTGACTGACAAATCGTCCCAATAAATGGAGCCCAATTCGTTTTCGTCTCCAATGTGCATGGCGTTAAATGCCACCTGGCTGGCCCGGGACGGTGCCGTGGCGGTCACCGTGCAACTGTACCATTGGTCCGGAGTCATACCAACGTGGCCGGCGGTTGGATCATTCGGTGCATACAACGGCGTGGAGGTTATGGCACCTCCCACTGCATTGGTACCGGTCGCGTCGTAAAACTGGATCTGAAGGCAGCCGAAGGATGCAAAGCTGATCGGAGTGTCAGACATTTCGTCGCACGACGGGGTCAACCCCCAACCGTTCAACACCCACACCTGGCCGTTGGTCACTCCGGTGGTGATGAACTGTTGTGCAAATGAGGCACCCACGGAACCGTCCCCATTGAGCACAGACGGGCCGGAGCACTGTAGGGAATACACACTGTTTGACGCCGTCTCGCTCGAACACGATTCGCTGGTCGAGATGCGAATCGCATCGCTAAACTGCACCCATCCAACCGCAGCGGTCGTAACAGTGGAGTTTGGCTCCGGCGGATTGGGATCGGTGTTGGTATATAAACCCGCGCCCAATTCAAAACCAGGGTTGATCAAGACCTGAGCATGGGTTGTTGTGATTGCCAGAAAAAGTGAAAGTGTGACTACCGCCACACACCCGCGGCAAACGTTTGCCATAACATGCTTCTCCATACGTTCCATTCCTCCCGCTTATGTTCGCTGAATTCTACCCGTCTCCGTTGCCGCAAATCATCTCAAAACCACTACAACATGTCAATAACATTCCTAGTATAGGCATAGTATACATGAATCGTACTGCCATTTGAATACATCGTATGTTGTTGTAGCAGAGTTACTTGAAGCGGCATCGACAGCCCGAACCGGTCCGTGCTAGAAGTTTTTACTACGCGTTTATGCTTGCAACCGTTGGCAAACTCGGCCAGTATGCTCGCAATGTCTGATCTCTGGAAATCGCAATCTGGCACACGTTTGCAAGACATCGCGGAGAAGTTAAAAATCTCGGCGTTAACGGTGTCGCGCGCGCTCGGGGAGGAAACGAGCAAACGCGTCAGCGCGGATCTCCGCGCCAGAATCGTGGAAACAGCGCGCGCGATGAATTACGTGCCGCATCCGGCCGCGCAATTGATGCGCAAACCTCGGACGCATTTGATCACCGTCCTGCTGCCGCTGCAGTTGGAATCGTTCTCCAGCGAGTATTTCGGGACCATCTTGTCCGGCGTCGTCGGGGCGTCCCGCGAGTGGGAAACCGAAATCCGCGTCGCGCTCATTGACCCCAACGATCCGGACGTTCATGCAGCAAATGCGCCATGTCGCGGCCGGTGCCGGCGCGATCCTGTACATGGCCAATCCCCTATCGGTACGTCAATTGATGAAGCTCGAAGAACTGGCTCGCCCGATCGTCGTGATGGGCAGCAGCGTGCCACCCCAGATCGATCTCGCGGAAGTCGGCGTCAGCACCGTGACCGTCAATAATCAAATGGGCGCGTACGAGATGACGCGGGGACTGCTGAAATTGGGCCACCGGGACGTGGCCATGATCAACGGCCCGGTCGGGTTGCGCGATCCGGCCGAGCGGCAACAAGGGTTCGTCAAAGCCATGGCCGAGGGCCGATTGTCGATCGACCACCGCGCGATCGTGCATGTACCGTTTGCGTTCGAAGGCGGCCTTCGCGGATGGGAACAACTCAAGGAATCGTCGTATCGACCCACCGCGGTCGTGTGCGGCAACGACGAAATCGCCGTTGGGTTGCTCGAAACGCTCGCCAAGGACAATATCAACTGCCCTCGCGAAGTTTCCGTGGTGGGTTTCGATGATTCCCGGCTCGCACCGCGCGTCTATCCGCCGTTGACCACGGTGCATCAGCCCACGGCCGAGATGGGCCGGGCGGCCATCGAACTGCTCGCCTGGCGCATTCGAAATCCCGAGGGCCGCGCCAACGTTGAGCATCGCGTGCTTCCGGTCGAGGTCATCCACCGACGTTCCGTGGCCCCGCCGATGGTGCAAGCCCGCGGCTGAAGTGTGATGAATGTTTGCCGACGCTGTTTTTGACGGACTCGACAAGTGATGTTCGGGGAGATGGACACACTGGAAGCCAGCGGGGAAGTCAAAGTGCCTGAATGATCACGGCCCCCCACGCAGACTCAATCCGACCCAATCAAACCAAGTGGCACCATGAACTTCCTCTTTGGCGCAACGCCCCGTTTTGTGAACCGAGAAAAATCCATTGATTATCAACATCTTCTGTATGCAAATTGAGGTGTTGACGCATACGGGGTTGAACAAGCAGCCGTCTTGTGCGTCAATTATCGCCGATGGCACGTGTAACCGGACAAACCGGTATTTCGTCTAAGTGATTGTTAGGAGGGTAAAAATGAAACCAAATTCTTTAGTTGTTACAGTCCTGGCTGCCGGGGTTGTTTTGACGGGGTGTTACACGCCCGAGGGGCGGCCGGACAATACGGCCACGGGCGCACTGGCCGGCGGTGCCATCGGCGCCGGCACGGGCGCGATCATCGGTAACGCGGCAGGCCATAACACCGGTGCCGGCGCGCTGATCGGAGCCGCGGTCGGGGCTCTCACAGGAGGGATAATCGGTCATTCCATCGATGAGCAGCAACGAGCCCGCATTCAACAAGAAGCGCCCGCGACTTGGGAACGCGTCGAACAGGGGCAACCGCTCGGACTGGCGGAACGTCAAGGAACTGGCCAAGGCCGGTGTCAGTGACGAAGTCATCATCAGCCAGATTCGCAATTCGCATTCGATGTATCAATTGAGCACAGCGGAGATCATCGACCTCAAGGACGCGGGCGTCAGCGAGAAGGTCATCGACTTTATGATCAATACCGCCAGCGGCTACAGTTCGGCCCCGCCGCCTCCGCCTGATTCGGGGGCTTACGAAGCGGTCGAAGTGTCACAGCCTCCTCCCCCGCCCATCATGGAGGATTACTACCCGGCTCGGCTCCGGGCTACGTATGGATCGCGGGCTCATGGACGTGGTACGGCGGTCGATGGGTGTGGGTTCGAGGTCGTTGGGTATGGCCTCCGCATCGCCACGCTGTCTGGATCGGCGGGCACTGGGAACGTCGCGGCTGGAGCGGCGTGTGGATTAGCGGCCATTGGGGATGATGGGTGCCGATCGCGCCGGCGTTCGCTTGGTGGCGACGGGCTCCGGATCCAGCGACGAAATAACTTGCCTTCGTCTGGCCGCTTTTGTATAAGCGGCCCGCAGTGTGGGGACCGCCCGTGAATCGACGAAAAGTACTGGTTGTCAACAACGATCCGGGAATGCGGGAAGTTCTCGAAAGCATCCTGGTTACCGAAAACGTGGAGGTGTGCACGGCGGTTGACGGCAAGGATGCCGTTCAAAAGACACTCGCGCTGAAACCCGACCTTGTCCTTCTGGACATCGGCATGCCCAAACTGAATGGGCTGACGTTCTGCAAGGCGATTCGGGCGTGCGCGGCAACTCGAAACACTCCGATCATCATTGTCACCTCTCTGACCGCCGCGGGCCGCCTCGAAGAATGCATGGAAGCTGGCGCGGATGACTTTGTGGGCAAACCCTTCCAGATCGAGGACCTGTTGATTCGCGTCCCGGGCCATGCTCAAGACGGTGGATGTCTCCGACCACGTGGAGCGTCTGAACCAGTACATCCTTGCGGTTCGCGACCTGCGCGAACGCGCCGCGAGCGACGTGAAACCGTAGGCGGTTTCGATCACCGGATGGAGTGCGGGCGCGTTCAACTTCCATCGTTCGACGTTGGCAGAGACGACAGGCTGTGCTTCCGTGCTGGGTATCCTCGGGAAGTGGTCCAGGCTCGACGTGTTTGTTGCGGCGATCTTGATCGTCCTGGTCAAGCTCGGCCCGTCGGCAACCGGGCCGGCACGGGTAGCTGCCGCCATCTTCCTGTCCACGATCCCCAGCATGTACGTGGACAACCGGGCTCGGAAACAACGCGGAGCGGTCGGTGTGCCGTAGATCGCTTGGAGCGCGAAGGCTAGGGAGACTTTACAACTTTCGCCAACGCGGAGCGCAGTCCGGCTATCGTGACGGGCTTGCCCAGGACGAGATCGATGCCCGGCGGCTGCTCTCCGGTGGCTTGCATCATATTGCCGAATCCGGTCAGCAGGATAACAGGCAGTTCGGGTTTGAGTTCCTTGATGGCGATGGCCACTTGATCGCCGCTCAACCCGGGCATGGCGCGGTCCAGGATCACAACGTCGAATGCGAACTTCGAAAGCTTGTCCAAAGCTTCATGCCCGTTCGCGGCGGTTTCCACCACATGTTCGTCGCCGATCAGATACTCGCGCAGAATCTGGCGCACGATATCTTCGTCGTCAACCAACAACACACGCAACGGGCGAACGCTCGCTGGCGTGGATTCACGGTTGCTCGCCGCCGGCGGTTCCTGCGCGACCGGCAGCGACAGGCGAAACGTTGTCCCCTTGCCCGGGCGCGGTGTCGATTTCGACGGAGCCCATGTGGCGCTGCAGAATGCCGTAGACCATGGACAATCCCAGGCCCGTGCCCTGGTTGCCCTTGGTGGTGAAGAAAGGTTCGAGGCAACGCTGGCGCACTTCCTCGGTCATTCCCGTCCCGGTATCGGCAACTTCCATGATCGCCCGCGAATTGATGGACCGTGTGCGCAGGGTGATGGTGCCGCCTTGTGGCATCGCATCGACCGCGTTGAAAATCAGGTTGGTCAGCGCCTCCCGCAGGTCCGCTTCGCTGCCGGCGACCGGACGAATTCGCCCAAACTCCGTCACGATCTGGATCGTGACGCCCTTGATCTCGGCCTGGGTTTTCCACTTCGGTTGCGTCAGCGACACGGCCTGTTCGATCAACTTGTTGAGATCGACGGGGGCGAAGACTTCCCCCTCCTCGCGCTGGCGATAGAACTCGCGTAATCGATTCACCACGATCCCGGCGTCCTGCGCCGCCGTGTTCATCATCTGCAGGTACCGCAGCGTCTTCTTCTTGTCGTCGAGGTTCTCGGGACGATTGCACAGCAATTCCGTGAAACCGAGAATGGCCGCGAGCGCGTTGTTAAAATCGTGGGCAATGCCGCTGGCCATCGTGCCCAGCGCGCGCAGGCGCTCCTGCTGCACCACCTGGTCTTGGGCGGCTCGGACTTCTTGCAGTGCGCGTTCCAGGCTTCGCTTGCTCTCCCGCAACTCATCATCCGCCTGCCTCCGTTCGGTGATGTCTTCAACGCTCCCCACGAACCCTATCGCCGACCCGCCGTCCGAGCGCAAGGGCGCCGCTCGCACGTGGACGAACCGCGTGGTTCCGCCCGCGCTCTGGATTCGATACTCGCACGAGTACTCGCCTTGGGCGGACAGGACATACTCCAGCCAATGCTGCCAGACGCCGTCGCGGTCATCCGGGTGGATCACCTTGGTCCAACCGTTGTTCTGGCTCTCGATCAGCGAGCAGCCAAGAATCTGCCCGGCACCGGGGATTGGTGTAGGTGAACAGCCCGCCGGTGTCGGTCAGGAAAATGCCCAGGGGCAAACTGGCACTGAGCGAGCGGAAGAGTTCCTCGCTCTCGTGAAGCGCCCGTTCCGTCTGCTGGCGACCGGTGATATCCTGTTTGATGGCGATGAAGTGCCTAATCTCGCCAATCTCGTCGCGCACCGGGGTTATCGTCATCTCCTCGCTGTAGACGCCGCCATCCTTGCGTCGGTTGATCATCTCGCCGCGCCATACCTGCCCGGACGTCACCGTTTCCCACAGGTTTCGGTAGAAACTTTCGTCCTGCGCTCCGGACTTGAGGAGCCGCGTGTTTTTGCCGAGCACCTCTTCCGACGCGTAGCCGGTCAGTTGTGTGAAGGCCGGATTGGTCCAGAGAATCGAGCCAGTGCGATCCGTGATGACAACGGCATTGGCGGCAGCTTCCAGGGCGGTGCTTTGGAGACGGAGGCGCTCTTCCGCCTGCTTTTGCTCGGTGATGTCTGAAAAGATCGCGGCGAACTGCCCATGTTTCGGGCTGAAGGCAACAACTTTGAAATGTTTATCGAGCGCGCGCAGATAGTTTTCGAAACGCGCCAGCTCGCCGGTGAGCGCCACCTTGCCGTAGGCCTCGATCCAATAGTCTTCGATTTGGGGAAAGATTTCGCGGACTGTCTTGCCGACCGCTTCCCGGCACGCGACGCCCAGAATTTGCTCAAACGCGGCGTTCGCTTCGAGATAGCGGAAATTGCAGGGTTTTCCGTCAACATCGCAAATCATTTCACACAGCGCAAAGCCTTCCAGCATGGCGCCGAACAAACCGCGGTACCGCTCCTCGCTGACGCGAAGGATCTCGTCGGCGCGCTTGCGCTCGGTGATATCGCGGGAGTTGATGATGATCCCACGGACGACGGGATCGTCAAGTAGGTTCTTGCCGATGGCTTCGAACACGCGCCAGGAGCCGTCCTTGTGACGGTAGCGGAACTCGCCGCACCGGATGGTGCCACTCTGGGACACTCCCTCCTGGAAAATTGTCTGGATTCGCGCGAACGTCATCGGGATGAACCAAATCGAACGCTTGGGATCCGACCAATTCTTCGGGACTGTAGCCGAGGACGCGTTCAACCGACGGGCTCTCGTAGCGGATGATGCCATCCGACTCCAAAATCGTGACGATGTCGGAGGCATTTTCGATCAACGAGCGGAAATAGGCATCGTCCGGGGAAGATACCTCCGGCTCGGGTTGAGAAACGTTGGTACGAACTACGCTCATCCATGGATATTCGCCGCAACTCTCGTGCCATGCGGTACCTACGCCGTTATGGCTCGCAGGGCGGTCTCGACCCGCACAATTTTGTCCAGTTGCACGCCGCGCCATAACAGAAATGGCTTCGCAACCGCGCCACAGATTGGCTATTGTCCCGTTGTGATCCGACTCCTGTACACGCTCCTGTACACGCTGAGCTTCATCCTCCTCAGCCCGCTGTTCCTCTACAAAATGTGGAAACGGGGCAAGTATCGCGAGAATTTCTGGCAACGATTCGGCTTTTACTCCAACGACCTGCGCCAGTGGCTCGCCGAAAAAAAAGAACGCCGCTGCTGGATCCAGGCGGTGAGTGTGGGCGAGGTCAATGTCGCGCTACTGTTCATCAACGTCCTGCAGCAGAAATTTCCCGATCTGCGGGTCGTGGTCACCACCACCACCTCCACCGGCTACACGCAGGCCTACGAGCGCCTGCCGCAGGAAGTCGAACTGCTGTACTTTCCGCAGGATTTCCCGTGGTGCATCCATCGCGCCTACCGCTTGATTCAGCCGGACTTCGTCGTCCTCATCGAGTCCGAGTTGTGGCCCAACCATATCTGGACGGGGGCGTTGCGCGGCGTTCCGCTCTTTCTGGTCAACGGCCGCATGTCGCCCCGCTCCGAGCGCGGCTACAAACGCTTGGGCTGGCTGTCGCGGCGCGTGTTCGATCAGCTCTCGCTCGTCTGCACGCAAAGCCCCGAAGACGCCGCCAACTTCATCGCCGTCGGCGTGCCCCCGGACCGCGTCCACATGACCGGCAACATGAAGTACGACATCTCCATGCCCCACGCCGACGCGCAATCGGTTGATCCCGTCCAGTTGCTCAAGCAGATCGATGTGTCGCCCGCGCAACCCATCCTCGTCGCCGGCAGCACCCATCCCGGCGAGGAGGAAATCCTGTTCGACCTGCTCGCCGACCTGCGCACGAAGTTCCCCCGCCTGTTCCTCGTCCTCGTCCCGCGCCACGTCGAGCGCACCCGCGAAGTCGTTGACCTGGCCAAACGCAAACAGGTCAAGTTCATCCTTCGGACAGAAATCAATTCGCGCCTCGAACAAACCGCCAGACCCTACGATTGCCTCATCGTCAATACCACCGGCGAATTGAAGTGGTTCTACAAAATCGCCACCGTGATCTTCGTCGGCAAAAGCCTCGTCGGCGAGGGCGGACAGAACATCGTGGAGGCCGCCGCCAGCGGTCATCCCGTCGTCTTCGGTCCCAACATGCAAAACTTCCGCGCCATCGCCCGCGAGTTCGTCGCCCGGAGCGCCTGCATCCAGGTCCCGGACGCCGCCGGCCTTCGCCGCGCGGTCCACGAGTTGTTGGATGACCCCGACCGCCGCCGCTCCATCGTCAACGCCGCCCACCGCGTCATCGAATCCAACGTCGGTGCCACCTCCCGCAGCATCGACCTCATCGCCCAGACGCTGAAATCCTAAACGAGGCCTCATAACCCCTCCGCCAGCGCTCGCCGGGGACGCGCAATTGGCCTGAATGCCAGGCCCTGTGACAAATTGGCCCATTCTCCCTCCTAACATCTTATCCATCAATATACTCCACAAACGCAAGCACCTCAAAAGGGCCAACTTCGACATACCCGCTGTCAACTGTGGCAATTGGCTTCGTTTTTGGCTTTCCAAAAGACTTTTCCACCCCGGCTTGCACAGAATTGGGTTCGTTTGGTAATTCCCTCCTATTGATCACATGTTCTCGGGAAAGCGACCATGTCGTATCCCCGGTCGCAACCCTCCCCCGGCCCTGAGGCTGCCTGCGGTGAGCTGGCCGCGCCGTTGGACTGTAGCGCCGCCTGTCCCAGGCGAAACACCATGTCGGGGTTGTAGCCACAGCGCTCTGTCGCCGTGCTCCGTTTCCTCTATTTCAAAGATCATCTTGCTCTGTTGAAAAGCTCTTTGAAATGAGCTAACGGTTTATGGGCGCGTGTCCCCACCCGCCCGCAAGGAGGTGGGGAGTATGTCGCCTGCTGATCAG
The DNA here is from genome assembly GCA_963766065.1 of uncultured Verrucomicrobiae bacterium. GTDB lineage: Bacteria > Verrucomicrobiota > Verrucomicrobiia > Palsa-1439 > Palsa-1439 > Palsa-1439. The sequence goes on from CAVYAC010000053.1 coordinate 59,782, forward strand.
TGGCTGCGATTCGCGACACTGGCCCGGCTACTCAGTGAGGTCGTGTTGCCGCGGTTTAGCCACAGATTCTCGCCGCAACGCTTCACACTGCCGCAACAGGCGGCCTGTGTGCTGCTCAAAGAGTACCGACAACTGGACTGGCGGGGCATTGAGGCGCTGCTGGAGTTGTCGCCTGCGCTGCGGCACGCGCTGAAATTGACGCGGGCCCCCGATTTCTCGACGCTATGGCGTTTTGCCCAGCGATGGATGGACGCTCGGTGTTTGGGGCGAGTGCTGACCGAATGGTTGCGCCGCTTGGGACTGGCGCCGATTCAGGTGGCGGTAGACTCCACCGGCTTGGATCCGGGGCGCACCAGCCGCTACTTTGTGGCGCGTCGGCGTCAACAGGGCCATCGGAAACGCTACGTCAAACTCAGTCTCAGTGTGGTGGTGGGACGGCTGGTGGCCGCCAGCGTGGTGGAACGACAAAACGGCATTACCCCAGTTGCTGGCCGAAACCGACCAACGCGTCGGGGTGCAGGAACTGTACTGCCGATGCCGGCTACGACGCCGAATGGGTACATCAGTGGTGTCGGGACCAGCGGGGCATTCGCAGTTGGATTCCGTCGGCGGTGCATCGGGCCGACGGCACGGCGGGCGGCTACTGGCGCTCGCGCATGGCCCGAGGCCTGCCGCCACGCTACGGCCGGCGCTGGTGGGCGGAAAGTTACATGAGCGCGATGAACCGCGTGACCGGCCCGTGGTTGCGCGCTCGTCATCCGCATCGACGGTTGATTGAAGGACTGCTCACGGCGGTCGCCTACTCGATCCATCAGTAGGCGTGTTCTAGATCCGCCGAGCTTTTCAACAGAGCAAGATGAGCCCAATTCCTCTGGCGAAAACAAACAGATGACCGCCTGGGGAAGCTGGATCAACTCGATGGGGCTTCACGCGGGCCAGATTTTACGTCCACCGCCGGGAGGTGTGATGGCGTCAATGTGGCGGCGCACCTTCGTCAACGGCGGGAGCAATCCGGCCTGGATATTCTCGGCGACCTGCTCGGGGGAACGGGCGCCGGGAACGACGGTGGTGGCGGCGGAGATGCCTGGAGGCATCAGTCAACGCCGTGTGGTAAAGAAGCGGAGCGCAGTCGCAGTTCAGTTCACCGAGTCGTGAACGCGGCTGTGTTGTCTGGGTTGCCGATCAGCCCATCGAGGGTTTGCGGCTCCGGTCAGGGAGCGGCTTCTTGAGTCACCTTGTAGGTCTTGCCGGCAATGGTCAGGGTGCCGGTGAGTGCCTTGGTGGTGGTGTTGGTCTCGACGCTGTAGGTGACGGTGCCGTCGCCGGAGCCGCTCGCGCCCGAGCTGATCGTGACGAACTTCGCCTTGTTGACCACCTTCCAGGCGCAAGCGCCACCGTTGGCGCTGACCACGACACTGCCGGAGCCACCCTCGGATGTGAAGGTGACAGCGTTCGTATCGAGCGCAAAGGCGCATTTCGCCGCCTGCTGGATGACGGTGACGGTGTGGTCGGCGATGCTCACGGTGCCGGTGCGCTCAATGGCGTCTGGATTGGCGGCGACGGCAAGGACAACAGCACCCTTGTTGGTACCGCTGCTGCCCTTGGTGATGGAGATGAAGGACGGATCGTTGCTGACCGCCGTCCACGAGCAATCGGTGCCCGTGGTTTTCACGCTGATGCTGCCTTTCCCGCCCTTGGCGGCGAGGGTGACGCTGGTCTTGGTGCCGATCGAGTAGGTGCAACCGCCACCCGTCCTCGAGGTGCCCGATTCGGTGACGGTGAATGTCTCCCCGGCGATGGTCATCGTGCCCACCTGCGCGTTGGTGCTCGTATTTGCGGCGACGGTGTAATGAACGGTGCCATTGCCGGAGCCACTGCTGCCCGAGGTGATTGTGATGAAGCTGTTGTTGGTGGTGGCCGTCCACGCGCAACCGCTGGGCGCAATCACGCCGACGGTAGCGGGCCCGCCTGCCGCACTGGGCGACGCGCTGGACGAAGTCAACTCATAGGTGCAATTGGTGCCGCCGCCGCCACCACCGCCGCTACTGGCGCCACTGGCGGCGAACTTAAACACCGTTCCACCATCATTCGCACCACCACTCTCGGTTGTTCCGTAAAAGTCCCCGCTCACCAGGTTTGCGAGGGCATCTGGCGACCGGCCATCCAAGCAGTTGGTGGAGACGCTGCAGAACTCGTACACGGGTGTCAGAGTGCCTGACGTGCTCAACGTAAAGGCCAGGCCCGCGCCGTTCGTTCCTCCGTCACGCGTTTCGCCATAATACGCGCCCGAGCTGTCGTGGATGGAACTCAGCCCCGGAGAGGAGCCGTCCATCACCCCATTCGTTCCGCTAAACTGATAGAATGTCGTTACTGTTCCTTCCAACGTCATCTCGAACGCCGTGCCAAATCCGTTCGACCCTCCCGCCGTGGTCGTGCCGATCAAAGTGCTGCCGTTTACGATCGTCACGATCGGTATTCCGCCTTCGGCGGTCGTAAACTGATGGATCGTGTTGAACGAGCCCGACGCGGTGATCTCGAATACCGTACCGGTCGTGCCAGGGGTTCCGCCGAGCTCGGTGGTACCGATAAATTCGGCGCCGTTCGTCGTCGTCAAGACGGGTATGGAGCCGTCGGCCACGCCATTGGTTCCGCTAAACTCATGAATCGCGGTCAGCGTCCCGGCCGTCGTGATCTTGAAAACTGTTCCGGCGTTGTTCGTTCCACCCTCGAGTGTCGTGCCAATCAGCGTGCTGTCATCCACTTCCATCAGACGGTCCGGGTACGTGCCGTCGGCGATCCCGTTGGTGCCACTAAACTGATAAATCGTGGTGAGTGTGCCTTCCGTCGTCATCGTGACGATCGAACCAACGCGGTTCGACCCGCCAACGAGTTCCGTACCGTAAAAAACGCCGCCAAGCTCCAGGTCGAAATCCACACCTCCAAATTCGCCGTTGGTCGCCGCGTACTGATAGATCGTAGTTAGGGTGCCTTGCGGTGTGATTTTGAAAAACGTACCATAGTCGTTGGTGCCGCCGGAATCGGTCCCGCCGTAAAAGTTGCCATCAGTGCCCTGGATGAGATGTCCGGGAGAATTCCCGTTCACACAGGCCGAATAGTTGGTCGGGCTACAGAAATCGTAGAGCGTAGTCAGTGTTTGCGCATTGGACTTGCCCGCCCAGCCGATCGCCACCAAAATTGCCGTTGCCACCAAGATTCGAACAGATTTCATGAGTCGCCTTCTCCTGTTTAAGATATGAACGCCAGTATTCACTCGCCAACCGAACCATCGCTTCCCCCGAGAACCAAACAACTGCGTGAGGCGAGTATATAGATGCGAAAGGGAGGGGTGTCAAGGGTTAAGCTTCCTCGGCAGTACCCCGCCTTCGCCGTCCGCTCATCAGCCAATTTCGATCCCCAGTATGTCGTAAGCCAGAGGCCTACTTCACGCCCGCTTGTATGACGGTGAACGTCTGGCCGGCGACGGCGATCGATCCGGTGAGAACGTTGGAGGTCGCGTTGGCCGGTACCGAGTACGTGACCGTTCCTTTGCCCGTGCCACTGGCGCCGCTGATAATGGTGATAAACGAATTGGTACTAACCGCGGTCCAGTCGCAATCGCTGAGGTTCGGGGTCACCGTGATGGTTGCGGTGCCGCTGTTGGCCTTGAGTTTGCCTTCCTTGGGGCTGAGCTTGTACGTGCAACCGCCCGAGGCCTGATTGACGATGTAGGTTTCGCCCGCAATTGTTATCGCGCCGGACAGGGCGATGGCGTTGGTGTTGCCGGGGACGGTGAACTCGACCTTGCCGTTGCCGGTGCCGCTGCTGCTGCCGGGGGTGATGGTGATCCAGCTATTCGTGGTGCTGGCCGTCCAGTCGCAGTGGGTGCCCTTGGCTTTCACGCTTACGGTTTTCACGCTGCCTTTTTCAGTCAGTGTGACGCTCGACGGGCTGAAGGTGTAGGTGCACGAATTGGACGTGATGGCGGTGAAGGTCGCCGTGTAGGTTCCACCATTCGAAGGCACGACGATGTCGTGCGTTTGCGGGCCGCCATCGCTCCAGCTGACGAACGAAAAGCCGCTGTTGGCCGTGGCCGAAATCTGCTGTGACGAATCAACGGTGAAGACCCCGCCTCCCGTGACCGTGCCACCGTCGGTCGGATCAGCCAACACGGTGATCGTGGCGGTGGATGAATTCGTCGATTCCGAGGTAAAACTGGCGATGTAGTTGGTGCCAGCCTCGGGGACGGTGACCGTCCGGGGGTTCTGGGTATTGCCGTCGCTCCAAGCGGTAAACGTCCAGCCGGTGTTGGCGGTCGCGCCAATCTGCACACTGGTGCCCGCCGTATAGGCGCCTTCCCCGGTCACGGTGGCCGCGTCGGATGGACTGGCTAGCACCGCGACCGATGGCGTGAACGCGAGCGCGTAGAACGAGGTATAGGACCCGCCCGTGCCGCCAAAGTAATAGGTATTGGGGATTTGGATGAACTCGAAGGTGTTATACGGCAGTTCGTGCGCATCGCCAGCGTCCACGGCCACGTATCGGTTGCCGTCGGAGGTCACGCCAAAATCGTAGGCGTAGGTGCCGGTCGGGTCATTGGTATTGCCGTCGGTCGGGTCGGCGACGATCCACTCTGTGCCTGGCAGGTGAAACTCGACTCGGACATGGGGGATTTGTTCGCCCTGGCGGAAGCCGGAGATGCAACGGGCGGGGATGCCGACGTTACGCAACGAGGCGACGAGCAGGGCGGAGAACCCACCGCAATCCCCGATACCATCCTCCAGCACGCCGACCGCGTCGATCGCCGGGGGTGGTTCCTCGTACTTCAGCGCTTTCGCCACCGCCTTATGAAGGGTGCGGGCGGTGTCGTACGGGGTCAACGTTGACTGGTAATTGGCTGGCAGGGATGACTGGACGAAACTGGTGATCAGGGGGTTGGTGGATTGGCAGCGTGCGTCGGGGGCGAGCCACACTGTCCAATTGGTCGCGAGCGCGCTCATGTCCGCCCAGGTATTGGTCGGAGAATGATGGGGTTCACGCGGGTGCGGCTGAGTTGGACGACGAAATTGTTCGTATCGGAGAACGTACTGTCGGACGAGTTCGAGAACGTGGTTTGGAAAATGGGCAGGTTGTAAGGCGCGGTCACGATGAGGTCCGCGTCGGCCGGGCCGTTGACGGAGAGAACGGTTTGCGCGCCGTGCGTCGTGGGGTCGCCGAACACCACGTACAGCAACGTGGGGTTAACGCTGAAGCTCAGGAGGTAGGACTCCGAGCCGTTCCACACTATCGGGTCAAACAGGTCGGTGGCGGTGATCGGCGGGGTGGGCGTGAGCGTTCCGCTGGCGGTATTGGTCGGGTTGGTATTGCCGCTGACGCCGGCGGGATCAAGCTGGATACTCCAGGGAATGCCGTCATCCAAATCCAGGGCCCAATTGTAGACCAACGTCCAGTTGCCGGCGCCGTGGGAAAAGGAGTTCGTGTACGAGATATTGGCCATCGTAAACACGATGTCGAAGGGCGTCGAGGGCGTGCCGGTAATATTGAGCGACAGCTTAAGGCCATACAAGTCACCCACGTTGGGGTTGCCCGCCGAGCCATCGGCCAGGCAGGGCTCGGCGGTGGTGATTTTCAGATCGCACGCGGCGCGGGCGAATTGGGCGGTGCCCAAGAGTAGTGCAGCAGTTGCGATGCGAATGAGAATACGTTGACAGTGTTTCATAGGAATTGCCCTTACATTATGACCTGCGACTATTGCCGACCATTCAGTTGGTCGCTACTGTGCGCTACAATTCTGGAAAAGCGGGGAAACAAATAGGGATCTGAGACGCCAGCCTCATTGCTTCTCCAATGGCCGCAATAGAGCACAAGAAATCAGTCGAGTCCAACGAAATCGCACGTACCGAGGCGGCGGGGTCACTTCCAGGCGATATCGGGCGGCCCGTGCCTATGCGGGCCAGATTTTGCGGCCGCCGCCGGGTGCGTGATGGCGTCGATTTGCGGCGCTCCTCCTCCGTCAGCGGCGGCAGCAATCCGGCCTGGACATTCTCGGCGACCTGCTCGGGGAACGGGCGCCGGGAATGACCGTCGTGACGGCGGGATGATCCATGACGAAGCGCAAGGCGAGTTGGGACAGCGTGCGACCGTGGACGAGTTTCTCCAAGCGTTTGACCTTGTCGAGGTCGTCGAGAAACACGCGGCGTTCGTCGTCCTTGTCCTGCCAGTTGTTGCGGAAATCGCCCCCGGCAAATCGCGTCTGCGCGTTGAACTTGCCCGTGAGGATGCCCATCGCCAGCGCGCCGCGCACGATCACGCCGATATTGTTCTTCTGGCAATAGGGAAAGATCTCGCTCTCGGCAGTTCGATTCAGAATGCTGTAATCGATTTGCAGCACGGCACAGCGGCCATTGGAATTGAAATCCTTGATGAAATCGAAATGGCTGGAACTCAGGCCGCAGGCGCGGACCTTGCCGTCGCGCTGAAGCCGCTCGAAGCCCGCGAGGAACACATCGGTGTTCGGCTCGCGAACGTTGATGTGGTTCTGGATCACATCGAGGTGATCCGTGTGCAACCGCTGGAGGCTTTTCTCGACGCCGGCGATGAGTTTGTCCACCGTATCGTACTGCGAGCGGCCGTTCTTGCCGTCGTAATTCACCCAGCCGATTTTGGAGGCCACGACGAATTGGTCGCGGCGACCGCGCATGGCCTGGCCGAGCAATTCCTCGCTGTGGCCGTCGCCATACACGTCGGCGGTATCGAAGAAATTGATCCCGGCGTCGAGGGCGGCATCGATGGCTTGCAGGGCCCGCTGGTCATCGACCGGCCCCCAGCCGCCGCCGGTCGGCCCACAACCCCGTGCCGACAACGGAAACCTCGATTCCCGATTTGCCGAGCGTTCGTTTTGGAAGTGGATTGGACATTGACCTCGACGCGGACGCTGTCATGGCCGCATCGTAAAACGTGAGGAAGGGATTTGTCGAGATGGAACGCGACGGGGCGCGTAAAGGCGGGACGAGGAAGAGATAGCCACAGATGCATACGGGTGCGTGCGGATGGTCACCATGAAGAACACGAGGGTCGGCAGCTTGTTGGGAAATGGGTCAACGAGCGGAACTGACGCCGATTCGATTTTCGTTGACCGAAACTATCTGTGCTGGATGTGCATTCGTGTTCGCCCCGGCCGGGTACCCTACACCGGGGACGGAGCAGGCGGATGAAACGCCGCCGTCGCGGTTGGGCGCGACATGAAGATGAGCAGCAGGATCGGATAGACCAGGCTGAGGCATATGCCAATGCTCCCACCGATCATCCCGCCGGCGGCGCTGGCGGCAGCCGGCCCTTGGAGTTTTTCGACCATCGGCCGGTACACCATGAAAGTGAGCGCCGTTTCGAGAATGCCCAGGAGGATTGCATAAATCGCGTACGCCATCGAGAGTGTGCGCGCCCAGGACTTGAGGGACAACAACCCGATGCCGGCCGCCAGCAAGGCGGCGCGGCTCAGGATCCCCAGCGGGATTTCAAGTTTGTACCAGATGGCGTAGGCCGGGTTTTTCATGCATGATCTTGATGAATGGATCATTTGGAGCGAGCGGCGCGAGGAGCAGAACGAGGGAGGTAATCGCCCCAATGATGCCGAACGCAGCAAATACGATGTTCAGGATTCCGAATACGGTTACCGATTTTGGTCGTTGCATGCGTTGCCGTCCTTTTCGGTCAGGTCGGGTTTGGGGGGTACGCGTTGAAGTGTCCGGGAGATGGAGAGGTTGTTTGGGAACGGATCGGTGGTCGGGGCTGACCCGAATTCCTCGCTAATCGGGCTCTTCTATAGCGCAGGACTCCGAAACTTCGGTGAGAAACTCTGGTTTCAGGAAGCGGACGACCGACGCTACCTCCGCGACTTTCTTGCGCAGTTCTGTATGAACAACTTCTTCAGGACTGAGAGCAGTACCTTCATCCCGTCTGGCAGGGGAAGACTTTCAATAGCGCTCACAGTTGAGGCGCCGTGCGAAAACACTTCAATTTGGCAATCGACAAACTTGTCATTCGGCAGGTCCTTCGTAGACACGCGTCCATCCAGTTCGTGTATCAGACAGCCAGAGAATTGCGGAAGAAGAGCACCCTCTCCTTGAGAATCGATTTCCAGCCGTTCAATCCAGCAATCACGAAACGAAACAGAGGACAGGTCAGCCGTATGCTCAGCTAGTTCAAGCGCAGGAAGAATAACGTCTGAAATCTGCACCTTATCGGGAAGGGGGATATCTAGTCTGGATAGCAGGCATCCCGAATCAACTTTCGTACTCCCTCCATGCTGATATGACGTGCATACTGCAGTTTCTTCCAACCGCCCTGTAGCCCTAGCGATGACACTTCATCAAACCCGTCGATGAGTAAAGTTACATATCCGGCCTTCCAAGCTCTAACCAAGTGGGAAGGGTTTGCGATGCCAAGGCTCCTTCCGTGTCGTTCCAGAATTTCGGCAGGCTCTTTTTGCCCGTGATGTTCCCTCAAATTCAGATACACAGGAAACTGTGATACTTGGGACTTATGGTAGCGCCCAGCAAGATGGAAGAATACCTCCCGCAAAGTCATGCTTTTGCCCACCCCGTAATCACCAAGCAGAATAAAATGATTGCCGGAAAGCAGGTAGTCCGAAATGTCTCGGAAGGCCCACAGTTTGTCAGAACCCCGTTGCGGAAGGTCAAGCCGTCAAGAATCTGCAATGAGATGATGGCAAGAACAGACTACCCGAATGGGTAGTCGCAATCCTATCCACTCTGGGGATAGACGCTATTGATGGCACTCAACTACGATTTGACTTGGCCATTGTCGATAGTTGCATCGTGACGGATTCTCCAACTACGTGTAGAGTTGCACGAAACGCCGTCGCCAGTAGACCGTCACTTGGACCTGCCCGCTGACCGTGTAGCGGGTGATCAGCCGCGTGAGTTGCGCCCGGCTCAGGCCGCTCATCTTCTCGATGTAGTGCCGCACCAAACCCCGCGTTGCCTTGCTCGGTTGGGCATACTGCCGTCCAACCAATACCTCTTCCACCCAGCCATGAAACTGCTTTCGGTCTTCGGCCTCAAACTGGATTTCCTCGCTGGCCGTA
>CAVYAC010000054.1:0-6620 GCA_963766065.1 uncultured Verrucomicrobiae bacterium
TAGCGGGCTACGATTGTTTCCCAACAAGGTTGTCGGGGAACCCATCTGTCGAGGGACGCGGCCTGCAACCGTTGAGGCGGGTCAGCCTTTGAAGATGAAGTACTTGCGGAGGGCGTAATTGATGAGGAGCGAGACGACGGCATTCGCTCCGAAAGCCAGTGTGGTGATGACGCCGAAGTGATGGATGAGAAACCCCATGAGAGCGCTACCAATGGCGGTGCTGATGCCAGAGACGAGGTAAAAGAAGAGGATTTCGCGGACGCGGTTGTGACGGCCGGATTCGAAGACCCAATAGATGTTGATCAGGTACGCGGTGAGATTTGAGAACAGGAAGGCGACGCCGTTATCGATGATGGAATTGCGGGCGCGGACGGCATCGGAGACGAGACCGACCTGGACGTGGAGCAATTTGGCGACAGGGTCGGTGGGGGTGAGGGCGGGCATGAGTTTGAACGCGCAGCTATAGAACAGGGTGATGTGGACGACGGTGGCGATGCCGCCGGCGATGGCGTACTTGATGAACTGGACGAGCGGGGAGTGTTGGCGGCCGGTGAACTGGTTCAGCAGGTTCCGCATGTCGCGTTGACCCTGGATGTGTGGTTATGGTTCGTGGGCGATTCCATTGTGGCAAGTGTTTGGCGTAAACAGGTATTGGATTGACGTCAAAATGTCGAGCCTGTGAGTGGGGACAGGTCGGTCCTACTTGAGGAAGGGGACATCGAGCAACGTGGGCGGGGTATAGCAGGATTATAGAAACCACCGTTCCCGCGGGACAAATGTTCCAACGCTGAGACGTAGCCCTAAATAACTACCACTGGCGCGTCAGCCGCGTGCGATACGCCTTCCGTTCACTTGATACTCAGCGCAATGGAAATCTGTTCAATCGCTTTCTGCACGTGTTCCTGGGCTCTCGGGGGCAAGCCGGTCACCGCCTGCTGGAGGAGACCTTGCGCCGTGCGGAGTTGTTGATCGGACACCACCTGTTTCTCATGCCCGTGGCCACTGCCAGCGAGAGTGAACCCGAGTTCCTTGGCGGCGTGTTCGATCTGCTTCATGGCGCGGACGCGATGGCCCTTGTAGTCGTGGTCAGCCGCAGACAGAGCGGCATACGCCTGGCTCAACAGGCGGGGGTGGCGGGTGGATAGGCCGGGGGTGGCGACTGGGCGCGCACGGTCGCGCCGAATGACAGGAACAGCGTGAGAACCGCTGTGCCGATGAAGAAACGACAAGGTTTGCTATTCATGCTTTCCTCCGGTATTTGCCTTCTTCGCCCCGCGGTAACCGCGGACCAATCTGTCGGACGAGCGCTCATGGTATCACCATTGACAATGCCCGGCAAGCCGATTCGGAGCGTCGGACCCGCGGCTACAACGGCGGACGGGGAGATGACAACGCGAAGTCCGCCGCGTGAGGGCACGCGGCCTACAACGGGGATCGCAACTGGCTAGCGGATTTTGGCCCAGGCGTTGATGAGTTCGATGATTTTGTCGGGGTTGGCGTTGTTTTCGCGGAGATTGGCGATGGTGTCGAGGAGCAGGCCGCGGAGAAGGGCGTCGGCGCCGCGGACGGAGCCGGGCTGGGTTTTTTCGTTGGCGGAACTGACAAGTTGCTGCGCGCGATCGAAGACGCGGATGGCACGGCTGGTCTCGACGTGGTCGCGGAGCCAGTCGGGGTAATGGGTGTAGTACCAGCGAGAGATGCGGTAGTGGCAGGTTTCGCGGGCGGCTTTGGCGTCCTTGGCGGGGCGGGTCCAGATGAGGCAATAGCGGTCGCCGGTTTTGAGGTTGAGGTCGGGGATATCGCGGTCGGCGACCTGATCGTAGAGCCAGTCGCCGATGGTCTGGAATTGCCAGCCGTCGTAGAGCTTCTGGTTAATCTCCTCGCGGACGTGGGCGGGGAGACAGGCAATGCGGCTGCGGCGCGATTTGGAGCGACGTGACGGCGGGGATGATGATGACGGCGGCGAGGTTGGCAACGCTGGCGGGGTTGGGGTTGGGTTGGTGCCGTGGTCGGCGGGATTGGGTTGTTCGGTATGCTCATTCATGGCTCGGACAGTAGACCAAGGGCGAAAAAGGCGTGAGTGGACTTTGGAAGGTTTGGAAGCTTTTCTTTTGGAAAGTGCGAAAAACGGCCCAAATTCGCATGATTTTTTTGCGTAAAATGACACTTTTTGGCGGAAGAGCGTGTTTTGGGGAGGTGGGGAGCGGGACGGTTTAGCCACGGATGCACACGGATAAGCACGAATGTGGCGGGTTTTTCTTCATGATATGTCGGCAGCCGATATATCACGAGGTGCGCGCGCGTCGGTGCAACGCGAGTCGAAAGATGTGCGTCGAGCGGATTGGTGGAGGGTGAGCCCTTCGTTGCACTCAGGATAAACCCTTCGACTTCGCTCAGGACGGGCCCCTCGTCGGATTTGGGACGGGCGGGGAGACCGTCTGCGAAGTCGGATTTGTAAATTGTAAAGCGTCAACGCCGTCTATCGTCTATTGAGATGGGGAATGTGCCAAATGATAAACCGCATACGTGACCAAATCATTCAGTGCCACGCGTGTATAGATCTGCGAGTCGAATCTGGGAAGGCTCTGCTCGTTCAGCGCTGTCATTTCAGCCATCCGATTTTGACTTCGCCTTCGACCTCCTTGAATTCCGGGTCACCGGTCACGAGCTCGGCGTTGCGGATCTGGGCGAGAGCGGCGGCGAAGGCATCGGCATAGGACAGTTTCTTGGTGGCCTTGTAAATCGCCGCCTGACGCACCAGGTGCAGGTCGGTCTCTACGGGCACAAGCTCGATGGTCAACCCAGCGATCTCTCTCGCTTTCTGCTCGGCGGCTTCTTGTGACACCGTGCGCATGGTGCTGTAGTAAATCTCGCCCCAGTTCACGACGCTCAGAAGCAGCTTGTGCGCGCCGGCTTCCGCTTTCACCAAAAGCTTCTCCACTTCGTCGGCGGCCGGCTCGTCTTCAAAAAACGCGATGAGCGCCCAACTGTCCAAGACTTTGGTCGCCATATCAGAGTTCCCGCTCGCGTTTGCGATCTTCCATGAGCGCCTTGAGAACACCCGATCCTTTTAGCGATCCCCGCAGGCTCTTGATGTGTTTCGGTGTGATCGGCTTCAGCACGATGGCGTCACCCTCCTGGTACACGTAGGCCCGCGTTCCCTCTTCGATCTCGAATTCCTTTCGGAGCCAGCGGGGGATCACCACCTGGCCTTTCACGGTGAAGTGGATGGTGTCGGTTCTATGGTTCACCTTCATATCGAGAATCCTACATCATGTTGTAAAGTAAGTCAATATATATTTTGTAGGAATTATATGCATGCGGAGTACCGGCGGCGTGATGTAGGCGGGAGGCGGAGGTGGAGACCTACGGTCTGAAGACGTGCGCGGTCGGGAAACCGGCGCACAACCGTGGGAATTCCGCTGTGGACGGCGGACGCTACACCGGCATGGGAGGGGTGGCGGAGGGCGGGGGCGGTAGGACGCAGGCTGAAGCCTGCGGCTACAATGGCGCGGAGCGGACGCCTCGGAGAAACGTCCCTACCATTAGAAGAGAGAAGTGCAGTTTGGGCGCGTGGGTGACCCCGGGATGCTTTCGGGGTGAAAGCCCACGCAATAATGACGGGCGACCATTTGGAGAAACGGCGCGATACCCCGAAACGACACCGGGCATCGTGCCCTACAATTCGGAGGTGTGGACGGAGAAGTCTGAACGCCGCGTGGGGGCACGCGGCCTACAACAGAGGGGTATCCAAATTGCGGACAGAGTTGGGACTTGACGCTTGGCAGACCTTTAATGAGTATCGCGGGGATATGGAAGCAAATGTGAAACTGCTGGCGGGGAAGACGGGGATTGTGTTTGGGGTGGCGAATCGGCGATCCATCGCCTGGGCGATCGCGCAGGCGTGGTATGAGGCGGGGGCGCGGTTGGCGTTTACGTACCAAGGGGAGCGGTTGAAGGAGAACGTGACGGACTTGGTAGAGGGGTTTGGGCCGGATACGCCGATGTACCCGTGCGATGTGACGCGGGATGAGGATATTGCGCGGGTGTTTGAGCAGGTGGGAAAGGATTTTGGGAAGCTGCACGTGTTGCTGCATTCGGTGGCGTTCGCGCCGAAAGAGGCGTTGGAGGGGGAATTTATCAATACGTCGCGGGAGGCGTTTCGGGTGGCGCATGACGTGAGCGCGTATTCGCTGGTGGCGCTCGCGCGTGGGGCGGCACCGTTGATGACGGAGGGTGGATCGGTGATCGCAATGACGTATCATGGTGCGGTGAAGGTGGTTCCGCATTATAACGTAATGGGGGTTGCCAAGGCGTCTCTGGAGGCAAGCGTGCGGTATCTCGCTTATGACTTGGGGCCGAGGAAGATACGCGTGAATGCGATCAGTGCTGGACCAGTGAACACATTGGCGGCGAGGGGGATTTCTGGGTTTACGCAGATGCTAAAGCATTACGAGGAGCGGTCGCCGCTGAAGCGGAACCTGGAGCCGAAGGAGCTGGGGAGTACGGGGTTGTTTCTGGCGAGCGATATGTCGACGGCGACGACGGGCCAGGTGGTCTACGTGGATTGCGGGTATGAAATCATGGGGCTTTAGGGCCTGAAATGGCGGATGGTCGATGGTTGATGTCCGAAATCGAATGTGGAAAGTGTTACAGATAAGTATGATGCGACTATTTACTGGCATGTGAGTGGGGTTGGCTGTGGTAGTGGGGCTACTTCAAGTTGAGTTGACGATTCCATCGGCAGACAGTTTGAAGGCTAAGCGGATGGTGCTGAGAAGCCTTAAGGACCGTATTCGCAAGAACTTCAACGTGTCGATTGCCGAGGTGGAAGATAATGACCAGTGGCAAAGCGCGGTGTTGGCGGTAGCGTTGGTGAGCAACGACAAACGGTTTGCCAATCAGGTTCTCTCCAAGGTGGTGGATTTCATCGAAGGCTCGCGGGATCTGGTGGTTGACGACTATCAGTTGGGCTTTTGCTGACATGTTCAGTCGGTAGAATTTGGCATGTTCAGCGCGTGACGGTATCCTACCTTGCTACCTTGACAAAACAGGGTTCCGGCGTGAGGTTTACATGTTCACCTTGACTGCGGCTGGCGGAAGCTGGCAGCTTCCTGCTGGCTTGGGAGTTGCTTATTATAGCGTGAATGGGTTTACATGTGAACGGGACAATCTGAGGTCATTTGCTTATCGCATTTACATGTCAGGAGTAATCGCTGGACATGCCAAGGGCTAAAATATTGGTGGTGGATCATGAGGTGCCATGGACGCTGAAGTTGTCGGAGCTCTTGATCCAGGACGATTGCGAGGTGTTTTCGGCGAATTCGGTTGAGGATGCGAAGCTGCTGTTGGACGCCCGAAACATCAACGTGGTGATCACGGACATCAATAATATGCCCGGGGTGGACGGGACGGCGTTTTTGGAGGAGATACGGCAGGTGTATGCGGAGGCGGCGGTGATCGTGTACACGGGGAAGGTGTCAGTCGAGCAGGCGGTGCGGGCGACGAAGCTGGGGGCGCTTGATTATCTGCAGAAGGGGGATGATCCGGCGGTGCTGGAGATGTTGCGGGAGCGGGTGCGGCAGGCGGTGTTGGAGATCGGGACGTTGATCCGCGCGGCGGTGGCCGATCCGCGGAGCCGGGGGATGTTGGCGGCGCCCGTGCAGGGGTTCTACGGGATTGTCAGTCAGAACGCCCAGATGCGAGAAATCTTTGAGCTAATCCAAACCATCGCGGATAGCTGGGCCAATGTATTAATCCACGGCGAGACGGGAACCGGTAAGGAACTGGTCGCCCGCGCGATCCACGAAGCCAGTGGACGTCACGGCAAACCATTTGTCACACTGGATTGCACCGCTCTTGCTCGCGAGCTTTTGGAGAGCGAATTGTTCGGTCATGAGAGAGGGGCATTCACCGGCGCGGTAGACCGCACGGCTGATAGCCGCAGACGGAAGTCGTCTGCGAGTTCTGCAAGGAAGGCTACGACTTCTCGCGCGAGGCGGTCGAAGCGCTCGCCGCGCGGCTCGAGGCGCGGGAGTCGTCGGGCCCGGGTTAAGACGCTAGCCGAAGCGGGGGCGGAACGCTTCGAGAATCCGCCCTTCGACGTTGCTGTAGTGCCAGCCGCACTCGCAGAAGACCGAGTGCCCGCCCGGCCTGGGAAAACGATAGATCCGCCCGCAGCGCGTGCAGGTCAGCGTCGAGCCGCTGATGAGCGGCTGAGCGCCGTAGGTGCGAGGCTGCGGTGAAGGGGCGTCGTGCCCGTCGCTCATGCTCGGGGCGCGCCCTCCTCGGCGGGGACGACGCGCACGAAGCGGCGCGCGCCGACCGAGAGCACGGCCTGGCCCCGCCAGGGCCCGCGGGCGTCGTGCGCGACGACGCCGTCGACTTTCACGCCTCCCCCGGAGACGAGCCGCTCGGCCTCGCGCTTGCTCTGCGCCAGACCGGTCCCGACCAGCGCCTCGGCGAGCGTCCGCCACGGACCCGAGCGAATCTGTGGCATGTCGCCGGGGAGCTCGCCGCGCTGCACGGTCGCCTCGAAGCGCTCGCGCGCGGCCCGCGCTTCGGCCAGGCCGTGGTAGCGCGCGACGATCGTCTCGGCCAAGGCTTTCTTGGCGACCATC
>CAVYAC010000055.1:0-12273 GCA_963766065.1 uncultured Verrucomicrobiae bacterium
TAGCGTGTCGCCGGGTTTTGCGCGCCTGGCGCACAAGCGTGCCCGTTTCGTCCGGGTGTGGCCCGAGCCGCTCGCCCCCCCGTTGCGGGATGGTTGGCCATCTATCTCTTTTTCGATCTGACGTTGTATCGTGTTTATCTATACGCGCATGTGATGGATGGGTTTTTAGTGGTGTTGGGGCCGGCCTGGTGATGGCGCCGGGCTGGCGGGGTTGGATCTTTGAAATGAGGTAATGAGGTGCGACGGAAGACGGTCAATAATGAGGGATGGCGGATGGGTGGCGGGGCGGATGACCGGTCCGCGTACACGGTGCGCGGCTACCCTTCGACGCTGTTCAGGGCAAGCAGGGTGAACTGGGGAGGCAGAGAGCTGCGTGAAAACGCGCTTTCTGCCAAACGAAGCCAAAACTTGGTTCGCTTGGGGGGTCCGGAGGGCCATTGGAGCATGTACGGAGAGGCATGGGAGAGGCAAAAACGACGGACGAAGCCATCTAGCCGCACGGAATCAGTGCGCGGATTGGGCGGTGGGCTGGCCTTCGGCGACGCGTTCCTGTTTCTCGGCGATCTTGGCGAGGGCTTCCGCGGCGGCATCGCGGACGAGGCTGTTCTCGTCGTTCATGGCGCGTCGGAGGATTTCCCGTGCGGACGGATCGGCAATCTGGCCGAGCGCCCAGGCGACGGAGGCGCGGACGCGGGATTCCTTTTCCTTGCGGAGGCGTATCGTTTCGTCGACTTGCCCGGATGAAATGGTCACGCCCTGGCTGTCTTCGGGGGCGGTGTCGTAGTAGGGGCGCACGGTGGCTTCCAGCGGTTTGACCGCACGCTCCTCGCCGATCTTGCCCAACGACACGGCGGACTCCGCGCGGAGCCCCGGGTCTTCGGCCTTCAGTCCATTCTCAATCAAAGCGTCCACGGCGACGGGATCACGGATATCCCCAAGGGCCTTGGTGGCGTTGATTTTTTCTTCGACGAGTTTCAATTTGGCAATTTCTGGCAACACGCCCGATTGTGCCGAGATGACGAGACCCTCCCGCTCCGATCCCTGAGCCGGGTGACGTTTCTCGCCCGTCAGCACCTGAATCAAGTCGGCGGTCGCGGTGCGATCCCCGAGTTGACCGAGCGACTCAGCGGCGGCGCTACGGACAAACCCATTGTCATCGTGGAGCAGTTCGACCAGCCTCGGCACGGCTTTGCGATCGCCGATGGTGCCGAGAGCGCGGGCGGACTCGGCGCGGACGTTGGGGTCGGCGTCGGTACACTTGGTCTCGAGCGATTCGAGCATGCCCGCGCCCTGAAGTTTGCGGAGCGCCTGGACGGCGGCGAGACGAACGACCGGATCGGGGTCGTTCAGCGCGTCGGTGACGTAGGGGACCTGGTCGCCCCCGCCGATCTCGCCGAAGATGCGGACGATCTTTTCGCGGACATCGCGGTTTGCATGGTGAACGTATTTCGCCAACTGCGGGAGCGCGGAAACCGCCTTGCAACTGATGATCGCTTCGTGGGCATGAAATCGGGCTTCGCGATTCTCGGAAACAACCGCCTGCACGAGCGCCGCGACGGCCTTTTCGTCATTGGGGCGGGCGAGGGCGTCGGCGGCGCGGTCGCGAACGAGGGCGTACTGGTCATCTTGAAGGCGGGCGGCGATGGGGTCGATGATCTTGGCGACGCGCTCCTTGTCATTGCCGGCCAGCGACGACAACGACATGATGGCCGCCGCGCGAACATGCCAGTCGGAGTCGTTCAAGGCGGCCACGAGCGGTGGAATCGACGACGGATCGTCGAAGTGCGCCAGCGAACTTGCGGCGGCGGTCCGAACCAGCGCGCGATCGTCCCGCAACGACTCGACGAGCGAGGGAATGGAAGCGCTGGTCCCGCACGAGCCGAGCGAGCCAACCACTTCGGCCCGAACCGAAGCGTCCGGGTCGCGGATGTCCTCGATCAACGCGGGCTCGGCCGATTTATCGGATGCCTGACCGAGGAGAGCCGCAGTAAATTTGCGGACATCGGGGCGGGGGTCCTTGAGGCCTTCCCAGGAATTCACGATGGGCGTCGTGCTCGACAGCCGCACCAGGGACCCGGCGGCGGTCGTGCGCACGAATTCCACGTCGTCACGGGTCAGATGCCAGAGGGTCTTGGCGCCGTCGGGCTCGCCGAGTTCTCCCAGGAGCATGGCCACCAGAACGCGCACATCGGGGCGTTGATCCGACGCCACATCGGCGAGAACATCCACGGCGCGGGGCGCGTTCTGCAGCTTGCCCTGAATGAACGAGACGGCCTCCGCCGGGTACAGGCGTTCAAAGTGGAGGTGTTGATAGGCGGCCTTGAGTTTGGGATCGGCGGGAGTTGACGCCGCCTCTTGGGCGAGCGACGGCCAGGACAGCACGAGCAGGCTTACCGCCCCGAGGACCACCCGCTTGACTTGTTGTGTTGTCATCTTCCTCGTGAGTGCACGGAGGCGAGGCTTCACGCCCTAGCTGGGATAACCAGGGCCGCGTTGGATCCGCCGATGCCCTTGGCCAACGCGCGAATCACCCGGGACCGCGTTCGATTACATCCGACGGCAGCACTACGCTCATTTTCACGGCGGGTCCGTCCGCAACAATCTGCGCGCGGGACAACTGTTCGAGAGCCGATTCGGCCACCGAACTGCCGTATCGAACGCGAGCGATGCCCACGGCCATCATGCGCGTGTCGGAGAGCAATTGCGCCAGCTCCTGGGCTTTTCCCGAGGATCCATGCTCAGCGCAACCATTTCCGCACGCCCTTCATCGAGCGAAATCTTTCCTTTGACCAGCGCGGCCGCCATGTACGGCCGAAATCGATCCGTGAACAACAACCCCGGTTCGGGAATGACCGCAATAAACGAAACCGGCTCGTGGAGGTAATTCTGGACCGTGTCGTATCGGTTGTTCAGGATCGCCTCGAGGAGATCCCGTTGACGCTTCTCGGCTTCCGGGCTGGCCAAAATCACGACTTCCCGCCCCAAGGTGGCCAGCATCGATTGCCCCATCTTGAAGAAACTATCGGGGAGTTGCGACTTCCAGTAGCCTTCGGAGCTGAATGCCGGGAGCTTTTCGGGCACCAGGTTGCCGAAAATATGGATCGCCACGTCGCGCAGCTCGCCCTCCGCACGGTACGTCACCAGCATCATGGCGACGTTGCCTTCGGGCCAGCGTTGGATTTTCACCGAGCGCTTTGCTAAGAGATCCTTTGATTTCCTCCAAGAGCTGCGGGTTATCGCCGAAAGCCATTTGGAGAAATGCCGCGGAGAACTCCTTCGGGCGGGCGCCTTGACGATCATTTCCTGACGCTTGACGGCTTCCTGAACAACCATGCGCACCTGATTCGTCTCTTGGACGACACGGTGGAATCGCTGCGTCACGTTAAGGGCCAAAACCCCTGCTGTCAGAATCAATACGACCAGAAGAGTCCAGACAATTACATTGGCTTTTATCCCTCTCCCCTTGCCTTTGCCGCTTGTGCTTCCAGCCATAAACAATCCCTATTGGGTGGCTATCGCCGTACCACCCTCCCCGAATTTGATTGGTTCATCAATCCCGAGCAGTTCCCAGCCCGTTTCGAACCCAGCCGTGTCGGCGATCTGCCGTGCCCTGCGAAATATGGTAAAGCTATCATCTCTGACCAAAAAGGCAATGTATTGCTGCCTCTTGTCCAACTGAGAAAGGATCGCTTGAAACTTGCTATTGGGGTCATCCAGCTCCGTTATCATTTCCCCAGCGATCCCAGGCCGCACCTCCAACCCCATCTTCCCGACCAACAAATACCGTGGATCCACCCTGTAATATGCGTTCCCAACTTCTTGTCCCTGAAGAGCTTTAAGAAACGACTCAAGATCTCCACCGCGAATTCCCGGATTCAAGGTTGACATCAGTTTCTCCACTTGATCGTCCAAACCGGCCTGATTCGACAAAAAATAACTCATTTGTCCGACATTCGAAGAATACGCCTTGTTTGGATGTTATTTTGGCACGGGGCGTCGGGCGGAAGACAGGGACTTTCACCGACTCCTGGACAGTGACCAACAAGCAAAAGAAAAGTGCCGCTGTCGTGATCGTCACGATGTCGCAGAACGACACGATCAGCATCTCCGGCTCGCCCTTCCGTATTCTTCGCCGCGCCATGTTGTCAGTCCGGGAAAATGGCTAGCGCCTTCTCTGCCGCGTCCCAGTTCGACCTTAAAATTGGCATCAATCGCATCGTAGCCCACATCGATCGGACGTTTATCAGATCGCGTACCGTGCGGTAAAACTTCACCGACGAGGGTCGCACCATCACGACGATATACTCGTCGTCCTTGTGCTGCTGCACTTTATCGAGAAGTTGGTTCACGGCATTATCCGTCCGCTGCAAATCGTCCCAGTTTACCTGCGCACCGGCGGACGTTGCTGGAATACAACGTCAACCCATCCGGACGGGCAATCGATGTACGAAGGAATCTTGGGGTTCATTTCATTGCCGTGGCCGGTGTATAATCCGGGAAGGTGGGAATCCGCTTGGCATTGGGATTCATGGCGATGCGCATGACGATGACCACCAAAATCAAGGAGATCAACTTCAGCACGATCGCCATGATGGACAGAAACGGTTCGACATTGATGTCGATCTTCTCGTAAGGTTTCCGTCGCGCCATAAGGTTGTCGCCTCCGAATTATCGAGTCGTGCGGCGCACGCTTTCGCCCTACATGCTGTCGTCGCCCCGGGCTTCCTGGAAGATCACCTTGCGCGGACGCGACAGTTGCTTGAGCAACTCATCGCTCGTGTTCAGGTGACTGCGCAAATTGGCCAGGGTCTGGCGGAATTCATCCGAATTGCCCACCTGACGCAACGTCGTCTCCATCGCCTGTGTGGTCCGTAGCACCTTGTCGATCTCCGCGCCCAACTGGGTGACTTTCTCCAGTTGCTCGTTCAACGACTCGACCGACTGCTGGATGCGTTCACTGTACCGTGTGGACGCATTCTCCAGCGTCGTCACCGCCTGCTTGAAGGAATCGGCCAACCGTACCGAGAGCTGGCTGAACTCCTGGACCATCTTCTCGAATCGCGCGATTTCCTTCTTGTCCAACTCCTGGATCGCCTCGACGTAATTTTCGTGGGCTTCGCCGAACTGCTCGGACTGTTCCTTGGCGATGGTGGTCAATTGTTCCGTCAGTTCCTCGAACTTCTCCGCCAGTTTCTGCTCGTTCTTGGAGTAAATCTCCAGGTTGCGCTCCTGGGTCTTGGTCAACTCGGACACGATCCGGTGCGTCCCGCTATTGAAGCTGCTGGCCACGCCCTCCAGCTTGCCGCCGAGCTGGGAACCCAGTTCGCCAATGCGTCGTTCGTAATTCTCGGCAAATTCATCGTACTTCTGGTTGATGACATCGCCGGCCTTCGCGATCGCGCGGGAAAACACCTCTTCATACCGATCCGGATTCGGCAACCGCCGGAACCCCGCGTCGATGGCCTGGGCGAATTCCTCCACGGGGAATTTCGATTGGGTCTGCAGTCCGTCCATCCCTTCGCGGATCGCCGCCACCATCTGTTCCACGGGAAATCTCTTCGATTCTTCCCCGGCCGACGATGGCATCCGCGACAGCAGCCGGTCCTCCACCAGTTCCTCGATCTCCGCCAGCATCTTCTCTTCCCGGCGTTCCGCCATCAAATTGGGAAACGCCGCCAACCCGGCCGTGAACAGACCCAGCAGCGTACACATAAACGCCACCGCCAGTCCGGTCGTGATGTCACCAATCGCCGCCTTGATTTGATCCATCGACACATTCGCCTGATGCAGAAAACCCGAGAAACCGCTGATCCCGTTGGCCACGCCGTATACGGTACCGACGAACCCCAGCAGTGGCATCGCCCAAATGAACAAACGGATACGCCGAAACGTCGCATCGGACTCGGCCGCGTCGAGGTCGGCTTGCTCACGCGCGTACTGCGCCGTGCGCTCGAAATCATCGGTGTTAATCCACATCGCCAACACGCGCGCGATGCGTGTTAACCCCAGGCTCTCCGTCATCGCCGGGCGCAACTTGATCCGCTCATACTGCACGATCAACGCATCCTTATCGCTCATGTCGAGATTCTCCGGCACGCTGCCTTCCTCAAGCGCCGCCCGCTCTTTGTTGAGTCGCACCATCTTCAACACGACGTTGGCCATCGACAGCGCCCAGACAAGCGTAATCAAGCTTTGGAAAAAAACCAGTCAGGGAGAATCTTGTCCCGCCCCATAAACAGGTCTTTCGGGAACCCACCGACCACATACGCGATCCCAAATACCCCCAGCGTGATCACAATGGCTATACCGACCATCTGGATGGTGCTGATTTCGGTCTGTGGCCTTTCGTGGGCAGGGAATGCTACTACTTGATTCGCCATGGCGTCATTTACTCCTCGTTGAATAATCGTTTGGTTGGCTCGATACACGCGCCTGCTTCATGACAAGCGATTTTCGTGCTTACTTCGTAGGGAATAACCTTCCTTTCCTGCATTTTCATGCAGTCTCACGCCCAAGATGGCCACTTACCCTACAGCCCTTATTATATCAAGCCGTCCCGTCTACGTCAATTGCCTATTTCCCCACCAAAAACCCCCGCGTCCGTGGTGGCCGACCCAGATGCCCGTCCCAAAATTGCCACAACGCTTCCCGCCCAGCCTCTATCTGTTCCCCGCTAAGCTTCACGCGCCCAATGCCTTCCAGAGATGCCCCCGCAATCGACTGTAGCACCCGCCCCACTCCCGTCTTGCCCTCCCAGTTCGGCTTCCAGCCCGCTGCCGCCAGCAATCGCAGCTCGAACCAGATCAGCAGTACCCCATCCTGTCGGATCTCCAGCGCTTCCAGAACCGCTACCAGCAGCTCGTAAATCCCTTCATTCGGATCCTCTTGCTCGGTCGCAAGATCCACCAGCTCAGATACATACGACGCCGCTGTCAATGATTCGACCGATTTGCGCAGTCGGGGGTGGGCTTCCTCTAAGAAACAATCATGTAACAGATGCAAATCGCTGCGTTTACTCCGCAAAAACACAATCTCATCGCGGTAAAACAGGTCGATCTTGCCTTGAAACGGCCCCTTGATCCGTCGCGCACCCTTGGCCAGCGTCTTCAGCTTGCCAAACTCGCGCGTGTACCATGTCACGACCAGACTCGATTCCGTCACCGTCTGTCGGCGCAAGACGATCCCCTCAGCGCGCTCGGTGTCCATGCGCCCCTACGGCTGTCCCAGCTTCAGCGTCTCCTGCCCCACCGGCGTGTACCCAGGCACCACCGTCCCGCCCGAAATCACCATCTTCATCCCCTCCGCCACGCTCATGTTCAGGTCCACCAACTGTCCCCGCGGCACCAAAATCAAAAAACCACTCGTCGGATTCGGCGTCGTCGGCACAAACACATTGATCACCGTCTGACCCGTCTTCGCCTGCGCTTCCCCCCTGCCTCGCTCGTGACAAATCCCACGGAATACATCCCCGGCCGCGGAAACTCCACCAACACCACCCGCTGAAACATCGTCTTCCGACCCGACAACAGCGTCTGGCTGATCTCCTTCATGAACCCGTACGTCTTGTTCAACAACGGCACCCGCCCAATCATCGCCTCCGTCGCCGACACCATCCGCCGCCCGATCATGTGACGCGTGATCCACCCCACGCCCATCGTGAACCCCACGAACAGCACCAACGCGATAATCCGATACAACGGCGTCAACATCTGCTGCCGCAGCGCATCCGGCAGCATGAAATCCGTCACCCACGTGAATACCGCCAGCAGAATCAGCACCGACGCCGCCACCGGCACCACCACCAGCAGCCCGGCAAAAAACGAATTCCGCAAATCTTTCCACAACTCGCTCATGCGCCCGCCCATCGTAATCACCCCCCGCTATGGTGTCAACGCGCCACCCCGGCTACCGGCTACTTGGCCACCGGTTACTCGGCTACTTCCGTCGTTTACGCCCCCAGCTACTAGCTACTTGCTATTTGGCTACTGTCCCGTCACCCCCTTCCTCACCCTAGGCGAACCCAGGCGCAACCCTAATTCACCCCAGATCCACCCCGCCCCCAACCCGTACTCACCCCAGTTCACCTTGTCCCGCAATTTTACCGTTCGCGTCGCCGCTTCTCACCCTTCGCGTCCGTCCCTCCTCGGTCTTCTGTAGCGGCGGTCTATGACCGCCGGCCGTACCCGCCCCTCCCGCCGCCTTTGCCCCCGGTAGGGCACCCGGCCCGGGCGCCGTCCCCGTCGTTGGTGGCGCGAGCGTCCCCGCTTGCGGTCGTTGCTGGGCAGCCGGCCCGGCTGCCGCCGTCCCCACCTCCTCACAAAAAACACCCTCCGCAACTTCTCCGCCTCCTCCACCAACTCCTCCGCCGGCCCCGCGAACGTCACCCTCCCTTCCACCGCCCGTGTAGCGTCCGCTGTCCGCAGCGGAATGCCCTGAACCCGCCCGTCCCCGCCCGCCGGCGCAGTTTACCCGCCGCAGGAGGGCCGCGCCCTGCCCCGACCCTTTCGGGGTTGCTTGCAAAATCAGCCGCCTGTAGACTAGCATCTCAATTGCGAGGCGGTCGATGCCAACTGCGAGCGAATCTAGACAAGAGCATTTCCGGATAGCGGCGCTTGGTGCTGCGACCGTCAACACGGAATTCGTTAACGCAAAAACGGATTTCTTCACAGACGTCCAGCTATGGCCGCTTCGCCAGAAGCTCGATCCCATTCGATGGCTCTCGAATTTTGAAGAAAACGAAATGGATCATGCAGTTCATCTGTTGAACGCCTTCATGTACTTCAGCAATTCACTGATCGAGCAAATGTTCTCCGCAGCCTTTCAGGGCCTGAGTGCGCTCTTAAGACAGAGGGGCGAGCCGTTCCTTACGACACAGACCA
Organism: uncultured Verrucomicrobiae bacterium; assembly: GCA_963766065.1. Lineage (GTDB taxonomy): Bacteria > Verrucomicrobiota > Verrucomicrobiia > Palsa-1439 > Palsa-1439 > Palsa-1439. The sequence continues at coordinate 8,880 of CAVYAC010000055.1, forward strand.
CTTGGCGGGCCTTCGTGAAGAGCGCGATAGCCACTCGAGTCCAAGGGGAGGTTCCAAGTGACGCTGACAGCAGTTTTCATTTCGTGAGAATGGCGCGGCAAGTTTTAGGGCTCCCGGAGAGTCAAATCATGGACCCAAGCCTGGCAGTGTCTGAGCTCGCTTCGAAAGGGAATAGACCAGTCGTGTTCTTCGATGACTTCGTGGGTTCCGGACGACAGTTTCTGGGAACCTGGCGGCGAAGTTTTCCAATCAACTCCCACTCGCAGATGTCGTTCGAGAAGCTGGCCGCCTTAATGCGGGGAGCAAAGTTTTACTACTGTCCCCTAATTTGCACTGAATACGGCCGGCAGCGGGTTTCTCAAGGCTGCCCGCACGTCACAATTGCTCCAGCGCACCTTCTACCAGATACATACGGCGCCTTGGCGCCAACAAGCATCCTTTGGCCACCCCACTTGAGAGCTTCGGCGCAAAGTTTCGTAGAGGGAGCCAGTCGCCGGGCTGGGATACCGGACCCGCAGTGGCGAGGCTTTCACGGACTGGGGCTTGCGCTCGCATTCGAGCACTCAGTCCCCGATGCGACTTTACCTTTGTTCTACTGGGAGGATAATGGGTGGAAGCCATTAATACGACGAACATGACAATAGACCCGAAACCAATGTCTATTGAAGAACAGCTCAGCCAGCTGTTCGGAAGCTACAAGGCCGAATGGCTCCGTGAACGGATGTTCGATCTGTTCTCAGAGCCGGCATACTTTCCCGAGCTCACGACACCGAGGCCCTGTGTGTTTCTCGGGGGGCGTGGCACAGGAAAGACCACAGCACTGCGCTGCATGTCATATGAGGGACAGTACGCACTGCGAGGGAAAAGCCGCGATGACATTCCGACGTGGTCTTACTACGGCATGTATTACCGTGTGAATACAAACCGAGTTACTGCGTTCAAAGGGCAGGAGGACTGACGGAGAAAGATGGACCAAGACGTTTGCACACTACTTCAACCTCGTTCTCTGCGACTTGATCCTCCGGTTCATGGAATGGTATCAGCTTCATTTCCCTGATTCTCCACAGGTAAGCGGGGGCGATTGTGCAAAGATCGCTTCGAGCCTACACCCCACCGAGGCGTGAACCAAAGAAGAGCAAGGGTTCGCTGCTTGTAGCACGAGGATCCCTACCAGTTCATGCAGTGAACGGGGACACCGACCGGGGACATTCCCTTTCATTCACAGCACAAACCTGAAGGACGGCACAGTCGTGTTAAGGGGCACGCGGAGGGCCATCCACAAGAAATTGATGCGCGGACCTGCTGTTCTGCTACCACGCGTTGGACAGCCGCAGCTTAAGAAAATCGCAGTTTATTCCCTCAGGAACCCCGGTAGTGCTTTCCGACTGCGTTGTGGCGATTTCGTGCGAGAATACGGCGCAGGCAAAAAAAGTGAGATCTGTACTCTCCGGGGGTTGGGCGAAGGTAAGAGGCCACTACGGAGGAACGTGCGCGCCGTACATAACGCTTGCCTCAGTTCGTGCCGTTCTTGAGGAGTTTGGATTCAAGGTGACGGAATTCGGGAACACACCATCTCAGTAAAGGGGGTCGACACTTTACAGATCAGACTTCGTAGACGCCCTCACCGCCTACTTGTCCGCCTTCGCTCGGTTGCACTCGCTCGCGCCCGCTCGGCTCGCCCGACGGGCCGCCTGCGAACTTGCCCCGAAAGCTTTCCGCGTGAACGTCTGACCATCCCCGCCCGCCGCCTTCTGGCCTCGCCCCGCCGCTTGTTCGTCAACGGGGTCAGCACTTTACAATTTACAAACGAGAAGTCAGGCGCCCACCGCCCTCCAATCGTCGACGGGGTCAACTCTTGACACGTGACACTCTCGCATCCTCGTAACATTTGGTCACCGCCCACCGCCTCACAATTTCCCGGACCAGCCGTTCCCACAGCCTGCCCTGAGCGCAGTCGAAGGGCGCGGCCTTGTCCGCCTCGTCGTTCCCTGTCCGTCACCGTGTCCTCTCCGCGCCCCTCGCGCTCGGGAGCCGAGTCTTCGAGACGCGACCCGTCGTGCCTCGGTCGCAATTCACCCTGAGCTTGTCGAAGGGTGGTGAACGAATCCTGGCTTCGCTATGGGTGGTGGAAGAACCTCAGCGCTCGCCCTCTCATCATATGTCGCTAAGCGATATATCGCCTAGCAGGCTGTTGAACAATGGGGGTGTTTTGGGGCGAGGGCATCCCGTCGGGAGGTTTGCGGTACTGGGGGGCCGAAGAGGGCTGTGGCTGAGGCGGTGGAATGCGTCTTCGGGTGCTGCGAGAGTGTTCCAACGTGTGTGGACAACGGCCACTGCCTGTAGAACTCAGCCGCTGCTGGTGACCAGTTCCAGTTTGGCCATCCGCAACAGGTTGTAAGCACTGGCCACGAAGTAGGCCCACGCTTGGGTGCGGTCGATCCCCCGATAGCGACTGCGTCGCAATCCGCCCACGGTCTTCATCCACCCGAAGATTTCCTCGATGCGTTTGCGAATCCGCTGGCTGGTCTGATAGCCCGAAGCCCGGGTGGTGCGTCCGTCCAGACCGGGCACGGCGACGTTGTCCTTGGTAGCGACATGCGGGCATCAAATTGTTCGGCGCTGATTTCAATCTGTTTCTCGTCCGAATCGGAAATCGCTCCGGCTTTAAACTTCACTTCCGCCAAATCCGCTTCATGGCGAAGAAACCGGCGGACTCATTCAAAATCCACGCGTTTTCTCCCGCCAGCACGGCGGCGATGTAAGCCTTGGTCACGCCCTGATCCAGCAACTGCCGCGCGTCAAAAAAGCCCGCGCGCGCGCCGGCGACCCCGGCACGCGCCGACACCTGGCGATTATGGCGTTTGCCGCCAATCTCAATCAACTGGTTGACGGCGGCGATGCTGTCGTAATTGCGTTCCCAAAGCCCGTTGCCCAACGTCAGGCCGATTGGTCGCGTTCTTGTCGAACGCTCGCAAAGCGAGCCTAACGACCGGCCGTAGCAACGCGACCCCGGAGGCACCGACTTGCGTGCCTCGCGGCGATTGGTGTTGATGCGCTCCGGCTTGCTCGCAATTTGGCGAAGGCCCGATCAATGCCCAGCCCATCACACGCCTATTCGTCCCTATTCGTTGAGTATGTGCCTTACCCGAGCGTCGTGCTCGGCCAACCGACTCCTCACCGGCATGCGGCTCACTCAAACCCGGCTACTCCGGGCTCGCTCTCTCCCCTGCTCACGCCTTCGAGAGCGAGCGTCGCAACGAGGCGACGTATTCATCGTGCAGCATCGCGCTGCCACACGCCTGGCACACCCCCGCGCGAATTTTCGCGGACGTTCGATGCGACGCGACGCGCAACCGCATCGAATGCCAAACGGCTGGCACGACGGGCTGCTACG
>CAVYAC010000056.1:0-36524 GCA_963766065.1 uncultured Verrucomicrobiae bacterium
TAGCGGGCGAGCCACAGATTCACACGGATGGGCACGAACGCGGCGGGGCGAATTATCAGACGTGCCAGCACGGAACAAGCTTCGTGTCCGCGTCAATAGCAACCCAAGTCCAGACGGAACCATAACCGAATTTGTCCACCTTGTCCTCCGGCAAATTAGCATCCTTCGCATAACAGAAAGACCAGATCTCATCACATTGAATCTTGGTGCAAGTCAGGCCCCGCAAGTGTTCATCCTGATACGCGGCGCAAGCTTCGCCCAAATCCACCAGCAGTTTCATAACCGTTGTCCGATGCACGCCAGTCATTCGGGTAATGGAGCGAAGTGAATTGCCTTCGACCAGAGCGGCAACCACTTGAAGCTGCTTTTCTGTACTGAGCTTGTTCGTGGTGCAAACCTAGCACCACCTGCTTGAGTGGTCAAGCATAAAACACAAGAGTCTGCTTATATCACCTTTGTGAATAGAGCGGGGTCCCTAGGCTGACCGACTAGATTTTCTTCTTCGACGCCAGATGTTCCGTGACAGTCGTGGTCGTCAGACGATTATCAAAAGGCGACGGCAGGCTGTAAAACCGTTTGCCGCGGATTCCAGCCCGAGCCAGCTTCTTTGAGAGCTTCAAGCTCTCAGTAAGAAGGCCTCGGTCAACCTTTGGATTTCGTTTCAGCATTCTCTTTGTGGGCTTCATCATGATGTTGTCCTCCCAGCACGCATCGGGAGGAAACTCCCGACGACGTGAACAGCAGCATTTAAGCCAAGTTTCGCCATGTAGTCCGATAAAAGCCTGTGGTATTCGCGAACAGCGTCTCGCTTCTTCGCATCCAGCCCAAAGTCCTCAATTTTCAAATCGACCTCTCGCCGTAGGCATTCCATCGAAATACCCCTACCGTGTGAGTGCCACTTCTTCGTGTCGTTCAACTTCGCGGCGATCAGCTCCGCCTGTTTATGCTTCATCTTCGATGTGACCTTACGCTTGTTGGTTTCGGTCACATTCCAGTTCCGAAATTTATATTTCACCAGCCAGTTCTTGAACAAGGTCACTGACAACTGCATTTCCTGTTCATAGCGATACAGTTCCGCCGGGTCGAATTTCTCAATCAAGAACTGCAACTCGGCGGTCGTGATCTTGCCCTTCCGAGACTTTTCAATCAACCGTTCGTATTGGATGAGATAACCGTGTGCGGGGATTCCGCCTTTTGGCCCTTGGATTTGGGGGTCAATCGGCCCCAACACAGAGAACCAATCCATCCATATTTCATCGCCGCACATCACCAAAATCGTGCCCGCTGACATCGCATAGTTGGGCACAACGAATTCAACCGCATCGAAATGCCGGTGAAGTGTATCGGCAATGCGTTCCGCTGTTTCAGCGTAACCGCCCGGCGTTTCTAGTACGACACTGATCTTTGGACGCTTCTTCGGAGGAACAACCTTGTGACGCGCCATGATGTTTTCGACTGCATCCCGAAAAATTCCATCCGCTCCAGAATACAATGGTGCCGAATAACACAGGCCGTCAGAGCCAAACGCTCTTTGGATTGCCAGCATGTGTTTATCAAGCTGTTCCTCAACTATTCTGCCAGACGGGGTTGCAAACTCGTGGCTCATGTCCTCTCGCTCCCCGTATTCCATCTGGTTCGTGCTGCCAATCTGGCAATATTTGAGCGTTGACGCGGCGAGAGTTTTTCGGCTCTCGCTCGACCACCCTTCAATCCGCCCAATCGCCCAAGCTCTACCGCAGCCGGATTTTTCCCTTCCGATTCCGGCTTGGGTATCGGCTGTCCCGTTGATTGATAGACAACTTGGGCCGCTGTTTGGTTCACATCCTTCCGCTTGCTTGACCGCTTTGGCATACCCGCAGTATGCCATCACAGGATGTGATTGCAAGAAATTTGTTGCGCGTAACATATAGGGGTCAGGAGTGTTTTGGCCTAGGGAAATGCCCTGCTTTCAAACTGTACCAGTACCCTACTTCGCTGAAGCCTGGCGTTTCCGCTTCGAGGGCCAAGCTGTTCGCCAGCGGATTGGTGAATGGCGAGGCGGTGACCACCAGACCCAGATCGTATCGGACTGACGAACCACATGCCGCACAGGGAGGGAAACGAGGCCCGGTGCAAAATCCGGCGTGGACCCCCAGCCGCATACGGTGCGGCGACTACTCGTAACGCAAGGATTCGATCGGGTCGAGGTTGGCCGCTTTCCAGGCGGGATACGTGCCGAAGACGATCCCTACCATCGAGCAGATCACAAGGCCCAGGACCGCCCAGTCGAACGGAATCACCGTTGGAACTTTCAAGAAATGGGCCGCGAGGTTGCCGCCGCCGATGCCCAGCAGGACGCCCATCACGCCGCCGACTTCGCAGAGCACGACCGCCTCCATGATGAATTGCATCATGATGTTCCGTTTCTTGGCGCCGACGGCCCGGCGGACGCCGATTTCGCGAGTGCGCTCGGTGACCGACACGAGCATGACATTCATGATGCCGATTCCCGCCGCGATCAGCGCAATGGAACTCACAACGGCCACGCCGATGCGCACCTTCCTCGTGAACGAATTGAACTGGGTGATGATCGAGTCATTTGAGAAGATCTCGAAGTCGTCTTCCGCGCCGGGCGGGACTTTGCGGGCGACCCGCAGGATCCCGCGCACCTGCTCGACCGTGTCGTCGTAGCTCGCCGAGTCGCGGGCCTGAACGAGGATCGTCAGGCTCCACGACCAGCGCCCAAAGCGGTTCAACCCGGTGGTGATCGGCACGACGGCGAAGTTGTCCTGCTCGCCGCTGATGGCGCCCCCTTTGGGCGCGATCACGCCGATGACGGTGTAATTGATCCCGTTAATCTTGAGGCGGTCGCCGACGGCCGAGCCGAAGGGAAAAACGGTTTTCGCCAGCCCGCTGCCCAACACGCAAACGTCGCGGGCATTGTCCACATCCATTTCCGTCAAGGCGCGGCCTTCGGCAACCATCCAGTTGCGGGCCGGAAACTTCCCGGCGTTTCCCCCATCAATTGCACCGTCGGCGGCGTTTTCTTGTAGCGCGTTTCGACCTGGCCGCCCCAGAAATTCTTTTCGATGCCGACGCTGGCAGCGAGGGTGGCCTTATCCTGCACCTGCCGTCCGTGGGCGAGGCTGATGTTTTTCCGCCGCCAGTATCGTTCCCAATCGCCGGCGCCGAACTGGACGGCCGGCCATTTGCTGATTGCAAACGTCTGGCCGCCGAGCCGGCTCATTTCTCTCTCGACGTTGTTTTTCAGCGCGCGCATCGCGGTGGTCACGGCGATGATCGAGAACACGCCGATCAGCACGCCCAGCAACGTGAGCGCCGAGCGCAGTTTGTGCGACGTCAACGCGTTCATGGCCATCGAGAAGCTCTCTCCGGCTTCGGAACGCAGCCGCGTTGGGTTGTGCCGTTTCATTCACTCCTCAGCGCGTCCACCGGATCCATCCGCGCCGCGCGCCACGCCGGGACGAAACCCGAAACCAGTCCCGTCACCAGCGACACGAGCAACGCGATGCCCACAATGGTCGGCGACATCGTCGCGGGCATGAACCACTTCCGCACAGCCAGGGTCAGCGGCCAGGCGATGCCGAGGGCGATGACACCGCCGAGCAGGCAGAGGCAGGCGGCCTCGGTGAGGAATTGCAGCAGGATCGTCCGCCGTTTGGCGCCGATGGCTTTGCGGATGCCGATTTCGCGCGTCCGCTCCGTCACAGAGACGAACATGATGTTCATGATGCCGATGCCGCCGACGAACAGGGACAGCCCGGTGACGAACAAGCCGACGACCGCGATGGTGCCCGCCACGTGGTGAAACATCTGGACAAATTGGTCCTGCTGGTTGATCGCGAAATCGTCGGGATCGTTCGGCGCGAGCCGGCGGACCCGGCGCATGACCTGACGGAGTTCCTCCCGCGCCTCGTTCAGATCCACGAGTTGCTTCGCCTTGACCTCGATCTCGATGCTGGGGTTGCTCCAGATGGAACTGATGAACTGTTTCAGCGGAATGATCACGCGATTGTCGAGACTGAACCCCCCCAGGAACCCGCCCTGTTTTTCCAACACCCCGATGACTTCGAACGACTGGTTCTGGATTTTGACCCGCTGGCCGATGGGCGGCTCGTTGCGAAACAAATTCGTCGCCACCTCCGAGCCGAGGACGCATACCGGCCGGCCACCCGCAGCGTCGGCGGTGGAAATGAAGCGACCTTGTTCGACGCCGACGCCGCTGGTGAGCAGGTAGTCCTCGGTCGTGCCGAGGATTGTCACCGCGCTGGCGCTACGGTTCTTGAATTTCACGGATCCCTCGTCGTCCGCAGTCGGCGCAACGGCCGCGGCCAGCGTCAACTGCCGTGCCAGCGCCTCAACTTCCGGCATCCGAATCTCGCGCCGCTTCTGCTCCTTGAGCCAGTCCTCCCAGGTATTGGTCATCCAATTGCCGCGTTGGACATAGAACACGTCCGCGCCGAGCGACGAGATGCTTTTAAGGAACGCGGTATTCAATCCCTCGATCGCGGTGCCCATGAGCGTGACGGTGACGACGCCGATCACGATGCCGAGGGTGGTGAGCACTGAACGCATTTTGTTGGCGCGGATGGCGTCCCAGGAGATGCCGAGGCCTTCCCGAATCTCAGCGAGCAGGTTCATCGCGCTCCGAGCGTGATTCACGGCGGGTCTCGCCGTCGGCCGGGCACTCGTCGCTGGCGATCAGGCCGTCGCGTATCCGGATGACGCGGCGGGCGAGCTTCGCGATGTCTTCCTCGTGGGTGACAACGACAATGGTGTTGCCCGTCTGCGACAATTCGTCGAACAGGGCCATGATCTCGGCGCCGGTTTTGGAGTCGAGGTTGCCGGTCGGTTCATCGGCCAGAAGAATGGACGGTCGATTGACGAGGGCGCGGGCGACGGCGACGCGCTGGCGTTCGCCGCCGGAAAGTTCGTTGGGCTTGTGATGCATGCGATCGGCGAGGCCGACCTGGCGGATCGCCTCGAGCGCGATCCTCTGACGCTCCGCGGCCGGCACGCCGGCGTAGATGAGCGGCAGCTCAATGTTGTGGAGCGCGTTGGAGCGGGGCAGCAGGTTGAACGTTTGGAATACGAATCCGATCTCGCGGTTGCGGACCTCGGCGAGTTGATTGTCGTCCATGTCGCTGACGTTGATGCCGTTGAGCTCGTAACGGCCCGAACTGGGCGTGTCGAGGCAGCCGACGACGTTCATGAGGGTGGATTTGCCGGAGCCGGAGGGGCCCATGACGGCGACGTATTCGCCGCGCTGGATTTCGAGCGAGACATCGCGCAGGGCGTGGACCGTCTCCGCGCCCATCTGGTAACGCCGCGAGATGTTTTGAAGGTGGATCAGCCCCACCGTTACGTCTTCGGCTCCTTGTCGGTGGCCGCGCCTTTGCGGATCTTTTTGCCGTCTTGCAGGTCGCGGCTGATGGCTTTGTAACCGCCCGAGACAACCTCCTGTCCCTCGGCAAGTCCGTCGGTGATCTCCCAATAATCGTCGTCGCAGATGCCGATTTTCACCGGCACCATTTTCACGCGGTTGCCGTCCACGACGAACACAACTTCCGACAGCCTGGGTGCGTCCTTGGATTTTTTGTCCGGCGGAACGGCGTTGGTGGAATCGGCAGACGCGATCCCGTTGGTCGCGTCGGATTGGGCCACAGATTTTTTGGAAGCCTTGTCTTTGTCCGGCGGTTTCGGCGGCCGGGTGGCGACGCTGGCCAACGGCACGGTGATGGCATTCGTGCGGTAGCGGGTCTCGATTTCGGCGCTGACGGACATGCCGGGGCGGAACGCTTCGGTTTCGCTAATGCGAATGCGGACCTCGAACTTGGTGGCCTCCTGCGATTGGCTGGAACTACTGGAGAGCGAGCCGGTGTTTTTCGACGAGTTGGCGATATCCGTGACCACGCCCGTGAACTTGCGGTCCTTGAACGCGTCCACATCCAGCCGCGTTTTCTGGCCGGGACGGATCAGGACAACGTCGATCTCGCCAACGTCAACGCGGGCCTCCATTTGGTTCAGATCGGAAACGGTCATGATTTCGGTGCCGACATTTTCGACCGTGCCGAGCACGCGTTCGCCGGCCTGGGAGTTCAACTTGCTGATGGTGCCGTTGAGTGGCGAGACGATGCTGGTTTTGACGAGCTGCTTTTCCGCGTAGTCCAGCGTGGCGCGGGCGACTTCGACCTGACGTTGGGCGCCGGTCAGTTGCGTTTGGGCCACTTCGTAAGCGGCTTGGAACTGGTCAAAATCGGCCTGCGAAATGAGCCTGGCGGCGAGCAATTTTTGGTTGCGAGTGAAGTCGGCCCCCGCTTTCTTCAGATTCGCCTCGGCGGTGGCCTGGGCGGCGAGAACGGACTTGTAACTGGCGTCGGCCTGGTCGCGGTTGGCGATGTAATCGTCGGGTCGGATTTTCACGATCAAGTCGCCTTTGTTGACCTGCTGACCTTCCTTGACCGGCAATTCGATGATTTCGCCGCTGACTTCGGGGCTGATCTTGACCTGGAGCACCGGCTGGATTTTTCCGTTGGCCACGACCAGTTCGGTCAGATTGCGTCGTTTGACTTTTTCGGTCTGGACGGTGATGACGGGCTCCTTTTTCCGGAAAAACACCGCCCATACCAGGCCGGCCACGATCAAGACAACGATCGAGAGGAGGAGGAGTCTTCGACGCTTCTTAGAGATTGCCATTGGCTGACTGAGAACTGTTGGTTGGCGATTTTGGGGACACAGTTCCAACCGTTGTTATGTTTGGCATTCTGGCGGACGAACCGCCACACCAAAACCCTGGTCATGTCTTTCGCCGGAACGAGCTTGACCAGACAAACCGGGAGACTACCGGAAGTGCTGGCGATTGTCCAGACGGTAGTGCCGTCGTTTGGCGCATGCGCGAGTCAGGCAAGATGAGGGACTGAGGGCGGGAGGCGGGAGGGGGGAATTCGAGCACCCACCCCTGCCCCTCCGTGGAGGGGAACGAATGGAGCGAGAGAGGGGGGCCGGGACGCGTGGGGGGGCGAGCCACAGATCCGCCGTCGCTCGGGGAGCTATGGCGGACAAGTGCACACGGATGGGCACGGATGAGGCGGGTCTTTCTTCATGATATGTCGCTAAGCGATATATCATGAGGTGCGCACGCGTCGATGCGACACGAGGCGTCCGCTACACGGCGGCCGGGTCCGCGAAGGCGGATCGGCGGCGGTGTCGGAGGGGGGAAGCCGGGAGGCGGGAGACGGAATTCAGAATCCAGGGGACGGGATTTACAACTCGCCTTTGAAGGCGCGGTCGAGGATGGAGGGAAGCAGGGCGTCGAGTTCGGCGGCGGTTTCGGACTGGAGCTGGGTCAGCGCCGTCACCTGCCCCGCCAATCCGTCCAGATATTCCACGATGCGGCGTTGCTCGGAAAGCGGAGGGAGACAAATCCAAAGGTTCACTTGCTTCAAAACACTCACCTGATTTCGAGTGGTCTGCTTCATTATAAACTGGAGCTGTCCCTGAAAGTGTTCAGAGCGCATGAAGTAGAAGAGGTAGTGCGGGTCTAGGGCCTCTGGATTGCAGCGCCAGTAGGTGGCCGATGTACCTAGCAGGAAATCTTCTGTTGACGATGGCGCGATGGCAACGTCGCCCACAGATGCGTTGTGCGTCAGCAAAACGTCGTTCGCCTTAGCGAAGCCGATCCGGAGCCGGGACGCACGCTGGTGGGACAAACGCGGGGCTTCTGCAATCCGCACTGTGCCATTTTCAAATTGCTTGGCTGTAACAAATGGGACTCCTTCGTCCCCAAACTCGGCTTTGCGCGGATAGTCGCCGCCATGATTGCCATCTTGAATGTCGAGAATTGCGCCGCGTTCCTGTAGCGTGCCTGCCTCAATAACGACCCACGACTTTGGAACTTCTGGAGGTGGCGGGAGAGGCGTTGACTTTCGCTTACGCGCCGCGACTTGTCCTGGCCATTTCGTCCTCGAAATGCGCTCGAGCAGTGCATGTGCGGATTCACCCTCTTCGGTTCTCGGCGATGTGATACCGGAGCATGCTTCGCTGAGTGCAGAAGCGAAAAGCGCCTCGGTCTCTTCAGCGGCTTCTTGGCGGAGTTGGCGGGCATCTTTGATTGGGGCGGCCAGTTGCTCGATGCGCGCCACGATCCGCCGCTGCTCCGCCAGCGGTGGCAGCGGGATGGTGTAGCCAAGAACGTGACCGGGGCGAATTGCCGCGTAGTTGGTCGAACCTTGCGCGGCGACTTGGTCGCGGAATGACGGAGTGCGGCTGTAGTAATTCAAGAACTGACGGTCAAGCCGCGTCTCGTCGATCTGGAATAGGAAGTAGTGGCTGCTGACGAGCGAGCCGTCGAGATTGCCGGGCACGACGCCGAAGCCGCCTACCTTGGCGTCAATCTCTGCGACGAGAAATTCACCGGCACGGCAGACTTGTTGCGTCTTGGTCTTAATCTCCGCACCGGTTACCGTGTCACGTTCGATGATACCTTTGGCGTGAAGCTGAACACGGGGGCGCTTGTAGGTCTGCATGTCGTCAATGCGGATGAATTCCTTCCGCTGCCGGATGACGTTGCCAAGCGGGACAGTCGTCCACTTTGGTTTCATATTTGACTGGCGCAAGCGCTTGCGGTAATGTGTTTACGCGTAAACAATATGATTTCCGTCCGGTGCCGCTTGTCGGCTGGATAGGGTACGCCCCGCCGGGCAACAATTTCGCGCAGGCAAGCGCAGGGTTTGTAGAGGTCGCTGGCGACAGCGGCAGCCCTTTGGGGTGGGATCCTCGAACCTGGGGCCTGCACGAGCATTTTATGACGGTCAGCATCATAGTCGAATTCCCGGTGAAACTCGCCAACAAAGCGAAGCGAGCCGGTCTTCTCCAGCAAGACACGTTGGAGCGCATGTTTGAACGAGCGCTGGTCCGGCAGGAAACCAACCCTCGGTTTCTTCGCGCGCTGGAGAAGCTCAGCGCCTCCCGTCTCCCGCCGATGACGACCGAAGAAGTGGACGCGGAGATCACCGCTTACCGACAAGGGAAGCGCCGCCGCCGTGCGGGTCGTCGCTGATACCAACACACTGATTTCCGCGCTCCTGTGGCGAGGCGCGCCGCGTGATCTTCTATTGGCCGCGGAGGCCGACCGCGTGGAGTTAGTCACCAGTACCGATCTCCGACGGGAGTTGCACCGGGTGATACGCCGCGCCAAATTCCGCAAACGCATCGTCTTGCAAAGGGTGAACCTCGATGAACTGCTGGAGGATTTGGACGCCCGCCTCACTATTCTGGATTGCCCGCCATTACGCAAGCGGGTGGTTGTTGCCGACCCCGAAGATGACGCGGTACTGGCGTGCGCGGTCGCGGCGCGGGCCGAAGTGATCGTGACTGGCGACACTGACCTGCTTGACTTGGGTAGCTTTGAAGGCGTTCCCATCGTGAGAGTAGAGGTGCTGCTGGCGCGATTGGGCCTCAAGTAGCTCACGCCTTCTCCGCGAGGGCCTTTTGGATTCCCGCCACGATTTCCGCAATGCGCTGCTCTTTCTTGAGGATATCGGCGGCGAGTTGTTCGGGCGGGAGATGAACGAAGTCGTCTTTGGCGCTGGGGTTCTTAATGTCGAGGTTGAAACCGTTCTCGACGATGCGTTCGGCGGGGACGCGCCAGGCGCGGTCGTTCTCCTTCCGTTTGTTCCACCACTTTGCACAGTCGGCAAATTCTTCGACGCGGAGCGGCTGGGTTTTGGTGTACGTCTTCCGGCCTTTCCGGCAATGGTTGCTCGTAGTACCAAATTTCCTTCGTCGGGCCGGTCCGGTCGAAAAACAACAGGTTCGTTGGGATGCTGGTGTAGGGAGCAAACACGCCGTTGGGCAGGCGGATGATAGTGTGGAGGTTGAAATCTTTGAGGAGTTGTTCCTTGAGCCGGGCGCAAACGCCGTCGCCGAAGAGCGTGCCGTTGGGCACGACCATGCCGCAGCGTCCGCCCTTCTTGAGCGAGCGCATAATGAGCTGGAGGAACAACAGCGCGGTCTCGGACGCGCGGGTGGCTTCGGGGAAATTGAGTTGGATGCCCTTCTCTTCCTCGCCACCGAACGGCGGGTTGGTGACGATGATGTTTACGCGGTCTTTATCGCCGATTTCATGGAGCGGATTTTTCAGCGCATTATCGCGGCGGAGATTGGGTCGGTCGATCTCGTGGAGCAAGAGGTTCATCATCCCGAGCAGGTAGGGCATCGGTTTTTTCTCCACGCCACGGAGCGTGTGGTACTGGAGCGTTTCCCGGTCCTGTTTGGATTTGACCTGTTTTTTCAGGAGATCGTAGGATTCGACGAGGAAGCCGCCGGTGCCGCAGGCGGGATCGAAGATCGTGTCGCCGAGCTTGGGCTGGACCATCTGGACGATGAAACGGATGACCGGGCGCGGGGTGTAGAACTCGCCGCTGTCGCCGGCCGAGTCGCGCATCTCCTTGAGCATGGACTCGTAGAGGTGGGCCATGGTGTGGATGTCGTCGGCGGTATTGAAATTGATGTTGTTGACGAGGTTGACCACGTCGCGCAGGAGGAAACCCGAGCGGAACCGGGTAAACGTCTCGCGGAAGACCTCGGCGATCACGGCGCGCTGGTCGCGTTCGCCGTTGGTGCCGACGAGGCCGCGCAGGTGCGGGAACAATTCATCGTTCACGAATTTCAGCAACTCATCGCCGGTCATGCCTTTGTCAGGGTCGGCGGCCCAATCGCGCCAGCGGAACGGTTTTCGGATGGCCGGTTTGTAGTTCTTCTCGGTGATCTCGCGGCGCTGCTCGAGGTCGTCGAAGGCTTTCAGGAACAGAATCCACGAGAATTCCGGAATGCGGTCGAGGTCGCCATTCAGCCCCGCATCCTTGCGCATGATGTCGCGCGAGGATTTAATGACGGAAGAGAGACGCGCGGCGGGGGTGGTGGGAACTATGGGTTTATTTTTCTCGCGCACAGGAAGCTTTCCTTCGTTCCTTTGAGGTTTCCGTTTTCCAAGGATCCAGCCAGACCACCTTACCATTTTCCCATGAGGCCAGCGGGCGACCGTCGCGCCAGTGTTCTTCGATAACGCTGTCGACAGCTTCTTGCATGGCTTTCAAAGCCATGCGCGTCAGCGGGTCCTTCGGGCGAATCGCTTTCTTCGTTTTCATACCTTAGCCTTCGAAGTTGTGATGGGTTGTCCCCTCACCTTAATCCTCTCCCCCGGAGGGGAGAGGAGACGAATTGCGCTACCTTCTCGTTCGGCGCGGGCTGAAGCCTGCGGCTACAGGGTTTTGAGGGGATTTCACTCTTCATACAGCATTTCCTGCAATTTATTCAAGGCGTCGCGGAGTTTGTCCGGGCCGCCGAAGAGCTTGGCGATCTCGACGGGCGTACCGCGCTCGGAAATGGGCGGGACTTCCAAAATGTGGAGGTCGCTGAGCTGGTCAACGCCGTGGTCGTTGTACTTTTCCAGCAACAAGTCCAGAACTTCGCGGGCTTCAGGTTTCAGATAGTCGAACGCGTCCATCTTGCCTTTGCGGACGCGCTCGGCGCGTTCGCGCCGGCTGCGGAGCGGGCCATTGTAGGCGATATGAACCAGCAGGTCGAACGGGTCGGCGTCTTTGAGGTTTGTAGCCTCGGCCAAATGGGTGAGTTCGACTCCGCGACCCTTCAGGGCGTCGATGATGTGCTCGCGTTCCTCGGCATCGGTCCATTTCGAGCGGAGTTGCGAGGCGGACGGATAGAGTTTCCGCACCTGTTCGCGGGTGTAATCGGTGTAACTGACGGTGCGTAGTTTCTTGCCATGTTCGTCCAACTCCAGAACCACATCCTGCAAGACGCGGACCTCGGCGTTGTTGACGTAATACTTGCGGGGCGGACCGGATTCGGCGGCAGTTTCGGCCTGGAGAATGGCTTGTAGCTGGGCTTCGCGCTGCTGTTCGGATTCGGGAGACTCCTCGACAACGACCTGCTCGCCGCCGATGGTTTCGCCCTTTTCGTTGATTTCTTCCTGCGTGATGGCCTCCGGGAAGCCGTCGAACTGGGTGTCACTGAACAAGCGGGTCGCGCCGGTGTAATCGATGATCGTGAACCAGAGCTTGTCCTTGTCGGTGAACAAGCGTGTGCCGCGCCCGATGATCTGCTTGAAATCGACGATGGACCGGATGGGCTTCAACAGGACGATGTTCTTGCAGGTCGGCACGTCCACGCCGGTGGTCAGCATCTGCGAGGTGGTGAGAATGACCGGGACATCCTTTTCCGGGTCCTGAAAATCGTCGAGATGACCGCGACCGATCTTGCCTTCGTCGGACACGACGCGGGCGACGTAGTGCGGATGGTCTTTCGTCAGGCCTTCGTTGGCCTTGTGCAGGGCGAGACGCATATCCTCGGCGTGTTCCTGATCGACGCAAAACACGATGGTCTTCGCAAAGCGGTCGGTTCGTTTCAGGTATTCCGTGAGATGCTTGGCGGCAAGTTCCGTGCGGGCCAGCAAGGAGACAATGCGCTCGAATTCCGGGGTGTGATATTCGCCGTCGGGGATTTCGCGTCCGAAGTGGTCGAGTTGGCCCTTGTCGGGCCGCCAGCCGGTGGCGTTGACATTGAGCACGACGCGATGAACGCGGTACGGGGCGAGAAACCCGTCGTCGATTCCTTTTGCCAGCGAATAGGTGAAGATCGGATTGCCGAAATAGTGATAGGTATCGACGTTATCGGTGCGCAAGGGCGTGGCGGTCATCCCGATTTGGGTGGCGGAATGGAAGTAGTCGAGGATCTCGCGCCATTTGGATTCATCCTTGGCGCTGCCGCGATGACACTCGTCCACGACGATGAGGTCGAAGAAGTCGCGGGGATATTCCTTGTAGAGGCCGGGGCGGCGTTCGTCGTCGACGATGGCCTGATAGATGGCGAAATAGATTTCGCGGCTTTTCACGACCTTGCCCTGGATTTTGCAGAGCGCGTCGCCGCAGGGCGAGAACGTGCGGTCCTTGGCCTGATCGACGAGGACGTTGCGGTCGGCGAGGTAGAGGATGCGGGTCTTGCGGCGGGTCTTCCAGAGTTTCCAGATGATCTGGAACGCGACGAAGGTTTTGCCCGTGCCCGTGGCCATGGTGATGAGGATGCGGGGCTGGCCTTTGATGACGGCCTGAACGGCGCGGTTGATGGCGATTTCCTGATAGTAACGGGGCGATTTGCCGCCGATTTCCTGATGGAACGGGAAGAGGATGTCGTCGGCGTCCTTGTCGGCGGTGATGCCGTCGCGGGCGCGGAGGCGGCGCCAGAGTTCGTCGGGGGACGGGAAGGTGTCAAGGTTGGCCTGGCGGCCCGTGGTGTAATCGTGCTCGATGATGCCGTGGCCGTTGGTGGAATAGGCGAATTTCAGGCCGAGGGTTTCGGCGTAGTCCATGGCCTGCTGGAGGCCGTCGGCGGGTTTCTTGTAGTCGGCTTTGGCTTCCACGACGGCGAGCGGGAAATGGGGTTTGAGGCGGAGGAGGTAATCGACTTTTTTGCCCGGCTTGCGGTAGTGGCCTTTGCCGAGGGTGACGATGCGGCCGTCGGTGAAGTAGCGTTGCTCGTTGATTTGGTCGTCGGTCCAGCCGGACTTGTAGAGTCTGGGGAGGACGTATTTTCTGCAGGTGTCGGCTTCGTTCGCCACGGTTTGGTTGCCTCGTACCGAATTGCGAGATAGCAGTCTACAAGCGGGTGATTTGCGACGCAAGATACTATATGGGTGCGGCTCGCCGTTCGCTCCTGTGGCGTGGGGGCGGACGGTCAGGTGTCTTGGCGGTCAAAGCCGATGGGGCGCTTGGGCGGGTCGGGTGGTGGCGCAAGCAGCGGCTGGAGTTTCGTCCAGACCGCGCGGAGGGCGTGGTCGTGGTTGAGCAACGTTTTGTCGATCTCAGCGAGTCGTTTGAGGATGGCGGCGTTGGCGGCGAGGTGTTCGCGCATTTGGATAAACGCGCGGACGACGTAGAGGCTCATTTTGACGGCGTTGGGGCTGTTGAGCACGTTGGCGGCCATGATGGCGCCGTGCTCGGTGAAGGCGTTGGGGGGATATTTGGCATGTTGGCCGCGCTTTAAGGTCGCAATTTGCAATCTTAGAGCCGCCCGGCCGTCCGGGGTGATTGCGCCCCGCGACCGGAGGTCGGCAAATTCCCTCGCGGTGAGTTGGAAGAAGAAGTCCTCCGGGAAACGCTCGGCGTTGCGCTTGACCTGTTCATTCAGGCGACGCGTGGGCACGCCGTAAATCTCGGCCAGGTCGGCGGCGAGGATCACCTTTTGTGCCCGGACGGTCAGTATGAGCGATTCGATGGACTTTTGGGGCATGCCCGGACAGTCTACAAGCGGGTGATTTGCGACGCAAGATACAACGTCGTCGCGTCTCGTCCGACTCGGCTTGCAAGCAAGCGCGGCGTAGGGCGGCTAAACCGCGCCAGAGGCGGGCAAGCCTCGGAAAGGGGTTCGGGGCAAGTGGCGTGGGGGCGGGGTAAAATTCGGGGCAGGGCGGGGCGGCTGTGGCCGAGCAGACAAGGGGCAGAGGCGGGGGGCGAAAACGAAAAGAATGAGGGATGAGGGGGGACCGGTTTCCGTTCGGCGTGAGGGGTAGCAGTTGGTCTGGCCGGGCGTGTGATGCGGGTTGGGGGCGGAAGGACGTGTGAGAGACCCTTCGACAAGCTCAGGGTGACAACCGGAGGGGACGCGGCCGACAACACACGGAGCGGCCGGATACCTTCGTCCGACTCGGGCATCCGGCCCTACAATGCGGAGAGGATCGGCGGGGGCGGGTTGATCTGGGGTTAGGCTTGGTTTCTGGCAGGGTCAGCTAGGGTTAAGCAGGGTTGCTTGGGTTACCTGGGGTGGCTGGGGGTGGCCTGGGGTGGCTGGGGGTGGCCTGGGGTGGCTGGGGTTGAGTGAGGGTGGCGGGTGAGGGCCGCGTGAGGCTCCGCCAACGCGGGCTGCGCCGGGAGGGGCGGGTCGCGGCGGATTAGATGGGGGTGGGTGCGGAGGTGCTGGCGTTGGCGTCGAGCGGAGTGGCTTTGTCGGGATAGAGGCTGGCGGCGCGGTGAGGTTTTGCTGGTGTGCGGGGCCAGGAAGCAGTGGTTGCGGGTCGGCGGAGCGCGCGTTCGATGGTGCTGACGACCTCGGGGATGTTGAAAGGCTTTGATACGTAGGCAAATGCACCGAGGCGGAGGGCTTCCTCGGGGGTGCAGCGTTCGGAATAGCCTGTCATGACGACGATGGGGATGTCGGGGAACACGCTTTTTGCGGCGGTCATGAATTGCACGCCATCGATGCCCGGCATGGCCAGGTCGGTGATGATGAGGTCGAATCGCTTGCGGGAATTTTTGACGTAATCCATTGCGGCTTGGGAGTTTGAGGCGCCCGCAACGATGTATCCGAAAACGTTCAGCAATTTCGATAGGGCGGCCAGAACCACGATATCGTCATCGACAACCAAGATGGTGGAATTTGCCATCGGTGCTCAGGGTATGACGCTAGTATTGATGCATAGCAGCAGACATGCCGGAAATGTGAATTGTCGATTCAAGTGCTTGGATGGTGGCTGGATAAGCGTTTTACCGCCTATAAATGAAGTTTGACTAAACGGTAGGGCCATCACCCTCGGCGGGGTGTTCGCTGTCTTGCTAAAATGGGGTCAAATGGCGAACTAAAACTGCGACATCTTCCCATTGTCTAGGAAGAATGGGACTACCAAGACGTGCCGTATCCAGGTCAACGTTCAACAATGAACGTGGCTTCTCGGAGCCAGGTGCCATCATCCCCGTTGGCGTTGTTCTGGCAAACGCTATGGACTACATAGCCGTTTGAGAGCCGGGTGTAGCGCAAAGGGCGACCATTGAAAGGGTCCGGCCGGTACCGTCCCGATCCCAGACGATTCGAGTTCTCCCAGTGTCGGCGGCAGTTGGTTATACACCAGACGATAGCGCTCGACGGCGATAGCGACCCGGGCCTCGCGCAGTCTGGCGGCGAGGGCCGCATCTTTCAGAATGACACGCGGGCCGTTCATTCCGCGGAGCCATGCGCGTGATAGCGCGTGCCACTTGGTTTCCCGGTCGAGCGCCTGGCGCAGCGTTTGCGTGGCGCCAATCCGTTCGGGAAAAGCCGTCTGGGCCGTCTGGATGCAGCGATCCATGAAGTGCAAGTAGTTCAGTTCATCCCACCGGAGCAATCCACACAAGTCATACAGATCACCGGGCGAACTGAAGAAGACGCCGAGATTGATCAGGAATCTCTGGCCCAGCGGATACGAACGTCCTACAGGCAGTGCCGTCAGGTCCATGACATTTTGCATCATGTCGAAACCATAGATGCCAATGCACCGTTGGCCGATGAACGCCCGAGCCAGCCCGCGTTGATCCTCGGCTTTCTCCAAGGCATCCCCAAGCGCATTAAGCTGTTTGTCCGTCAGGCTGGTCCCGTTCAACAAGTTCTGCAGGCTGTTGACGGCGATCTGTTGGCACTCCAGACGCGCCAGATGAGATCGCACCAGCGGCTCTTTCGCAAGCGAGTGAGACAAGGCGAACAAGGATTGGACGGAGGCGATGGCTGGTTGGGGGTCGGAGCAGACCGTATGGTTTGCGGCGTCGGTTTCCAGTAGATGAGCGCTGCGAATGAGATTCCCCAAATGCGAGTAGGGCATGATGGAGAGGGTTCCCAGGTCGATCGGAAACCGGCACCGGGGAGTATTCGATGCCTGTTGGAGCAGGGCCAGCACGTCGTCATTCCCCTCGAGGGAATCCTCAGCGGTTTGCGCCGTCGGCGTCTGGGACAACCCGGGGCGTGAAGACTCAAACACGGGTTCGGCTTGAGGCTTGTCGGCCCGACCCGATGGGCGCGGAAAAGTGGAAAACGCCTTGCCGAACAGGACGGCGCCGTTTTCCAAGGGAGCGACACGGGGATACCATCGATTCAACTCAACAAGCGTCACCGGATAGCTTTTCTCACGGATGTCGGCAATCTGCCCAGCGACGAATCCGTTGAGGGCCAGTCGCCAAATGCCGAGGGATGCGGCCAGACCCAACATAGCCAGCGTGGCCCGACAGGCCCATCGTTTCCAGCGCGAAACTGGTTGCTGCACTCCAACGTTCACACGTTGATTCTAGCACCACTTAGCGCCAAACGAAAGCGTCGTCATTGGAGACGGCAGGGGACACAGTTTACCCGGGAGGCATTTTTTTCGGCGTCCGTCACCAGCGCCTTTTGGGGCGGTTTTGCTGCCTCGTTTCCGCCATCATGGGGCTGCGCAGAAGCAGCCGTCGGGGGTTTTGGACTGCCGACCGGCGGCCTCAAACGCGTGGTGTCGGTGCCCAGAACCAGCACGGCCTCCGTGCCGTTGAAATGGAACTGTACCGCCAGGATGTCCAGCAACCGACGGGTCGGTCCGCTCGGGTTGCGACGTTGGTGCTCCAGGTATTTAACCTGTTTGATGGTCACACCAAGCCACTGGGCAAATTTGGCCTGGGTCATACCGGCATGCTTGCGCAAAGCCAGAATACGGCTAGCTCCCCATTCCATCGTTCCTTATGAGGGAACTGCGTTCCCCACCTCCTTGTGACAAATGGGTAACAAAGTTCAGGTCAGGATGCAACACCGAAATTCAGAAAACCAAAGTTCTCTCAGGCGGCGATTCCCGCCATCAGCCGCACGAGCAATTCCTGTGTGGCCTGCGAGCGCGGGACATCACTGACAATTCGGCCTTCGCGCAGGACCAGAATTCGCGTGGAGAGGTTGATGACCTCGGGAAGCTCGCTGGAAATCAGCAACACGCCGTTGCCCTTGTGGGCCAGTTCGTCAATCAGGCTGTGGATCTCGGCTTTCGCGCCGACGTCCACGCCCCGTGTCGGTTCATCGACGATCAGCACGCGACAATCCGCCGCGAGCCATTTGCCGAGGACAACCTTTTGCTGGTTGCCGCCCGATAGTCCCGCAACGACCGACTCGGTACTGGGGGCTTTGATGCGAAGACGGTCGAAATACGTCTGGGCGGCCCGCCGCTCTGCGGCAGGGCGGACCCATCCGCGGCGCGCGAATCGTTCCAGCGTCGGGAGCGAGATGTTTTCCCTCGCATTCATCATCAGCACCAGACCGTGCCGTTTGCGATCTTCGGGGACCATTCCCAACCGGTGACTCATGCTGACGGATGGATGGCGCAACGGCATGGGCTGTCCGTTCACGTACACGCGACCCGTGGCCAGTCGATCCAGCCCGAACAGCGCCTCGGCAATCTCGGTGCGGCCGGCTCCCACCAAGCCCGCGAAACCAAGGACTTCCCCCGCGTGCAATGAGAACGAGAACGTCCTCAAATTTACCGGGACTGGAGAGATTTTCCACGCGGAGCAATTCTTCGCCGGGTTCGGTCTTCAAGTGACCCGGGAAATATGCTTCCAGTGTGCGACCGATCATCATTTGGACCAGCGCGTCCTGGTCGAGGTTCTTCACGGGTTCTGTTCCTACGTGCTGACCGTCGCGCAACACGGTGATCGTGTCGCACAGTTGGTAAATCTCTTCGAGGCGATGCGACACGTAGATGGCCGTCACGCCCTGTTTCTGCAGCCGCTGGATCAGTTCAAACAGGTGCTCGGCTTCCGGTTGCGACAGGCTGCTCGTCGGCTCGTCGAAAATCAGGATGCGCGCGCCATGCGACACCGCGGCGGCGATCTGGACAAGTTGTTGTTGGCTGACGGGCAGCTCGCCGACCAGCCGGGTCGGATCGATCTTCGCCTGGATGGCGCCAAGATATTCCCTCGCCCGACGCCGCATTTCGCGGCGGGAGACGAATGTCGCGCGCGCCGGCAATTGGCCGAGGCAGAGGTTCTCGGCGACCGTCAGGTTTTCACAGAACGCAAGTTCCTGGTGGACGATGCCGATGCCCGCGGCCATCGCGGCGCTCGGGTTTGCGAATCGGACAGGCTGGCCGTTGACAACCAGTTCGCCGTCGTCGGGCGCGTAAATGCCGGCCAGAATTTTGCCGAGCGTGCTCTTGCCCGGCGCCGTTCTCCCCGCAGAGCGCGTGGCAGGAACCTCGCGCCACATCAAAGCTTACGTCCCACAGCGCCTGCACGCCGGGGAAACGTTTGCTGATGCCCTTGAATTGGATGAGGGCCTCGCTCATGGCCGTTGTTGTAGCCGCGAATCGTATTCGCGGCAGATCAGACCGCGAAAGGGTTGCGCGGCTACAAGAATTCTGGCCGGATGACGATCCGAACGTGTCACGGCAATTTCAAATACTCCTCGGGCACATCGGGGAATCCCCAGTCCTTGAGTTGGCGCGCCCACGTACCGAGGTTCTCCTTCGAGACGCGGACCAATTCCATCTTCGTAATGACCGGGACATCTTTCTTGAGATAGATCTTGTCGATGACCTTCTCGACGGAGACGTAGCCCCACTTGTACGTCGGCTGCGCGAGCAACACCGGCGCGATGCCCCTGGCGATATAGGGCAGTTCCGCGGGAAGCGCGTCGATGGCGACGACCTTCACCTTGTCGGGGTTGAGATCGGTCAGCAGCGTTTTGGTGAACAATGGCCACGCGCCGATCATCGCCCAACCATCGATGTCCGGGTACGAGTTCATGACCCGCATGACTTCCGCGGCGCCGTCCTGCGGAGTCTCGATGTGATAGAACGTGCCGATGATTTTGATGTCGGGATGGTTCGCGGCTTCCTTGACCACGCCCTCGGCCCGCATGCGCAGGTTCGGCGCGTTCTGGTTGCCGGCGAGAATGGCGACCTTGCCTTTACCGCCAAGTTGCTTGGCCAATTCCGACATGACTTGTTCGCCGCTGGCGACATTGTCCACGCCGTAAAACGCGAATCGTTTCGATTGCGGCGCGTCGCTGTCGAACGTCATCACCGGTACACCGCGCGCCACGGCGTCGTTGATGGCGCCGGTGACCTTGCCGGGATCGGAACAGGAGAGAATGATGGCGTCATCGCCCTCGTTGACAGCCTGCGCGATGCGTTGGGCCTGCACCTGGCCGTCCTCCGTTGGCGGCGTGCGCCAGTCGATCGCGATGTCGATGCCATACTTGGCGGACAATTCTCTCGCCGCCGCTTCCGCGCCGGTTCGGGCGGAGAGAAACACGGGATTTGTCGAACTCTTCGCGATCAGGGCGATCTTGAAGGATTTTTTCGCCTGCGCGAACACGGTGGCGGCCGTCGCCACCAGCGTTACGCATCCCAATGCGATTCCGAATTTCATCCACTTGCTCATTATGTCCTCCTCTGTTCCATGTCGTTCTGCCGTTGTAGGGCAGGCGCTCCGCCTGCCGTCGTTTGTTCACCATGGCAAGCGGTGTGCTTGCCCTACAATTGCCTACGCGGTTCCTTTCATAAGCCGTTTGGCCGTCAGCCGCGCGTTGAGCTGGTCGAGCACGACCGCAATCACGATCGCGCAGCCGATGATGATCCATTCGTAATTCTGGTCGAAATGCAGTTGGCGGATCGCTTGGCGGATCAACACGATCAAAATCGCGCCGAGCATGGCGTTGATCGCGCTGCCTTTGCCGCCGCTCAGGCTCGCGCCGCCGACCACCGCCGACGCGATGACGTACAATTCGTAGCCCGTCGCATCCCCGCACGTCGCCGAGCCATAATAGCTGATGCCGACGAATGCCGCGATGCCCGCCGTCAGCCCCGACAATGCGTACACGCCGATCAGGATTCGTCCGAGACGCAGCCCCGAGTAACGGCTGGCTTCGACATTTCCGCCGATGGCGTAAATGTGACGTCCCATCACCGTCCGCGACAGGTACACCGCGCCGACGGCCGTGACGGCGATCATGACGAGCATCGGGACGGGGTACAACGCCGCGTTCGAGCCGAACGACGCCTTGGCGACGCTCGTTAAGGCGTCCGGGACGAGGATGCTCTCGGCCTTGCTCGTCACGAACGCGATTCCGCGAAACACCCACATCGTGCCGAGCGTGATGATAAACGGATGCACCCGCAACCCGACCACCATGACGCCGTTGGCCAGTCCGCAGAGCAGTCCGATCCCGAGACACAGCGTCATGCCCACGAGCACGGTTTCCAACGGGCTGGAAAAACTCCACGCCCGCAACGCCAGCGCCATGGTCGTCCCCGCGAGCGCGTAGACCGAACCGACCGAGAGATCGATGCCACCCGAAATGATTACCATCGTTGCGCCGACCGCCATGATGGCGAAGAAACTCGCGTCGGTGGCCGTCTGGGTGAGCGTGTAGAAATTGAGGAAATTGTTGACCGAGTGGCCCGTCGAGCGGTCCACGTGCGTACCGGCGAAGATGGTGAGGATGGCCCCCAGAAGCAGGATGACCAGAATCAGTCCGGACTGCTGGGCGTTGAAGAGTCGGCGGATTGTCGGCTGCATGGCGAATCCGCCGCCAGAGTACCCGCCGCGCCGCAAATTGCAAGCATGGCCGCGTTACCGGGTCGGATCCATCACACGGCCCATGAACAGAATGCTGCCGGTGTGCCTGTCGCGAATGAGGAAGAGGAATGGGTGGTCGGCACGGAAGACTGCAGGGATACTTTCCGGCATCGCGTTCTCAGCAATGACGACGACTGTGGCGGCCGCGGCTTCGGTCCCCTCCTCATTCACATCGACGAATGCCTTGTGCACGACTTCGCTGATGAACAGCCAGTTTGTTCGCCCATCCATGCCGGAGAAATCCGCTTTGAAGCTAAAGGCATCCGTCATCCCCATCGCGGCCAGTGTCTTCTCCAAACTGAACCCGCGCGTAAACTTAAACTTCGGCAGAAATACATCGACTTTGCGCTCAGCCAATGGGCCTACCCACTCAGTCAGCTTGGCTGGTGTCAATTCGCTTTCCAAGGCACTTAACCCATCCGTCTTTCGCGGCAGGAGGATGATCATCGAGAGGTCATCACCCACATAGGGGAGTGCGAGCGCCTGCAGGTCTGGCGTCTCGTTGTATGCATAATCTCCCTCGTGCAGCATCAGCCGGCACATTACGTCCTTGTTCGTCGAGAGATGAAAAGGCTGATCCGAGGTTCCGCTCGGGTCGAAGGGATCGGTCCACTTGCCCTTGAAGTACACCGCGTTGGCCAGTACGAGACGTGTCAGTGCAGTAAGCATGCCGGGTTGTATCAAATCAGTGATCTTGCGATTGGTTTTCCGCTCGACCCAGTCGTTGATGGTCTTGCGCGCGGCCTCGGGAGCGTTCACGTAGTCGAGCGGGGTGACCGATGTGCCGTAGTACCGTTTCAACAGGCTGAGGTATTCGGGCAAAAACGGATACTTCTGCTGCGGCCAGAGCGAGTTGGCGACGTCGAGACGCACCTTGCCTTTCTTCTGGATCGCTTTGAGGTTGGACTCGAGCGCGGCAAACGCCGGGTGCAGCCGATCCTGCGCCGCCGGGAAATGCAGCACCTTCGCCATCTGCGTCGCCGTATCACCGCGTGCGCCGGCATAGGTCATCGCCAGCGCCGTGGAAATGCTGTAGGGGGAGAAGAACAGATTGCCATCGGTCGTCTTTAACTTCGCGTACAAGTCGAGCGCGAACGCGGTGTTGCCCGGCAACCACGTCTTGCGTGCTCGGCGCGGGAACTTCCGCAACGGTCCATTCAGCATTGGTGAGGGACCAAACACCCACCGAAAGCGCCAATGCCAGAGCGCGGCATGCCTTCACGGTCATCACACCATCATAGCACGCGGTGGCGCGGGCACAACCGCTTTCCGGAGCCTGTAGCACTCCAAGACCACTCGCCGACTAAAGCCTGCGACTACGAGTTCTTATTGGGCTCTCTAGGCCAGGACGGTCACGCCGTATTTTTCGAAGCGTTCGTCTGCCGTTACGACCACCAGATCGTTCAGCTTGGCCGTGGCGATAATGAAGCGGTCACAAGGGTCATCGTGAATCGGTGGAAGCTCGGCGGCGCCGACGCAAACACCGACGTCGAGTGGCAGAACCGTCAGGCCGTGATGTTCGACGACCTTCTCAAACCATTCCCGGGGCGGATGGGGCAGTTTCAACTTCCCTCGCGCCGATTTGATGGCGACTTCGAAGCCGCTGATGGCGGAGACGTAAACCGCGGGCGATTCGTTGATTTCCTTGAGCGTCTTGCGCCCCAGTTTCTTGCCGCCGGAGGCGAGCCAGAGCAAGGCGCACGTATCCAGGATCATCGGCTGGTCTCCGGCCATTCGTCTGGTGACAGCGTCTCAGTCGGATCGTACGCGATCTTGATTCTGCTCAGGGACGGATGGGGCCGGGTCCGGTTTGGCCGCTTGTGCGGCACGAGATCGGCGACCGGCTCACCGTTGCGACAGATTACGATGGCTTCGCTGCTTTCTTCGACGCGGGCGAGCAGGCTGGAAAAGTTGGTCTTGGCTTCGTGGACATTCACGGTTTTCATTGTGTGGGTCAGGTTAGTCCACTTAGTCCATGTTGTCAATGCCAATGCTCTCTTGGGGTTGCGTTGACAACACCGGGGGCGTCCGCTAGCTTCGCGGGGTTATGATTCGCAGGTACAGTCGCGAGGTGATGCGTCAGATCTGGGAGGACGAGAACAAGTTCTCCATCTGGCTGCAGATCGAGATCCTGGCGTGCGAGGCGCGCAAGATTCCCGCGAAAGATCTGGCGGCGATCAAGCGGCGCGCGAAATTCGACATCCAACGAATCTGCGAAATCGAGCGCACGACCAATCACGACGTGATTGCGTTCCTCACCAATGTCGCCGAGAACGTCGGCCCGGCATCACGCCACATCCACGAAGGGCTCACGTCGTCGGACGTGGTCGATACGGCGTTGGCCGTGCAGATGGTGCAATCGGTGGACATTCTCATCGACGACGTGAAGAACTTGCGCGAGGTCGTCGCTAAGAAGGCGAAGAAATACAAGCTGACGCCGATGATCGGCCGGACCCACGGCGTTCACGCCGAGCCGATCACGTTCGGCCTGAAGATGGCACTGATGTATGACGAGTTTGGGCGCGCCCTCGAACGGCTCGTGCTGGCCCGCGACATCATCGCCGTGGGCAAGATTTCCGGGGCAGTCGGCACGTACGCGCATATGAGCCCGCGCGTCGAGGCGTACGTCTGCAAGAAGCTCGGGCTGCAACCGGACCGGATTTCGACGCAGATTGTCCAGCGCGACCGTCACGCCGAATTCATGAGCGCCCTCACACTCGTGGGGTGTTCGATTGACCGCTGGGCGCTGGAGTTTCGGCATCTGCAACGGACTGAAGTGCTCGAAGCGGAGGAGTTTTTCGCGGCGGGACAAAAGGGCAGCAGCGCGATGCCACACAAGCGCAACCCAATCACGTGCGAGCGGCTGTGCGGACTGGCACGGGTGTTGCGCGGGAACGCGGTCGCGGCCATGGAAAACGTCGCATTGTGGCACGAACGCGACATCTCGCATAGCAGCGTCGAACGCATCATTTTGCCGGATTCGACAACTCTGCTCGATTACATGCTCGTGACGCTCACGGACGTCGTGGACAAGCTGCTCGTGTATCCCCAGCGGATGAAGGCCAATCTCGAATCGAGCAAGGGATTGATTTATTCGCAGGCGGTGTTGCTGGCGCTCACGAAGAAGGGCATGACCCGCGAAAAGGCGTACGCGCTCGTCCAGCGCAACGCGATGAAGGAGTGGGCGGGGACCAGGAATTTTCGGGAATTTCTCCTGCTGGACGCCGACGTCATGCGTCATCTCACCCGACGCGAAGTGGACGCGCTCTTCGACCTCAACCTTCACTTGCGCGAGGTGGACAATATCTTCAAGAAAGTTGGAATCCAGTGATGAAAGCCAAGATTATCGTGATGCCCAAGAGGACGGTTCTCGACCCGCAGGGGAAGACCGTCAAACACGCGTTGGAGTCGATGGGTTTTACCGGAATCAAGGACGTGCGAATCGGGAAGTTCATGGACATCGAGCTGGAGGGCGGCGACAGGGCCGAGT
The DNA here is from genome assembly GCA_963766065.1 of uncultured Verrucomicrobiae bacterium. Lineage (GTDB taxonomy): Bacteria > Verrucomicrobiota > Verrucomicrobiia > Palsa-1439 > Palsa-1439 > Palsa-1439. The sequence continues at coordinate 24,898 of CAVYAC010000056.1, forward strand.
TGCAGAAGAAGATCGACGAAGCCTGCCACAAACTGCTCAGCAATCCGGTGATCGAAGAATATAGTTTTGAGATCGAATGAAGTTCGGCGTCATCCAATTCCCCGGCAGCAATTGTGACCAGGACGCGTACCACGCGCTGGCGGGTGTATTGCACCAGCCGACGCGCTACATCTGGCACAAAGACGTCGCGCTGGGCGACGTGGATTGCGTCGTTGTGCCGGGTGGATTCAGTTACGGCGATTACCTGCGGACGGGCGCGATTGCGCGGTTCGCGCCGGCGATGAAGGCGGTCATCGCGCACGCCAAGGCGGGCGGACTGGTCCTCGGCATTTGCAACGGGTTCCAGATTCTGTGCGAGGCGCACCTGTTGCCCGGCGCGCTGATCCGGAATCGGGGACTGAAATTTATTTGCGATCAGATCCATGTGCGCGTCGAGACGGTCGACTCGCCGTTCACCAACGCCGGCAAGAAGGGGCAAGTGTTGCGCATCCCGATCGCCCACGGCGAGGGCAGTTATTTCGCCGAGCCGCAGGTCATCGAGCAACTCCAGCGCGAGGACCGCATCCTTGTTCGTTACTGCGACAAAGACGGGAAGGTGACCGACGCCGCCAACCCGAACGGCTCGCTCGACAACATCGCCGGCATTTGCAATGAGAAGAGAAACGTCTTCGGCTTGATGCCGCATCCCGAGCGCGCCAGCGAAAAACTGCTCGGCAGCGACGATGGGCGGGTGATTTTCGAGTCGATACTCCAATCCAGTAGGGCGACGCATCATGAAGCGGCCAACGTCGGCTAAAGACTGGCTGCCGCTGGCGAAGCGGGGCGAGGGCGGCGCGGAATTGCCGACGGGCGAGGCGTTCCGGAATCGAGTGGATTGATTTCGAGCGGGGGATTCGCGTGGGCAACATCGAGCCGCACGAGCGGATCACGCAAATCCTGAAGTTCCACCTCGAACAGCGGTATCGCACGGCGTTCGTGACCGATCGTTGGGGACGAGGCGTGTACTGGCAATGGATTTGTTGGATTCCGCGCGCCAATCGCGAGGCCAAGCCGATCTCGAACAAGATCAATTTTGGTTGCGCCAAGCTGTTTATCTCGGCGGACACGGACACGAAGGTGTTCAAGAGCGGCTTGCAGATTGAGCGCGGGTATGTGCAGGGACCGGAGCCCTATCCGGGTTGTTTGCTGAAGGACGATTGGGACTGGCATCGGCTTATCAAGCAGAGCGCGGCGGGTTCGGACCTCGACAAAGAACTGCAACGGCTGGTGAAGCGCGAGGGTTTCGTGGTGGAGGTCGGCGATTGGAAAGCGAACGCCGTCTTCACGAAGAAGAATTTTACATCGGCCCAACAGATTCGCGATACGGCCAGGAAATACCCGAAGCGCAAAGAGTGGGCCGGATTCCAGCTCTACTATCCGATGCCCGAGAGTGAGGTGCGCGCGTGCTCCGGCTATGAATTGACGAAGGCAATGTGTGGCGTGTTTGATGAAGTCATTCCCGCGATGAATTGCTGCATGCAGGTGCCACTTGTGGCAGGATCTGGCGCGAGGGAGTGAGATCATGCACGAATGGTTTGAGAACGAGGGTTTCTGGCGGGAGATGTATCCGTACATGTTCGATGAGCAGGGGTTCGCTGCGGCAGACGAACAGGTGCGGAAGATCATCAAATTGACCGGGATTCGGCGCGGCGCGGTGCTTGATTTGTGCTGCGGTCCCGGACGGCATTCTGTGGCGTTGGCCAAGCGCGGTTTTCGGGTGACGGGTGTGGATCGCACGAGATTTTTGCTGAACAAGGCGCGTCACCGCGCCAAATTCGCCCGGGAAAAAGTCGAGTTCGTACACTCCGACATGCGCGATTTCGTGCGGCCCAATGCCTTTCGGCTCGCGCTCAATCTGTTCACGTCGTTCGGCTACTTCGACAAGAAGGATGATGATCGTCGGGCGGTGCGGAACATCTTCGAGAGCCTCGAGCCCGGTGGCGTGTGCGTCATCGATGTGATGGGCAAGGAACGCCTGGCCACGATCATGCGGTCAACCGGATCGACCCGGTATCCCGACGGGGCCCTGCTGATTCAGTTGCACGAAATCTTCGATGACTGGACGCGCATTCGCAATGAGTGGATTCTGGTCAAGGGCAACAAGGTCCGGTCATTCAAGTTCCATCACACGATCTATTCCGGTCAGGAACTCAAAGACTTGCTCCGCGCCGCGGGATTTGCCGAGGTCAAACTCTTTGGCAACCTCGACGGCGCCCCCTATGGCCCCGAGGCTCAGCGCCTCATTGCGGTGGCGCGGAAGAGTTAGGCCCCGAGGATACGGTCGATGTCTTGCAGTTCTTCCGGGGAGAATTTCAGGTTGGCGAGGGCGGCGACGTTGTCGTCGATCTGGCTGACGCGGCTGGCGCCGATCAGGGCGCTGGTCACGGCGTCATCGCGCAACACCCAAGCGAGGGCCATCTGGGCCATCGTTTGACCGCGACGCTGCGCGATCTCGCTCAACTTCTGAACCTTCGCGACGGCCTCGGGCGTGACATGCTCGGGCCGGAGAAAACCGTCGGCACTGGCGGCGCGTGAATCTTTCGGGATGCCTTTCAGGTATTTGTCGGTCAACAACCCTTGCGACAGCGGGCAGAACGCGATTACGCCGAGACCGAACTGGCGCGTTTGCGGGAGGACGTCGGGTTCGATCCAGCGGTTGAGCATGGAGTACGCGGGCTGGTGGATGATCAGGGGCGTGCGCAACTCGTGGGCGATTTTCATGGCGGCTTCGGTCATGGCGCCGTTGTAACTGCTGATGCCGACATAGAGCGCCTTGCCCTGGCGGACGGCGGAGTCGAGGGCGCCGATGGTTTCCTCGAGGGGCGTATCGTTGTCGGGGCGGTGCGAGTAATAGATGTCCACGTAATCGAGTCCGAGCCGGTCGAGGGACTGGTCGAGGCTCGCGAGCAGATATTTGCGCGAGCCCCATTCGCCGTAGGGTCCCGGCCACATGTAATAGCCGGCCTTGGAGGAGACGATCAGCTCGTCGCGATGGGCTTGAAAATCCTGGCCGAGAACATTGCCGACGAATTCCTCGGCGCTGCCCGCGGGCGGTCCGTAATTGTTGGCGAGATCGAAGTGGGTGATGCCGAGATCGAACGCGCGGTGCAACATCTTGCGGGCCTCATCGTGGTTGGTGTGTTCGCCGAAGTTGTGCCAGCAGCCGAGCGAGATGGCGGGGAGTTTCAGGCCGCTGCGGCCGCAGCGGCGGTACAACATCGAATCGTAGCGCGTTTTGGAGAAGTCCATGGTTTTGTTCCGTGAGCGTGAGTTTGTGACAAGGCGGCGAGACTGTCGAGAAGGTTGTTGGCTGTCGCGGGGCGACGGCGTTCAAATACTGACGCCAAACTGTTGGAGGCTTTTCAGCAGATGCGTGTTGTCGGAGTACGTGATGGTTTTGATGCCGAGTTCTTCGGCCCCGACAATGTACTCGGTCTTGTTATCGACGAAAATGGCTTCGTCGGGCTTGGCGGACGCCCTCGACAGGGCCAGATGATAGAAGGCCGGATCGGGTTTCTTCAGGTGGTCCCGGCAGGACAGGACGGTGTAGTCGAAATTGGCGTAGATTTTGGTCTTCTTGTCAATGAGCCATCGGCCTTCGGTGAGATTGGTGACGACCCCGACCGAGTAATGTTTTCTCAGCGTGGCGATGATCTCCAGCAACGGTTCGTTGTTGGTTCGCGCCTTCAAGCCTTCTTCCAGCCAGATTTTGTTGAAGGTGGGGAGCGGACGACCGACGGCTTTTTCCATGTCCTTCTGGAAGTGTTTCCAGGTCGTCTGGCCCAACGTCAGGTCGGGCGCATGCTTGTCGCGATAATTCGTGACAAATTCCGGAGGGATTCGCATTCGGGAAGCAAACTTTGCGTAGAGCGCGTCGAAGTCCGTACGGACCACGACGCCGCCCATATCGAACATGATGGTCTTAATCATGGTGGATACCAAATGGAGACGGCTCCGAAAAATCGGGATGAAGCGGCTTACGGAAGATCGGCGTGAACGCCAAGAGTGTTGTCATCGGCGGTTGACAGTGTATCAGCGGGCGGCGGAGGCGTAAAGCGCAGTTGGTCGTCATGCGGCAAGCAGCAAGCGGCCACGGGGTTGCCCGTTCTGCGTTCGACTGGCAGGGGTGGCTCCTTTGCGGAATCGCCAGCCTTCGGTCATATTTCTGGCAGCGAGTGTGAAGCAGTGCCACGGCGGGGTGAGGAAGACACGAGACACGTGTGTGGACGGGGGACCGCGCTGCGGGTGTGGGGCTGTCGAGGCCCACAAGAAACCGGCGGGGGAGGATCCTCTGTCGTTAACCGGCCGCTGGTTTTTGTTTCCAACGTCCAGGCGACCGGTGAGAATGCGCTGGGATGGAAGCGAGATGTAGCGCTGCACGGGATGTTGGGTGGAAGTCATGAAAAAGCAGACCCCGAGTCTATTCTCTTACGTCGTGGATCACGACAACGGCTTCGCCCCAAATCCGTTTTTCGGGACGTGCATTTTGAGCCACTGCATGTACAGCAAGAGCGGCAAGAAGAATGTTATCGAAAGTGCGGAAGTGGACGATTGGATCGTCGGGACTGGGGGTAAGAAGAATACTGGGCATGGAACGATCATTTATGCCATGCGGGTCAAAGAGAAGCCGCCAATCAAGAGGTTTTTCTCCGACAGGCGCTTCGCCAGGCACAGGCGGCTTTTCGACTACGGTTCGAGATGCGGTTCGAAAGGCAAGCGCCACGGAGATTTCTTCCTCGTGTCCCGTGAATTTCACTACTTCGGTAGGAAGGCACAGAGTATTCCAGAAAAGTTCAAGTCCCTTATTCGAAACGTGCCACCAAGATACGCACGCAAGGTCGCCACAAAGCTGCGACATTTAGCCTAGGGTGATAGTGCCCGAGCGCACATCGTTCCGCCGATCGCTGAACAGAAGCGCACTTGCTCGGCGTGGGTGAAATGCGGCGGGCGTAGCGGTGGTGGCAAGGGAAGAGCGGAGCCCCACATATGGACTCCAACGGCTACAGTGCTAACAAAACCGCGGTCGGCGCCCGCGGCTACAAAACGGCAGGCGCTTCACAGAAGCGCCTCTACAACGACGGGCCACGCCTACCTATTTTTTATTCAGCCAGGCGACGATGTCGGGTTTTTGATTGGGCCAGGCGAGGTCGAGGGCGGTCTCGATGCGGCGGCGTTCTTTCGGGGAACGTTGCCAGGTGAGGCGGAGTTGACGAAACCAGCGGGTGGACCAGACGACGGGGTCCTGCTCGGTGCGGGGGATGCGCAGGGCCTGGCCCGGGGCGCGGAGAAGTTCATCCAACGTGACGTTCAACGCCTTGGCGATGCGGATGAGCACGTCGGCGGACGGTTCGTGGTTCTGGCTGAGCCAGCGGCTGATATTGGCCTGGCTGACGGAGAGGGCGGCGGCGGCCTGCAGTTGGTTCCAGCCGCGTTTGGCCATCAAGGTGCGGAGATTCTCGGCAAAGTCGCTCATGGGTCACTTGAATCCTTGTAATGTACGCATTGACATACGATACAATTGCGGATACACTCTTCCTCTGTATGAATACCAGTTGTAATCGTACGTGGTGCGAAATGCAAGATTTGAGCGCGAGGGGGGGCGGTCCGGGATGCCCTCGAACGCGGCCACGACACTTCGACATTGCTCAGTGCAAGCTCCGCGTGGCCCAAACGACGCAGCAGACGGCAAAGCGGCGACGAGTTGCCGCACCCCATACCGGGAAAGAGCCGGGGCTTAGCGAAATGTTAAATCTGCCAAACGAAGCCAATTGCCGCATACGACAGCGGCGTCTCGTCCGACTCGGCTTTTTTGGGTGCTTGCACTTTTATATCTCCTTGATCGAAAAATGGTTGGGAGGCGAACTGTGCCATTTTGTCACTTGGCTTCGTTTTGCCGGAATTGGCTTCGCTTGGGGGGTGCCGGTGCTATAAAGAGCGCTGATTGAATGAAAAATGAGGTGTCCATAACGCCCGAGATCATTGCGCGGCACGGGATCACGGAGGACGAGTTCGAGCGGATCAAGAAGATCCTCGGACGCGCGCCGAATATCACGGAACTGGGCATCTTTTCGGTGATGTGGAGCGAGCATTGCAGCTACAAGAACTCGCGGCCCGAGCTGAAGAAACTCCCGCGGGAGGCGCCGTTTATTCTGGTGAAGGCGGGCGAGGAGAACGCGGGGATTGTGGACATCGGGGACGGCTGGGCGATCGCGTTCAAGATCGAGTCGCACAATCACCCGAGCGCGGTCGAGCCGTTCCAGGGCGCGGCGACAGGCGTGGGCGGGATCATCCGCGACATCTTCACGATGGGCGCGCGACCGATTTTGAATATGAATTCGTTGCGGTTCGGGCCGATAGATGACGCAAGCGGGGGCGTTGCCGCAAAGGAGCGGAGCGGCATCGTCGACTCGGCTTGTGCCGCCAACAGAAGTTTATTTGCCGGCGTGGTGGCCGGGGTTGCGCATTACGGCAATTGCATCGGGATCCCGACGGTCGGTGGGGAGGTATATTTCGACGAGTGCTACAACGGCAACCCGCTGGTCAACGCGCTCTCGCTGGGGATTCTGCGTCACGACCAGATCAAGCGGGGCAAGGCGGCGGGCGTAGGCAACCCGGTGACTTACGTGGGCAGCGCGACCGGTCGGGACGGGCTGGCCGGAGCGGCGTTTGCGTCGCGGGAACTCACCGAGGAATCGCAACAGGACCGCCCGGCGGTGCAAGTGGGCGACCCATTCATGGAGAAACTGTTGTTGGAAGCGTGTTTGGAGGTGATGCGGACGGAGGGGCTGGTGGTCGGCATTCAGGACATGGGCGCGGCAGGGCTGACGTGTTCGACGTGCGAGACGGCGAGCCGCGGCGGCACGGGCAACGAGATCGACCTCGATCTCGTCCCGAAACGCGAGACGGGGATGACGCCGTACGAGATCATGCTGAGCGAATCGCAGGAGCGCATGTTGTTGATCGCGCAGCGGGGACGCGAGAAGGAGGTCGAGGCGATTTTCAACAAATGGGACCTGCACGGCGTGACGATCGGGCGCGTGACGGGTGACGGCCTGATGCGGGTGAAGGTCGGCCACGACGTGGCGGCGGAGATACCTGCCAAACAACTGGCCGAGGACGCGCCGGTGTACTATCGGGAGGCGAAACAACCGGAATGGGAAACTCTCCACGCGAAATTTGACATGCGGAGCGTTGTTGAACCGGATGATTTGGAGGACGTGTTGGTCAAGCTACTGGGTTCGCCGAGCATCGCCTCGAAGAACTGGGTGTATCGGCAATACGACACCATGGTGCAACACGGGACGGTCGTCGCGCCCGGCAGCGACGCGGCGGTGGTGCGAATCAACTTGAGCCGGCCGGACCTGGGGGCGTCGGGCGAGAAGGGGGAGAAATACATCGCGTTCACGACCGATTGCAATGCGACGTATTGTTTCCTCGATCCGCTGGAAGGCGGGAAGATCGCAGTCGCGGAAGCGGTGCGGAACCTGGTGTGCAGCGGCGCGCGACCGTTGGCCGTGACGGACAATTTGAATTTTGGCAACCCGATGAAACTGGAAGTGTTCTGGCAATTTCGCCGGTGCATCGAGGGGATCTGCGAGGCGTGCAATGTGTTCCACACGCCGGTGACGGGAGGGAACGTGAGTTTTTACAATGAATCCCCCGCGGGCGCGATCGACCCGACGCCGACGATCGGGATGCTGGGATTGATCGACGATCCGAAACACATCACCACGCAATGGTTCAAGGGCGCGGGCGATGCGGTGCTGTTGATCGGGGAGATTGGCGACGAACTCGGCGGGAGCGAGTATTTGAAACGGATTCACGGGCTCAAGACGGGGCGAGCGCCGCGGATGGACCTGGCGTTCGCAAAACGGCTGTCGGATTTCACGCTGGAGATCATTCGCGGGGGCTGGGTGAAGAGCGCCCACGATTGCAGCGAAGGCGGCCTGGCCGTGGCGCTCGCCGAGTGTTGCCTGACGAACGGCGACGCGATGGTGGGCGCGAACATCGATCTGGGGGCGATCGGGAAGAGGTTGGATGCGGCGCTGTTTGGGGAAACGCAGTCACGAGTGATTGTGAGTTGCGCTCCCGAAAACGTCGAACGAATCGCGCAGGCCGCGTTTCCTGTGACCGTTTTGGGCGCGACGGGGGGCAATGAGTTGACAATCCATACGCGCCGCGGCGAGTTGTCGTGGGACGTGGCCAGGCTGCGGGACGTTTGGTGGAATGCCATCGGGCGTCTGATGGATTCTGGGGAATGAAGCCAGCGCCGGCCGCGGTTTGTGTCAACTGCGCAAGGCAGAACAATGAGACGTGACCCCCAGGAGACTCTGGACCGTCAATTCAAATTGTTACAATGTTTGGACCCCAATCCTACAGAGAGAGACCGCCTCAAGAGACAACGACCGACGATTCGCGGCGTCCTGTGCGCGCTGCGCCAGCTTGAATAACGAAAGGAATGTGTTTGAAAGACCAAAAAGTTGCCCCACCGATCGACCAGCCTAAATTTCTCGCGAATTTAATCCTTGACGGTAATTCTGTGTCGGGCGCATCCTTCTCCGATGAGAAGGAGAGGCAACGACGAACTGAACCACTAACCAAAAATCCCGAATGTTTTCGGGATAAAATTCGTGGCTTTGGCTGCTGTCCAAAGAAAGGAATGGAGGCCGCAATGAAAAACATGGCGCGAGTAATAATCGCAGCAATAACAGTAACGGCATTTTGCATAACGAACGCCGGGGCTTACACTAAGACGCAGCCTTTCTGTTACGGGAACTCGCAAGCCGGTGTATCAATCCCGTTCACTATTACTGCCAACAACGGATCTGGTTCTGCCAGCATATCGGCGGGCGCTAGTGGCGATGTGCTATTCTTGGGCAAGAATGTTAATTTCCTTCAACTCTCGGCAAGCGCACAAAGTTCCAAAGCGGCATCAAGTGCGGATTACTCTGTCAAGCTGGGACCCATGACTGTGCTCTCCGGTTATAAAACAGCCAACTTCCAATGGAATGTGCCGTTAAACCAGCAGCTTGTCAGCGCAGTTCTTCCCATTATGGTGGGCCCGGTTCCGGTGACAATGAGTGGCTCAGTCGGCGCAAAAGCTAACATTAACTATGGGTTTTCCCTCGGTATTGGCGGTGTTGCTCTCAACGGAAGTGCTAGTGCGGCAGCTACCGGAACGGCGGCGGCTGGAGTTGGCCCATCAGTTTTGTATGTTGCATTGGTGTCTGATTTGAGTTTGGCGAACACTTCGCTCAACGCTTATCTCACCGCCACCCCAACCAAATTATCCGGGAGTTCAGACCTCGCGGTTGACCCTTACCTCGTTAGCTTTTCCGTTTCATTGATGAGCGGGAACTTTAGGTGGTACTCGTATCAACTGGCGAATTTTTCGGGAAAGTATGTTGATTACCCATTGCTGAAATTCTAGCAGAAATGATCTCCCAACAATGGGAAAGGCTGTGTGGCCTTTCCCGTTGTTATTTTTGACGGTTTTCACGAAGACGGATGAAGCCAAATATTGCGTCGAGAAGAGCCATGATTCGTCGAAACACTTCAGCTACCGGTGCTGACTCGAAATCAATTACTGATCCTTGCAGGGTTTATTGGTTTTGTCGCGCTGATTTTGTTCTTCTATTTTAACTGGAGCCGCAGCCCCGATTCGACACCACGACAACATACAACCGCACCTGCGCGCACCAAAGATCAGCGCATTTCCAACAGCATGGCGCATGGATTTTCGCCTCAGAAAGCCAGCCTCGGATTTTGCAAAGGTGATCGCCTTGTGTATACCTTTCGGCAGAATCGGGCCGTTACCTTAGAAGGTGCCGGCGCAAGAGGTATTACACCCGTGGGCGCAACCCCACCTTCGATCACGATGCGAGTTAAGCAAGAAGGTGAGTTGGTCGCCAAGATATACGATGAAACTGATACCGGTTGGGTTGTCGGGTTCGAATTGCGGCAACCTTCGATTACGCTGACTGCCGAACCGGCTAACGTTTCAATGGCTCTGCAGGATTTAGCAACCGCAACGGCCGGTGAGATTTTGACTTTCATTCAGAAATGCGGCCGCATTGAGAAGTTAACGGCTCCGGGGACAATGACTCCCGATGCGTTGAATCATTGGAAAGATATTCTTACCCGCTGGCAGGTGATTTTATCCGATGAAGTTGAATCCAAAAAGTGGAAGCGGACGGAGGAAGACACCACCTGCGTTTATGTCGCGGACTATTTGCGGGAAGCGACCGGGCCGCCGACAGTCATTAAAAAATCCAAGAATAGCTACTTGAAGGTTCACACAGCGACACAGGCGACGGCAGAAATATCGAACACGATTACCGGGATTACCACCATCACGCTTTCGCCATATCAGACATTGATAGAGGGGACTGAGAATGTGCAGCTTTCGTTAGGCGGAATCGGCACCAGTGTCCGCTCCGATGCCAGTTTCTCGTTTCGACTGCGTCTCCACGAACGCGATGCTGCCATACTACAAGCTGGTCCGGTCAAGGTGGCGACTCTCGACAAAATACCGGTTTCGCTTCCCTGGGCTGGACAAGTTATTCACGCGGGAAATGTGTCCAGTTCTGGAAAACCCGTAACGGATATTCATGCTGAGATAGCGAACATGGAAGCATTGCAAACCGGCAATGAGACACTCACCGCCGATCAGGTTCGTGCTTTGGAGAGCATCCGGGATTTGATTCGTGCCGATGACAATGCAGTGGAGGCGATCCTTGATAAACTCGCAGAGACATCCGGGCCATCAGAATTGGCGTCGGCACTGATTGGAATGTTAGGCGCGGCAGGAACCCCTGCTGCACAATTTGGTTTATTGACCATTGCCGCAAGCACAGATTGGCCGATGGAGCAACGAATGATGGCAGTATTTTCGTTTGCCCAAGTAACACAGCCCGTCCCTGAGATTGATAGTTTGTTGCAATCCCTGCGTCAAGAGCCGGGCGAATTGGCCAACAGTGCGCTCTTGATCTTGGCGGGGATGGCAAACCTTGTGCGCGATAGCGATCCCCAGCGGTTTGACCAAATTAGCCGGTATGTGATTGCGAATGCCAGTGCAGCCGACCTATCGCTGAATGATCGCATTGTGGGTTTGGATGCAATTGGCAATCTGGGGCCGCGTGATGTGCCGGATACGGTGCTACAAGCGTATAAATCACCAGACGACGTGCTCCGTCGACATGCACTCGATAGCCTCCAACATATTGAAACAGATCAGGCCAATGAAATGTTGGTAACGGCCATTCAGGGGGACTCGTCGGAGAGCGTACGTGCGGAGGCTGCTAAGTTGTTGGGGGATCCGCTACGGAATGGAACCTAAGCGCGTTAGGTGCTGCCGCAACTACCGACACCTCCGAAGCGGTACGCACAGCAGCGGTGATGAGCCTGAATTCTCTTTACGATTCAAATCCCGGCATAATTAACATTCTAACTGGTGTTTCCGAAAAAGATGCTTCGGCTGACGTACGCCAACTAGCCGCGCAGTTTCTGGCATCTCACACAGGGCAAGAATAAGCTCAATCCAATAGCCGTCTGACCAAAAAACCGGAACGCGGTACCGGTGCTGGATT
>CAVYAC010000057.1:0-124966 GCA_963766065.1 uncultured Verrucomicrobiae bacterium
AGTCGCTCACGTCCTCCACCTGGGGGAGGGCGTTGAACGCCTCCCAGCCGAGCGTCACGGGGTTCTCGACCCGGCCGTCGATCGCAAGGGACCAGTCGGCATGGGCGATTTCGGGCTGCACGCCGAGGTCGAGGACGGGGAAGCCCTTCGTGAGGCTCTGGCCTGGCGGCAGGCGATCGGCCGAGCGCCGGGCCTGGCCGCGAAGCCGCGGGCCTTCTGTTTCTCGGCCCACCGCTGCTTCGCCTCTATATAGCGCTCCTTGGACATCGACCGATACTACGGCAGGATCGGCGCCCGGGCAAGCGCCGGCGCCCTCAGCGGGCGAAGAACCGGGCCGTCCGCTCGTTCCGGGGCGCGTCGATCACCTGGGCGGGCGTGCCGCGCTCGACCACCTGGCCCGCGTCCATGAAAACGACCTCGTGGGCGACCGCCCTCGCGAAGGCCACTTCGTGGGTGACGACGACCATCGTCATCCCGTCGGAGGCGAGGGTGCGCATCACGGCCAGCACCTCCCCGGTCAGCTCGGGGTCGAGCGCGGAGGTCGGCTCGTCGAAGAGGAGGGCCGCGGGCTCCATCGCGAGGGCCCGGGCGATTGCCGCCCGCTGCTGCTGTCCGCCCGAGAGCTGCGAGGGATGGGCTCCGGCCTTGTCCCCAAGGCCCACGCGGGCAAGGAGGTCCCGGGCCCGGCTCCGGGCCGCCTCCCTCGGGAGCCTCCGGGTCACGCTCGGGGCGAGCGCGACGTTCTCCCATACGAGCAGGTGGGGAAACAGATTGAACTGCTGGAAGACCATGCCGACCCGGGACCGGAGCAGGTCGAGTTCCCGGTCCCTCGCGCGGACGGGCGACCCTGATACCGGAACGGTTGAAACTGACCCTGGGCACCAAACTTGAACACAACGATTTTACGGGGTTTGAAGTCGAACCACCGGCCGGATCGCGTGGACGCCAACGATTCATCAAACAGTCTGGGCGGCGGTTTCCCGCGCGGTCCGTACGCCGTCGGACTACGAGCGCAATGCACGCATCGAGTTGCAAACGATTCCACCAGGAGGGTTGTTCGCGGGTTCTCCACCGGCATTGGCAACACTCGAAGGAGACAACGCTTTCGGTTCGGAAGACCTGCTGGCATATGAACTCGGCTATCGCGTGCGCCCGTGTGAGCGGTTGGCGTTGGACTTCGCGACGTTCTATAATGACTACTCCCGGCTGGCCACCGAAAGGACCGGTACGCCATTCGCGGGGACGCCGCCGGATTTTCTGGTAGTTCCAGAGTCCCTCGGAAACGATTCATCCGCCCAGACCTATGGATCGAGGCCGCGGGTAACTGGCAGATGCTCGATTGGTGGCGGTGGCAGGCCACGTACACCTGGCTTCACGTGCAGCTTCACGTCAACGACCCAAGCATTACGAGCCCGGAACTCCAGGTGGGCGCGAGTCCGCAACAGCAGTTCTCCGTACGCTCGTCGATGGATCTGCCTCACCAAATCCAATTGGACGCCACGCTGCGCTACGTGGACAGAGTGACCGTCTGGTCGTGGACTAGCACCACAACCCTTCACGTTCCCCAGTATTTCTCACTCGATCTACGGCTCGGCTGGAAGCCGAGGAAGAACCTGGAGTTCTCGATTGTCGGCCAAGATCTATTGAACGGCGAGCACTTGGAGTTTGACCCGACGCTCGTGTCACAAACAACGGAAGTCGGACGCAGTATTTACGGCAAAGTCACCTGGACGTTTTGACCTGCAATGCAAAAGTGAACGCGATTCTCACATGTCATAGTCAACAACGCGGTACGCGGCCAGCTCGACGATTGGGCAGCCGCCGTCTGGCCGCGGTCGGGATGCTGGTCGTGGCGCTGCTGTTGACGGTCAGCCCCGGCGTGGGACTTGCCGAATCTCCCGCGTCACTGGAGTACCAAGTCAAAGGGGCGTTCCTGCTGAATTTTACCAAATTCATCAAATGGCCGGCGGACGAGGGTGCGGCCACCAATACCCCCGTCACCATTGGCATTGTTGGGCAGGACCCCTTCGGGTCGGCGCTTGATCAATTGGTCGCGGGCGAGACGATTGGGGCCCGGCCCATTGTCGTAAAACGGTTGGCGCCGTCGGAAGACCTTTCCCAGTGCCAGATTCTGTTTATTCCGAAATCGACGGATGCCGCCGGGACACTGAAACACGTGGCGGCTCCGGGCGTCCTCACTGTCGGAGAATCGGACGACTTTATGGACATGGGCGGCGTGATCCGGTTGTTGATTGAGGGCAAGAAAGTCCGATTTGAGGTGAACATGGACGCAGCGCAACGGGCGCACCTGACCATTAGCTCCCAGTTGTTGAAGCTGGCCAGAGCCATTAAACCCTTGAACCATGAATCGATCATTCCAGAATCTTCCCATTAAGCGCAAGCTGATGACGGTCATGATGTTGACCAGCAGCGCGGCGCTGTTGTTGTCCTGTGTGGGCTTTGTGGGCTACCAACTGCTCAGTTTTATTCAGGACGAAAAACAGAATCTGGCGATCCTGGGCAACGTCATTGCCGCGAATTCCACGGCCGCGCTGTCCTTTCGGGACCAAAGCTCGGCGGAGGAAACCCTCCGGTACTCAAGGCCGAGCCGAACATTCTCAAGGCATGCCTGTATGCGCAGGATGGAACCTTGTTTGCCACCTATACCCGGAACGGCGGCAGTCAATCCTGCCCGGCGACGGTTCCGCAAAACGGTTCGGCAACGTTCGAATACAATCGCCTGATGCTGTCGCGAAGTGTCGTGTTTGACGGACGGACAATAGGGACGTTGTGCCTGCAGGCCGACCTCGCCCCGGAAGTTCTGGCGTATCTGAAGCGCGCGGCGAGTATTCTGTTGTTTGTCATGGTGGCATCCTTGCTGGCCGCACTGTTCGTGTCTCGAAAACTGCAACACTTCATTTCGGATCCGATGCGCAGCCTGGTGGCGGGCACGCAGGAGTTGGCCGGGGGCAATCTGAACGTTCGCGTCGCCGCCGCGAGTTCCGACGAATTTGGGGAACTGGCCCGCGCGTTCAACGAGATGGCCGGGTCGCTTCAGCGGTCGCATGCAGAGATTCTCGACTACCAGCAAACCCTTGAACAGCGCGTGAAGGATCGCACCATCGAATTGGAGAAGGAAATCGCCGAGCGCAAGCAAGCGGAGCAGGCGCTCGCGGAGAGCAACGAGGTGTTCCGTTCGGCGATGCATTATTCCGCCATCGGCATGGCGTTGGTGTCGCCAGATGGTCGCTGGCTGGAAGTGAACCGGGTCCTTTGCCGGATCGTCGGTTATACCCGTGAAGAACTCCTGGCGACCACGTTCCAGGCCATCACCCACCCCGATGACCTAGAGGCCGATCTGGACTACGTCCGGCAGATGCTGGCACGAACGATTGAGAACTACCAGATGGAGAAGCGATATGTTCACAAGGACGGGCGCATTGTCTGGGTGCTGCTCAATGTCGCGCTGGTCTGGCGGAATGACGGATCGCCGCGCCACTTCATTTCGCAGATCGAAGACATCACCGAGCGCAAGCGCGTAGAGGAACAACTTTTGATACAGACCAAGGCGATGGAAGCAGCGGCCTTTGCCATCGTCATTACCAACTCTGACGGGACGATTAGTTGGGTCAACCGCGCGTTCACCAAGCTCACGGGTTACACACGCGAGGAGGCCGTCGGACAAAATCCGCGCGTACTGAAATCAGGCGAACATGCCCCATCATTTTATCGGAATATGTGGGGGGTGATTTCCTCTGGGAGGGCTTGGGCCGGTGAATTGACCAACCGTCGTAAGGACGGGACTTGTTACAACGAAGAGATGGCCATCACGCCAGTGCTCGGCACGGGTGGGAAAATTGCGCACTACATCGCCATCAAACAGGACATCACCGAACGCAAGCGGGTGGCGGCGGAGTTGGAGAATATGCACAAGCAACTGGTGGACGTGTCCCGACAGGCCGGGATGGCGGAAGTAGCCACCAATGTCCTCCATAACGTTGGCAATGTGCTCAACAGCGTCAACGTTTCCACGGCCCTGGTTTCTGAGAAGATTCGAGAATCCAAGGTATCCAATCTGGCAAAAGTTGTGGCATTGATGCGTGCGCACCAGAATGACCTGGCGGCTTTCCTGACCCAGGACCCGAAAGGCATGCAGTTGTGTGATTATCTGGACAACCTGGCTCAATACCTGGGCAAGGAACAAACCGGTATCCTCCAAGAACTCGAATCGCTCAATGCCAATGTCGAACACATCAAAGAAATCGTGACCATGCAGCAAAGCTATGCGCGAGCATCCGGCATCGTGGACAAATTGCCGATTGTGGATTTGGTGGAAGATGCACTCCGGATGAATAATGACGCGCTCGTGCGCCATGAGGTGCAAGTGGTGCGTGAGTATATCGCCACGCCGTCGGTTCCTGTGGATAAGCACAAAGTATTACAGATCCTGGTGAATCTGGTGCGAAATGCCAAATACGCCCTGGATGACAGTGGACGAAAGGACAAGCGGTTGACGATTCGCGTGGCGACGGAGGGGGACGGTTTTGTAACGATCTCCGTCATTGACAACGGCGTGGGAATACCGCCGGAGAATCTGACACGAATCTTCTCGTATGGATTCACAACGCGAAAAACCGGACACGGGTTTGGCCTGCACAGCGGCGCCCTCGCGGCAAAGGAGATGGGCGGGAGCTTGAGTGTACACAGCGGCGGTCCGGGTCAAGGGGCGACATTTACGTTGTCCCTGCCATTCCATCAGGAGCATGAGAACGTATGAACAATCAAGATTCCAATAAGAGCTATCGAATTCTGGTGATCGACGACAATCGCGCCATTCACGAAGATTTTCGGAAAATCCTTTGCCCACCCTCTGCCGACACAACGGCGCTGGGGGAAGCGGAGGCAAAACTGTTCGACGAACCGACCCGTGCCCGCCAATCAGCGGTCTTCGAGATCGACTCGGCCTATCAAGGCGAGGAGGGGTTGAAGCGGGTTCGTCAGTCCCTCCAAAGTGGGCGGCCTTACGCGATCGCGATTGTGGATGTGCGAATGCCGCCCGGTTGGGACGGAATTGAGACCACGCAGAAGCTTTGGGAAGTTGATTCCGATCTCCAGGTGGTGATCTGCAGCGCGTACTCGGATTATTCGTGGGACGAGATCATTGCGAAGCTGGGGAACTCGGATCGTCTGCTGTTTCTCAAGAAGCCCTTTGACACGGTGGAAATCCTGCAATTGGCCAATGCGCTGACGGAGAAGTGGCGCCTCATCCGCCAGGTGAGGAACCAAATGGCCGATCTGGAAAGAATCGTTAGCGAACGAACCCAACAGCTTCAGGTAACGAATGACAGGCTTCTTATCGAAATCGCCGAGCATCGCGAAAGCGAGCAGCGACTGAAACTCGTGCTCGAAGAGCTGAGGAACACCCAGCAGCGGATAATTCAGCAGGAGCGCCTGCGGGCGCTGGGCGGCATGGCCAGCGGTATCGCCCACGATTTCAATAACGCTCTCGTCGGCATCCTGGGTTTGAGTGAACTGTTGCTGCACCACCCGGAGAACCTGGATGACAAACAAAAGCTGAAGCGCTACGTGGAGATGATCAACACCAGCGCCAAGGATGCCGGTAATGTCGTGAATCGTCTCCGTGAGTTTTACCGTCACCGCGAGGGGCGGGAAGTATTTGGGGGGGTTGACCTGAACCAGCTTGTCGAGGATACCATTTCGCTAACGCAACCAATGTGGAAGACACAAGCGGAGGCCAAAAACATCTCCATCACCCTGCAAAAGGATTTCCAGAACGTTCCACCAGTGGCCGGTGACGCAGGCGAGTTGCGCGAAGTGCTGACGAATCTGATCTTTAACGCGGTCGAGGCGATGCCGCGAGGTGGAACCATCATCGTCCGCACGCGTGGCGACGACAGTCAGGTCACGCTCGAAGTCAGCGACACGGGCGTCGGCATGACCGACGACGTGCGCCAGCGCTGTCTCGAACCGTTCTTCACGACCAAGGGGACGCATGGCACCGGTTTGGGATTGTCCATGGTGTATGGCATCGTGCAACGCCACCAAGGCACGATTGACATTAACAGTGAGGTTGGCAAGGGCTCGACCTTCATCGTCCGCCTTCCGCTCCAGTCAGCCAACCCGCAATCTGTGCCCTCGGCGCAGTCGGTGAAGGCGCTCGAGCACTTGCGCGTGCTCGTGGTGGACGACGAAGCGATGGTGCGCACGATCATTGGTGAATATTTTAAAAATGACGGGCACACCGTGGAGGTTGCCGACAGCGGGCGCGACGGACTGGAGAAGTTTCACAAAGGCCAGTTCGATCTCGTGGTTGTTGATCGCGCCATGCCCGACATGAACGGCGACCGGGTGGCAACGGCCATCCGATCGGCTGATCCAAACGTAACCATCGTTATGCTTACGGGATTCGGGGCCATGATGAAGGACGTTCAACGAAAAACCCACCGGCGTGGATTTGGTCGTCACCAAGCCGATAACCATTGACGGCCTGCGCGCCGCCGTTACAGAAGCCGTCGGTCTCCATGCCGCCTCGCCCCGCCAGTCATCGCCAGCCCGTCCGGTTGAGGCGAAGGTGTAGCGCAACCGGTTCAGAAGTCTGCTGGTTGCGACCTAGGTCCGTGCGGCACTCCGCGCGAAAGAACATGACGGCGACAGCGCGTCGCAGCGGTTAACGTTTTCGCTGGCGGTGGCGAATCGGGCCGCCGTATAAACCAGATGCTTGCAAACTGTCCCCGCAGTCCAATATCCGCGGTGCCCGACGATGTTCCGGCCGGCGTTCCTGGCCAAAGCGGGGCTGATTGTTCTGATCACGTTCGCCGTCTACCTGCCCGCGTTGCGCGGCGGGTTTGTGTTCGATGATTATCCGCTCATCACGGAAAACGGAATGGTGCGGGCGGACAATGGCATCCGCCTGTTCTGGTCCGGGGCGGGTGCGGCGGATTACTATCCGCTGACGGGCAGTTTGTGGTGGCTGGAATGGCGGTGGTGGGGTGATCACGCGGCGGGTTATCACGTGCTTAACGTTCTTTTGCACGCCGCCAATGCCGTGCTGGTCTGGATCATCCTGTGCCGGCTGAACATTCCGGGCGCGTGGCTGGCGGCGCTGGTGTTTGCGATTCATCCGGTGAACGTGGCCACGGCGGCGTGGATCAGCGAACAGAAGAACACGTTGTCCATGCTGTTTTTCTGCGTGGCGATCCTGTTGTACCTGAGGTTCGACGCAGAAAGCCGGTGGGACTGTTATGGGTTGTCGTTGGGAGCATTTCTGCTGGCGTTGTTCAGCAAGACGGCGGTGGTCATGCTGCCGGTCGCGCTGTTGGGGTGCGTGTGGTGGTTGCATGGCCGATTGCGATGGAAAGACTGTCTGCGCGGCGCGCCATTTTTCGTGTTGTCGCTTCTGTTCGGATTGGTGACCGTTTGGTTTCAGTATCATCGTGTCTTGAGAGGGACCACGTTCCGAGCGGGAGGGTTTCTTTCACGACTGGCGGAAGCAGGTTGGGTGATTTGGTTTTACCTGGGCAAGGTCCTGTGGCCGATCAATTTGTCCGTGATCTATCCGAAGTGGAACATCGATGCATCTCGGGGACGTTCCTGGCTTCCGTTGTTGTTGCTGGCGGGATGTCTGGCGCTGTTTTGGTGGAAGCGAATGACGTGGGGGCGACCGTTGTTGTTCGGTGTGGGGTATTTTGTGGTGACGCTGTTCCCGGTGTTGGGATTTTTCGATCAGGGCTTCTACGACTACTCGCTGGTGGCGGACCACTGGCAGTACTACTCGATCATCGGAATCGTCGCGCTGGTCGTGTCGGGCGGGGTTGTGCTTGTCCGCAAGCTCGGCGGGCTGGGGAAGACCTGGGCCTGGCGGTGGGCGTGGTTGTACTGATGGCGTTGGAGGTTGGCACGTGGGTGCGGGCCGGGGTTTACGCCACCAGCGAAACTCTGTGGCTCGATACCGTGACCAAGAACCCCGAGGCGTGGATGGCGCAATACAACCTGGGGCTCGCGCTGGGGAGGTCGGGGAAGATTTCTCCTGCGATCGCGCATTTCCAGCGGGCGGTGCAGCTCAGAGCCGGATTTTGCGGAGGCGCACAACTATTTGGGGACGGCTTTGCTGCAAGCGGGGAAGGTGCCGGAGGCGATCGAGCAGTACCGGGAGGCCTTGCGAATCAAGCCCGATTACATGGACGCGCAAATCAATCTGGACCGGGCGCTCTCTCGTGAAGGTTCTGGCGGGGACAGCGCGAGGTGAGGTTGTGGATCACCGCGCGGGAAATGGTTGAGGCGTTGGATAATAGGTGTCAGTGACATCTATCGAGGCGGTGCGGCGGTGGAACCTACAAGCAGGATACATCAGTAACTAATGTATCATGGTGTGAGGGCGGAAGGCAGAGGGAAGCGTCCGCCTTCGCCGGGGCTACGGCGCGAGAGGGAAGTGGTTGGGGACGGGATGAGGGACAGAAGTTGGGAGTCGGATTCTTTCACGCAGCCCCGACCTTGCCCCGAAAAGGCGACGTGAAACGAGGTAAACTTCGGGGTAAAGAATCGGGGTAAAATCCGCTCGGGTGTGGCGGCGGTGCGTTGGGCCATGGGGAGATGTGAGGTCAAGACTGTAAACTGTAAAGCGCTGATACCGTCTATTGCGGTCTGGTGTAGGCGGCGTGTACGTTTGCGATCAATGTCCGAGCGCGGCCAGTCGTGTCACCCAGTCACGGAAGTGAGGGCATTCCTCGCGAATTGTATCCAGCCCGATTTCCAAGGCGGCGAGTGTGCCGTGGAGCGGTTTTTGGTAACCGTCAACAAGTTTCTCGACCCGCTTTGAAGGTGCTGTGACCGGAGAATCGTTTATTTCTTCTGGTGTCGGAAACTGCTCCCGAATCTCTCGAAACGGTTGGACAAGTTGCGGTCAACCGATGCCATCGGCAAACCCCTCGCAATTGCTGAAGAGAAGGCCCTCGAACTCATGCATAACCACAAAGGGTACAAAGCGCCGCGCATCAAAGTCGCCGCCGAGTGCCTGTGTCACGTCCGCGAGCAACGCATTCTCGATGCAAGGCGCTCTTTGTGCGAACGGTAGTTTCCCGGCTTCTGCTCGACCCGGCCAAGCCTTATCCCCGACCTGAGGCATGCCATAGTAATCGACCATCGTCGTCGCCAGACATACGGCATCCTCTTTGAGGTGATTGAGGATATCTTTTTTAACTGCGCTCCATGCCCGGATACCACCCCTTTTCTCCCGCAAACGGGCATTACCAACCAACCGCGCACTTACGAGTTCATATCCAGACGCATACAGATGATCGGCCAGAATCTCGTTGACGAACGCTTCTTCCGTCTCACCTTCAACATGGATTAAAAGCCGCGCCATGAATCACTCTTTGGACGGCCTCCCGCCAATTTCGTTCTTCTCCCACAACTGGCCGAGGCTATAGTCCTCAAGCCAAGTGGCAAGTTTATCGGATTCCAAGCGTCTCAGTTTC
Source organism: uncultured Verrucomicrobiae bacterium (assembly GCA_963766065.1). Lineage (GTDB taxonomy): Bacteria > Verrucomicrobiota > Verrucomicrobiia > Palsa-1439 > Palsa-1439 > Palsa-1439. The sequence continues at coordinate 9,495 of CAVYAC010000057.1, forward strand.
GTTCCGCCCTCGATGCGTTCCGCAACGAGCACATCCTCCGGCTTGAAATGATCGAGCAGCAATGGGGACTGCGTGCCCAAAATGACCTGCGTCTTCGTGGACGACTGCTTGACCATTGACGCAAGCATAGTAATTGCGTAGGGGTGCGAGACCGAGTTCCGGTTCGTCCACAAGGATGACCGAAGGTCGAAACGCTTCTGGTTGCAGAAAGAGGGTCGCCAGCGCAACGAAGCGTAGCGTGCCGTCAGAAAGCGATGAAGCGTCGAAATAGGCATCCGAGTCCCTGTGTCGCCATTCCAGTTTAATGGTGTCGGGCCCCAACTTGGACGGTTCAAGCTGGAAGTCGTCGAAAAATGGCGCAACCCGCTGAACAGAACGACGGATCAATCCATAAGATGCCTCGTGCTTCTCGCGTAAGAAGTAGAGGAAAGAAGCGAGATTCGACCCATCGGGTCGCAGATACTGATTGTCGTTGAGTGCTGCCATCTTCTTCATCGGTGAACTGGCGCTTGTGTCGTGGAAATGATACAGCCGCCATCGAGCAAGATGGGTACGCACCCAACTCTCGATTCCCCGCGTGATAGACTTGCTGATGCCCGCCTCTTTGCCTTCGCGCATCACCTGCGTTCCCATCCGTCCTCGCGGATAGCGCACCTTGTCCCAAAAATAGACCCACTCATCGCTCGGAAACAGTTCATCTGCGTCTGTCGGTGAGAGCGTGAGTGTGTACTGGTTCACCTCGCCGTTGAATGAAATGTGCAACTCTATCTGCTTGGTCACCTTCGACCCGAAATGCAGAACCTTTTCCGCGCCACCCGCTTTGGTCACATAGTCTTGCAGCTTTCCTTCGCGAACGGCGTTCAGGAACGAGAACACGCCGATGAAGTTCGATTTCCCGGAGCCGTTCGGACCGATGACCACGTTGATGGTTGTCAACGGCAGCTTCTCAATGGAGGTGATGCTCTTGAAGCCTTTCACCGTGATGTAATCCAGTTCGTGCTCAGCCATAAGAAGATGTTTACCTTATCCACTTCGCTTTGTCGAATTCGGCCTGTGCTGGTGCCGCGCGGCTCCGGTTACATTGCCTGTGAGAGACTCTACCCGGCGACAAATCGTTCTGCAAGTTCACGCTGACCCGAGGGCCCCGCCATGACCAACGGTCGTGCGGCTCCGAAGGTGTTCGGGGTAAATGTGGCGGTGCGGTTATTGGCGGCGCAAGGAGGAGCTAGAAGACGCGGAGGAAGCGGCGCAGGGGGGGGCGGGGCAACGGAAGATGGTCGATGGTGAATGGCTTGATGGGGGAAGCGGCAGGCGTGGCTACAGGGTGCGACGGAAGGGCGGACAACCCGGAACGGCGGGATACTACAATTCGGTGAGCCGGCGAGCGGACATTTCCGGGTCCTCGGGCGGATGGTTTCTACGGAAATCAGTTTGCCGATAGATTTATATGGACAAGAGATATGCGGTAGTGTGTTGTGAGCGCAGATGTGGTTGCCGTTTGAAATATAGACTGGGACACGGCGGCAGAGCGCCGTGGCTACAGTACGACGGCAGCCGGGCCGGCCGCCCTACAAGTTGGACAGGCGACGCTCCAGAGGGGGGTGGGGTGTGCGAAATGTTAAATCTGACAAACGAAGCCAATTTGCAGCGTTCTTTTCCCAATCACGCTGCCCTAGCGGGCCTCTAAACGACGCGACGCATTCTCGGTGCTACCCTCGCGCCTCGATTTTGGGTTCGTTTGGGGTTCGAATGGGCGTCCGGGGTGGCTAAATTCAGCCAATCAAACCCTCTTCGACCTTTCGACTCCGCTCAAGGCAGGCAGGCTCAGGGCAGGGCCAATTCACGGAAATTGGTGAGGCGGATGCCGGAGTCGTTGATGAGCTGGCGCAACTGGGGACTGCAGAGGGCCTGGAGTTCGGCGGCGTGTTCGTAGCCGCGCTGCATCTGGAGAAGGGGTTCGGCCGGGCGGTCGGCGGGGTGGAAGAACACCTCCGTAAGTCCATCCGGCAATCGGCGCAGGTAGGACGCGAGAAATTCCTCGGTCAGATGCCCGGGGTCAAGGACACCGACCGCGCGGTCGACCGTGCGGAAACCTTGTTGCCGCAGTTGCCGTTTCGTCCACGAGCCAAGCGTGGAAAAGATCGTCCAGCGGACGAGTTTCCGCGGCAGGCGTTGCCGGCTGCAGCGGAGGGCGGGTAAAAGGGGTTCGACCGGGAGCGCGGATGAAGGTGACGCCATGCTCGCGCGCGAGGCGGGTGACGATGTTCCGCACGCGCGGGTGGAGATGCGTATGCTGATGTGTATCGAAATGGGTTGGACGCAGGCCGGTCGCCATGAACTGGCTGATTTGCGCGCGGAGTTCGATTTCGATATCAGTCTCCAATTGTTTGTTCGACGACAATCGCACGCTGAGAGCGAACGGACTCGGCGGCAATTCCCCGGCGGCGATTGCCAGCGACGGGATTTTGTCCGGCAGCGCGGCGGCGCGACCGTCCACCAGGCGAAGATGAAGGCCGACGCCAAGATGCGGGTGGAACCTGGCAAACTCGATTGCCTCGGCCGCGTGGGGCGCGGCGATCAGCACACTGGCGCTGGTCAACAGGCCGTCGGTGTGGGCTTTGGCGATCGCCGCGTTGATGGCCGGGTCGAGCCCGAAATCGTCGGCGTTGACGACCAGAAGCTTCACGAAGGATTAGTTGGGACGGGCGGCGCGTTGCCCCAGACGGCGCGTCAACGTCAGGCGCAGGTTCACCATGTCGAACATGGTGGCGGCGATCACATCCAGTCGACGGATGTGGGACGCACCCAACTGGCGTTGGACAAAGGGCACGGCGATTTCCTTCACGCGGTAGCCGAGGTGCTGGGCCTGGATGAACAACTCGGCGTCAACAAACGGGCTGCGGGAGCGCAGTCGCAGTTTTTCCCAGACCGACCGGCGCACCGCCTTGAACCCGAAGTTGATGTCGCGGAGCCGCAACCCGAACAGGGCGCGCACCATCGAATTGTAGCCGAGGGAAACGGCCTTCGATTTCCAATTGGCGTATTTGGCGCCCGCATCCGAATCGCCGGTCAGCACATCCGCAGCCGAAAACGCTTCCAGCAGGCGCGGCAGACTGTCGAGCCGGATGGGCAGATCAAAATCGGTGTACACGAGAAAATCCTTCGAGGCAGTCTGCAATCCGGCGCACAGCGCGCCCCCAAATCGTTGGTTGTGCGAGAGACGCACCAGTTTGATCCGCGGGTCTTGGCGGGTCCACTGTTCCACTTTCTCGGCGCAGCCGTCGGTGCTGGCATCATCCGCCACGACGATTTCGAAATCCATGAACTTGCGCTCGAGACCTTCGACAGCCTTGTTGAGCGTGACATCAACGACCGGAGCTTCATTGAACATGGGCAGCACCAACGAAATGGGCGTGGAAACGGGGGAACCGAACCATTGTGAATCGGTTCCGCTCCCGCGGCTGTCATCGTGTACCATCGTTTCGTCGGCAAACTGCATCGTGATTTGACTATGGCCTCGGATCCTTCACCGGTTGCATAAACCTCCTTGTATTTCCGCGTGTGGATTCGCTTGCGCGTCACCGATCAGCCACACGGGTCATTCCGAACCACTTAATTGTGCCCGACGGACCCCGCGGTCAACGATCCCGCCAGGGCAAACACGGCCAACATTGCGCGCACCAGTCAGCGAATCGTCCCGTCCGGCTCGTGGGCTGGCACAAACACCATTGCCATCATTGGTAGCAGTAACACAAGGAGATAATGAAACTCCGAAAGTGGCGCCGCGAGTATCATCCAGACCAGCACGGAGGATCTGGCCCACCCGCGGAACTCGCTGCGCGTCGGCAATGCCACGCCGCGCATCGTCATGAGTCTGGTATCGCTGATGGCCTTTGCCCCTTCATCCGTTACACCCGGACGACTTCTAACCTTTCTCTCATGGCCAGGTCAATGGTATCGAAAGCATCCAAACCATGACGAGTCCGTGGCCATTCCGCAACCGACCGGGCGACCTGGGCGATGCCGAGGCGCAGCTGTGGGTCGTTGCTCTCGACCTTGTGCCGGAGCGATTCCAGGCTTTCGGTCGATTCTGTCGCCTGACGAGCAAGAACGCGCCAGCCGATTCCTGAACAGTGTGGATGCTAGGCGGGTTATGGCCGCTCGGGCTTCGTTACGGAGCCTGTTGGGGAGTTACGTGGGTATCGAACCGGGCCAACTGCGCTTCATCTACGACAGATTCGTCTTCGTTTCTTGCAGTCAGTATCGTCGGTTAGGCCCACTGCGCGAATGTGGAAAAAAGTTTCCGCTCAAACGGCAGATGGAGCGGCGATTCGTACCGCTTCGGCAGTCAACTCGCGGATGATCTTCCAGTTTTTCTCCGCAATCAGTTTGCGATCGACCATCCACGACCCGCCAATGGCCGCGACAATCGGTAACGCCAGATAGTGGCGGGCATTGCTTGTGTTGATGCCACCCAAGGGAATAAACTTCACACGGTCGGCCCGAACGGGCCCGCGAATGCTTGGAGCATCTTCACGCCACCGGCGGCTTCGGCGGGGAAGAACTTCTGGAGTTTACAGCCCAGGGTGAGGCCACGTTCGACATCGGAGGGCGTCATCACGCCGGGGACGAACGGCAGTTTCAGAGCGAGGGCCTTTGAAACGATCGTCTCGTTGAGCCCGGGAGCGACGCCGAATTGTGCGCCTGCATCCACGGCGTGGTGGAGTTGATCCTCGTCGAGGATCGTGCCCGCCCCCACAAACATCGCTGGGAATGTCTCGCGGACGTTGCGGATTGCTGCCGTGGCTGCGGGTGTCCGAAACGTGACCTCCATCACGTCGAGACCGCCGGCGAACAATGCTTCGGCCAGCGGCAGGGCGTCTTCCGCCCTGTCGATGACGACCACGGGGACGATTCGTCTCTGGAGAATCGACTGCACGAAAATGCTCCTTGATTCAGCTTCCCAAACAGTCTGGGAAGGGTTTTGATTTTGCGCAAGAGAAATCGTCGCATGACGGGAGCCTCCATCAGAACGTATCGAGCGGTGCTGTCGTTGGTCGCCTTGTTCGGGGGCGTTGTATTCGCCGAGGATAAACCGAACATCGAATATGGCCGGGCGTCGGGTGAGAGCCTGCGGTTGGACGCGCACATCCCCGATGGCAGCGGGCCGTTCCCCATGGTCATCATGGTACACGGCGGTGGCTGGACCAGCGGTGACAAGCACAAGGATATAACCGTGGTCTTGGAGCCACTGACGAAATCCGGGAAGTTCACGTGGTTCTCAATCAACTACCGCATGGCACCGACGAACCACTGGCCCGCGTGCTTCGAGGACGTGCAGACGGCCATTCGCTGGGCCAAGGCTCACGCCACGGAGTACAAGGGCGACCCACAGCGTGTGGCCCTGCTGGGATACTCGGCCGGCGGACAATTGGCCTGTCTGGCTGCCGTGCTGGCCAAGGAAGACACCCGCGTGCAAGCCGTGGTCGGTTTTTCGCCGCCGACGGACATGGTTGCCGACACGGAACGACGTGGCGGCCTTAGCCAATCGCTGCAAGCCTTGTTTGGCCGCGAAACGGTGGATGATCCGACGAGAGTGCTGCTGAAGGAAATGTCGCCAATCACCTATGTCAAGCCGGGCCTGCCGCCATTTCTCTTCGTCCAGGGCGATGTTGACAAGACCGTTCCGTACGATCAAACCCTCAAGTTCATGTCGAAGCTCAAGGGAAACGGCGTCACGAACGACATCGTCACAATCAAAGGCGCGCCACACCGGATCACCGAGTGGGACAAGTTCGACCCGAGCTACAAGGAAAAGCTGATCGCGTGGCTGGAACAGAAGTTAGCCGTAAAGAAATGATTCAAGGCTTTCGAGCGAAAGGAGTCAGTATCAAGAATGAGAATTATGAACGATTCGATGAAGTGGAAGCGGGCTTTTCAAGCGATTCTGTGCTTACTGCTGTCATGGGCATGTCTGCCCATCATCAGCGGCTGGGCGGCGGATACCGCCATACCGTGCCGCCAGCGCGTCCGGCAAAGTGTCAATGTCCGAGAGTTTGGCGCGAAAGGGGATGGCAAGACGCTGGATACCGGGGCGATCCAGAAGGCCCTCGACGAGTGCGGAACGCCGGTGGCGGCACCGTGCAGATTCCCCCGGGCAGCTACTTGAGCAAGCCCATTTTCCTGCACAGCAGCACGACGGTGAAACTGGACGCGGGCGCGGTCCTCCAGGCGACGGATGAAACCGCGGATTTCGTGAACCCCGAACGGACGAATTCGTTCATCGCGTTCGTGAACGGGAGAGATATTCACGATGTCGCGATCGTCGGCCCGGGCACGATTGACGGTGCGGGAGCGAAGTGGTGGATTCCGGCCGAAGAAGCCCGCGCAAGACGCCGGGCTACACGCTGCCCCGACCACGGCTGATCGTTATCACGGGCTGCAAGAACCTCCTCCTGAGCGACGTGACCTTGCAGAATTCCCCGTGCATGCACCTCGTGCCAACAGATTGCGAGAACGTGATCATTTCCAATGTGACGGTTCAAGCGCCGGCGCATTCCGCCAACACCGACGCCATCGATCCCATTTGCTGCAAGAACGTCCTGATCACCAAGTGCCATGTCAACGTGGGGGATGACAACGTCGCCATCAATGCCACCCACAAGGTTGCGGGGCGCGAGTTTGGCTCCGAAAACATCACGGTCTCGGATTGCGTGTTCTTACACGGGCATGGCATGTCCATTGGCAGTCAAACATCCGGCGGCGTGCACAACGTGTTGGTGACAAACTGTACCTTTCAAGACACCGAAAACGGGCTTCGCATCAAATCGGCTCGAGGGCGAGGTGGCGTGGTGGAGAACATTCGCTACACCGATATCACCATGAACAACGTGGATCCCGCGATCACGTTGACGTGCTATTATATGAACAATTCATCGGGTGATCGAGTACCGCAATCGCCTCCGAAAGTTGACCCCGCGCAAGCGAAGTCGGAACGAACACCGATCTTTCGAAACATCTACTTCAACAACGTGAAAGCCACCTGCCAGAAGTCAGCCGGCATCATCATCGGGTTGCCAGAGAGTGAGATCTCGAATGTCTTTCTGGAAAACGTCCAGATCGCCGCGGCCACGACCGGCCTGTCGGTCAAGAACACCAAGGGGATTCAATTCAAGAACGTCCAGTTGACCAACAAGGAAGGCCCTCCGCTCCTGACCGAGAACGCCGAGGTGGACGGCTGGAAAGATCCGGCCCAGAAATGACAATGCGGGGTGCCGGCGCAAGTATCTCGAAGTGTCGGCGCTTTAATCTTTGCGGGGATCCAAGGGCACAACATGCTCCGCTCCACTATAATTGAAGTTTCTGGAACTACACCTACACCCCACTAGTCGATAGCTCTGGTCGCACTTGGTTGACGGCGGTCCGTGGCGACCGTTGGATAAGAGCAGGTTCGCGGTATGAGCAGGGCTGCTACGTGTCGGATATCGACTTTGTGCGAGAGTTTGCGGTACAAATTCATTGTCTGGTTTTGGATTTGATGCGGTTGCGACGAGCCCGCCTATGCGAGTTTAGTGGATTGGGGTAATTGGCAGATGCCGCTTAAGGATAAGGAGTGGTGAGGGTTATGAAGAAGATTTGGATATATGGTGTTTCCGTTGTTGTCGCCTGCATCTCGGTGTTATTCGTTCCGCGAGCATCGGCTCAGGTTACGATATTTAGTGATACCTTCGGCTCCGGTAGTACAGTAAATTCCGGCAACGCTCCGACAGCCAACTCGACCAGCTACGATACTGCCGGTAGCAAGCCGTACACAGACTCCATTGGGGCCAATGACCTGAATCTGTCGCTGTCGGGTGCGAACGGCGTGGAAGCGGAAGCGTTGTTCACCACCGCGGCGGTTTCGCTGCAGAATATCGGCGATTATATCGACATTCAGTTGGTTTTTAACAATACCTCCAACCTCCTCTCCAGCGCGGCGGCACCCAATGCTGCGGGCAACCAGCTCTACATTGGGCTTTTCAATTCCGGCGGCGTGGCGCCCCTGACGACGGTCGGAGGCAGCATCAGCACATTTGTTACGGGCGGTGTCCAGAACTGGGTGGGTTATGCAGGTTTTGTCGCGACAAACGGGGCATCTTCGAAAATCGACACGCGCACGGCGCAGACAGCGGGAGCTGACCAGGATTTGCTCGGCAACGACGTTAGCAGCAGCAATTCATATGATAATCCGAAGGGAACCCAATTGAATGGCGCTTCTTCTACGTCTTCCGCAACCCCAGCCTCGTTCCTCAGTGGCTCCGTTTACACGTTGGATCTCAAGATCTGGGTCAACGCGGCTGCGTCGTTGAGCGAGACGAACACGCTCTTTACGGGCTCGGGTACGGCCGGTACAGTTCTCTCCCAATCGGCCGGCACAGCAGCGGGCACCACCAACGTGACCAGCTCATTCGACGGAATGGCTTTCGGGTGGTATGACAAAGGCGCGGTTGCATCTGCGATGGACGCGCAATCCATAACAATCACCTCAAATGTTCCGGAACCTTCCACATGGATGTTGGTGGGGTCGGGCCTCGCGCTTCTGATTGGCTTGGCTCGCCGTCGTCGGTAGCACGAATTTGAAATAATCGGGATCCTGCCGGCAACAGCAGAACTTGGTTTTTGGGCGGTTTGCGGAGGCGGTTGAGGTAACGGCGGTTCAGCGGGGGTGCGAGCGGTGGAGACCGTAGAGCGGTCATCTGACCATGCTCTTGCCAATTGTAGAAAGCCGCTGCATCTGCTCGCGGCGGCGAAGTTGCACGCAGTTCTGCGGCATATTTCTGTTTCGACGACTTACAGAAGCGACCAGATATCCAGACCAATTCAGCAGTCCTCCGAGGACAAGTGGACTCTTGGACATGAGATACAGTGAACGTGCAAACTGCCAGAGCGGATGATTACCCAACAGGTAATCGCGGTAGCCTGCTCTGAAAGCGGCAATGCCGGGGCCGCCAGTCCAGGCACCCATTCTCCTATGGTGACAAAAAGTCTTCTCGACAAATGTCCGGGTTTTCCAGCCTTCCGCTTTGGCCATCATGACCGCGATGGTGTCTGCGCCTCCTTCCTTGACCGGGCGAAACCCGCCGATTGCTTCAAAACACTGTCGGCGGAAGATCTGGCATTGTCCGGACACGTTGCTGAGGTCGGCAAACCTGCTACTGGTCGAACAATTTGTTCCCTCCATGTAAGAAGTCCCAGCAACGCCCAGTTTGGGATCTTCCGCAAACCTGCCAAGAAGAAACTCAAAGTAGTCTGTGGGAAAAGAAACGTCCGCGTTGACATTCCCGATTAACTCAAATTCCGAATTCCTCAACAACTCGTATCCACGCTTCATGCAGCGAGCCCAGGCCGTGAAATCTCGCGGCTGGGACTGCGTCAGTCTATGGAGACCGATCCACGGATGGTGCGCCTCAAATGCCTTTACCAACTCATCTGTCCCGTCCGAGGAACCGTCGCTAATGACGATCCACCGAACCGGTTTGGCTGTCTGGCCAACAACGGATTGCAGCAGCTTTCCAAGGTGATCCGCCTCGTTTCGGGCCGCCGTCAATAGGACATATGAAGGAAGTGCTTGCAACCTGCCTTTCTAATATTTGGTTGCATCCGGCATGCGTCCTTCAATAAATCCATCAATTATCTCAACGATCATGCTGCGCTCGCACTGTGCGACTGGGGTGGCCTTCCAGCGGCCCACTTCCCCAATCCTCTCCTTAAGCTGCAACATGTCAGTAACCATGAGCACGCAGTTCTTTGCGGCGAGATCGGCTACGAATCTCAGTTGGTGGTCGTCGCGGGCTTCGTCATAAGAAGCCAAGCGGGGGGCCGCAATCACCTTTTTCCCCTTTTCAAGGCACTCGCCAAGCGTTGCCGCGCCTCCATGGCAGATGACAAATTCAGCGGTGTGAATGTGAGCGGACATTTCGTCGCGTGTAAAACGACGCCTGAAGTGGCAATGGCTGGGTTCATAGGTTGATTGGCCAATTTGCGCAGTAACCCCGGTCAAAATCCCTTCCGCCACGAGCTGGTCAACGGCAATCAGAAGCCTTTTGAAATCACCATCGCTAGTTCCTACGGTCACGAAGATCATACGTCAGAAATCCAGATTTCCGTAGAGTGCTCCCGCATAGATCGCCCGCGGCAGTTTCTTGACCAAGCCGGGGTGCTGTACAAAGAATAGATTCCCTAAACGGTAACAGACTATTCCCGCCCAACTCACTGAGCGCGTTCGGGCGCAATCCTCGACGAAGACCGATTTGGTCCCGAAAAGACGGGCCAACAAGAATGCCGGCACCGCTATTCCGGAACCCGTGCTGATCAAAAACTCGGGACGCTCTGCGATGAAGATGCGCAATGTTTGCAGGACAGACAGCACAAATTTGAAAGGATTCTTGAGCCAGCGATTCTCATTGATGTCAGCCACAAAATAGATCTTGCGGAAGTGAGTGAGTTCCTCTTGCTGACCTTCGCTCTTGGTCGTGATGAGAAAATGCGGACGGTGGGCAAACACTCGTTCAAGCTTGAGCATTTGCGCTAGATGCCCACCTCGCGTGCAGACCAGGCAAAGTTTCGGATTAGCCTTCCGCCCACTCATATGCATCCCCATGCCGGAAAAAACGTCGTTTTAAAGTGTCATCGTACGAGGACAACTTCATGATTGCAACCGACATTTCCCATATGACCTGCGGCCCGCGACCATTGCGGGCCATTCAGTTTCATTGATCGCATTTTGTCCCTCCTGACACTGCAAGCAAGCCCTTTCTAGGCCCCGGAGACGATGCCTTCGGCTCTGGATTGCGTTCTGCACTGGTTTTCGACCGATCGGAGGCAAAGCATCGCCGTCAGCCATTTTGCTTTCCCGCATTTGCCGCCCGGCGAGCATCAGCCGGGCAGTGGCATGGGCAATCTCAGCCACCCAATCCTTTCCAGAATCGTTCGGAACAATTCCCGCGAGACCGCCACCTCCGCCATCTGGAAGATCACCTGCCGCGAATGGCGCACCACCTTCGCGCCGATCTTGATCAGTTTCTCCCGCAACGTGGTCCGCGTCCAGTGCCGCACCGCTTGGGGCAACACAGCCTGACGCAGGAAGTTGCCCAAGTTGTACGCCAGCACAAATAGCTGCAACCGCACTTGGTTGTCCACAAAGTCGTGACAGGACAGGCGCGTCCATTTGACGGCGTTCTTGCCTTCCTTGATCCACTGCTCCGCCGTGCCCCGCTGGTTGTAGAATCGCACGACTCGTTTGGCGGGGCTGTCCAAGTTGGTGACAACAAAGCCGACACGCGGGAACAATTCCCCCTTGTGCCACTCGACCTTGGCCACCACGCGGCGGGCGCGTTCCCAACTCTGCGCCTGATACAAAAAGTCATCATACCAGACCACCGGTGCGTTCGAGGGACGGCCCACTGGCCGAGTCAGCAGCGGCGTGATCTCCTGTTGCAACACCTCCTTGGCCGGGAGACGGATGGCGTACCCGTAGCCTTCGGCTTCCAAGAAGCCATATACCTCCGGGTTCGCAAAGGCCGCATCCGCTCGGAAGTAGCGCGGCAACTTCTGGCTGCGGTAGCGGGCCACCACCGGCTCCAACACGGCCCGCCAATCGTTGGCGCTATGGACGTTGCCTTCCCGCAACAGGGCTTGTTCCACATCGCCGAATTGATTGAAGCAGAGTAACGGGTGGTAGCAGGTACAATTGAAATGCCCGTTGTAGGCCGTGCCTTCCTGCTCCCCATAGGTTTCGCTGACCGAACTATCCATGTCGAGGATCAGTTCCCGCATCGGTTGGCGTTCCCGCAACTGCTCAATCCATAACCCCGACAACCTCGTCAACTCCGTCAGATTCCGCGGCTGCGTCAACACTTCCGTCTCGAAGCGACCCATTTGGCTGGTGGAGGCTGCCGTGCGCTCCGTGGCTCGCCCGCCAACGACCTGTCGCATGGTCGGATCGACAGAGAGTCGTTCGGCGTCATTGGTGTCTTCATATCCCGCCAGCCGACTGAAGATCGACTGCCGCAGCAGGGCCACCAGCGAGTGTTGCGTGTTCTTGCCCGTGCGCCAGTCATCCAACAGGCCACCACTCCTTGCGGTCAGCTCCAACGCCTCATCGAGTTCCCGGTACACGAGCAGACCTGCATCGGAGGTGACCTTGGAACCGTGAAACTCCAGCTTCAAACGACTATCGAAAGTTACCCGCAGAGCCGATTTGTCAGTTGCACCCATTGGATTCCCCACCTTTTGTCGCTTCAACATCGACCAAAGCCTTTGTTTATGCGGCTAAATTCTATGTCACTAACACTGACTTGTGAAGCGAATCCGGGAAATGTGGGAATAAGACCCTCGGAGGGCGTCCCGTGCGTTAGGGACGCCCTCTCTGCTGTTTGGTGACGGCACGGTGACACAAACCTAACCGTGTCCCTCGCTACGTGGGAGTGAGCCAGTTTCTTCGTATGAGAGCATTTTTACTCTCCGAACAGCCCTGCTATCCTTCCGGGATCGACTTTTGGCAGGGATCAAGGTATGAGTAGTGCTATGGTGACTTGCAGTATTCTCCGCGGAGACCTTGGCGGAGAACCATCAGCTGGATAAGCACTTACGACGGATTATAAGGTAAAACGCTCGAAGTATGTCTTTTATGCATACAGTAAGGGTTCTTTTCTATGAAGCACTTCATTCGTAGTCTCTTTGTTTTGACCGCTATCGTTGGCCTTGCGATACCCAGCCAAGCCGTCGTCATTCTGGACGATACGTGGGCTGACGGGAACCGGAGCAACACCAGCTTGCCAACGAACGCCGCGTGGTATGCCTCCAACGGTTCCGCGCTAACCGCCACGACGGGTTCCATGACCCTGACACTCGGTAGCAGTGCCATCTTGGCGGTTTCGTATTTCACAACCAACGCTGCCGCCCCTGTCCAATTGACGGTGGGGGATACTCTTTTGACGACGATTACGTTTGCTTTCAATGGTGTAGCTGCCGTGAATTCTTCAGAGGGCTTTCGGTTGGGCGTCTATGAGTTCGGCTCCAACCGTGTAGCCGCAGACTTCAGCAGCAACAGCTCGCAGGGTGCCGGAGTCCTGGGATACGCATTGTTCCAGAACATGGGGACCGCATTCAACAACACCACACCTATGGACATTCGTGCCCGCACGAATGTCTCGGACTCATCACTATTGGGAACGTCGGGAGACTACACGTCTTTGGGGACCGGTCCCGGCAATACGAACAACTTCAGCGGGTTCGTCAATGGCACGACCTACACGTTGCAGTATGCCTTCCAACGAACCGCAAGCAACGCGATGGCGGTTACCGTCTCCTGGTTGAATGCCACCAACGGCGCGACTCTGTTGACTTCCGTGACCGACACCAACGCCACGAATTTCAACTTTGACGGGATTGGCTTCCGTCCGTCGGAGGCGACCCAGGCAGCATCCAGTACCGTATTCCAGGAAGTCAAAGTGGAATACATCCCCGGGGCTACGGCTCCCTCGATCACGGAAGATGTGCAGGACCAACAAGTCTTCGTGAGCCAGACGGCCTCGTTCAGCGTTCTGGCCAGTGGGACGTTGCCACTTTTCTATCAATGGTATTACAACACCAACTCGCTTCTGACCAATGCCACGAGTTTCTCAATCACGATCACAAACGCGCAGTTGACGGATGCCGGCGGCTATTCTGTCATCGTCTCCAACGCGTACGGCGTGGTGACCAGTTCGGTGGCCCAGTTGTCCGTGACCGCTCCCGATCCTCCGACGATCATCACGCAGCCGCAGGACACGACCGTTTTACCGGGAGACACGGCGACCTTTACCGTGGAGGCTGGCGGTTCCGAACCCCTGAGTTATCAGTGGTACTACAATACGAACACGCTGGTGGACGGCGCCACCGACAGCACGTTGACCCTGACCAATGTTCAACCGGGCGAGGCGGGCGTGTACTCCGTTGTGGTCAGCAACCTCGCAGGCACCATTACCAGTTCCAACGCAATGCTCAACGTCAATTCCAACCCCGTGGCGCCGGTCTTTGTCACAGAACCCGCTTCCCAGGTGGTCTTGGCGGGCAGCACCGCCACATTCACGGCGTCTGCCGATGGCACGGCGCCAATCTACTACCAATGGTATGACAATAACGCGCCGATTTCAGGGGCAACTTCGTCCATACTAACACTGGCAAACGTCCAGACCACCGCCGACGGCAGTTACTTTGTCACCGCTTCCAACAGCGTGGGGGGCGCCACGAGCACGGCTGCCGTGCTTACGGTCACCGCCACGATCCCTGTGCCTCTTTCCGAGTACAATCTGGTCGGTTTTGCTCAGGGGACCACCGGCGGCGGCGTGCTGGCGGACACAGATCCCAACTACGCCAAGGTCTACACGGCGACCGACCTCGCGAACGCGCTCAACAGCAAGACCGTCAAGGTCATTGAGATCATGAACGACCTCAATCTCGGATATAACGAAATCGAAGCCTCGGCGAAAACCAACAGCGAGCCGTTCCGCCCCGGTGAAACACCACTGCTTCATCCTGTGTTGCTTGTGACCGGCGAAAGTGACGTTGACATCCAAAAGAAGAACGGCTTGACGGTTTTTTCGGCCAACGGCTCGGCGATCCACCACTGCAAGTTTAATATTAAGAATTGCAGCAACATCATCGTCCGCAATCTCAAGTTCGACCAACTGTGGGAATGGGATGAGTCAACCAAGGGACAATACGATCGAAACGACTGGGATTTCATCACGCTGGGCGACGGCGGCGCGGTGAGCAACATCTGGGTGGATCACTGCACGTTTACGAAATCCTACGACGGCAATCTCGATACCAAGGCCGGGTGCTCGGGCATCACCATTTCCTGGTGCAATTACGTCGGCGACGACGGGGCCACCAATCCCAACAGTTGGGTCTGGCAGCAGATCAATTATTTGGAACAGAGTCCTTCCAGCTATCCGATGTATAATTTCCTTCGCACCCATGGTTACAGCACCACCAACATCGTCACGATCATGCAAGCGCATGACAAGACCCACCTGGCGGGTCAAAATGATCTCGACCCGAATAACGCGACCATCTCGATGACCTTCCACCATCTACACCTGGGCGTCTGGGATCGGTGCGTGCCGCGCCTGCGCGCCGGCAACGTGCACGATTACAATCTCTATGTGGACGACACAATGGTGCTGGCGGCCAGGCGCCTGCGCGATTCGATTGCGGCCACCATGAGCACCGCCAATCAAAATACGTTGAACAACACCTATAGTTTCGAGCCGCCCGTCAACGGCACGATCTCCACGGAAAACGGAGCCATTTTGGTGGAAAAGTCCGTGTATATCGATTGCATAACCCCACTTCGCAACAACCAGACCGATCCGTCGGATCCAGAATACACCGGGAAGATCATGGCGCTGGATTCGATCTATCACTTTGACAACTCTGACGGCTCGACCACGGATTACCGCGGCGACAGCACGAACGCTACCGGCTTCGCCGACTTCGGCCCTGCCCAGGCACCGATCATCCCGTTCTCATGGAATCTGACCGGCAATCAACTGCCCTACACGTATTACCCGGATGATCCGGCCCAACTGCAGACGATTGTCACCAGTCCCACGGCTGGCGCCGGCGCGGGCGTGCTCACGTGGAACAAGACCAACTGGTTGGTGACCTCCTATGCGCCGACGGGCCCGGTCATCGTTGCCAGCCCGCAGAATCAGGCCGTTTCGGCGGGCCAAAGCGCGACGTTCACCGTGGTGGCTGGAGGCAGCGCGCCGTTGAGTTACCAATGGTACTTCAACACCAATTCACCCATCGCCAATGCGACCAATTCCACCCTGACCATCACAAGCGCTCAGTCAACCAACGTTGGTGCGTATTCTGTGACCGTAAGCAACAGTGTTAATGCGACGAACAGCGCGTTCGCGATGTTGACGATCCCGCCGGCATACACACCATTCCAGAATTGGCAATTGCAGTACTTCACTTGCACGAATAACGGTACAAGCTGCACGCAGGCCGCGCCCGACGCGGATCCCTACGGCAAGGGCATCAGCAACTACGAGCAGTTTCTGCTGGGCCTTAACCCGACGAATCCGTCTTCGGTGTTTCAGATCCTCAGCGTCGTGCCACAGGGCAACGACGCTGTGATCACGTGGAAGACCGGCGGTGGATCCACCAATGTAGTGCAGGCGACAAGCGGCGATGTCAGCGGCAATTACGCGACGAACTTCGCTGATATCAGTGGCCCCATTTCCGTCGCCGGCAGCGGCGACACGACGACGAATTATCTGGATGCCGGCGGTGCGACCAATGTGCCGTCCCGCTACTATCGGATCCGGCTGGGGCCTTGATGGCGATCAAAGCCAGAAGGATGAAACGTGGGTAGACGTCGGTGGCGCCACGAACATCCCCTCGCGCTTTTACCGCGTGCGCCTAGGGCCGTAGGTTGCCAACGCATCCAGCGAATCCCCTGCCATCGCCTGACCATGCTGTGTGTCAACCCAGTTGTCCGCCATGAGTAGTACGGGCGCCGGTCAGGCATCCCCGCCTGACCCGCGCACGGAATGGACGGCACGGCAGTAGTCGCCCGCTGCTGATGGCTGCGGTGGGCGGTCGCGGGAAAAAGTCTTGCAGTCCTCAATTCCTACAGGCACATGGAGGAATCCTCACCCCGTTTGCGGGGCCGCTTCCCGACCCCAACGTGTCCCGTCTGCGCGGAGTTTGTCACGCGAGAGGCGGACTGATTTCGATGTGGTGGAGCGAGACCACGAATGTCACCGGCTTACAAGCGGGTCGGACACCCCGTCTGGGGATCACTCCTCTGGTTCACGCAAGCGCCCAAGACGGAAAAAACCGTTGAACGAATTGCGAGTCATCTGCGGAGGGCATTATGAACAAGGGAGATGCTTCGGTTTCGCCAACGCTGGCTTGTGTCTTTATCGTAGCGTTTTTCACCCTCCTCCTTGCCGGTTGTCTTCCGTCGTAAAACTCTTGCATTTTGGGTCGTTTCTCGTGGCCCAAGACCAAGATCTCAAGCGGCTCGAAAAAACGAGGCGATGTCGAGAGCGGGTTCGCGAGATGAGCGAATGTGCTACGCATTGAATGTCAACTTTTAGGCAAAGTTTACGGTATAAAACATTAGCGAGAGTTTCAACTTATTGCGGTTCCGATGAGGCTGTCTATGGCGCAGTTTGGGGATTGGGACAGCGAACGAATGTTAGTTTAAGGATAAGGAGCGGTGAGGGTTATGAACATAAGGAACCAGCGTCTTGTCACGGTCGTCACCATTGCGGCTGCCTCGGCATGGGCTCTGTTCAGCCAATCGGCATCGGCTCAAGATCCGGTGATCTTCAGCGATAATTTCTCGAACGGGAGCACCGTCAACCAGACGAGCACACCCGGCGGCACACCCACGGCGTCCTCGACCAGTTACGACTTTGTCTCCCCCAAAGCTGCCACCAGCACCATCACCGCCGGTGATCTGAATACCACTCTGCCATCGACAAGCTCCGGCTTCGTGGAAGCCCAAGCGGTCTTTACGAGCACCCCGCTCGTACTGGCCCACACGGGTGACTACGTCGACTTTACTATCGAGTTCGAGAACACCGCCAATATTGCCAATACCGCCAGCAGCGGTAACCAGTTGTGGATCGGCCTGTTTAATTCCGGCGGAATCCCCCCGTTGACAGGCGAAGAAAACGGCGGTGCTACCAACGCCACCGGAGGTGGAGTTCAAACATGGACAGGCTATACCAGCGCGTTATTCGCCTCGGGCACCACCGCTTCGAAAATGTACAACCGTCCATCTCAGTCCGCCGCAGCTGGAAATCAGGATCTCTTCGGCAATGGTACCGGCACCGATACCGATAACGGTCCGAAGGGCACCCAGCTAGTGAACGGCTCGACGGCATCCACCGTGCTTCTGACAAACGGTAACTACTACACGGAGGATTTCAGGATTACGTTGACGGGCGCCGGTCAGCTCACCGTGACCAATACGCTTTATGCGGGTACTGGCGTTGGCGGCATGGTGCTCTTCAGCCAGGGCGGCTACAGTAACGCTGTCCCGAGCACGACCTTCGATTCTCTGGCCTTCGGCTGGTATCAAAAGGCCAGTCTGGTCAGCACTGAAGACGTCAGTCTGGTTCAGATCACCTCGGATATTCCGGAACCTTCCGCATGGATGTTGCTCACAGTCGGCTTGGCCATGATGATCGGCCTCGCTCGCCGTCGTCGCTAACCCGGTCTTGTAAAGAGACCTTCGGAGGGTGTTCCGGTGGACGGGACGCCCTCTTCATTTTCGTTGACGGCACGGGAGCATAATCGCCCACGGCAACCAGAATCCGGTGTCTCATTCTGTGGCGGCGTGCCAGACCTTGCACACGAGCGCAGTCATTCAATGAACGGATTTGCTATGCATTCATTATCGACTTTTGGAAGTGACCGAGTCAAAATAATCAGTATCGGTGTATTTGCACTTCTGACGGAGACTTGGACGCGAATGGGGTGAGGAATCCCTCGAAAGCCAGTGATCTTTGTGCAGAATCCGGGTTCGGGATAACAATGCAGACACCTTCAGAAAGGGACGGATGATCTCGATGAATCGTTTTCAGGCAATACTGTCAACTTCCCCCAAATCAACCAGAAACTTCGCGGCCGGCGCCTTGGCGGTGGCACTGGGATTGTCCATTGGCGCGGGCAACACGCAAGCGACCACGTATCTTTGGGCAAAACCCGCCGGAGGCATCTGGTCGGATTCCACGTCGTGGAGCCCAAACGGCGTGCCGGGGCCATCCGACACCGCCAGCTTGACCGCATCCGGCAGCTTGGGCTTCGGCGCCAACCCGGCCTACACCATAACACTGACGAACAACGGTATCGCAAACAACCTGGTCTTGGAGGCTCATTCGAGCAGCAACCAGACCGTCACGCTGAATGTGGGCACGAATTCGCTGTCCCTGATCAAGCCGGGAGTGTCAAGTCCTGTGGCGCTGTATATCGGGCATAGCAGTTCCAGCCAAAATACATTGTACCTGTCCTCTTCCACCAGTGCTGGGGCGGGCTTATTCATCACCAATGCCGCTTCCTTGCGGGCGACGATCGGCGACGAGGGGACGGGGGTCATGGTCGTGACCAATGGGTTTGTTCAGGTCGGCGATGCCAGCGTGACTAATAACCAATTGGTACTGGGCAACAATAGCGCCTCGTCAAGCCAGGGCATACTCGTGCTGAGCGGCTCGAGTGTGTTGTGGTCCAACAACGGCGCCATTCTCATCGGCAACCTTTCTTCAGCATCAGGGAACTCCGTGGTGATTTCGAATTCGGCCGTAATGACTTGCGGAGGTGTGCTGTCAGTCGGGGGCGCAGGCTCCAGTGGAAATTCAGTTCTGTTGGATTCGGGCTGCCAGTTGTACGTCGCGGGTGTGGGCGCAAGCGCGAATGTCGGCAACGGGTCAGGGTCGGGCAATTCAGCAACCGTCCAAAACGGCGCGATCTGGGACCTTGGAAATAGTCCTCTTACAATTGGAACGGCAACAGGCTCCGGCAATTCGCTCACGATCGGCTCGAACGGCACCGTATCGAACGCAGTGACCGTGGTCATCGGGGCAGGCAATTCCGTGGCCCTTTCCGGTGGTCTCCTGGGGGCGACCCTCGGGATTACCAATAGCGGCGGCATAGTTGCCGGATCCCGGCACTCTCGTTGGGGAGGTCGTATTCACCGGTGGCGGAACGTTGAGCCCGGGGTCTGGGAACACGCTGGGGACAATCACCGCCGCCAACGACCTCGCGCTCGCTTCCGATACCACTGTCATCAAACTCGACAAGAGCCAATCTGGCAGTAACGACTTGATCAATCTAACCGGCGTATTGACCGAGGCCGGCGTGTTGACGGTCACCAATGTGGGGCCGGCGCTCGCCGGCGGGGACACATTCCAGATGTTCACCGCCGGCGGTTTTTCCGGCGATTTTTCGGCCACGAACCTCCCAACACTCAGCGGCGGCCTGTCTTGGGATACATCGCAACTGGGTTCCGCGGGCATCATTGCCATACCGCTCGTGTTGAGTGTGGCCGGCCCGACGAACGAAGCCTTTAATGTTGGCGACACGGTTACGATCAGCGCCACGGTCACCGGTGTCCCGACGCCCTCGCTCCAGTGGCAATACAACGGCAGCAACTTGTCGGACGGTCCCACCACCAATGGCGGCTCCGTCATTATGGGCAGCCTCACGAGTAGCCTGACGATTTCCAACGCGCAACCCGGTGACTCGGGATACTACTGCATCATCGCCAGCAATACCGGCGCCACCGTGACCAATTGCATGTACTTGTCGCAAATCGGCGGGCCCACACCTCCAACAATCATCGGCCCGAGCAGTCAAACCGTAACTCAGGGCAACACAGCGACGTTCAGTGCTTCGGTTTCGGGCACACCGACACCCACGATCCAGTGGCAGCAAAATGGCGTCAATATCCCGGGGGCGACTGCTGCGACCTTGGTACTGACCAATGTGCAGGTTTCTCAAGATGGGTACGTTTATTCCATCATCGCCAGCAACAGCGTGGCTGAGGCGACGAATAGCGCCACCCTGCACGTTAACGCACCGGCCGGCCCTCCGGCCTTGCCTGTTATCCCCACCAACCAGTTCTTGATCACGAACTATGGCGCATACGGTAACGGTGCATCCAATAATGCGGCGGCCATTCAGGCCGCCATGAAGGCTGCCGCCGCCGCAGGTGGCGGCACGGTCGAAGTCCCGCCGGAGGCACATTGAGCACCTACCTGAGCGGTCCGATCTTCCTGACCAATAATGTCAACCTGCAGGTTGACAGCGGGGCGATGCTGCAGGCGCTTCCCAAAGCCAGTTGGCCCAGCGCGACGACGGCGCTTATTACCGCTACAAACGTCCACGATGTCGAGATCAGTGGATCGGGAACCATTGATGGTCAGGGTTCGGGCTGGTGGGGAAGTCCCAGCTCGACGCGACCGCCCCTCGTTCAGATGGCCTATACCACGCGGATTCTCATTCAGAATGTGAACGCGCAGAATCCACCTTTCTACCATTTCAGGTTGATCGGCGGAAACACCAACATCACGGTCCAGGGTATCACCATCAACACCGAGACCAATTCACCGAACACGGACGGGGTTGATATCAGCGGTGTCAACGCCCTGGTCCAAAACTGTTGGATCCAGGATGGGGATGACGACATTTGCATCAAGAATGATACGGGTCAGTACTCGGCGAACATCGTTGTTTCCAACTGCACCTTTAACGGCGGTCACGGCATCTCGGTCGGCAGCGACACCGCCGGCGGGTTCAATGGCTTTATCGTGAACAATTGCACATGGAACAACACGATTTATGGCATTCGCTGTAAATCGGACAACGCAACGAGTGGAAGCGGCGCCGGCGGCTTGGTGCAAAACCTCGGGTATTACAATCTCACCATGAACCACGTGGAGTATCCGATCATAATTTACAGTTACTACAATGAAGAGGGGACGCCCGACAACGTCACACCCCAGATTGCGGCCGGCGAGTCCGTGGGTTCGACCAACCATGTCGTCATCTGGCGGAATATCACGTTCAGTAACGTGACGGCATCGGTGTCGAGCTTGGGGAAGGCCGTTTCGGCGATGATTTGGGGCCGATTGGAGGCGCCGGTCTCCAATCTCGTCTTCGATGCCGTAACTATCTCGCCCTCCAATCGAACGTTCACCATCTTCAACGCCCAGGGTGTCCAGATCATTGACTCCAACCTGGGCGTCCCCATTGGGACGAACACTCTCACCCTCTTTAACGCGCAGGTCACCATCACCAACAGTGTCGCCACTACCAACCGGCTGACAGTCGCCGGGCTGGCCATCCCTCCGACCAACAATGTCCTGGCCTTCTTCAATGCGCCAGCGACCTTGGTCACGACCAATCTGCTCGCCCCAAGCCCAACCCTCACGCTGGGCGCCAGCGCGCTCACGGTGAGTAATGCCCTGAATCTGGGTGGTGCCTCGGTGCTGAACTTCTCGCTCGGTACCAACACCACCAGGATCGCCGCGACCGGCAACCTGGTTTTGGCTGGCACGCTCAATGTGGCCGATGGCGGCGGGTTCAGCGCGGGGACGTATACACTGTTCACCTACGGCAGTACGCTGACCTACAACGGGCTGGCCATCGGCTCGACACCAGGCGCAGCTTTCACCTACGGGGTTTCCACCAACACCCACGGACAGGTGAACCTGATCGTATCCAACAATGTGGCGGCGCCCGTCGCCGGCTTCACGGCGAATCCGCTCAGTGGGCCGGCGCCTCTTGCTGTAGCGTTTACGGATGTCCCCTCCAATTCGCCCACCGCCTGGTACTGGACGTTTGGCGATGGCGGCACATCAATCGTCGAGAGCCCCACGTACACGTACCTGAATCCAGGCACGTACACGGCCTCGTTGATTGCTTCCAATGTCGCCGGGGCCAGTAGTCCGGTCACCCAAACGATCAGCGTCTATGACCCGTATCAGTGGTGGCGGTTGCAGCACTTCGGCAATACGAATAGCGCGAGCGGCGCCCCCAATGCCGATCCCTACGGCAAGGGCATCAGCAATACCAACCAGTTCCTGCTGGGGTTGAACCCGACCGATCCGGCATCGGTGTTCCGGATTCTCAGCGTCGTGCCGCAGAGCAACGATATGGTGATCACTTGGGCAACGGGCGCCGGGCCATCGAATGTCGTACAGGCGACCGTCGGCGATGTTAGTGGTAATTACGCCACCAACTTCCTGGACATCAGTGGGCCGCTGGCCGTTCCGGGAAGCGGAAACGCGACGAACAGTTATCGTGATGTGGGCGGCGCGACCAACAACCCGTCCCGCTACTACCGAATTCGTCTGGGACCGTAGCGCGGTCCCTCGACGCGAGGAGAGAAGGCGGGGTTGGAAGGCGGTTCCGGTCTGTTTCCGGACGCGGGGGACTGCGCTACAACGTGCCCGGTTCAAGGCCGAAATAGTTCTTCGCGTTGTGATAGCAGACGTTGCGAACAAGCTCCGCCAACATCTCCTTGTCGTGCGGCAGGTTGCCATTGGCAACGTCGCGCCCGATGAGATGGCAGAGGAGTCGACGGAAATATTCGTGGCGGGAGTAGGAGAGGAAGCTCCGCGAGTCGGTAATCATCCCGACAAACCGGCTGAGCAAACCAAGGTTCGATAGCGCGTTGATCTGCCACTCCATGCCTTCCTGCTGGTCGAGGAACCACCAACCGCTCCCCAACTGGAGCTTGCCCGGGACGCTCCCGTCCTGGAAATTCCCGATCATGGTGGCGAACGCATAATTGTCAGCGGGATTGAGGTTGTACAGGATGGTCTTCGGCAAACGGTCTTTCTGGTCGAGCTTGTCGAGGTAGCGGGCCAGCGGTTCCGCTTGCGGCCAGTCGCCGATCGAGTCAAAGCCGGTGTCGGGCCCCAAGGTGCGCATCATTCGCGTGTTGTTGTTGCGCATGGCGCCGAGGTGGAATTGCATGACCCAGCCGCGGGCGTGATATTGTTCGCCCAGCCACAGCAGGATGAAACTGCGAAACTTGTCCGCCTCCGCGCGCGACACGGTCCGCCCCGCCCGCGCCGCGTCGAACACCCGCGCCGCTTCGGTTTCGGTGCCATCGTCGGCGTAGATACGATTCAACCCGTGGTCGGATAGTCGGCAGCCGTTCGTGTGGAAGAAATCGAGCCGCTTCACCAATTCCCCGAGGAACGCGGAGAACGTCGGGCAGTCACCGAGCTTGCTCACCCACGCCGTCCACGCCGCGGGTTGGTCTGCCGCCAGCGCCTTGTCGGGGCGAAATGTCGGATAGACCCGGGTGCGCAGGGCGCCCGATTCGCGAATTCGCCGGTGATGCTCAAGAGAGTCGGTCGGATCGTCCGTCGTGCACACCACGACGACCCGGTTGGTTTCGAGAATCCGCTGCACGGGCATCGAGGCCAGCTTCTCATTCGCCTCGTCCCAGATCGCTTTCGCTGTGCTTTCGTCGAGGAGTGTGGTGATGCCGAAGAAGCGTTTCAGCTCGATGTGGGTCCAGTGATAGAGCGGGTTGCGCAGCGTGTGCGGAACGGTGCGGGCAAAGGCGAGGAATTTCTCCCAATCGCTGGCGTCGCCGGTGCAGTATTTCTCGGGCACGCCATCCGAGCGCATGGCCCGCCACTTGTAATGGTCGCCGGCGAGCCAGATTTCATACAGGTTGCGGAATTGCTTGTTCGCCGCGATCTGGTCGGGAGGGAGATGGCAATGGTAGTCAAAAACCGGTTCGTGCGCCGCGATCTCGTGATACAACTCGCGCGCCACCGGGGTTTCCAGGAGAAAGTTCTCGGTAATGAACGCCCGCATGGACTCATCCATTCGCCAACAGCGAAAGGTGCTTCGTCAGGTGTCGCTCCACCAATTCCTCGTGCAACGCAGTGTGGTTCTCCAATATTTCCAGGATCCGCGGCTTGAAAGTCGGATGCGTGAGCACCGAGCCAAAGGTCACATGTAACAGTTGTCGGCCCGCCACTTCGTCCAGGAACAGGGGTTCTTCCCTGGGCCCGGTGAACTTCGGCAGGGCCTTGACGTGCGCCAGCGTGGTGGAGATGTGGTAGCTCTGGCGATCCATCTCGAACCGGCCGCGGCAAAACTCGACGATCTCGGCGAATACCTGCGGGGTCGTACGGGCCACGACGCGCAAGCCTTCGAGGTAACTGGTTCCCGATGTTTTCACGTGGAGCAAGGGGCCGCAAACGCGGCCGAGAATGGGATAAATCGCAAATTTGTCCGAGCCGCTGTGAACGCTGATTTTGTAGGGGCCGCAGTACCGCGCAATCTCGAGGTGGTCGCGCAGGGACGCCTCGAATGCCTTCACGTCGCCCTTGTAGTCGATGCCCTTTTCAAAATCGCCAATGAACCGAGGGGCGACGCTGATCACGCGGGGAACCGCCAGGCGCCGAAGTTCCAGGCCGATGAACAAATGGTCCAGCACACTGGTTGGCTCACTGGTCTCGTCCACGCTGACCTCGATCTCGAACGGGCGCGTGTCCATCGTCTTGGCGATGTGACGGCCCATGAGGCTGACATGCTCGAGGGCGCGCCCGTATTTTATCGCGGCGCTCCGCAGTGACTGGGCATCGAATTGCAGCTTCCCAACATCGGGTACATCGAACTTGCGTCCCAGGTACGCCGATTCCAACTCGGCCTTGACCGTGCCTTTGCCGACGTGTTCGGAGGGATCGATCGTGAAGAAGCAGAAACCGGCCGCCGCCATCCGGTCAACATGTTCGGTCGTCTTCAAATGGTCGGCGTCGGCTCCCCACTTGCCGCTGTAGCCGTGCTGCGCGAGCGCGGTGATGGCGGCCTTGATGACCTGCTGGGCCGTGCGCTGCGTGCGTTCCAATTCGCGAATGGATTGCTGCGCGAAGATCGGGGCGAAATCGAATTTCTGCGCCGCCGCAAGGTGCCCCGGCGTGGCCAACCCGAAGCGATCACCGAACCCAAAAGATTTCACGAGACCCAGTGTCGTGGGGGACGCCACGGGTCTGGCGAGGAATGGGACCGCGGGGGTCGCTTTTCTTGTTGCGGGGCCAGCAGGTGATGTCGTATTCATTAGGCTCACAATAAGTTATTGGGACATATGTCGGTGCAATTACATCTTACGACGGAATGGTTCACTCGCCAATGCGATTCGCATATCTTGTTGCATCATGATTGTTGAGACTACTTGGATGCGCGTATGAGCTTGCTCCCGAAGGCGTTACATTTACCGCCACCTGGACGCCCGCGTTGGGTTTGTCCGGAAAGTGCCCAGCTTGATCTGTTGTATCTGGCGTGGGGACATCGGCAGTATGGCCAAAACTCCATCCCTGTGTCCCGGCATCCCGGCTGGCATTATGTATTGGTGAATCGGGGCAAGCCAACGTTGGTCCTCGAAGACGAGCAACGGACGCTCAGTGCCGGCGACTTTTTGGTCGTCAACCCCGATTGCGCCAGCGGTTGGACGGACCGACCTGATGGCGTGGCGGACCTTCTGGTGTGGATCTGGCGAAGCGGCCCGCGTTGTCCGGAGTGCGCCGTGGAATCGGGAGGCTATCGGCAATGGACGATTGGCACGCGCTTGTGGCACAAGCTGGAACAGCTTCACGGGTTGTGTCGCCAGGAAGTGGAGCGACCCGACGAATTGACCAAACTCGCGATTGAGCAGTTGCATCTGGCCATTGACGTCACCGTGGCCCGGCATGTCCAGCGCAAAATCGGGCCGCCTGAACCCTCGTTGCGGATGGAGTTGGCCGTGCGCTGGATGGCCCAGAACCTGGCCGAACCGAATCCGGTCACGGCGCTCTGCGAGTACCTGCAAATTTCTCCGGCCACGGTGGTGCGGATGTTTCAAATGCACCACGGGGAATCGCCGGCGGTCTATCACCAGCGTCTCAAAATGGCGAGGGCCCAGGAATTGTTGGAGACCGAACGCTTCTCCGTCAAAGAAATTGCGTACGCGTTGGGGTACAAGCACCCGAACGATTTCGACCGGGCGTTCAAGCAATTTGTCGGCCGGAGCCCGAAGTCGGTCGGCGAAGGCCGGAACGCGCGCAATGCGTCGCACTGACCGGGGATCATTCGCTGGGCAACAGCAGTCCCTTCATCGTCGCGTTTGACCAGGACCGGCTGATGGCGGTCTTCTGACCGTTCAAGTTCGCCAGGACAACCTCCACGCGCGCCGTACTACCGGAAGGATCGCCGATTGGGGCAAGGCACGTGACTTCGTTGGTGGTTCGCCAGGCCGGGATGAGTTGCGTGTATTTGTCGGTGTTGGAATAGACGGTTGTTGCCTGGATCGCCAGTAATTCCCCGGTATCCAGGGACACGATACTCACGTGTCCCTGTTCGTGAACGATGGACGCCCGCTTTTTGTCAGGGCTCAGCGCAAAGCGGTCCACCCGGTCTGGAAGCCGTGAGATGTCGGCGGGACGCACGATCGACTCCAGGGTTGGTGTCGCGCCAGGTCGAATGGCAAACAGCGTCAGGTGGCTCGGCTCATCGGAAGTTAGCGCCGGCAAACGAATCGGGGCTGCGGCGAAGAGAATCCGACCGTCGGGGAGACACGCCACGCGAGTGAAGGTCTGTCCCAGGATTATTCCGGCGAGGTCCTTGGGATCCTCGAACTTGGCCAGCAGGAGTCCATTGGTCCCGCAAACGCGGCGGCTCGTGATGGTCCCAAGTTGAGTACTTTTCTGAAGCAAGTCGTAGGGAACCGTGGTCTTGGGGTAGACGAGGTCCTGGCCGTCCGTCGAACCAAGCGGCTTCGGTTACATCTTCGTCCACCCTCATGGGAGAACTGTTTGTGGATTGCGGGATGACGTAGAGGGCCGGGCGGTCGGGTTGTCCGACGGCAAAGGCGATGGCCTGCCCGCTCGGCGAGGGAAACACCGCGATGATCTCGTCCGGGACACGGGCCAGCAACTGCTCGGCTGGCGGGTCAGACGGCAGAACATTGCGGGTGCCAAGTTCGTAGATGTCGGGGATAAGATTCGTTATGGAGATGGAGCTTGCGTTGAGAATGGGGGCAAGAATTTTGGGGTTCGTTTGTTGGAGATAGAGCGCGACCGATCGTATGAGCCATTCGGCGTTGTACGTCTGCCCGACAACGTCGTTCTCCCATTTCTTGTACTCGGGCGAATCGCCGAACTTGGCCCAATCACCATGGTACGCCTGGATCACCTCCACCATGCTCGCGGCGGCATTGGTTGTCTTCCCGGCGCGGTCGGGGCCGAGCAATTTGGCGTATTCATCCCAACTGGTGGGTTTCACCGTGTGAACGGCAACGACCCGCCGCGAATCCCGGAAGCCAGGCCCGCGCGTCGGTGGCGTTGCCCAGGACCTTCCCGGTACGGTCAATCAGGAAGGTGGTATTGTCCGCCCCCTGCACGAAGGCGTGCTCACCATCCGGCGCCCAACAAACCCAGTCCGTCGGGTCGCAGCCGGCACAAAGCACGAGAACGCCGGAGACTGCCAGAAGAAATCGTTGTGAGAGTAATTTGCCAGGATTCATTTCACTATCTCCTTTGCGTTGGCGTCAGCGGTTGACGCCGCGGCCAGCAGGTACAACCGTTGGTTTGACCAGAAGGGAAGAGACTCGATCTTGTGTTTGACGAGGGCATCCAGACGTGGTGACCGCATCGATACGCTTTGGACCGATGGCGCGAGTGAGACCGTGTTGTCCTCGTGCCGGAGGCTGGTGCGGAGTGCCAGCGCGGTGATGCCTGCGCCGATCACAAACGAGGCGGCGAGGGCCAGCGCTCGTTCGGCGCGATGACGCCAGACGAGCCGATGGATTTGATTGGGCGGCTCGATGGCGAGCACGGGTTGACGAACGGCCTCGCTGGCCAGATGCACCACGTCCTGAAGTTCCCGGGCCTGGGTCGCCGCGGGGGTGTCGTTGGCCAGGTAATCCGCCAACAGCGCGTCAACATCGGGATCGAGGTGTCCCAACGCACGGTCCAGTAGCAAACGTTCGATGACATCCGGTTTCATGGATTGGTTTCCTCCTGCTGATTCATGAGGTCGCGCAATTGGCACACGGCATTGTGCAAGCGCGAACGGACAGTCCCGACCGGGACGTTCCAGCACATGAGCAATTTCTTCGTAGGACAATTCCTGTTCCAGCCGCAACTCGAGGGTATCGCGCAATTCGGTGGACAAACTGCCGATGGCCTCCCGCATGACGGCGAGCCGGTCGTCCTTCTTCTCGGCGGGTTCGTACCAGAGCTGCGCGACGGGCTCGGGATCGCGTTGGCGGCGGTAGTGACGGGCCAACATGTTGCGGGCGATGGCAAACAGCCAGGCGCGGGGCATGGCCACCTTGGCCAGTTGATCGGACTGGCGGACGACCTGCAGGAAGGTCTCCTGCAAAAGGTCGCCCGCGGTCGCGGCGTCGGGGCATCGCCGCGCGAGGTAGTGGTACAGTTCGCCCGCGTGCTGCCCATACAACCGGCCAATCGTGTCCGTGTCGGATTGCACTTGTTTGAGATTGTCTCCTCTCTCTGAGTAGTTGCAAGCCGAACCCGAAAAGTTCACGCCGGATGGCGAAATGTCGGTTGTGCGCCGGGTTGGCCCAAACGCACACCACACCACCGTGTTCCCTTCGGCGCTTCACTCCGCCGCGAACTAGGCGGCAGCCTTGTCCTCGATATCGGCCACTTCGAGGTTGGGGACGAGGACGTGGACGATCAGCAACGCGAGGAGGTAGGCGATGCTGCCCATGAGGAAGACGGGGAAGTAGTTGCCCGTGTGTTTGAGGACTTTGCCCGTGACGAAGAACAAGATGAGTCCGCCGATCGCGCCGAAAAAGCCGCCGAGGCCCGTGACCGAACCGACGAGGCGCTTGGGGAACATATCGCCGGCGAGACTGAAGACGTTGGCCGACCATGCCTGGTGGGCCGATGCGGGCAATCGTGATGAGGATCGCGGCCACCCACTTGTTGTCGGTCGTGGTCGAGAACGCCACGGGCACGACAAACGCCGCGCAGATCAGGAGCGTGATCTTGCGGGCTTTGTTGGTGGTCCAGCCGCGTTTCATGAAGGAACCCGCCAGCCAGCCGCCGGCGATGCTGCCCACAGAGGCCACGACATAGATGAGCATGATCTGGTATTCGCGGCCTTTGGGGTCGAGGTGGAATTTTGTATTAAAAAAGTCCGGTGAGCCGAACAGGTAGAACCACCAAAAACAGTCCGTCATGAGCTTGGCGGTGGCGTAGGCCCAGGTCTGTTTGTGAGGGAACAGCCGGCGCCACGGGATCTTGACGGAGGGCTCGACAGTGTCGCCCTGGATGTACGCCAACTCTCCCTTGTTGACCCGCGGATGGTCTTCGGGTTTTCGGTAAATGGCCAGCCAGGCGACGATCCACAGGAGATCGATGACGGCCGTGATGATAAACGCACCTCGCCAACCCACCGTGGTGCCGGCAATGGTGATCGCGGAGAATTGTGTCACGACGAAGGGAAGACCCCAGGGCACGAGAATCCCGCCGACGTTGGAACCGGAATTAAACAGACCGGTGGCCAGGGCACGCTCGCGTTTGGGGAACCATTCGGCGGTCGTCTTGATGGCGGCGGGGAAATTGCCGCCCTCACCCAAGCCGAGCAGGATGCGGCAGATGAGGAAGCCGGTGACGGCACCGCCGAAGACGTGCCCGATCTCGGGCGCAAACGCATGAGACATCGACGCCAGGCCCCAGAAGGCACAGGCAAAGACGAATCCCCAGCGCAAGCCCATCACGTCCATCAACCGGCCCATGACGAGCATGCTGACCGCGTAGGCGGCGCTGAAGGCCACCTGCATGTTCCAGTAATTCTCTTCGGTCCAACCAAAGGTCTTTCGCAGTTCGGGAGCCAGGTTGCCAAAGACGCCGCGGTCGATGTAGTTGGCGGTGGTGACCCAGAACAACAGCGCACAGATCACCCACCGGTAGTTCGTCATTCTCTGCGCATCGGGCGTCGTTGCGGAACACGGTTGCCGGGGTCATGTCAGATCTCATCGTTCATTCTCCGCTTGTGATGTTGTCCTAGCGTCCCATCCAGCCGCCGTCCACGGTCAGGAGCGTGCCGTTCACGTACTGCGCAGCGCGCGAAGCCAGAAAGACCACCGCGCCCTGCAAATCTTCCGGTTCGTCCCCAGCGCCCGGCGGGAATCCGATCCAGAATCGCTTTGCGCGCGCGGGATCCGCGCGCAACGCCGCCGTGTTGTCGGTTTCGATGTAGCCGGGCGCAATCGCATTGACGTTCACGCCCTTGCCAGCCCATTCGTTGGACAGGGCCATCGTCAGTTGCGCGATCCCGCCCTTGCTCGCGGCGTATCCCGGTATCGTGATGCCTCCTTGGAACGACAACAGGGAGGCGATGAAAATGATCTTGCCCTGGCCGCGCTCAAGCATTCGTTTGCCAATTTCGCGGGCGAGAACAAACTGCGCGTTGAGGTTCACCTCGATCACGCGGTCCCAGTCCTCATCGGAATGCTCGGCCGCCGGCGCGCGACGGATCATGCCGGCGTTGTTCACCAAAATATCGATCGGCCCGCCAGACGTTGTGACTTCACGAATGAACTGGTGAAGAGCCTTTCTGTCGGCGAAATCGCAATGGAATCCGTGAAACCTCCTCCCCAGCCTGGTCACGCGCGCGGCCACTTCTTCGCCGCTTTTCCGCAGGGAAGCGCTCACGCCAATAATGTCCGCACCCGCTTCGGCCAGCGCTTCGGCGAGCGCCATTCCGATTCCGCGCCGGCATCCCGTCACCAGGGCCGTTTGACCATCCAGTCGGAATTGATCGAGAATCATTTCAAATCCTTGACGGCGATCTGGTCCATGTCGGTGAACTCCTGGTTTTCCCCGCCCATCGCCCACACGAAACAGTAACGTCGCGTTCCCGCACCACAGTGAATGGACCATGGCGGTGACAACACGGCTTCGCCGTTGCGCACGACGAGATGCCGCGTCTCCGTCGCGCTGCCCATGAAGTGAAAGACCGCGGAGTCCGCTGGCAAATCAAAATACAGATAGACTTCCGTCCGACGTGAGTGCGTGTGCGGCGGCATGGTGTTCCAGATGCTGCCTTCCCTTAATTCCGTGAAGCCCATGACGAGTTGACAGCTTTGAATTCCGTCTTTGTGGATGTATTTACGAATGGTGCGCTGATTTGCATCACGTTGCGTACCAAGCTCTACCGCAGCAGCTGTAGCGGCGGTCGCCAGGCGTGTCGGATGTGCCGCGTGGGCCAGGTAGCTGATAAGATAGAACCAGGCAGGGTCTTGGGCACTCCCGCTTGCGAACTCGACCTGTTTGCTTCCACGACCGATGTAGAGACAATCGCGTTTTGCGAGGGCGAACTCTTTGCCGTTAACGGTAATCGAACCCGTTCCGCCGACGTTGATGACACCGATCTCACGCCGTTCGGTAAAATACGTCGATGCAAGTTCTTTTGCCGCACCCAACGCGAGTTTTCCCGAAGTTGGCACAGCGCCGCCGATCACCGCGCGGTCCAAATCCGCGTAAACCAATTGAATCGTTCCCGTCTGAAACAGATTCGGCACGAGGAAGCCGGCACGAAGTTCATCGGTTGTCAGGTGCGAATAACGCTCGATGT
This sequence comes from uncultured Verrucomicrobiae bacterium, assembly GCA_963766065.1. Taxonomy (GTDB): domain Bacteria; phylum Verrucomicrobiota; class Verrucomicrobiia; order Palsa-1439; family Palsa-1439; genus Palsa-1439. The sequence goes on from CAVYAC010000057.1 coordinate 41,655, forward strand.
CGGGTGCGTATCTGAGTTCCATGGTTGTGGTGGCCGTCTGGTGTTATCGCTGGACGCGCGCGCTGCCGCCCCCCATGACCTTTTCCACTTCCTGTTGCGTGGCCATGGAGGTGTCGCCGGGGGTGGTCATGGCCAGCGCGCCGTGCGCCGCGCCATAGTCCACCGCCTGTTGCGGGTCACCCGTCTTCAGGAGACCGAAAATCAAGCCGCTGGCAAAACTGTCGCCGCCGCCAACGCGGTCGAGGATTTCCAACTCGGGATACTGGCGGCTCTCGTAAAATTTGCCGTCCATCCAACAAATCGCGCTCCAATCGTTTCGAGTCGCGGTAATGACCTTGCGCAACGTGGTGGCTGCGACCTTGAAGTTCCTGAATTCGCTCACCGCCTTCTCGATCATCTTCTTGAAGGCGTCGGTTTCGATCCTGGTGATGTTGTGGTCCATGCCTTCGACCTCGAAGCCGAGGCCGGCGGTGAAATCCTCCTCGTTGCCGATCATCACATCCACGTATTTGGCAATCTCACGGTTGACCTCACGCGCCCTGGCCTGGCCGCCGATACTCTTCCACAAGCTGGGACGATAATTCAGGTCGTAGCTCACGATCGTGCCGTGCTTGGCGGCGGCCTTGACGGCTTCAAGGGTCAAGGCGGCCGTGCTCTCGCTTAACGCGGCGAAGATGCCGCCCGTATGGAACCAGCGCACGCCGACGTGACCGAAAATCTTTTCCCAATCGAAATCACCGGGCTTGAGCTGGCTGGCCGCCGTCTGACCACGGTCCGGCACGCTGATCGCCCCGCGAATACCGAAACCACGCTCGGTGAAATTGACCCCGTTGCGCACGGAGCGCCCAATGCCGTCGTCGGGTCGCCAGAGAATGTAGTCCGTGGCGACGCCGCCCTGCATGACGAAATCCTCGATAAGATGGCCGACTTCGTTGTCCACGAACGCCGTGCACACCGCCGTCTTCAACCCGAAGCATTTGCGCAGGCCGCGCGCGACGTTGTATTCGCCGCCGCCTTCCCACACCTTGAACTCGCGCGCTGTGCGGATGCGTCCCTCGCCGGGATCGAGCCGCAACATGATTTCCCCGAGCGAAAGTTGGTCAAATGTGAACTTGCCACGAAGGTTCAATGGAATTCCTTGTCTCCATTCAATTCCGGTGCGGCCTTGACGACCACTTTATCGAGGCCGATGCTGTATTTGCTGATGACTTCCAACCGCGGAAGCGACTTCTCGATGACAGCGCGGGTGATCGCATCATCGCCGATGAGCCAGCCGTCGATGTCGCCCTTGCTGACGAGTTCCAGCATGCGCGGCTCGGGCAGGGGACCGCGGTCGCGAACGAACTCGAAACCAGCGTCCGCCATCAGTTTGTGATGTTCGCGGGGGATGTCCTGAAAAGAGGGCGTGGTCAGAAGAATCCGTCTCATGATTCGACCATAATGTCTGGCCGGCAAAACCGCCGTCAACACGAATATCAGCGCCAAACCAAAGCTGAGGGATTCGGCACCTGAGGAGGCTGCAAGGAATCCGTCCACAAAAGCGTAAGAAAAACGAAGGGCATCCCGAACATAAACATGTTCGGGACGCCCTTCTTAGGGTCATGTAAGACTTCGAACTAGCTGCGACGACGGCGAGCGACAAGCCCAACCATCAACGCGAGGCCAGACGCGAGCAACATCCAAGTGGACGGCTCGGGGACGACGTCCGTGCTGATCTCGACCAGACTGACATCCTGGGTCATAACCACACTTGCCTTGTTCGCGAATCCAAAGGCCAGCCCGTCGAATGCGAAGTCCGTGGCATTGGTATAGCCGCCGAAGGCGTAGTCAAGCGCGCCGCCAGTGCCGAGCCCCGTAAACAGCTCGTTGCTGACCGTGAGCACGCCCACGCCCGTCATTGTGATCCGGAAATCCTCGGTGTACTGGACGCCGTTGGTCAGTATCGCCGTGGCCGTCTTTGAGCCGTTGACCAGTTGGTTGGCCAGCGGCCCTGGAGTGCCGAACCCGCCGGCGATAGACCCCGTGTTGATCGTCAGGGTCTGACTTCCGGTCCCGGTATTCTGGATCGGGCGGTACCACAGTTTCGAACTGGTCCCACCGTTCGCGTTCACAATCTGGCTGTAATAACCCGACCACCCCTGGGCGCCGCCGCTGGCAGTCGTCAAGGTGGCAACATTGCCTGGAAGCGGAGCGACTGGCGCGCCGCCGTTGCCATTGACTGCGCCGGCGTCATACAGTCCCATCGTCAACTCGTTTTGCTGTCCCCCCGTGCTTCCGATAATATTCGCGGAGTCGGTGAACTCGAGGATGAAGTCGACATAATCTCCGACGGTTCCCAAGGTGACCTGCGAGTTCGAGAACAGCGCTTGGGCCTCGGCGAAAGAGGAACTCGACGACGGCATATTGATGTCTAGATCGCCGGGATTGACGGTATCGGTAAAGCCCGTTCCCTTGTTGGCGTTTATGTCATAACTGGTGGAGGACGCGGTGGGCGTCCCACCCGGCATGCCTGCGTTGTTGTTGATCGTGCTGCCATTCTCGAGATTATCAGTGAAAACCGAGACCGGCCCCGGCCCCGCATACGTCTGCGCCGAAGCCGACTGGCTGAACAGCGCCCATACTGCGGCAGCCGTAATGACGGCTGCTGTGACTGTCAATTGTTTCTGTATCTTCATGACCCTTACCGCTCCTTCTTTGATACCTCATTTTTCCCGTGTGCCTGACCTTGCAGAGCCCTGGCACACTCATTCTCCACGTTTTACTACCCACCCTCTGCCCCATCATGGGGCGCGTCTCGTCTCTCCAGACGAGAAATTACATTACACCAGATTCACACTGCAAATTAAGAGCGCAGCCGCCGGGTGTTCACCGAGTCGTGAACGAAGGCACTTGTTGTTCGCTGTCATACCTTTCATTTCCGTGCGGCTGCGCTCATATCAACGAATCGACACAACCGTTACTGAGGCGACCAGATTCGATAATACCGGGCCGGTCTGTTGGTGGCTCCGCCGGTATCCGTATAGCTGGCTGTCGCGCCCGCGATGGTGTTGGTGGCGATGACCACGAAATTGTTGGTGTTGTAACTGCCGTTGGCCGAACCCGGGCTGGCCTGGACATAGTTGAACTGTCCGTTGACGCCGCTCGTATTCCAGTTAATCGTGATGTCATTGGTCGTTGGCGTACGCGTAATCGATGTGATCCGCAACGGCCCATATGCCGCCGCAAAACCGTTGACGACCAGATTCACCGTGTGGAAATCGGGCAGACTGATCGTATAGGTCGCGGACGGGTTAGCCGGGCACCCCGCCAATCGTCAGGTTGTTCGTATCGGCATACCAAGGAACCGGATTGGTGGTGCACACCGGGCACGTGCCAGTGTAGAAATTCGTTTCGAAGTTGCCCGTGAACAGCGTATAGGTATGATTCCCGACGGTGGCAAACCCGCCTCCGTCGATGAAGTTGAGCGTGCCGTTCAGCGTACAGTTGCTGCCCAGCGTGATGCTGTTAAAGGTCGATCCCAACGCGATTTGCATGACGCTGCCGGTCTGCATCTCCAAGTTGTGCGAGATGGTCAGCGCGCCGACGTTGTTGCTCGCGATCGTCAGGCTGTTTGACCAGCCGACGAGGGTACCCAGAAGTTTACCCCAAGCGGTGACTGTGCCCTGGTTCGTTATGCTTCCACCGAATATGTTCGTATAGCCGCCGCCGAAGGTCCCGCCGTAGACGAACAAGTTATTATTGGAGCGAACGATGGCGGTCGAGATATTGGTGAACGAACACCCGCTCTGGACAATGCAGACATTGCCCGCGCTCGAAACAGGATGGGTGTCCACGTCGTTATCGGCCCAACCGATTTGGAACGTATGGTTGGAAGAGTCGCCGTTGCCGCCATTCGAGAAGATCAACGTATTGTTGATCGCCGGACTATTGGTTCCAGCCGGGTAGGTTTCCCGGCCGCCGACGACGGCGTGGCCGCCGGCGATAAAGAGCAAGGCGCCGGTATCCACGATCATCAGATTGTTGCTGCTTCCAGCGCCGCCAGTGCTGCCCAAGCGGAAGTTGGGAATGTACATTACCGCGGAATTCGAAAGGATTACGGTATTACCGTACGAGTTAGCGCTGCCGACGTTCAAATGGCCGCCGCTTGTCGTCCCCATGTTAACGAGTGTGTTCGGGCCGGACACAACCAAGAGCCCTTGGGAGTTGGTTCCATCCCCCAAGGACCAGTTTCCGCCGCCGACTGCGATGGCCTGGGTGTTGGTTACATACAGCACGCCGTAGCCATTCTTGCCGACGTACAACGTCGAGCTGGAATAGCCCGTATCCAGAGCGCCGCCGGACGTGGTAACGGAAACGATCGAGGTGGAAGAGGATGACTCGCCGACCACAAAGGCGTCACCCGCACCGGTGCGAAAGGTAATGCCCGAACCAATGTTGATCGAGACGTTCATGACGGTCCCGGAGGCGTTGTCAAACATGTTGCTGCCAATGTAAAAGTAACTTGAAATCGGGCTCGCCACGGAAATATTGAACGTGCCGGAGTTGGTGAACCACGCATAGTCGTGCCCGGGATCGGCGTCGTTGCTATCGCCTTGGTCGCCGGGCCAGTCAACCCCATTGACGATGTTGGTGATGTTGTTGGTGACGCTGCCGTTGATGAAGTTGGTGACGATTAACAATGTCCATTGGCTGGCGTCTGCCCAATTTGCGTTGGCGCTGCCGTTCCAATAAAAATTCGACTGCGCCTGACTATTGGTCGCGGCTAGAAACAAGCACAGGCCGAGAGCGATTGCTCCGGCTGTGAGATGTTTGCCAAATCGTGACATCAAGGAAAATGTTGAAACTGAGTTGGTAGGATTGTTTTGAGATGCGCTCATTCCCTCTCCCGTACGATTCATCGTAAACCTCATGGTTTTACAGACCCTCACGTTTTTTTGGAGGTGCCCTAACATCGCTTTGTCGCTCACAATACCACTGTCAGCGTAGGAGGCTCTCGCATGCCTTCTCACCCCGTCGTTACGAGACACATTACCAAAAATGGGACAAATGTCAACTCCACTTGTGCACCGGTTACGTAGCATCTGTAATCATTGACAGGGCCCGCTCTCAGACCTGAGACCAGCCGCATCCGGGTCGCCAAGCCCGTTTCCAAATGTGGAAAATAGCCGGAAAGCACCCCCAAATTGGGGGTGGGGTGACTATTGAGGTGATGCAATCGATTGCTTCTTAACGTCAATGCCTTCTCCCCCACCTTTTCGATCCCTGACAGGCGGTACGGTGCGAAGTGCTATGTCAATGATCGTCGCGGTATGGGCTCTGCCAAGGGCCTCGTTCGTGGTCGGCCTGAGATGGTGTGGTGCCCGGCACCCGTATCGAAGTCCGCTGAATGCGCTCCGTTAGCCCTGTGCTATGGCCTCACGGTCGTTCCCTGCCCTACATCACGTCAATGCCTCGTCTGCGCCGGGAGCTCGTGTGGCATGCCGTAGACGTCGAAGTGGTACTGACGACCGTGAAACGTGATGGTGCTCTCCGAGAGATGACCGATGACACCAAACGCCACCGCCAACACCACGGCGATCACGCCAATCGTCACGGCGATGGGTCGTTTCTTCGGATTGCGCTCGGGGCTGCGGTCGAGGAACGGCCAGAGCAGCAGCAACACCTGGGGAATCAACGAGACAAACAGCCCCAGCGTCTTCGGAAAGTATTTCAACAACTGATAGGTCGAGAGAAAATACCATTCCGGCTTGATGCCTTCGGGCGTCGTGAAGGGGTCGGCTTTCTCGCCAAGTTCGACCGGCCACAGCACCACAAGCGTCACGAGGATGCCGATCAACGCGCAGAATACCACGCCCTCTTTGAGGACGTGGTTGGGGAAGAACGGGATGCCGTTCGCCTGGTCGATGGGTTTCTCTTCGCCCACGCGCTCCAGCGTGGCCAACCCCTGCACCCGCATCAAAACCAGGTGCGTCACCAGCACCATCGTCAACACCCACGGCAGCACGACGACGTGCAGCACGTAGAAGCGCGCCAGCGTTTCGCCGGTCACGCCTTCGCCGCCGCGCAGCAACACCTTGAGATATTGACCCGCCAGCGGGATCGCCCCGGTGATCTCCGTGCCAACGGTCGTGGCCCAATAGGAAAGCTGGTTCCACGGCAGCAAATAGCCGGTGAAACCGAACGTGACGGTGCATCCGACGAGGAACACGCCGAGCACCCACGTCAGCTCCCGCGGTTTCTTGTACGCTCCCATGAAAAACGTGCGCATCATGTGCACCAGCACGCAGAGGATCATCAACGTCGCGCCCCAGGCGTGCAGTCCGCGGATCAGCCAGCCGAAATGGGCCTTGGTCATGATGTAGCGCACGCTCTCGAACGCTGTGTTCGTGGTCGGGCGGTAGTAGATCATCAGCAATATGCCGGTGACCACCTGATTGAGGAACAGAAACAATGACAGGCTGCCGAAGGTGTGCCAGAAGCCGACGTGCCCCGGGCAACGGCTTGTGCGCCTGCTTGTCCGCGAAATGCTCGACGTCGTCCACGTCGTAGCGCGCGGCCAACCATGGACGAAGTTTGTGGTACGGGCTCATGTCGATTTCACCAATACCTCACCGTTCACCACGGCCACGCCGAGTTCGGTCAGCGGACGCGGCGGTGGACCGGAAACCACCCGTCCGCTCGTGTCGAATACGCCGGCGTGGCACGGGCACTCAATTTGGTGTCGTTGCGCGTTCCATTGGACGATACAGCCCAGATGCGTGCAAATCGCCGAGTAGGCCCGGAACCCCTGCGGCGTGCGAAAGACAATGACCGGCTGACCGCTGATCGCAACCATTTTGTGGTCCCATTCCTTGAAATCGTCCGCCTTGCCCGCGGACACGGTTTGCACGCTCGGACCGCGTCGCTGTGCCGGCCAAACGTAGCTGAGCACCGGAGCGATAAAAGCGATTCCCCACGCGACCAAGCCGCCTGTAAGCAGCCAGTCCAAAAATGTGCGGCGCGAGATTCTCTGGTCGTCGTTCATCGTCCGTCCCGTTTCTCGACTTGCCGCCGCTTGAGCCAGAACAACACCCCCATCAACACAAGGAAAACCCAGATTGGCGTCAACGCCAACCGCTTCCAACGCTCCACCCGCTCCAAGCCCGCGATATTCGATTGCGTTAGCCTGACAATTTCCTCAGAGTGCGCGGCCACAGGCTTCAGTTGATCGAGGGCCAGGGTGTGCTGCAACGCTTCCAACTGGGTGACCTGCGTCTTCGCCTCCTGCAACAGCAGTTGCTCGTCATCGGTCGCCAAGCCGCGTACGGTCGCTTCGTGCACGCGGGCTTCGGCACGGTCATAGTCCTTCTGGCTGTCGCCAATGAGTGTGGCGACAGCGTCGCGGACGCCGAGTTCCTTCGGATCGTTGGCGTGGCATTGCACGCAGCTTTTCGCATACAGCTCGACCGACGCCTTCTGGATCGCGTGATTGCCGTGGCAGCTTACACATTCACTGAACAAACCCGCCGCGGCGGCCTCGGCGTGCGGGCTTTTTGCAAACAACTCACGCTGGCGAACGTGACACTTCCCGCACACTTCGCCAACCTGCGCTGTTCCCGGCGGACTGGCTCCGTGACTGCCGTGGCAGGTCACGCAGGTGGGCGCGCTCAAATCGCCTTTGTCGAACAGCATCGTCGCGTGGTAGCTTGTCTTGTAGTGGGCGACGATGTCGCTGGGGAGCTTGTAGTGATCCATCAGTTGCGCGTTGCTGTGGCAGTGGCCGCACGTTTGGGGAATATTGGTTGGATAGACGTGGCTGCCCGGTGTCTTGGGAGACAGGATGTCGTGAACGCCGTGGCAATCAATGCAAACCGCCACGTTTTGGTCGTTGTGATCGAACAACTGTTCGCCGTGCTTGCTGGTCTTGTACCGTGCCAACTGGTCCGTGGGCAGCCCGTAGGGGTTCATGCGCCGCACGTCGCTGTGGCAGGAGGCACAGAGTTCGGCGATTCCCTGCTTGGTATTCGGACTGCGGAAATTATCGGTGGCGTGGGCGGTCTCGTCAGTGATTTTGGGATCGCCACCATGACAATCCACGCAATTCAATCCCGCCTGCGCGTGTACGCTGGCGGAGAATTGGTGCATCTCGTTGGTGTGGCAGTTGAGACACGAGATGCCTTCCGCGCGAACGCCGGCGCTCGTCATCAGCAGGCAACACCCGATGGCGATTACATGGGTCCGCCGTTGTGGCAATCGCTGCATTTCATACCTTTCCATGAATCGCCGACGTCTGGCGCGGGATGCTGAAATTCGAGTCCTTGGGCGCTCACGGTCGTCAAATTAGTGCCCGCGCCCTGGCCAATGATGGTGTGGCAACTGGTGCAGTTTGCGGAAATCTTCTTGCCGTCGGCGCTGACGTGTTGATCGTCGTGGCAACGGAAGCAGCCCGCCGATTTGAGATGACCGATGTTGTCGGGATACACCTTCCAGCTCGATTTCATCTCGGGGAAGAAATTCTCGTCGTAGATTCGTTGCACCTCTTTGATCGCGGCATCGATCTTGGCCCGGTCGCTCTCGTTCGTGTAGCCGGCCCGCAGGGTCGCGGCGATTTTTGTTTGCGCCTCCGCCGTGGTCGCATAATCGCCCGCCAGCGCCGCCACGGCGTTCTTCTTGATCAACGGCAACGATGGATCGATGCGGCCGAGGGCGAGCGACGTGTCCACCGCGTCGTCGGGTGCCCGGAAGACGTGCGTGGGTCGATTATGGCAATCGATGCAATCCATCCGGCGCGGCGCGGCCTTGGCCAGCTGATCGGGCGTCAGTTTTCCGTCCTTCGTCTCGTACACCGTGGCGTGGCCTGCGCGGTCCGTGATGCGCACCCACGGGATGACCTGCCGCGCTTCGTCCGACGCGATGTACTCGACCTTGTTGGCGACGTTCATGTGCCAGTGGATGCCGCCCACGGGGCCGTGCGTCGGATCGCCGCCACCGACTTTCAGCAGCATCTCGATCGTCCACGGGCTGTTCTTCTCGTCCGACATGAAATGTGTGCGCACTTTCTCGACGGCCCCATAGAATTTCTGGGGCCAGTGGCACTGTTCGCACGTCTCCTGCGCCGGACGCAGGTTCTTGACCGGCGTCGGAATCGGACACGGATACTTGTGAAAGAGCGTGGCATACACTTGATAGCTGCCGGATAGTTTCGATTTCACAAACCACGTGGCCCCCGCCCCGATGTGACACTGGACACAGGCGACGCGCGCATGAGATGAATTGTGGTAGGCCGTATACTCGGGTTTCATCACCGCGTGACAGGTTTGTCCACAGAACTGGACGGACTCGGTAAACTCGTACGTGCGATAGCTGCCGAGCGCGGTAAACATCAGAAATACGAACGTGACGACCGCCACCGCGAGGAACGCATTGCGCTGGCGTGGCACGTTGAAATCGATCCGTGGGTGTCTGGGGATTTCACCCGGCGCAAGCCGGCGGCGATAGCGGCGTTCGCGCAGCACACCGACGAGGGTCAACAACAAGCCCGCGGACAGGAATGTTGGCGCAACGATGTACGTCAGAATGCCCATGTAGGGGCTGCTGAAACCGGCGTAGAAATCAATGCCGATCAGACAGGCCACCGCGAAAAAACTGCAGGCGGCCAGAATAATACCGCTCAAGCTGATCCAGTTTTGAATCAGCGACGGCATCTTCTCGGGCGCGTCACCTCGTTGGCGAGAGTCGTCCACTTGGATTTGCGTGCAGTCTTAGCAACGTTGGTGCCACGACATCAAGCTTGTTCGTCAATACCTTCACCGGCAACGGGTTGCTGGTAAATGTCCGGGGTCTGCAGATGCCGTTCAGCCAGACAAAATGACGGGATTCCGTGCCCTGGCGCTGACAAGTCGTCAACCGACGACGACTCGACAGATTCAACTCCCGCATGCTAAACATCCCTCAATGCAGAACTTCGGATGAAGCGATAAGCATGATTTCCAACGCCACCGACCTCAAACTCCTTGAACTACTTCAGGTCGCCGTGCCCGTCACGGAACGTCCCTTCGGCGAGCTTGCCAAGCAGCTCGGGGTTGGCGAACAGGAAGTTCTCGACCGCGTCCAGAACCTCAAGACCGCCAAAGTCATCCGCCAGATCAGCGCCATCTTCGATACCCGCAGCCTCGGCTACGAATCCAGTCTCGTCGCCGCCCGCGTCGATTCGTCCCGCGTAGACGCCGCCGCCGCGATCATCAGCCAACACCCCGGCGTCAGCCATAATTACCTCCGCAGTCACTCCTTCAATCTCTGGTACACCATCGCCGTCTCCCCCTTGAGCAAGCTGGGCCTGGAGAAAACCGTCGCGCTGCTGCACCGACAATCCGGCGCCGAATCCACCCGGCTCCTGCCAACGCTGAAGCTCTTCAAGATTGGCGTGAAATTCGATGTCGGTGGCGAATCCCGGCCCGATGACCTCGACGCGGTCGTGTACACCGAAAAGAATCGTGCGACCGATACCGCGCTCACGCCGGCCGAAGTCGAGTTCGTCCGCATCATGCAACGCGATCTGCCGATCACCCCGACGCCGTTCGTCGACTTCGCGAAGGAACTCGGCATCACCCTCCCCGCACTGCAAACCCTGCACCGTCAATTCCTCGACTCGGGCAAGATGCGCCGTTTCGCCGCTGTGCTCCACCATCGCCAGGCCGGTTTCAGCGCCAACGCCATGGGCGTATGGGCCGTGCCCGGTGACGATGCCGAGGTGGATCGCGCCGGCGAACTGATGGCCACCTTTCGCGCGGTCAGCCATTGTTATCGACGCCCCTCCTACCCCGACTGGCCGTACAACATCTTCACCATGATCCATGGCAAGTCCCGCGACGACTGCGAGCAGTCCCTCGCCGCCATCGCCGCCAAAACCGGCATCCGCGACCACGGCGCGCTGTACTCCTCGAAGGAATACAAGAAAGTCCGTGTCCGCTATTTTACCGCCGACGAGCAAGCGTGGGAAACCGCGCATCGGTACTGAAACCAGCCCCAACTCTCCCCGCTTCACACCACCGGTGAGGGGATTCCCCTCTCCCCTGGGGGGAGAGGATCAAGGTGAGGGGGTCGTCGACTGAGAGTCTCGCAACCCACCAACCCACCGAAAGGGGGCGGCCCGGACACGCCATCCATGGCCGAATTTGCCAACTCACGTCCCCCAAACACCCCAAAACGAACCCAAACGAAGCCAATTGGTTTTTGCCTATTCCTGTTTGCGTAACCATCTTGGGCATCGATCCATCCGTGGGCAATTTAGCACGCAACCCATTGGCTTCGTTTTGCAGAAAACACATTCTTACCATCCCCTCCTCTGGCCCTTTATGTCAACGCCGAACGGGCGCGGGTAAGTGCAAAACGACTTCTTTCAAAGAACACGCCCCAATCATATCGGTATGCCGATAGATAAGTCAACTCCAAAATTCGATAAAACAGTCCCGTCTCACTCGCCTGTGTAGCGTCGCTTCTGTGAAGCGACGATCCCAAATCTCTTCTACGGCAGCGAGATGTCGATGCGGTAGAACTCCTGCGGCGGAATCGGGTTCGTGTCCGTCATCGTGACCTGATTGCCGTCGCTCACGGGACCAACACACGCACACGGTAATACCGGGACGGGCCATTGGTTGCCCCGCCGAAATCCGTCATGTTGGTCACGGTACCGAGGCCGTTGCCGCCGCTGAGAATGTTGGCTTGACCTGTGCTGCTGAAGTTATTCGTATAGCTGCCGTTGCTTGTGCCGGTCGCGAACTCCAGCACGTTCGTTCGCGACATTATGCCTGGCGAGTAGGTATTGTCGCCGCTCGCGCCGAGATACGTTACGGTGATGCTGTTGGTGCCCGTCTTCGCAATACCAATAATGTGCAGGTAAGCCGCAGCGTCCGCGGGGTTGAAGCCCGCCATAAACTTGTTGCTGTTGCTCATGCCGGTGCCGTCGTAGTCCACGCTTGGCGCGGCGTCCAAATTGGTGGTGCTACCGAAGTAGTAAACCTGCCATGCTTGGAACGGCGTCAAGGCAGTAATATAGTTTGGTTGGGAATTCGTGCTGGCTGTGCCGATTCCCGTAACGATGAGCGTCACCGTGTACGTGCCGGCGGCGTTATAGGTGTACAGGACGCTGTTGGTACTCACGTTGGTCGCGCCGCCGTCGCCACGCCCCGCCGCCGATACTCGGAAGTAACCTCGATGCTGTACAGAAAGAGCATCGAAGAGCCATCCGGTCGGGGAAGTTCGTAGGCGTACGCAAACCCAACCCAGGTGCCGTCAATCGAGGCCGCGAGGAAGAAATGCGCGTCCGAATCCAGGAATTTTCGCAACTGGTCCACCGACGGCTGCCGCTCGGAAAACCGCAACAGAACCTTGCCAGCGGACTTCACATCCTCGGACCGGAAGCGGGTAATAACAGGGTTCACGTCGGCACGCTGGATCGTCTATCGGCGCGGATTCAGCCACACCGGGCCGGTGATGTCAACCGCGACTGCGAACCGAATAGCGCCCGACGGCGATGTCACCACTTTGGCCGCCAGCGTCCGACGTGCGCACAGTAGACCTCATAGTCGTTACCGAATGTTCGGCGCAGCGTCGGCTCTTCGTAAAGCACGACAAACAGGTGGGTGACCAGAACGAACAACCCCGCGTAACTGAGAAGCGCAACCGATTTGTAAAACAGCGCCGCACCCGCGAGCGCAAAACTCGCACCCAGATACATGGGATTACGCACGACCCGATAGGGACCCCGAACCACCAGGCGTCGGGGCGGGTCGAACGGCGCCGGCGTGCCCTTGCCGACAAATACGAACGTCACTACGCACCACAACGCGATTGCGCCGCCCACGCCTGTCACCACCATCCCCAAGACCTGCCACACGCCAATCACGGGGACGGGGGTGATGCCAGACCACGACAGCACACAGGCCGGAAGAAAAACTAGTACAAAGCCGATAAACAGCGCGGCATAGGTCACGGCACGGATGATAACCCACATGGTCATTGCCTCCGTAACACGCGCACAACCGTAATGCCAGCGAACAGGGCGACCTGACCCAGCAAGCAACCCAGCCAGCCCCACGACAGAACGATCCACGTAAGAAGAAAGACGAGGACGGATAGCGCCGACCACAAGAATCCCGAAGAATCCTCCATTACTGCGGCCCTGTAGTAAAATACGGCACACGCCACGAGCATGAGGAACTGCAACGAGTAGAAGTATCCAAACAGATTCATTCAAGCCTGCCAACTTCGTTTACTGCCGAACATTCGATCTCACCGGCCGCCCCTGGCGAGCCGGGTGGAACGTGAATGGAGCGTTCGAATTACCGGCCAGCACTGAGCGGAAAAGCAAGGCGGCGGTTCACTCGACCAGCCCTGTTAGGCGCGTGGAGTCACCCTGGATGTTTCGTGACCTCCACCTCCAAACGCGCCGGAAGCGCCGATGATGAAACCGAAGTCGTAGAGTCGGCCACAATTGCGCGTCTCGTACATGCGTACGTTGGAGGCGAACAAACTCGCGATAAATGTGATGGGGCATATCAGGCCGTGCCACACGCCTGCCCAGAAACCTGCCGCTCGTGCGCCGGGAACTTGATATTTCGAGCCCGGTCCAGCAATCGCCAAAATGTTCATCCAGAATTCCCTTCACACTGGTCAAGTGTGCGAACCCCCATTAGACTCCTGACAAAACCGCGAGGAAAGCACAAAAAAGAGCCCCCGGCGTTGAACGATGTCTGAACCGCGCGGGTTGTGCGTACGACGGGTGCCGCACATGCGCCGACATGGCCTTACCGGACCTTTTCCCGACGGCGGGGCGAACGCTGTGGGTGGCGAAAGGGGAATTTCTCCGGGAATTGTTTCCGTAACCTGCCAAGGCGGTTGTACATGTAACCGCACGTGTACCCATACTCCTGCGCCAACTTCGCCACCGATACCCCGGATTTCCAGCGTTTGCTGAGCCGGTTGACCGCTTGCAACCGTTTGGCCCGGCGTTGCTGCCGCCGGAGTTCACACGCGAGTTTCTCCTGCTCCCGGCGTTTGGCCTGAAGGCGAACGGCCCAGGCGTGGCGAATGACCCGGCTCGACGGATAACCGAGTTCCTGGCGGATTTGACGAATCCGTTCGCGGCAAAGACCATACTTTCGGGCCAAGTCCACGTCCATGTTGGTCGCGAGTTCGCGCTCCAAGCGTAGGCGGTCCGCCCAGGAAAGTCTCCTCCGACCGTCCGAGCTGCCTCGAAGCTGCTGAAGTAACTTATGCATTAGCATGACCCTCGGCACGCCGACTGCACAGCCCGATCAGCATTCCAATCGCTCCCTTCTGGCCAATCGCAGTGCGCAACCCCTGGAGCTGCGCCGGTGTACAACCAATGACGTGCCCCAGGCCGACCGATGTGCCCCCATCAACGAACTTCTGTAGCGAGGCCGTCGGGACTTTCAGCCGACTCGACACGGCCATCGGCACCTTGCCCGCTATCAACTCCTCGACCGCCGTCGCTGTCACTCCCATCCGGCTGGCGATGATGTCAAACTTCATGTGTTTCCTCCGCTGGCCAACGGCCCCAAATTCAGCCACACCGAATCAGATTGCAAGCCCGCGGATGCGGAACTGGCTCGTACTCCAACAGCATCGGACTTGGAAACGGCACCTGGCCGGCACCTCGGTGTCTGACACGTCTATCTACTTGGCTTCATGATGCGCGCCGCGCAAAAACCCAGAAATAGACCAATCACAATCAACCCCACAGCCGCACCCCAGTCCACCCGGTGGGAAGAATCCGTATAAAATGGGAAGCAAATGCCGGTAATAATAAACAGTCCAGCAAAAGCGCCGAGCAACCGTCCCAGAAAATTCCGAATACCAAACCCGCGTCGCGCCTCTTGAACCTGCGTCTGGCCATCATCGACAACCTCTTCGCATACCTCCGCCGGAAAGGTCAAACGCCATCCCGGTCGGAGGATATGAGGAGCGTGCTCTCGCCACCATGCCGCAGCCTCCGGGGATTCCGTGGCCAGAACGTCAACGGCGACGTGTCCGACAACGACGTAGACAACTTGCGGCTGGAGACGACCCGACACCACCGCCGTCAAATAGCCAAATAATGTCTTCGGACCGGTGAGGACCCCGGCGCTCCACGCCGTCCGCCGCGGACGAAACCGCGACAACGGAAGTACCAGGCCCACCCACGCCTTGCGAATGTCCTCCGGTGCCTCGCCGGGCGGTGTGCGGATGATTCGTATCTTCCGGACTGGCTGCCGCGACTGGCTAGGCGATGAAGTCATGCTCCTTCCGCTTCCGTGCCAAACGCGCTAACGCGACAAATCCGATGGCCGCCCATCCGTAGAACATCATCCAGTGTCCCGAGAAACCTCGCAGTTCCAGATAAAAGGGAACTTTGTGCTTGGGATACTGGGTGGTGCAATAAATGAAGTAAGCAAAATTCAGAAGCGCGTACACAAAAAGGATGGTGGCTGCCGACCGAACCCACTTCGGCAGTTCGGCGAGCAGATGCTCGAAATTGCCACGCCCCTGCTTGGGCATCGGCATCGTCCGATTGGCGAAACCGACGAGCGGGAACCAAAGCACGAGGATACCGACATGAAGCACGAACACCGACCTGCCCCATGGCGGTTCCATGTGCAGCCACCCCATCACATGGCAAACAACGCTGATGAGAAATCCAGCCGTTGCAACCACCGCTAGAAGGAGGTAGCCCATACATCGTTTGGGATCTTTCTGTTCATACATGCTTTCTGAGTGTTCGAAAACATCCTAGACCGGCTCTCTTGGGTGATCGACGACTGGCCTGCCCGCGACGACGGAGCTCGGCCTTCACCGTCTTCGGAATTTCGCGGCAACCACACGCTTTCGCGTGCGCGAGATGCCAGTCCACCCGCTGCTCCAACGTCGGCTTCTTCGGCATCGGATGCTTCGAATGCCAGGAACCGTTCATAATCCCATTACACCTCTGACGGAACCGCGAGAAAAGCACAAAACGGAGTCCCGCTACCCCCGAAATCCCAAATTGGACAAACTCCGCCCTCCTGCTGACCTGCGTCAACCCGCCCCAAGTGCTGCGACAAGCTATTTTGGGAGCCTGAAGGCGCGCCCTGGGTTTTTCTTCTCAGCTTGACTCACCTCCCAACCGACTGGTAGTGATACCTTCCACTGGAAGGTATCTTCCAACATGCACGAACCATTTCCCAAAGACTTGGCAACCGGATCGTATGATTTGGTGGCCCTACACCTCCTGACCCAAGGACCAGCCTATGTCTACGGGATCATCCGCCGAATCTCGGAACGAACGAAGCAAGCGGTTCGTTGGCGTGAAGGCACGGCGTACCGCGTCTTACACGACCTGGAACGGCGCGGTCTGGTGCGCAGCGACTGGCAGGGACCGCGGGAGGGTCGGCAGCGACGGTACTACTACCTGACGGCCCGCGGTCGGCGCGAACTCCAGCAACGTCGTCACCAATGGCGCGAATTCCGTCACACCCTCGACAAACTTCTCGAGTAGCGCCGATGCTGTTGTCGCCGAAGATACCTTCCACTGGAAGGTGTCTTCCCGTCACCCGGATCGTGAATACTGCCGCAGGGAGAACCCACACGGTATGTGCACTGGACAAATCGGTCCAACCAACAAGCCTCAGCCGCCCCGAAACGACGATGTCAACCGCAAACGATGGAACGGAAGGGGCACGGTACTGTTTGTCAATTGTCAGTGGTGGGCCAACCCGGGTTTATTTTCGTGGTGGTGAGGCAGACGTTGTTCCACCAGTGATTCCAGTTTCTGTGGTCCTGCTGCAGCCAGCGTAATTGGGCCAGGCGGTCGGCGCGCACCGGATTCCAGCCGCGCCCTTGGCGTTTGAAGCGACGGTTGATGTGCACCTCGACGTTCTTCTCGACCGCGCCGCTGCCCGCCCGCACCACCGGGCCGAGGCACCCGTGGCGCTGACGGTAGCGCTTGGGGATCTGACCGAAGGCATCGATGCCGTCCCGATGGCCCAGCAGATAGCCGAAGAGTTCGTGGAAGCCCTCGCGGCGCGGGTCGTCGGAGGCCGGTTCCATGGACCGCAGCGCCTCCAAGGCCGCTTCGCTGTCGTGGGCATACACCGCCGCCATGATCGAGCGCCACGCGGCCTGATCCGGGCCGACAAACTCGCGCACCTTCTGGCCGATGTGCCAGCGATCCAGCAGCCACAGTGTCTCGGGGAATTCGCGTTCCCGCACCCACTTCAGTCCCTCGTCGCCATCGCTCAGCAGCACCGTCAGGGAGCGGGACCCCGGCCCGGCGGATAGTGTCGGTCACGGTGGCGGCGCAGGCGCGTGCCGAACTCACCGAGGCTGCCCGTGCCCACCAACCAGGTCTTCTGGTCCAGGCTCACGTCGGTACGACCCCGCTGATCCAGGCGGCGGCTGCGGCCCGTGTAATGCAGCCCCAAATGCATGAGGAAATGCTGCGGCCCCTCGTGGCCGCACCCCCGCCGCTGCCACTTCAACCACGTCGAGTCCACCTCGGTCACCACCACCTCCGCCGCCACCTTACGCGGCGGGTCCGGCCACCAGTCCCGCTGCAGTTGGTCCTGGAGTTTGGCCCCGTAATACTGGACGCATCGCCACACCGCCCAGTGCGACACCCGCGCCCCGCAGCGCTGGCTCAACTGGCGCGCCGCCGGTCGGTAATTCTGCCCCGTGGCGGCTTCCAAGGCCTGCCGTTCCACCTGCGGGCTTAACAACCGCGTGGCTTTGCCGCGCCAGAGCACCTTGCCCAAGCTGTGATAGCCGCCTCGAGACCGACCGCGCTCCCGCACCATCAGCACCGGCAGCGCCAGCTCGCCCCACGGGCTTAGTAATTGCCGCTGGCGCCAGCGCACCGATTGATAGCGCTCCCGATGCGCCGCCAGCCACTGCCGCTGGTAGGCCGCCACGGCTTGGGCATAGAACTGTTGCGCGGCTTGTTGAACTTGCTGCTGCACCGCTTCCTCCAAATGCTTGACGTTGGTGAACCGTCCCCGTACCGTCAGGCTGACCGATATGGAGACCGCATAGGTCTCTGACATGGGCTCGACTCCATTCCTTGCTCGGTTTGGGTTGAGCCCTTGTTCTTTACCAACTCCTGCCCAACTGACAATTCTCTAACACTAGCAAGGGGCACTCGGCGTCAACTCCAGCGCAGTGTCAGGCCGCTCACTGGTTGAAGCGCCACGTTGGAACACATGCTGCGAGCTTCTTGGCCGTAACCTTTCAAGATGAGACTCCTGTAGAGCGTTGTTTCGATGTGAAACGGGCCGCAAGCTCGCGGAGG
The DNA here is from genome assembly GCA_963766065.1 of uncultured Verrucomicrobiae bacterium. GTDB lineage: Bacteria > Verrucomicrobiota > Verrucomicrobiia > Palsa-1439 > Palsa-1439 > Palsa-1439. The sequence goes on from CAVYAC010000057.1 coordinate 59,956, forward strand.
TCGGCCATCTTTACCTCCATTCCAAGTTTATCTTCGACTTCAAGAGAGATAGTGGCTTGAGCAGCATGTCGCAGGAGCGCAGCGTAGAAAGGTCCGAAGTCAATCGTTCCGCGGCCAAGGGGCCAATGGCAATCGCCCTTGCCATCATTGTCGTGCAGATGAACGTGCAAAAGCCGATGATCCATCCTCCGCACCCATTCAGACGCATCCAGCTCAGAAAACAGGTGGGCATGCCCGATGTCGAAGCAGATGCCCAAAGACGGATTGTTGACTTCGTCAACAAGTTTCACCAGCAGATCCGGCACCTGATCTGTCTCGTTCTCCAGCGCGATCTCGATGCCGGCATCCGCCCAGCGACCAATCCCTTGTTTCCAGAACCCCACGTTGTTCTTGAGCCACAAGTCCTTCATTTTGAAGAGGTCATATTCGCGCCCGTAGCCACTATGCAAGACAACCCGTCTCGCCTTCAGTTTCACGGCGACGTCAAACGTCATGTCTAGGCGGTGATTCACAACATCGCGGATCAGGTGGTCGATGTGACCATACTCCATCCCGATGAACGGGCCGTGGATAGCGATCGTGCCTTGGAATTGGGTGCGGACTGCTTGGTGCCGCGCGAACCGTGCTTCCCAATCCCGTTCAGACTGAACACCAATCAAGCCGTAGCTTCCGAGTTCTATTCCAGCACCAAGTTCGGCAATTTCAGGCAGGAAGGGGAGCTGGTCTGGTTCTCCACGCATACAGATCATCAGATTCATCTTGAGATCCTCATGTTCGCATCCCATCCGCCATAGCAACGCCCAGGCTCAGCGACCTCCACAACGGTCAACCGTGTGAACCGCATTGAACCCCCGATGCAGCGACAGGGAAAGCAAAAACGCGTCGTGACAATCTGCTGCGAAATGAACATGGCAGCTTGCCATGCGCCGCTGTCACTCCGTCAGCAACCTGCGGCACCCGGCTGAGAATCTGACACGTGCGCGATGCCGGGATCCGGACTTATGACCGCCGAAACTCCCGACGGTCCAAAGCATTGCGTGGAAACTTGCCGCGATGGCACCGGCGTTGCTAAACTGATCCTTCGGTATGGTCTATCTCGATTACAACGCGACGACTCCTGTTGACCCGCGAGTGGCGGAGGCGATGGGGCCATTCCTGCATGAGGAGTTTGGCAATCCGTCCAGCCTGCACGCTTACGGCGAGCACGCCAAGACCGCTGTCGAAAACGCGCGGGACCAGGTTGCCGCCCTCCTCGGCTGTCACACCGACGAGATTGTCTTCACCAGCGGCGGCAGCGAATCCAACAACGCCGCGATCAAGGGTGTGGCGTTCACCCTGCGCCAAAAAGGTTATCACATCATCACGACGCAGATCGAGCACTCGGCCATCCACAGTCCCTGCAAGTTTCTTGAGCGGCTTGGCTTCTTTGTGGATTACCTGCCCGTGGACCGTTACGGGACGGTGAAGGTGACCGATGTCGAGGCCGCGATCCGTCCGACGACGATCCTGATCTCGATCATGCACGCCAATAACGAGGTCGGCACGATCGAGCCCATCGAAGCCATCGGGCAACTGGCTCGTTCTCGCGGCATCCTGATGCACACCGACGCCGCGCAATCCGTCGGCAAAATCCCGACGCTCGTGGACGATCTGAAAGTCGATCTGTTGAGCATCGCCGGTCACAAGTTTTATGCGCCCAAGGGCGTCGGCGCGCTGTACATCCGCCGCGGCGTGCAACTCGAGCCGCTGGTTCACGGCGCCGGTCACGAGTCCGGGCGCCGCGCCGGGACGGAAAACGTCCCGCTCATCGTCGCCCTCGGCAAAACGTGTGAACTGGCTGCCAAGGAACTGGATTCGCGCTGGGGTCATTCCCTCGCGATGCGCGATCATCTTCACGACAATTTGAAGAAAATGTTCGGCCGCAAGTTGCACCTCAACGGCCACCCCACCGAACGCGTGCCCAATACGCTCAACGTCAGCATCGAAGGCCAATTCGGCCAGGAATTGCTCAAGAAAATCCCCGAAGTGGCCGCGTCCACCGGTTCCGCCTGCCACTCCCACAGCCGCGAAATGTCCTTCGTGCTGCGGGCAATGGGTGTGCCGGAAAAGGTCGGTTGCGGCGCGGTGCGATTCAGCGTCGGACAATGGACCACGACCGGGGATATCGAAACCGTCTCGGAACTTCTTCAACTGCGCGTTCTGCCCACGACCGCGAGGTCGTAACAGTTCGACGCCGACGACATGAACATCGAGATTGCTCCCTTGACAATCGCCGCGTACGACGACGTGTTGGCCTTGTGGCGGCAGTGTGACGGAATTGGCCTCAGCAAAGCGGATTCCCGGGAAAACATTCAGGCCTATCTCCAACGCAATCCTGGCATGAGCTTTCTGGCGACCGCCGACGGAGCGGTCGTGGGTGCCGTTTTATGCGGCCACGATGGCCGGCGCGGCTATCTCCATCATCTCGCCGTGCATCCCCGGTTCCGTCGCCGCGGAATTGGTCGCCAACTGGTGGATCGCTGTCTGCGCGCGCTTCAGCAGTCCGGCATCCAGAAATGTCACCTCTTCATCTTCAATCGCAATCGAGATGGTATTGCCTTCTGGAAGGATGTGGGGTGGGCACCGCGCAACGACATCAGCGTGATCTCGAAAAGCCTCGAACAACCGCGTCGCTAACCTTTTGTGTCGGACCGCCAGCGCTACACCCTGGCTTCGGGTGTGCCGTTCTTCAGCGCCCGATGCACCGCGGAAAGAAGCTCGGTTTTATCGAGCGGCTTGTTGAGGTACTCACACGCGCCGTTGCGGATTGTTTCCATGTATTCGCCCCAATCGCCAAAGGCAGTGATAATGATCACCGGGACTTTGGGAAACGCCGCCTTGACGGCGCTGAGAAACGCCGTGCCGGTGATCCCGGGCATGGAGACATCGGTGATGACGAGATCGAAGTGCTTCTTGGTGTCATTGATGAACTGCATGGCGCTGGGTGCGTCAGAATACGGGAGGACCTCGAAGCCGTCCTTTTCCAGCACCTTCTTGAGCGCCTTCAGCACTTCGGCGTCGTCATCCACCAATAAAATAGCTGTCTGGTTTCCGGTCTCCCTCACGCTTGGCGGAATAGCACCGTGAATGCCACAAGGGACACCATTTACGCAACCCATTGACGCAAGCCTTGTTGGGAATCTCCTGGCGAGGCCAAACTACATCACTCTGCCTGCCAGCTTGTCAGTCGCATCCACAAAGGGCGACAACTTGACACACTGGCACGGATCAGTTTTCCGGCTTCGAGAACCGCCGATAGAGCGTCCGCGACGATATGCCGAGAAGTTTGGCGGCCTTTTCCTTGTCCCCACCGCATTGGTTGAGCGCGGCGGCAATGATGCGGTCCTCCGCTTCCGCCATCGGTAAACCAATCGGGATCGTCACCGATGGCCCGAGAGATTCCCCGCTGGCGCTCGCCGAGGGCGGAGGGTTCAACTGAAACATCTGGATGGTGTCGCCCGACGCCACGACAATCGCGCGCTGCATGGAGTTTTCCAGCTCGCGGACGTTGCCCGGCCAGGGGTGATTGGCCAATTGTTCCAGCGCTGCGGGGGCGAACGCGTGCACATTTTTCTGCATCCGCTTCGCGTACTTCTTCAGGAAATGTTCCGCCAGCAAGGGAATATCATCGACCCGCTGCCGTAGCGAGGGCAACGTGACGTTCACCACGTTGAGCCGGTAGAACAGGTCCTCGCGAAATTCCCCGTCCGCGATCGCCTTGCGGATGTCCACATGGGTTGCGCTGATCACGCGGACGTCCACCTGCACGTCCTTGACGCTGCCAAGGCGCTGAAAGCGGCCGTCCTGCAACACGCGCAGCAGCTTCGCCTGCAATTGCGGGCTCATCTCCGCAATTTCATCGAGAAACAACGTGCCGCCATCGGCCAGTTCGAACTTCCCGGGCTTGGAACCCGCCGCGCCCGTGAACGCCCCGCGTTCATAACCGAACAACTCGCTTTCCAGCAGCGTCTCGGGAATCGCCGCGCAACTGATTTTCACAATCGCGTTATCGCGTCGCCGGCTCAGGTTGTGGATCACGTCGGCCACGACTTCCTTGCCCGTGCCACTCTCGCCCTGGATGAGCACGCTGACGTCCGTCGGCGCGATTTGGCGAATCAGCTTCTTGACGGCCACCATCGGGTCGGTGTTGCCAATCAGCGCGTCTTCGCTCCGTTGTCGCTGCAATTCCTCGCGCAACCGCCGGTTCTCTTCCGCCAGTTTCTGTTTCTCGACCGCCTTGCTCACCGCTTTCACCAACGCGGCGCGGTCGAGTGGCTTTTCGATGAAATCGTACGCGCCGAGCCGCATCGCCTCGACCGCCTTCTCGACCGTGCCATGTCCGGTGATGACGATGACTTCGACCGTCGGACGGATTTCCTTGGCGCGTTTCAGCACCTGGATGCCTTCCTGGTCCGGGCAACATCAGGTCGGTGATCAGCAGGTCAGCGCCATCGCTCTCGAATTTCGCCAGGCCCTCCGTCGCGGTGTTGAGCGATGTGACATGGTAGCCTTCCTTGGCGAGAATCTTCTGCGCCGCCGCGCACAGCGCTTCTTCATCGTCAATCAACAGGATCTCAGCTCTTCGGGGCATGATTGGACTCCTCGGCGCACGGCAGTTCGATGATGAAGGTGGTGCCCTGGCCGGCGCGCTCTCGCAACGAATCGTCCCGCCGTGTTCGGCGACGACTTGTTGCACCAACGGTAACCCCAGGCCCGTGCCGCTCGGCTTCGTGCTGAAGAACGGCTTGAAAATCTGCTGACGCTCTTCTTCTGTCATTCCCTTTCCCGTATCGGAAATCGTGAGCGCCAGGCCGTACCGCACCCGCGCTGTGCGCAGGGTGAGTGCGCCGCCATTGGGCATCGCTTCGATCGCGTTGCGCACGAGGTTCAGGACCGCCTGCCACAACTGGCCTTCGTCACCGTTGATGGCCGGAAGCGATTCATTCAGGTCGGTCTCGACCTTCACGCCGGTCGCGGCGAACAGGGATTCCATAAACGAAATTCCCTGGGCGATCGTCTCATTCAGCGAGATCCGCGCCCGCCGCGGCTTGGGCATGCGCGCGAATTGCAAATAGTCTTCCGTCACCCGCTGGATGCGCCGGACCTCCGAGTCAATCGACCGCAACAGTGACCGCGCTTCCTCGGCAGCGCCGGCCTGCGCCTTCGCCAGCGTCTCGATTTCATCCCCCACCAGATCGATGTTCAGCGTGATCGAGCTGAGCGGATTGCGGATTTCGTGTGCCAGACGCGCCGACATCGCCCCAATGACCGCCAACCGCTCGGCCCGCAGTTTGTCTTCTTCCAACCGCTTGCGCTCGGTAATATCACGCAGAATCGCCGACCGGCCAATCGGGTGTCCCTGTGGATCGCGCAGTTGGGAAACGCTGACCTCCACAGGTACGCGCCCTCCATCCCTGGCCAGCCGGACCGTTTCCAGATGACTGTGCCCGTCACGGGCAATCTCGCGTTCAATGCGCTGCAATTCACCCATCTTGAGAATCTCGGGCGGCACCAGCATCGCGAGCGGCTTGCCGACAATCTCCTCGGCGCGCCAGCCAAAGACACGCTCGGCAGCCCGGTTCCACGAGCGGATGTGGTTCTCCGCGTCGAGGGCGAAAATCACATCGGCGGAATCATTGACGATGCTTTCGAGCTGCTGCAAATGGCGGTAGCGGTCGCTGGCAATGTACGCATCCATCGCCAGGGACGCGTCGAGCATGAACACCTTTTCCAACGCGATGATCGATTCATACCCGCGATCGGGATCGTTTGCGAAAAATTCGCGAATGAGCGGGACGAACAACTTGAAGTAGATGTTGTACCCCAACAGGTACCAACGGGGGCTCAACCCCACGCGCTCGTGCGTCTTTCCGATGCGCAAGCGGTCCTCGAGATACGCGTCGTCAAACACGCCGTCCGTGATGCGCATGAGATAATCGCGCTGGAGCCTTTTCAACCGTTCGACGGTCGTGTGATCGCGCAGCAGTTGAGCCGTCTCGGGAAACGCCAGCAATTCTTCGTAGAAGGCATCTTCAATCGCCACGACGTGCTTTTCAAACAACGGACGCAACGCCCGGAGCGATTCCGCATCGCGTGGCGTCAACCCGAGAAACTTCAGCCGTTGCTCTCGTTCCGTGGGAGACATTGCACGCCAAGCCTACGAACGCACTGACAGGATGTCAACGCGTAAGCGCCTGCATCACGCAGGCTTGAGTTGGAGAGCACCGATAGTTCTACAGCCCGAAACCGGAAGTAAACAAGAGCATCCGCACGGAGCCGAACATGAACCCCCACGCACTTTCCGATTTCGAGCAGTTGGCGACGACGCTCACGGGCATCAATTCGGCGGCAACCAGAAGGATCATCGCGCCGCCGGCAAAGCCGAGACCGAATGGCAACAATTCTTCGCCATGGGTGAAACACCGACACGAGCAGGAATGCCGGCTTCCATCTGGCTACGCGCGTGCCGAGGAGGTTGCAACTGGTATAAGTGATCAGATGATCGGTGTGTCTGAGAATTATATGACACCCAAATCCAAGCGAGTTGAGTGACAATATGGCAGTGATGTTCACCAATCTTTTTAGACCCGTCGATAGTCCTCATCCCTCATTGTGCCGCCACGGCAACATCTTAGGAAGGCTTTCGGTCACCGGCACAATTTGGTATCGGCTGTGCTGCAAAACGAAACCGTGGAAGCTTTGCTGCGGAAGACGGCGGACTTGGATTACGAACACCTCGTCGCAATGTATGAGGAGTTTGAGCCCAAAGGCGAGTTCCAAGGCCTGCCACCACGTTCGACCTCGCAGATCAAAAAGTGGCTCACCCAACTTGGTGAGCTCGGCTTCTCGCAATTCGTGGTGGAAGTGGGCGGGCGCATCGTCGGCCATTCCATGCTGTGTCCCTCGCAACGAAAAACGGAAGCTGAGCTGGCGATCTTCCTTCATCAAGACTACCGCGGATATGGGTTGGGAAAGGAATTGTTGCTCGGAACGCTTAACTTTGGCTGCAAACGACTTGACCTTCAGTACGTCTGGCTCTTTGTGACGGGCTCCAACCCGGTGGCATTGCGCTTATTTGAGCAAGTTGGCTTCCGTCCACGGTCTGATGGCGATCCGCTGGCGTGGGAAATCGAAATGGAACGGCCCTCCCGCTGCGCGAAGTGTAAGGGCGACAAGTGCACCGTTTTTGGCGAGGGATTCCCTCGGACCGTCGTTGCGCACGCGCGTTGCGCAATGAAGCACTGAGCGAAACCGCGTAGCGCCCGATTCAATCAGTATTGTGGCGTGACAATGTGTCGGGATTCCCCCTACAGGTTGACAGTTTGTCCTCCAAATAACCCGCTGGACTCTTTGGCTTGTGAATTCTTTCACACCGCAAGAACCACTGCCCCAAGCGGTTGCGCAATGACTCTTGGCGGCTTCGGAAACTGGCAAGGCCGTTGCTAATCCTGCAAGCAGGCAATGACGCAGACCCTACAAAATATAGTTGTACCATCGAAACCAGTCGTGGCGAAAGTGTCGAACGGCAGCCGCGTCGACCACATCTTCCGTCCGAACTCGGTGGCCGTCATCGGCGCTTCGAATCGCGTGGGCACGGTTGGTCACGATCTGTTTCGCAACATTTTATTCAGCGGTTACACCGGTACGCTGTATCCTGTTAATCCCAAAGCGCCGTCGATCGCCGGCGTGCACGCCTACACGAACATCGGCGAGATTCCCGATGACATCGATCTCGCGGTCATCATGGTCCCGCCCGCCGCGGTGCCAAAGGTCTTGGAAGAGTGCGGCAGCAAGGGCGTCCACGGGGCGGTTATCGTCACGGCGGGATTCAAGGAAATTGGCCCGGAAGGCGCCGCGTTGGAGCAACAAGCCATCGCGGTGGCCCGCCGTCATGGCATCGCGTTGGTCGGCCCGAACTGTCTCGGCGTAATCAATACCGACGCCGACATCCTGCTCAATGCCAGCTTTGCCCGTCGCATGCCCAAGCACGGAAACATCGCCTTTCTGTCCCAAAGCGGCGCCCTTTGCGCGGGCATCCTCGACTATGCCCGCGGCCGCGATGTTGGGTTCTCGAAATTTATCAGTGTCGGCAACAAGGCCGATGTGACCGAAATCGATCTGCTGCGGTATCTGGCCAATGACGACAGTACCGATGTCATTTTGATGTATCTGGAAACTTTGGTTGACGGCCGCGCCTTCATTGAACTGGCTCGCGAGATCACGGGCGAACTCGCACACCGCAAACCGATACTGGCCATCAAATCTGGGCGGACCACGCAGGGCGCGGCCGCCGCCCGTTCTCACACCGGCGCTCTCGCCGGGAGTGACGCCGTCTACGACGCCATTTTCGCGCAGGCTGGCATCCTGCGCGTCGATACTGTAGAAGAACTCTTCGACTTCGCGGTCGGGTTCTCACGCCAGCCGTTGCCCAAAGGCAACCGCTTCGCCATCGTCACCAACGCGGGTGGCCCCGGCATCATGGCCACCGATGCCGCCATCCGTCATGGGCTCGAGCTCGCCAAACTGCGACCCGAGACACTCGAGTCCCTCAAGGCGAAGCTGCCACCGACCGCGAACTTTTCCAACCCCGTCGACGTTATCGGCGACGCCACGTGCGATCGTTATACGGCAGCACTGGAAGCTGTCCTCGGCGATCCGAACGTTGACGGGCTGGTGGTCCTGCTCACGCCCCAGTCGATGACCGATATCGAAGCCATCGCGCGCACGATTGGTGAAATCACGCCGACCAGCAAGAAGCCGGTGCTGGCCTCCTTCTTCGGTCACGTGGACGTGTCCGCGGGCGTGCGAATTCTCGAGCAACACGGCGTCCCGAATTACGAGTTTCCCGAAAACGCGTCCCGTTCACTCGCGGCCATGTGCCGGTACACACAGTGGCTGTTGCGGCCACGCACCAAGGAACGCCGCTTCGAAGTCGATCGCGATGCCGTGAAGCAGATATTTGCGAAGGCCCGCGGCGAAGGCCGCACGTTCCTGCCGGAAGCCGAAGCGCTCGCGGTGTTGAAAGCCTATGGCTTCCCGCTTCTCCAACACGCCCTGGCCAAAAACGAAGACGAAGCCGTCGAGTGGTTCAAAAAAATCGGTGGACCCGTCGCCATGAAGATTGCGTCTCCCGACGTTGTCCACAAGCTCGACGTCGGCGGCGTCTTGCTCAACATTTCCACGCCCGAGGAAGCCCGTGCTGGTTATAATAAAATCACAAACGGGGTGAAACAAAAACTACCCAGTGCGCGGCTCCTCGGCGTGGAAATACAAGCCATGGCCAGCAAGGGCGTCGAGGTGATCCTCGGTATTAGCAAGGATCCGTCTTTCGGCCACATCATCATGTTTGGCTTGGGCGGCACGTATGTCGAGGTCCTCAAGGATGTCAGCTTCCGGCTGGTGCCGATCCGCGAGCTCGGTGCCCGCAACATGATCAAGTCGATCCGCGCCGCCAAGGTGTTCGACAGTTTCCGCGGCCAACCTCCCGCTGACACCGAGGCGATTGCCGAGTGTCTGGAGCGCCTTTCTCAGCTCATCGTCGATTTCCCCGAGATCACCGAACTGGACATCAACCCGCTCATCGTCCACGCCGAGGGCAAGGGCGCGCGGGTGGCCGATGTGCGCATCGCGCTCGCCCCGGACGCGCACGGGCCGTAGGAGGCTGCTAATGCAGACGGTGCCCGCCACTCTTTCCGATGGTCGCGCGGGCGAGGCGCGAAAAATCTCGGTCGCGCAAATCCTCGTCTACGAATTGCGCGTGCGTGACGCCATGAGCAAACCGCCCATCACCGCCGCACCGACCGATACCTTGCGCGCTGTTCAGCATCTTATGAAAGCGCGCCGCATCTCCGGCGTGCCCATCAGCGACGACGGCACCCTCCTCGGCCTCATCAGTATCGAGGACATCATCCGCGCCCTCGACAAAGGCTACATCGACGAGTGCGTGGAGCAACACATGGCCCGCAACGTGATCACGTTGCGTGACCATTTCTCGCTCGTGCGCGCCGTGGCCGAGTTCGACCGCCATGAGTTCGGTCGTTTTCCGGTGCTCGATGGAACCGACCGCCTGGTTGGCGTCCTCACCCGGGGCGACATCACGGACTGTCTGATGCAGCACCTGGAGCGTCGCGCCGAGGAAGCCATCACCCAGGAGGCCACCTTGCGTGCGGCACGAATCGCGGACGCCGCCGCGGACCGGGTCGTCGTGCGCGCGCACGTGCGCACGGGTGATTACGACAGCGCAGGGAAGCTTTCCCAGCGCATGCGCCAGGTGTTGCGCGACCGCGGTATCGCGCCGGAAATTCGGCGGCGCGCGGCGGTGATCGCCTACGAAGCGGAGACGAATATCATCATCCACTCCCTCGGCGGCGAGATCACCGCCACCATTGACCCGGACAAGGTGTGCATCGAAGCCGTCGATGTCGGTCCTGGCATTGAGAACGTGGACCAAGCCATGCAAGAGGGTTGGTCGACCGCCGGACGGCTGCCGCGCGAACTCGGTTTCGGGGCCGGCATGGGATTGCCGAACATCAAGCGGTGCTCGGACAAATTGGAGGTTACCTCGGACAACAAGCGTGGAACGACGCTGCGTTCCGAGATTTACCTCCACAAAGCAGGAGTCTCCGCATGAAAACGCCCGCCTTGGTTCCTCTCCAGCCACTGATCGCCGCGCTCCGGGCCGAACCGCTCTCCGACAAACTGCCGGAAACATTGACAGGCTGCTATATCTCCGATTTGCTCAGCGACGTTCTCGCACACGCGGAGCCCGGGACGATTTGGCTCACCATCCAGACACACCGCAACGTCATATCCGTTGCCGCCACAAAGGACATTGCCGTTGTCCTCTTCACCTGCGGACGCAAACCCTACGCCGAAGTCATCGCCGAGGCGGAAGAGGAGGGCGTTGCCCTGCTGACCACATCACTGACGACGTATGAAGCCGCCGGGAAACTGTGGGAAGCTGGATTGCCAGGAGAAACTGGCCATGAGTGAGCCCGTTGCCGCCCCGACAAACTCGGCGACACCGCCTCCCCAGACCCACGCATCGAGCGGGTCCACAGCCCCGTTTCTGCCGCATCACCCGAGTGGCGACCAGCGTTTCGCATCGCTCGATCAGACGTTGCAGCATTACAACTTCGAGCCGACGGCGCTCATCCAGGTGCTCCACGCAGCGCAGCACAGTTTCGGGTATCTCGCGCCGGACGTGCTTCGGTACATCGCCTCGGCGATGAAGCTGCCGCTGGCGCATGTGTACGGCGTCACCACGTTCTACAACTTTTTCTCCATCGTGCCCCGCGGAAAGTACCAGATCATGGTTTGTACGGGCACCACCTGCCACGTCCGCGGCTCGGCGACCGTGGTGGAACGTTTCGGCCAGCAACTCGGCATCAAACAGGGCGAAACGACGAAAGACGGTTTGTTCAGCCTTCAAACGGCACGATGCATCGGGGCCTGTGCGCTGGCGCCTGCAATCACCATCGGCGACGACGTGTACGGCAAACTTTCGCCCGACAAGATTCCGCGATTCTGCCAGAAGGAGTTGAAGAAGTATGTTTGACGAACTCTCGCTGAACATCCTCGACATCGGCATGAACTCACTGGCCGCCGGCGCCACCGTGCTGCGCATCACGGTGATCGAAGATGCGATCCACGACCAGTTGCTCATTCGCATCCGTGACAATGGCCGGGGGATGGATGAGAAAACCCTGCGTGACGTTCTGGCGAAGAATGCGTCCACGAAAACGGGCCGCAAGAAACCCATCGGTCTGGGGCTTGCGTTGCTCCGGCAGACATCCGACATGTGCGACGGGGCGTTCCACGTTCAATCCGCCCCCGGCAAAGGGACGGGCGTGACGGCTTCCATGCGTTTTTCGCACGTGGACCGCCCGCCGCTCGGGGATCTCAATGCCACGATCTTCGCCTTGTGCGCCGCGAATCCGGACGCGGATGTCCAACTCCATTATCGGTCTGGCGACGACCGGTTTTATTTTAGTTCACAGGAAGGGAAATACGATGAACCTCGACGAACTCAAGAAACTCAAGGAAAAGGCGCAGCGGCAAGTCGCGCTGCGTGAAGGCAACAAGAAGTACCGCGTCGTGTTCAGCATGGGCACCAGCGGCATCGCCGCCGGCGCGCGTGAGGTCATGACCAGCATGCTTGACGAACTCGACAAGCGCGGCATCGAGAATGTGGAGGTCGCCGTCACCGGCGAGATCGGCCTGGTCGATGCCGAACCCGTGATCCGCATCGAGGAGAAAAACGGCGAAAAAGTGACCTACGCAAAAGTCAGCCCCGACGCCGCCCGCAAGATCGTCGCCGAACACCTGCAGAAAGGAAAGGTCGTGGACGGTCTCGCGGTGGGCAAGAAAAAGGAACCGGAGCAGGCAAAATAGATGATTCGCACGCACATCCTCGTTTGCACGGGCACGGGCTGCACCAGTAGCGGCAGCCTCGCGACGCGCGATGCCCTGCTTGCGGAACTCAAGAAGCGTGGGCTCGACAACGAGATCGAAGTCGTCGAAACGGGTTGCATGGGCCGTTGCGATCTCGGCCCTGTGGCCCTAGTGCATCCCGATGGCACGTTCTACAAAAACGTCCTGGCGGCTGACGTGCCGAAGCTCGTCGAGGAGCATTTCATCAAGGGCCGTCCGTACACGAAACTGCTGCCGCAGGATCCGCAGACGCATCACGTCGTTCTCACGCAGGCTGACTTCACATTCTTCAACCGTCAGGTGCGCATCGTCCGCGACAACTGCGGCGTCATCGACCCGGAAAACATCGAGGAGTACATCGCCCGTGACGGTTACAGCGCCCTCGGCAAGGTGCTCACCTCGATGACCCCCGAGCAGGTCATCGGCGAGATCAAGGCCAGTGGCCTGCGCGGCCGTGGCGGTGCGGGTTTCCCGACGGGCAGGAAGTGGGAGATCATGCGCCAGGCGCCGGATCTCCCCAAGTACGTCGTTTGCAATGCGGATGAGGGCGACCCCGGCGCGTTCATGAATCGCTCCGTTCTCGAAGGCGACCCGCACAGCGTGCTCGAAGGCATGGCCATCGGCGCGTATGCGATGGGCGCCAATCGGGGTTTCATTTATATCCGCGCCGAGTACGGCCTCGCCGTGAAACGCCTGCACATCGCCATCGAACAAGCCTACAAATACGGACTGCTCGGAAAGAATATTCTCGAGAAGGGCTTCAACTTTGACGTGGAAGTCCGCATCGGTGCGGGCGCGTTCGTCTGTGGCGAGGAAACGGCCCTGATGCGTTCGGTGGAAGGCCGGCGCGGTCAACCGCAACCCCGCCCGCCGTTTCCGGCGCAGCGTGGACTCTGGGGCAAGCCGACCAACATCAATAACGTCGAAACGTGGGCCACCATCCGCCCGATTATCCTCCGAGGCGCGCCGTGGTTCGCGTCGATTGGCACCGAGAAGACAAAAGGCACAAAAGTGTTCTGCCTGGCCGGAAAAATCAATAACACCGGCGTGGCCGAGCTCCCCTTCGGCACCACGCTGCGCGAGATGATCTTCGACGTGGGCGGCGGCATACCCAACGGCAAGAAGTTCAAAGCCGTCCAGACGGGCGGCCCGTCCGGCGGCGTCATTCCCGAACAGCATCTCGACATACCCGTGGAATACGAATCGCTGCAAAAACTTGGCTCAATCATGGGGTCGGGTGGCATGGTCGTGATGGACGAAGACTCGTGCATGGTCGACGTGGCGAAGTTCTTCATGGACTTCTGCTGCGACGAATCCTGCGGCAAATGCCCACCCTGCCGCGTCGGCACGCGTCAGATGCTCTTCATCCTCGAACGCATCTGCAACGGCCAGGGCAAACCCGATGACATCCAAAAACTCCAGGATCTGGCTGCCATGGTCAAGGACACGAGCCTGTGCGGCCTCGGCCAGACCGCCCCAAACCCCGTCCTGACGACCTTGCGCTATTTCCGCGATGAGTACATGGCGCACATCGTCGAGAAACGATGCCCCGCACGCGTCTGTCGCGAGCTGTTGCGCTTCGAGATCGACCAGGTTGCCTGCAAGGGATGTTCGATCTGCTCGCGGGCCTGCCCCGTGCAGACGATCCACAAGGTGGATGGCCAGAAGAAGTTCTACATTACCACCGAAACTTGCATTCACTGTGGCGCGTGTTATGACGCCTGCCGTTTCGACGCGGTTGTGAAAACGTCGCCCGGTTGCGCCCGGACAGAGGCGCCAGAACAGGAACTGCTCGTGGGAAAGGTGAAATCATGATTGCCGGGAAGGAAATCGCCCTGACCATTGATGGCAAACCGTGCAAGGGCGCACTGGGGCAGACAATCCTGCGGGTCGCCGGTGACAACGGCATCACGATTCCCACACTCTGCCACTTGAAGAATCTTTCGCCGTGGGGCGGCTGTCGGATGTGCATCGTGGAGGTCCAGGGCAGCCCGAAGGTCGTGCCCGCCTGCGCCACGCCGGCGACCGACGGCAGCACCGTCACCACCAACAGCGAGCGGCTGCAAGGGCTGCGGCGGCTCACGCTGGAGTTGCTCTTCAGCGAGCGCAATCATTTCTGCCCGATCTGCCCGATGAACAAAGGCGACTGCGACCTCCAGCAACAAGCCTACGGGTTTGGGATCGATTCGATCCGCTATCCATACTTGTACCCGGCGCTGCTGGTTGACGTTTCCGGCAAATACTTCGGGCTGGACCACAACCGCTGCATTCTCTGCACCCGATGCGTGCGCACGTGCGATGAGATCGAAGGCGTCCACACGCTCGACATCGGCAATCGCGGCGTGAAAAACCAGATTATCGTCGATCTGAATGTCACGTTTGGCGCGTCAACCACCTGCACGTCCTGCGGCGCGTGCGTGGCGGCGTGCCCGACAGGAGCGCTGTTTGACAAGTCGGCCGCGTTCCACAGCCCGCTGAGCCGGTGTCAACAGGTGCGCACGACCTGTACCGAATGTCCTGTCGGTTGCGGACTGGTCGTGTACACGAAAGACAATCGCATCGTGGACGTGTTTGGGGATGCCGAGTCACCGGTCAACCGCGGGCATCTCTGTCGCCGCGGTCGCTACGAAACCTGGATCGAACCGCGCCCGCGCATCCTGCGGCCCATGGTGCGGCGGGATGGCCAACTGATACCCACCTCATGGGGTGACGCCGTCCGTACCGTCAAGACGTTGATCAGCGCCTCGAACGACTGGCAGAACGCGATGCTGATTTCGCCCCGTGTGACGAACGAAACGATTCGCACGTTGCAGACAATCGGCTCGCATTTTGACCGCGTCGGCATGTTCGTCGCGGCCAGGGAAACAGCGTTGTGCACGTCGCCCGAGTTCTCGACGGACGCCATGAAACGATTGGAGGTCGCGGACGCGATTATTCTCGTGGGCGCACAGCCGAGCCGTGAACAGGGAGTCATTGCCGCCAAGATCCGCGCTGCGGTCCGAAAACGTGGCGTCAAATTGGTGATCTTGCATTCACGCCGCAGCGACCTCGACGCCTACGCGGATATTTCCTCCCCCGTCGTAAGCCTCGAACGAAAGTTCTGGAATCGGGTTGGCGAAGTGCTCGCAAACACGAAACGCCCGGTGTTGATCTACGGAGCGGCCGCGATGACGACGGTCGGCGTAACGATTCTGGATCGTCTAACCAAGGCGCTCGCATCCCAGGGCGACGGCGGGGAAATGCTCGCACCGATTCAGTTGCCCACCAGCACGAACGGCCTCGCTCTGGCGGCAGGCGGTGTCGAACCTGTCGAAGATATTTCCACATGGCTCGGCGTGCAGCCCGTGAACTTCCTCTACATCGTCGCCAGCGACGAACCGGACGGAGGCGCGCGGTTGTTGAAGGAGTTGCATGTGCGGGCATTATTGGAGCAAATCGATTGCGTCGTGGTGCAGGCGAGTTACGAGTCGGCATTGACGGACGTGGCCAGGGTCGTCCTCCCGTCGGCGATCTGGTGCGAGAAAAACGGTTCCGTCACGAATTTCGAAGGACGCACGCTGCCCCTGCGGGCGGCTTTGCCTCTCCAGGGTGAAGCGCGCGACGGCAACACAATTTTGGAGACCGTATTTGCGTGAGCGATAAACCGAAAATCAAAGTGGCGACCGCGTGGCTCGGTGGTTGTTCGGGCTGCCACATGTCGTTTCTGGATTTGGATGAGCGGCTGATTGACCTCGCGGGGCTCGTCGAGTTCACCGCCAGCCCGATCACCGACGTGAAGGAAATTCCGGAGGTGGATGTGGGGATCGTCGAAGGCGCGGTCTGCAATGAAGATAATGAGCACGTCCTCCACACGATGCGCGCGCGCTGCAAAGTACTCATTGCCCTGGGCGATTGTGCGCTCACCGGCAATATCCCCGCATTACGCAACCAGCAGAAGTTGGCGGATGTGTTGGAGCGCGGCTATGTCGAAACAGAAAGCACCCAGGCCGGGGACGTTCCGAATGCGCCCGAAATCCCGAAAATGCTCGCCTCCGTGCGCCCGATCCAGGAATTCGTAAGAGTCGATGCGCACATTCCGGGCTGTCCACGGACGCGGACGCGATCTGGTACGCCCTCACGGAGTTGCTCGCAGGACGCCAACCCAAATGGACCCCGGCCAATATGCGTTATGACTGAGACCAACGCCAAAACCATAACGATCAATCCCGTCACCCGCATCGAGGGGCACGCGAAGATCACGATTCATCTCGACGGCGCGGGTAACGTGGCCGACACGCGGTTCCATGTGGTCGAGTTCCGCGGGTTTGAGAAGTTCTGCGAGGGACGGTTCTTCGCCGAGATGCCGCAGATCACCGCGCGCATCTGCGGGATTTGTCCCGTGAGCCATTTGCTCGCCAGCGCGAAAGCTTGCGATGCGATTCTTGGTGTGGACATCCCGCGCCCTGCCAAGCTGCTGCGCGAATTGTTGCACATGGGCCAACTGACGCAGTCGCACGCGCTGAGCTTCTTCCATCTGAGCGCACCCGACCTGTTGCTGGGCTTTGATAGCGACCCGGCCTCGCGCAATATCATCGGCCTCATCCAGCAACATCCGGATATCGCTCGCCGCGGAATCCGACTTCGCAAGTTTGGTCAGGAGGTCATCAAACTGACGGGCGGACGCAAGATCCATGCGGATTTCCCCGTGCCCGGTGGCGTGAACAAGGCACTGACGGTTGCGGATCGCGACGAAATGCTCGCCGGCCTGCCCGAGGCCGCCCAGCACGCCAGGTTCGCGCTCGACTTGCTGAAGAAGTATCAATCGAACCATCAGCAAGAGGTCGAGGAATTCGCAAGTTTCGACTCCAATTTCATGGGATTGGTGCAACCCGATGGCGCGCTCGAACATTACGACGGGAAACTCCGGTTCTGCGACACAAACGGCAACACCCTCGAAGACCAAATCAATCCGGGCGGGTATCTCGACGTGATCGCTGAGACGACCGAAGACTGGTCGTACTTGAAGTTCCCCTTCATCAAGTCGCTGGGCTACCCGGAACGGAATGTATCGCGTGGGGCCGCTCGCTCGCCTCAACATCGCGGACCACATTTCCACTCCCTTGGCGGACCACGAACTTGAAGAATGGCGGTCGCAGTGCATTCCGCCACGGCACAGTTCCTTCTACTACCACTGGGCACGGCTCATCGAAATCCTGTACGCGCTCGAACGCATCGCGCAATTGCTGGAAGACCGCGACATCTGCAGCACGGAGACCCTGGTGAGCGCACGGCCTGCCAACGAGCAGGGCGTGGGTGTGATCGAGGCGCCCCGCGGCACGTTGTTCCATCACTACTGGGTGGACAGCGGCGGGCGCGTCGAGAAGGTCAATCTCATCGTCGCCACCGGTCACAACAATCTGGCGATGAACCGCGCGGTGAAAGCCGTCGCGCAGAAGTACGTCCATGCCGACAAGCTGCAGGAGGGCATGCTCAACCGTGTCGAAGCCGCCATCCGCTGCTACGACCCGTGCCTCTCGTGTTCGACTCACGCGGTCGGCCAGATGCCCATGCACGTGGAGTTGGTGGACGCCGGCGGCCGTGTCTTGCAGACGCTCCAGCGCGATGGAAGCGAACCATGAGAACACTTGTGCTCGGTTACGGCAATCGCAGTCGCACGGATGACGGTGTCGGCTGGTTCGTCTTGGAGCGCCTGGAAGAATTGGGGTTGCCGAACGTCGAGTTGCATGCGTCGCACCAACTCGACGTGGATTATGCCGAACTGATCACTGGTTTCGACGAGGTGATCTTTGTTGACGCCGCGATCCCGCAAAGCCCGCAACCGATCGCCCGTACGGTCGTCCAACCCTGTTTTCGGAGCCACGCCGTGGCGCATTATCTGACACCGAGTGATCTGCTGGCATTGGCGCAGACCCTCTTTGGCCGGACGCCTCGCGGGATTCTGTTCAGCATCCGCGGCTCGGATTTCAACTTCGGCACAACACTGTCGCCCGCGACCGAGCGCGCCGGGCGCGATGTGGTACGCCAAATCGAAGACTTGCTGTTGCACATCGGGGCCGCCGGAAGCGGAGAAGAGAGGGCTGGCGGCACATGCATGAATTGTCCATCGCCGAGGAACTTATGCGGGCCATTGGCGGGGAGTTGCACCGTCATCCGAACGCGCGACTGAAGTCGGCGCTCGTGCGCGTCGGCGTGCTGCGGCTGATTGAACCCGCGACGCTCGAACGCTGCTTCGAAGCCGCCACGTGGGACTCACCATTGGCAGGCGCGCAACTGCACGTCGAACAGGTCAACGCGTCGGCGCGGTGTCGCAAGTGTAACGTGGAGTTCGTGGTGGAACACCACTGGTTCGAATGTCCGCGATGCGGTGAAACCGGCTCCGAGTTGTTGCGCGGTGATGAATTGCAACTCGTGAGCCTTGAAATCGAAAACGAGATGGCGAGCGCATCTGCCATTGGATCAGATCGAGTCAGTTGTTGAAGGAGTTTATGGAAACCAAGAGTGATCGCTCCGCCTGGCTGAAAGGCCCGGCTTTCCCCTGTGATGTGGTACCGCCGAATGTGGCGCGGCCTTGGAGACTCGTGTTACTGGGCGCGCCCAGCGTCGGTAAGGGGACCCAGGCGGAACTCCTCACGCAGCGCCTCGGCGCCTGTCATCTTTCCACGGGCGACATCTTCCGCACCGCGAAATTCCTCGGGGAAGATGAACGCAGCCCCGCAATGACCGCCGCCCTCGAATACATGCGACGCGGCGATTTGGTTCCCGACGCGACGGTGCTGCAACTGGTGCGCGAGCGCGTGAACTGCCTGCGTTGTGGCGGCGGTTTCCTGCTCGATGGCTTCCCGCGAACCGTGGCACAAGCGGAGGCCTTGCAGGCCCTGTTGGAGGAACAGCATCTCGCGCTCGATGCGGTGTTGAGTTTCGAATTGCCCATCGACGAAATCATCGCGCGCTTGGCCGGACGGCGTACCTGCAACGGGTGTAAGGCCGTGTACCATGTCACGGGACTCCCGCCGAAGAAGGAAGGTATTTGCAATCAGTGCGGTGGACCACTCGTCCAGCGCGAAGATGACCGGCCGGAGTCGGTACGCATTCGTATGGAAGTGTACGAAAAAAGCACGGCGCCGCTGACGGATTTCTATCGCCGCCTCGGCCTGCTTGTTCCCGTGGCCGCACAACCCTTCCCGGAAGGAACGTTGGCTCGAACGCTGGCCGCTCTACAGTCGCGAGATGGGAACGGGCGGACGCCGCGATCTCTATCGGACCAGCGCCTTTGACAAGTTGTCGTGACCAGAAGCTGACAGTGACAGCGTGTCGCTGGCCTTGGTCATCCATCCTGCCGATGGAATTACACAACTAGTTGCTGGATAGGCGATTGCAAAGCGGTTAAACCCCGTGGCATTAGCAGTGCTAACTCTCTAATCAGTGGGTTATGAACGTCAAGATTCTCCGTAACGTGCTGGAAGCGAATGACCAGGTTGCCTCGCGAATCCGCGAGCAACTGGCTGCCAAGCACATCACCGCCATCAATCTCATCAGTTCGCCCGGTGCCGGTAAAACATCGCTGCTGGAACAAACAATCCCTCTTCTCAATGGCCGTCATCGCATGGCGGTCCTTGAAGGTGACATCGCCACCACACGTGACTCTGAGCGCATTGAAAAACTCGGCGTACCCGTGGTGCAACTGCTCACGGGGGGCGCCTGCCACCTGGAAGCGCCGCTGGTGCAGCGAGGTCTCGCCGAATTGAATCTGGATCAGATCGATCTGCTGTTCATTGAGAATGTCGGTAATATCGCGTGCCCCGCCGAGTTCGATCTTGGTGAGACCGTGAAGGTCGGCATCCTCAGCGTGACCGAAGGCCACGACAAGCCCGGCGAAATATCCCCTGCTGTTCCACGAGATCGGCGCACTCCTGCTGAACAAGATGGATTTGATACCGTACACCAATTTCGACTTTGAGCAGTTCCGCTGCGATTTCCGCAGGCTCAATCACGACGCGGCCGTCTTTCAAATTTCATGCAAGACATCCGGCGGCATTGAGGAGTGGGCGCATTGGATCGAACATGTGTGCGCCGGTGAATTGCACTTCGAGCCGCACACGCACGGCCATGACGATCTGGCCGGTGTCATCCAGCCTCATCAACATCCGCATCGACAGCACCACGAAGGAGTCGTCCGGGGATGAAAACCCGTGTGCGCGCGAAGGTGGTTGGCCGCGTCCAGGGCGTCGGCTTCCGTCCCACTGTCTATCGTTATGCCACGCAATTCGGTTTGTGCGGTTTCGTCTGCAACGGCCCGCACGGGGTGACGCTCGAAGTCGAGGGCGACCAAAGCAAAGTCGGCGCGTTCTTCGATTGCCTCACACAGGAGCCGCCCCAGCAAGCTGTTATCGCCGACATCAAGACCGAAGTGCTCCGCACGAAAGGCTATCGGAGCTTCGAGGTCATTGAGTCTGAGCAACAGGGCCAGGCGGCGGTGCATATCTCGCCCGATCTCGCCACCTGTGATGATTGCTTGAAGGACATTCTCGACACCCGGGAACCGCCGTTGTGGGTACGCATTCAACAACTGCACGAACTGCGGCCCGCGATTCACCATCATCCGCGACCTGCCCTACGACCGGGACAAGACATCGATGAGGCAGTTTACGATGTGTGAACGCTGCGGGCGTGAGTATCACAATCCGCTCGACCGGCGATTCCATGCGCAACCCAATGCGTGCGAACACTGTGGTCCGCAGTTGCAGCTTCGTGTGGCCGGTGGAACGGCATCCGACGACGTTGATCTGGCGAAGACAACGGAGTTGCTCCGTCGCGGCCGGATCGTGGCGATCAAGGGCGTTGGCGGCTACCATCTGGCCTGCGATGCCACGAGCGCGGAATCCATCGCGCGTCTCCGCCGCCGCAAGCATCGCCCGCACAAATCGCTCGCCGTCATGTTCCGCGACATCGCGGCTGTGAAGAAACTGTGCGAGGTCAATGAGGCGGAGGAAGCCGAACTGTTGAGCACGGCGCGTCCGATCGTGTTGCTGACGCGCAAGCTGGCCGAGACGCGTCTGGCCAAGGGTATTTCCCCCGACACCAACATGGTCGGCGCGTTCCTGCCTTACACGCCACTCCATCACTTGCTGCTCCAGGATTTCGATGCCCTGGTGATGACGAGCGGCAATCTCACGGACGAACCGATCATCAGCGACGAAGCTGAATTGCCCACGCTGCTCGGTCCGATTGCGGACGCGGCCCTCACGCACAATCGCCCCATTGTTCACAAGTGTGACGATTCGGTGCTGCGCATGGTCAACGGTCAACGTCAGTTTTCGCGGCGCGCCCGCGGCTATGTGCCGAATCCGATACGGATCGCGGCGCTCGGCACACCGGATCTTCTTGCGGTCGGCGGTGAACTGAAAAACACCTTCTGCTTGGTTCGTGATGGGAATGCGTTTCTGTCGCAGCACATCGGCGACCTGAAGGATTACAAGACGTACGATTATTACTCATGCGAGGTCGAGTCGTGGAAACAATTGATGCGCATTGAGCCGAAAGTGATCGCGCACGATCTGCACCCGGGCTATCTGTCCACACGCTTTGCCGCCCTGATGCCGATCCCGCACAAGATCGGCGTGCAGCACCACCACGCGCACATCGCCAGCGTGATGGCCGAGCATGATTTGCACGAACCCGTGATTGGGGTCGCGTTCGACGGGACGGGCTACGGGACCGATGACACGATTTGGGGCGGTGAATTCATGGTGGGCGACCGCTGTGACTTCGAACGCGTGGCTCATTTCAAACAATACCGGCTGCCCGGCGGCGACAAGGGCGTTGAGGAACCGTGGCGCATGGCCGTGAGCGTGCTGACCGATGAGGGACTCGATGAAGCGGCGATGCGAACACTTTCACCTGCAAAACGGCGCCTCGTGCAGAAAATGATCGAAACGGGGTTCAACTCGCCGTTGACCTCCAGCGCGGGACGCCTCTTTGACGCAGTCACGGCAATTCTCGGCTTGTGCGATGTGACCAGTTATGAGGCGCAGGCGGCGATTCGGCTGGAGTCCATCGCCGATCCGCGGGTGACCGACCGATATCCATTTGCCGTCCAGACGGGGGATCGTCCGTGGGTGCTGGATTTCAGCCCAACCATTCGCGCCATCCTCGATCAGCGTCGCCAGGGCGTTGCTGCGGGCGAAATCTCCGCGAAGTTTCACAACACGATTGCGGCTTCGGTGCTGGAAATCTGCCGTTTCTTGCGTGGGCAGCGTGACCTCAATGTCGTGGCGCTTTCCGGCGGAGTCTTCCAGAACGAGTTGCTGTTACGCCGCACGGTGGAAGCGCTTCAGTCGCGACATTTCCGCGTATTCACCAACACGGCGGTGCCCCCCAACGATGGCGGTCTCGCACTTGGCCAGGCGGCAGTTGCAGCGGAAAGGATGAAACGGACATGTGTCTAGCGGTGCCAGCGCGAATCGTGGAATTGCACAACTCCACGGCAACGATTTCCGTCGACGGCGCATTGCGTGAAGTGGATGTGTCGCTGATCGATGAGCCGAGGCTGGGGGATCATGTGCTCGTGCACGCGGGCTTTGCGATCCACAAGTGGGACCAGAGCGAAGTCGAGGAACTACAGGCGATCCGCGCGGCGACAGGCTTGCAGGAGGCCGTCTCGTGAAAGCCTTGGTGCAGCATACTGAAGAGTTGTCGCAGCGGGTGGGCCGCGACGTGAAACTGATGGAGGTCTGCGGCACGCACACGATGGCCGCGTTTCGCAGCGGGTTGAGGCAACTGCTGCCAAAACGGGTCCATCTCGTTTCCGGGCCAGGTTGCCCGGTGTGCGTCACGGATCCGAGCTACCTCGATGCGGCGATCGAGCTCTGCGGCCGTCCCGATGTCATCGTCGCCACGTTCGGCGACCTGGTCCGCGTACCCGGCACCGATACGTCCCTGGAGCGGGAGCGCGCCGCCGGCGCAAATGTTCGCATCGTATATTCGCCGAGCGACGCGCTGGTGTTGGCGCGCGA
The DNA here is from genome assembly GCA_963766065.1 of uncultured Verrucomicrobiae bacterium. GTDB lineage: Bacteria > Verrucomicrobiota > Verrucomicrobiia > Palsa-1439 > Palsa-1439 > Palsa-1439. Next base: position 83,439 of record CAVYAC010000057.1, read on the forward strand.
ATGTCCGTCGAAAAAAGTTGTCTTCCTCGGTGTCGGCTTTGAAACAACCGCGCCGACCATCGCTTGGGCAATCTGGCGGGCGGCGCGCGATGGCGTGGAGAATTTCTCCGTGCTCTGCGCGCACAAAACGATGCCGCGCGCGATGGATGCCTTGTTGCACGACAAGGAACTCCGCATCGACGGTTTCCTGTGTCCTGGCCACGTCAGCGTCATCACCGGCGCGCACATCTATCGATTCATTTGCGAGCGTTACCGAATTCCGTGCGTCATCAGCGGTTTTGAGGCATGGGACATTTTGAAGTCTGTCGAGATGTTACTGCGGCAACTCGCCGAGGGACGGGCCGAGGTGGAAAACGAGTACAGCCGGTCAGTCAACGAATATGGCAACGGGGCCGCGCAACGGCTGATGGATGAGGTGTTCGAACCCTGCGATACCGCGTGGCGAGGCATCGGTATCATCCCCGGCAGCGGGCTGGCGATCCGTGAGAAGTATGCGCATTTCGACACCGCGAAAGCGCTCGGCGTGCAATTTCCCGAAGCACACGTGAATCCACTGTGCGCTTGCGGTTCCGTGCTGCGCGGGGCTGCGTCGCCGCTGGATTGCCGGCTGTTCGGACGACCGTGCTCGCCGACGCACCCGATCGGACCGTGCATGGTGTCGGGGGAAGGCGTGTGTGCGGCATACTACAAGTACGAGGGGGCTGCGGCGTGAGACGAGACCGGATTTTGCTGGCGCATGGCGGCGGCGGTTCGCTCACGCGCGAACTGATCGAGAAGCTATTTCTGCCCAGCCTGGAGAATCCATTGTTAAAGCCCCTGGACGACAGCGCGGTGTTGGTGATGGGCGGCAAGGGGTTCGCCTTTACAACCGACAGCTACGTTGTCAAACCCCACATCTTTCCGGGAGGAGATATCGGTAAACTGTCCGTGTGCGGCACGGTCAACGATCTGGCCGTGATGGGCGCGCGGCCGCTGTGGCTGAGCCTCAGTTTTATTCTCGAAGAAGGTCTATTGCTCGCCGACCTGCAACAAATCGTTGAGTCCATCGGCGCAACGGCCCGGAAGGCTGGCGTGCAAATCGTCACCGGGGACACCAAGGTCGTCGAACACGGCAAATGCGAGGGGTTGTACATCAACACCGCCGGGCTTGGGGAAATCACGACTCCGACCGGACTTGGGGCCGCCAACGTGAAACCGGGCGACGCCGTCATCATCAACGGCCCGATGGGAGAGCACGGCGTTGCGGTGATGAGCCAGCGTGAAGGCATTGCATTTCAGACAAACATCGTGAGCGACTGCGCGCCACTGTGGCTGCTCGTGAAAGACATTTTGGACACCGGGGCGGAAATTCACGCCATGCGCGACCCAACGCGGGGCGGAGTCGCCGCCGCCGTGTGCGACATCGCGCGGGCCTCGAACGTCGGAATTCGATTGCGCGAAGATGCGCTGCCGATTGGCCGCGAAGTGCGCGGCGCATGCGATTTGCTGGGGCTCGATCCGTTAACGATTGCCAACGAAGGGAAAGTGCTCGTGTTTTGCCGCGCGACCGACGCCGCGAATGTCCTCGCGGCGATGAAGAAACATCCCCTTGGCAAAGAGGCTTGTGTCATCGGTGACGTGAGCGAAAAACCGCCGGGCGTGGCGCTGTTGCACACAACCATCGGCGGAGAACGGATCATCGATATGCCCACCGGTGAGGACTTACCGCGGATTTGCTGACAACAAAAACTAAAAAACTAACGACAAATAAAAATGGAATGAAAACCAATTCACGAACATTCGTAACCATGGACGGGAATGAAGCGGTGGGCCACGTGGCCTATCGCACCAACGAAGTCATCGCCATCTACCCTATCACACCGTCGTCCCCAATGGGCGAATGGGCGGATGAATGGGCGGCGCACCATATCCCCAACATCTGGGGCACGGTGCCGTCGGTCGTCGAAATGCAAAGCGAAGGCGGCGCGGCCGGCGCGATTCACGGCGCACTGCAAACGGGTTCGCTGGCGACGACGTTCACGGCATCGCAGGGACTGCTGTTGATGATTCCGAATATGTTCAAGATCGCGGGCGAACTGACGCCAGCGGTATTCCATATTGCGGCGCGCTCCCTGGCGACGCATGCGCTGTCGATTTTCGGCGACCATGGAGACGTCATGGCCGCTCGCTCGACGGGATGGGCGATGCTCTGCTCCAACTCCGTCCAGGAGGCGCATGACTGCGCGCTGATCGCGCAGGCCGCCACGCTCGAAGCGCGCGTGCCGTTCCTCCATTTCTTTGACGGGTTCCGCACTTCACACGAGGTGGGAAAGATCGAGTTGCTGGCCGACGACGATTTGCGCGCGTTGATTGACGATGCCCGTGTGCTCGAACACCGCGGCCGGGCGCTGTCTCCCGATCACCCGGTGCTGCGCGGCACGGCGCAGAACCCCGACGTGTTTTTCCAGGCCCGTGAGGCGTGCAACCCGTTCTACGACGCCTGCCCGGACATCGTGCAACGCGTGATGGACAAGTTCGCCGCACAAACGGGGCGCGCCTACCATCTGTTTGACTACTACGGAGATCCGAAGGCAACCCGCGTCATTGTGTTGATGGGGTCCGGTTGTGAAACCGCGCAGGAGACGGTTGACTACGTGACGAAACAGGGCGAACGCGTGGGCTTGCTGAAGGTGCGATTGTACCGGCCGCTCGATCTGGCGCGATTTGTCGCCGCACTACCCGCGAGCACCACAAGCGTCGCCGTTCTCGACCGCACCAAGGAACCCGGCGCGGCCGGCGAGCCGCTCTACCAGGATGTCCTCACGGCCCTTCGCGAGATGGGGCGCAACGTGCCCGTGGTTGTGGGTGGACGCTATGGTTTGTCGTCCAAGGAGTTCACCCCCGCGATGGTCAAGGCGGTATTCGACAACCTGGCGGCGAGCAAGCCCAAGAACCATTTTACGGTCGGGATCAACGACGACGTGACGCACACCAGCCTCGATTTCGATGACGGATTCTCGACCGAGTCCGATCGCACGGTGCGCGCGGTGTTCTACGGCCTCGGGTCCGACGGCACCGTGGGCGCGAACAAGAACTCGATCAAGATCATCGGCGAAGACACCGACAATTACGCACAGGGTTACTTCGTCTACGACTCGAAAAAGTCGGGTTCGACGACGGTGTCGCATTTGCGGTTCGGGCCGGAGCCGATTCGGTCAACGTATCTGGTCACCCAGGCCAATTTCGTTGCGTGTCATCAGCCGATTTTCGTCGAGCGGTATGACATTCTCAAGGACGCGATCCCCGGCGGCACGTTCCTGCTCAACACGCCGTACGGCGCGGAGGAAATCTGGGGCAAACTGCCGCGCGTTTACCAGGAGCATATCGTTGCCAAGAAACTGAGAATGCATGTCATCGATGCCGTGAAAGTCGCGCGCGAAAGCGGCATGGGGGGGCGCATCAACACCGTCATGCAAGTGTGTTTCTTCGCAATCTCGGGCGTGCTGCCCCGTCAGGAGGCCATCGACGCCATCAAGCAGTCCATCAAGAAGACCTACGGCAAGAAGGGCGAAGAGATCGTCCAGATGAACCTGAAGGCTGTGGACAATACTCTGGCACACCTGCATGAAGTGAAAGTTCCGGCGCGCGCTGACAGCCAGATTGAGTTACCGCCGCCCGTGTCAAAGGAAGCACCGGAATTTGTTCGTAACGTGCTCGGCGAAATCATCGCGGGCTGCGGTGATCAACTGTCCGTGAGCCAGTTGCCGTGCGACGGAACGTTCCCACTGGCGACATCGCGTTGGGAGAAACGCAACATCGCGCTGGAGATTCCAGTGTGGGACTCCGCCGTCTGCATCCAGTGTGGAAAATGTGCGATGGTCTGTCCGCATGCGGTGATTCGGGCGAAGGCGTACGAGCCGAACGTGCTCGGATCGGCTCCGGCCACGTTCAAAGCCGTGGACGCGCGCGACCGGGATTGGAAGGGACTGAAGTTCACCATTCAGGTCGCCCCCGAAGATTGCACTGGCTGCGCCCTGTGCGTGGACGTTTGTCCCGCCAAGAACAAGAGCGAGCCGCGTCTAAAAGCCATCAACATGGCGGCACAGCCGCCGATTCGCGAGCAAGAGGTGAAGAACTGGGATTTCTTCCTCAACATTCCCGAAATGGATCGGCGTCGGATCAAAGTGGGCAGCATCCCCCACCAGCAGTTGCAGCAGCCATTGTTCGAGTTCAGCGGTGCGTGCGCGGGCTGCGGCGAAACTCCCTACGTGAAACTGGTCAGCCAATTGTTCGGCGACCGGGCGCTGGTCGCCAACGCCACCGGCTGCTCGTCGATTTACGGCGGCAACCTGCCGACGACACCATGGGCGGTGAACAAGGACGGGCGGGGCACCGCGTGGTGCAACTCGCTGTTCGAGGACAACGCCGAGTTCGGTCTTGGCTACCGTGTGTCCCTCGACAAGCAGAAGGAGTTTGCCTCCGAGTTGGTGAAAAAGCTCGCTCCGATCATTGGAGACAAGCTGGTGAGCGCGATTCTCACCGCGGAACAAAAGACGGAAGCCGACATCTTCGACCAGCGCGAGCGCGTCGCCGAGTTGAAGAAGACACTGCAGCGAGTTGATTCCGCGGAAGCGCGCGCCCTCCTCGGCGTGGCCGATATTCTGGCGAGAAAGAGCGTGTGGATCATGGGCGGCGACGGCTGGGCGTATGATATCGGGTACGGCGGACTCGATCACGTCCTGGCGAGCGGCCGCGACGTGAACATTCTCGTGTTGGACACGGAAGTGTATTCGAACACGGGCGGCCAGATGTCGAAGGCCACGCCGCGCGGTGCGGTGGCCAAGTTTGCGGCGGGCGGCAAACGGCTGGCAAAGAAAGATCTCGGTCTGATCGCGATGACGTACGGCCACGTGTACGTGGCGAGCGTGGCGATGGGCGCGCGCGACGAGCACACCTTGCGGGCATTCCTGGAAGCCGAGAGCTACGAAGGTCCATCGCTGATCATCGCCTATAGCCATTGCATCGCGCATGGCATCAACATGACCACCGCCATGCACGATCAAAAGGCGGCGGTGAACTCGGGTCAGTGGCTGCTCTACCGCTACGATCCACGGCGTGCGGCCGCCGGCGAGAACCCGATGCAACTGGACTCGCGGAGCCCGAAACAGAAGGTCGAAGAGTATCTGCTGATGGAGAACCGCTTCAAGATGCTCACCAAGAGTGATCCCCAGCACGCGAAGGAATTATTCCGGCAGGCGCAGATCGATGCCGATCGCCGGTTCCAACGTTACGAACACCTGGCCGCGTGGAAGCCGAACGGTCAGCCAGCGGCCTCCGAAGTCGCTCCGCAACCCGCATCGTCCACAACAGCGGCATCGCCAGCCGCATGAGAGGTGACACATGGATCTCCGGACAACCTATCTGAATCTGACGCTCCGCACGCCGTTGGTCGTCTCCGCCTGCGGGCCCCTGTCGGAAGACGTGGACAACATCAAACGCATGGAGGACGCCGGGGCGTCGGCGGTCGTGCTCTACTCCTTGTTCGAGGAACAGTTGCGACAGGAAACCCGTGAACTGGATCATTTTCTCACGCAGGGCACGGACAGCTTTGCGGAAGCGCTCAGCTATTTCCCCGAGCCGACGGAGTTCCACCTCGGCCCCGAAGGGTATTTGAATCACATCCACAAGACCAAGCAGGCTGTGAACATTCCGATCATTGCCAGCCTCAACGGCGCGTCAACGGGCGGCTGGATCGATTTCGCCATGCAGATCGAGCAAGCCGGCGCCGATGCGCTGGAATTGAATATCTACCATATCCCCACGGACCGAAACCTCAGCGGCGCGGCCATCGAGCAAACGTACATCGATATCGTCAAGGCCGTGAAGAGCGCCGTCACGATTCCCGTGGCGGTCAAGCTGAGTCCGTTCTTCAGCAACCTGGCAAACGTGGCCAAGCAACTCGATGGCGTGGGAGCGGACGGGTTGGTGCTCTTCAACCGATTCTACCAGCCGGACATCGATCTCGAGGAAATCGAGGTGCGCCCGTCGATTATCTTGAGCACGCCCCAGGCCCTGCGGTTGCCGATGCGCTGGATTGCCATCCTGTTCGGGCGGATCGACGCCGACCTGGCTGCCACCAGCGGCATTCATCACGCACCGGATGTATTGAAGATGCTGATGGCGGGCGCGGACGTGACGATGCTGTGCTCGACGTTACTGGCGCGCGGAATCGGGCACATCCGCGTCATCGAAAAAGAAATGACCCAGTGGATGGAAGAGCATTGGTACGACTCCGTGGAGCAGCTCAAGGGCAGTTTGAGCCAGATGCGCTGCCCTGATCCGAGCGCGTTCGAACGCGCCCAGTACCTGCGCGCGCTGACCACGTACAAGCCGAACCAGTGAACGGAAGTGCGGTGAGCCCATGAAATATACGCGCGAGGATGCCCTCAAGAGAATCCGCGAGTTTCTCGTCACCAACACGCGCCCGGAGGAAACCACCTGCGAGGCCGCGGCACGGTTGGGAATCTTCTGCCATGGCTACGACCGGTGGACACTGGAGCAATTGCGCCATCTCTACCCCTGGCTCGCCAAGAAGATGCCTGCCGACACGCCGCGAGAAGAATTCCTGAAGTTGATTGTGGCGTGGGACAACGCTCGCCAATTGGCGAACAAGGTCTCCACGACTTGCGATGTACACGCCGTCAACCACGACGGCTGCCTTGGGTTCGACCGCTTCAGCAATCAACAACTCAAGCGGATGTTCCCGCAACTGTTCCAACCCGACGACGAAATCACCCAGTGGTGAACTGCCGCACCGGCACGGTGTACTCGCCCAAGGTGTGAACCGGGTTTACAGGCAGGGACACTTCGGAATTAAATTGGCTCCGCAGGTAGGACTCGCGCCTTTGTACCTCTGTTTTCCTGAGGAATTTCGCAGGTTTTTCCTGAGGGTTCAAGACTAATCCGTCACTAGGCAGTCACTAGGTACTGTTTGTCAATTGTCAGTGGTGGGCCAACCCGGGTTTATTTTCGTGGTGGTGAGGCAGACGTTGTTCCACCAGTGATTCCAGTTTCTGTGGTCCTGCTGCAGCCAGCGTAATTGGGCCAGGCGGTCGGCGCGCACCGGATTCCAGCCGCGCCCTTGGCGTTTGAAGCGACGGTTGATGTGCACCTCGACGTTCTTCTCGACCGCGCCGCTGCCCGCCCGCACCACCGGGCCGAGGCACCCGTGGCGCTGACGGTAGCGCTTGGGGATCTGACCGAAGGCATCGATGCCGTCCCGATGGCCCAGCAGATAGCCGAAGAGTTCGTGGAAGCCCTCGCGGCGCGGGTCGTCGAAGGCCGGTTCCATGGACCGCAGCGCCTCCAAGGCCGCTTCGCTGTCGTGGGCATACACCGCCGCCATGATCGAGCGCCACGCGGCCTGATCCGGGCCGACAAACTCGCGCACCTTCTGGCCGATGTGCCAGCGATCCAGCAGCCACAGTGTCTCGGGGAATTCGCGTTCCCGCACCCACTTCAGTCCCTCGTCGCCATCGCTCAGCAGCACCGTCAGGGAGCGGGACCCGGCCCGGCGGATAGTGTCGGTCACGGTGGCGGCGCAGGCGCGTGCCGAACTCACCGAGGCTGCCCGTGCCCACCAACCAGGTCTTCTGGTCCAGGCTCACGTCGGTACGACCCCGCTGATCCAGGCGGCGGCTGCGGCCCGTGTAATGCAGCCCCAAATGCATGAGGAAATGCTGCGGCCCCTCGTGGCCGCACCCCCGCCGCTGCCACTTCAACCACGTCGAGTCCACCTCGGTCACCACCACCTCCGCCGCCACCTTACGCGGCGGGTCCGGCCACCAGTCCCGCTGCAGTTGGTCCTGGAGTTTGGCCCCGTAATACTGGACGCATCGCCACACCGCCCAGTGCGACACCCGCGCCCCGCAGCGCTGGCTCAACTGGCGCGCCGCCGGTCGGTAATTCTGCCCCGTGGCGGCTTCCAAGGCCTGCCGTTCCACCTGCGGGCTTAACAACCGCGTGGCTTTGCCGCGCCAGAGCACCTTGCCCAAGCTGTGATAGCCGCCTCGAGACCGACCGCGCTCCCGCACCATCAGCACCGGCAGCGCCAGCTCGCCCCACGGGCTTAGTAATTGCCGCTGGCGCCAGCGCACCGATTGATAGCGCTCCCGATGCGCCGCCAGCCACTGCCGCTGGTAGGCCGCCACGGCTTGGGCATAGAACTGTTGCGCGGCTTGTTGAACTTGCTGCTGCACCGCTTCCTCCAAATGCTTGACGTTGGTGAACCGTCCCCGTACCGTCAGGCTGACCGATATGGAGACCGCATAGGTCTCTGACATGGGCTCGACTCCATTCCTTGCTCGGTTTGGGTTGAGCCCTTGTTCTTTACCAACTCCTGCCCAACTGACAATTCTCTAACACTAGCCAGTCACTACCAGGGGGTACACCGCCACTATCCAGCCCTGACAGTTTCCCTGACAGGTTTTGTCAAGGTTTGTTAGTGTTTGAATGGCCCCTCTGCCACCCAACAGCGTAAGCCTGCTCGATCCCACGCATTTGAGCTGCGCCTTGCGCGGCCGGTACAAGGACGTTGCCTTTGAAGTGATTGACGCAGATATTTTGAAAGAAGTTCCCCAAGAGGAGTAAACCCGTCTCGGGAAGAATTCAGAGCTACGACGGGGTTCTCATGACCGCTAACGTCCATCAGCACTTTGTGCTCGTGCTGAGGACGCGTTCGGTATCGGCGTTGCCCTTGGGGTTGTCATAGCTGATGAAGACCTGCTGACGCGCCCAGCACCCCAGACTCCCGCAGGAAAGCCTATTGAAGTCAACTGGCGCAGCCGTTGTCGCTGACCAACTGCAGGAGCTCGGCCTGACGAATGCCGCGCGGGAATTGCCAGCTGATGACGTCGTGCTACGGCACCAAGCGCACGCGGTAGAACTTCGCGGGCGAGTTGGTCGCTGCGCCGACATCGACGTAATTGGTGCTCGTGTCCCCGCTGCCGAGGATGAGGAGCGGTCCGCTGATATCGACGAAGTTCGTGTTGTAGCCGGGGGTGCCAACTGTCGCTTGTACCGCATTCGTCTCCCCGCCCGTCGTCAACCACGTGATGTGGATGTCATTGCCGACCGTCGTGATCGACGTGATCTGCAGCGCCGTCACCAGCGCGGTCGTTGACCCGGCGGCGGACGTGCAACCGTTGCTGTCCGTCACGGTCACCAGATACGCACCGCTGGCTGCCGACGTGGCGTTCGAGATTGATGGATTCTGGTTCGTGGATGCGAAGCCATTCGGCCCGGTCCAACTGTAGATTGTATTGTCCACAGTGCTGGCCGTCAGATTCAGCGTGTTGCCTTCGATGATCGGCCCGTTGTTGCCCGCCGTCGGCGTCAACGGCAGCGGATTGACGGTCACCGTGCCGGAACCGTTGTTGGCACAGCCCGTCGAACCATCCGTAACCGTTACGGTATAAGTGGTCGTCGAGGCCGGCGAAACCGCGATCGACGCGGTGGTCGCACCGCCCGGGCTCCACAGGTAGCTCGGGGAAGACGCGCCGGTGGTCGCGGTCAAGGTGGCCGAGCCGCCCGCGCAGACGGTAGCCGAGTTGACACTCACCGTCGGTAGCGGATTGACCGTCACTGTCCGGAGCCGCTATTGGCGCAACCCGTGGAGCCATCCGTGACCGTGACGGTGTAGGTGGTCGTGGCAGCCGGCGAAACCGTGATCGACGCGGTGGTCGCACCGCCCGGGCTCCAGAGATAGCTCGGGGCGGACGCACCGGTGGTCGCGATCAAGGTGGCCGAGCCGCCAGCGCAGACGCTAGCCGAGTTCACGCTGACTGTCGGCAGCGGATTGACCGTCAACGTGGCGCTGCACGTCGTCGTGCAGCCGTCGGAATCGGTGACCGTTACGGAGTACGTGCCCGCCGCGTTCGTGGTGAGGCTCGTTCCGGTCGATCCATCGCTCCACAGGTACGTGTAGCCCGGCGTGCCGCCGCTCGGAGTCACCGTGAACGTCTGGGAACCGCCGACACAGATCGCCGCACTGGCCGGAGTGACGCTGCAACTCGGTGTCGGATTGATTGTCACCGTCGCGCTCCCGCTCATGGACGCCGTGCAACCGGTCGTGGCGTTGGTAGCCACTACCGTGTAGCTGCCCGCTGCCGTCTGGCTGCCGAACGAAATGGCCGCGCCGGTGCCTGCCACGGACGCGCCGGTCGAAATGCCGCCCAGTTCCAATTGGTAATTGACGTTCGACTGCGAGCCATCCAGGCCGACCGCCACCCCGCTGCCGCCGGCGCAGTACGCCCCGCCGCCGGTCACATTGAATACCGTCGGATTCGGGTTGACCGTCAGTGTCGCCACGCTGGAGATCGTCGCCAGGCCGCAGGCATCGTCCACGCACACGTCATACGAACCGCTGTCCGTCAACGCCGCCGGCGAAACGGTCAGTGTCGAGGTATTGGCCCCGGCAATGTCGCCGCCGTTGACCAGCGGTATCTGGCCGCCGTTGGATCCGTTGGTCCACCCGCCGCTGTAGGCCGGGTCCGCCGCGTTGTCGTCGGCTGACGCCACGCGCACGTTGTTGAAGTACAGGTTCCGGTCGGAACCGCCCACGCCGTTCGCGTCGAACAACAGCAGCCCTTCCACCGCCCCGGAACCCGCCAGCGTGCCCGCAAAACTCTGGGTGCTGCCGTCGATGTACCGGGTGATGGTCACGGCATAGGTGTTTGTGCCCGTCAGCCGCACCAACACGTGGATGCCGGCATCGGTGAACGCCACCCCGCTGTCGTGGTCGCCGGTGGCGTCGCTAATGGTGTAGTCGCTATTGCCGTTCCCAAACCAGACATCCATCAAATCGTTGCCGCTGACGGAATTCTGCCCGCCGCTGACGGAATTCTGCAAACTGAACCCGACGTAGTTGTCCACAAACTTGCCGTTGTCCATGTCGATCGCAAACGTCTGGCCCACGCCCAACGCCGCCGGGAATGGACGCAATGCGTCGGTCTCGTCGCCGCCGGTGTTGTTCATGCCCCAAGACTCCCCGCTGGTGTCAATGTTGTTGCCGCCGTTGGAGGTCGGGTCACCATCGTTGTCGCCCGTCGACGAGGACACGAAGAACGCGCCGCCGCCGGTAGTCAAACTCCACCCGCTCGGCCAGCCTGTGCCCCGCAACCGCCAGGCATAATTCAGCGGCCCATTGCCGCTGGCCGACACCGTCAACGTCGCCGCGCTGTTAACGCACACGTCCGCGCTGACCGGCTCCGCGCTGATGCTCGGGGCGTTGGTGTTGATCGTCACTGACGCCACCGTCGAGGTCGCCGCCCAACACGGACTGCTGATCACCACCGCCCGATAATACATCGGCACCACCACCGGGCCGGTGCTGACCGCGGCGTTTGTCGCGCCGCTGATACTGGCAAACGTCACATCGTCCATCGAGGACTGCCATTGGATCAGGCCGACGCTGCCCGACAGGGTGATCGTTGTGCTGTCGCCGTTGCACACGGCGGCGGAAGCCGCGCTCGCTGTACCGCCCACTGAGGTCGGACTGACCGTGAGCGTTGCCGCGCTGGAGGTGGCCGACGAATTGCACAGGTCGCTAACCACGCAGTCAAAGCTCGCGCCCGAATCGCCGGTCGCCACATTGTTGAGGGTGAGCGAAGACGTGCCCGATCCGTTGATCGAGCCGCCATCGCTGATGTTCACACCGTTCTTCTGCCATTGATACGTCAACCCGATGCCCGTGGCTGTGACAGAAAAGTTCGCGGTAGCGCCCGCACACACCGTTTGTGGGTTGGGCGCCGAGACGTTCGGCGTGGTAGTCACCGTCACGAACAGGCTGCTGGAGCCGCCCGCGCAACCATTGCCATTCGCCGGCGTGACCGTGACATTCCCGGAAACCGCCGCGCACCCGTAGTTGACAGTGATCGAGGTCGTACCCTGGCCGCTGGTAATGCCCGCCCCCGACGGCACGGTCCACGTATAGGTTGTCGCCCCACTGGCACTGGCAATCGAATACGTAACGCTAGTCTGGCCATGCCAAACGGTGGACAGGCCACTGATGCTGCCCGCCGCGCCCACATCGGTGACCGCGACTGCCAGACTGCTGGATCCACCAGTCCCACCGGCGTTGGAAGGAGTGACCGTGATTGTGCCTGAAGTGGCGGAACATCCAAAATTCACGGTGATTGATGTCGTACCCTGGCCGCTGGTGATGGTGGCGCCCGTCGGCACGGTCCATGTGTACGTGGTCGCGCCGCTGACGCTGGAAATCGAATAGGTGTCACCGCTGTCCCCCGCGTTCACGGACGCAGACCCGCTGATGGCGCCGGCGGGCGAAGTGAAGCCCACGTTCAGGCTCACGGCGTTGGCTGAATTGGTGCTGATCGTGTACACCAAGCCCGCGTTTGGCGTCGAACCGATGGTCACGCCGTTATACGTCAACGTGCCCGAATACGTGAACAGTGTGTAGGTAGTGTTGGTAAACCCGCCGGCATTGCTGATGTTGAGCGTGCCGCCCAGCGTCAGATTGCCGCCCACGGCCGTCAGGTCGCTGTTCGTGCCCAAACCGTATTGGAGCACCGACGAGTTGCCCAACGTGAGGTTCTGCTTCACCGTCAGAGTTCCGACGGTGGCACCCGAGCCTGGGGCCAGCGTGGCTCCGTTTGCCAGCGTCACGTTATTGCTGATCGCGCCAATACCGGTGAGTGTTGCATTGGCCGAGATATTCAAACCGCTGGAATAGACGTGGAGGAAGGATGGGAGAAGGTTCAAGGTGGCCGCGCTGGTGCCATTGCCAACCACAAACGCTGAGCCGTTGGTGACGATGGCGTACTCCAGATTCAACACGCCGCTGTTGAAGTTGAAAACGCTGGCCGAACTCAGGACCAACTCGTTGACCGTGATGGTGCCGCCGTTGAACGTAAACGAGTTCTGCGCACCTCCGCCGCCGATGAACAGGGCCGAACTCGCATTCGTTACGAAGAGGCTGCCGCCGGCAACCACCACACTGTTTCCAACACCCGTCGCGGTGTCACCAAAGCCGACGTAAAGGTTTGCCGTGTTCAATTGCGCTCCGTTGGTAACAACCAACTGATTTCCCTTCGAAGCAACGCCAACGTCGAACAGCCCCGCGTCACTCCACAACGAGCCGGGACCGGTCACCAGCACCGTGCAATTCGACGCCGTACTGGCGTCGCCAACGTTGACGCCCGAGCTGATGACCTCTCCGCCGTTCTTGACCGTCACGTTGTTGAACGGACTGGCATTGCCAACGGTGACGTGGCTGCCGCCGGTCGCCGTCGACCAGACCGTGCCGGCTCCATCCACGATGACTGCGTTATTCGTGCTCGCGGCATTCTGGCCCAGGGCGGTGTATGTTCCCGCGTCGATGACTTGTGCGGTGTTGGAGATGATCAGCGTGTTGTTGGGAGCGGCCACGCCGACCTCCAAAATGTCGATGAGATTCCACGTCGTATTGGTGTCCGTAACCGTGAGCAGGTTGTTGGAACTCCCGCCCCCCCGGCGCCAAGTTCAACGCCTCCGCCATTCATCTGCGCCCCCGCGGAAACCGTCATTGTATTGTTCCTGGCGGCGGAACCCACATACAAGATGGTGCCGTATTGCCATCGCGATCCGGCCCCGGTCACGACGACGGTATTGTTGCTGCAGCCAGTCCCGTTGCGGCTTATATACGCAGTTCCGGCGTTCGTCATCACGGCGCCACCGCTGACGACAAGATTCGCTGTACTGTTCCAGCCCACATCGCATTCAGTGCCGCCAACAGCCCAGAGCGTATTTGAGCCGCTCACGTTGATATCCATTGTGCCGCCGTTATTGAGGTACGCAAACTCGTTCTGGCCCGAGCCGAGGTAGGTGATCGAGTTGGTTCCACCCAGAATATTCCAGGTGGCGATGTCGCCGGCAGCGGGCGCCAGACCGGTAAATGTTGTCGCCGTGCCCCGGTCGATTGACCCGCCGTAGGTGGTCAGCGTGCCCGCTTGGAAGGAAAGCGTCGAGTTATTGCTGGTCACCAGGAAGTTGTTCGCGATGAGGGTCGGATAGTTGGTCGGGGAAGGAAGGGTACCACTTTGCGCCTGCATGGTTAACAGTCCCATTCCGCCGTCGGAGTAGTTGCCGACCTGGAACGTACTGGTCCCACTGGAATTCGTACAGGCGATGAAACCGGTTCGAAGGGTGTTGACAGCGGTCGCCGTGCTGGCCTGGTCCATCACAAAGCTGTTGAGGATTGTCAGCGTGTTGGTGTTGTTTTTCCAATACATTCCTTTGCCGGCAGCGCTAAAGAGAACTTTGCCGACCACGTCGTTGGAAACGTTGAGGCCCACCGCATAACCCGATATTGTCGCACTATCATTGAAAATCGCGCGGTCGTTGGAGCCCGGCACCTGGGAGGGATTCCATTCCGCGGGCGTGTCCCATCCCGCGTTGCTGTTCGTCCACGTAATGTCAATGGCGTAGCTTGTCGCACTTAACAACAAACTGCACACGACACCCATAGCATAGACGGCAAGTTGGTTGGTGTAGTTCTGGCGTGATTGAAGTACCCTCGCATGCGCTTTGCAGCACAGGAACAAATTGCTCATAGCTTCTCCCTTTCGTGCTCGATTTCGAAATGGCAGCGTTTTCGCCTGTCGCCATAATACACACGTCATCCAAGGCGTCAACACAAATATTACATTAGGTGAAATATTTTTTCCAGAAGCCACCCTTCAGAACACCGCATAATAAATGCCATAAACAAGGCCATTTACGCGGCCAAAATCCGCTTTTGTCCATCGGATGCAGTTGGTAATCGGCGTAGATGCACCGAGTGAAGTTATGGCTTCTGTGGGTATTTCGCGCCGATTTGGCAGCCGATACGACTCCGGAGGCCGACTAAAGTTTCTGCCAGTCCGGTTTGTTATCGTAGACCCAGCGGTAATAGTCCGCCCTCTTGAGTCGTGATGCGGCGGCCTCGTCGAGGACAACCTTCGCCGTCGGATGCATCTGCAGTACGGAGGCCGGGCACATCGCGGTGATCGGGCCTTCCACCGCTTCGGCAACCGCGCGCGCCTTGTTCTTCCCGAACGCGAGCAGGAGGATTTGTCGTGCCTCCACGATCGTGCCGACGCCCATGGTGATGACATGATGGGGGACGCGATCCTGACCCCCAAAAGACGGCGCGTTGTCCGCACGCGTCTGCTGTGTCAGCGTCTTGATGCGCGTGCGTGAGGCCAGCGATGACGTTCGGCTCGTTGAATCCAATGTGACCTTCCGTACCGATGCCGAGCACCTGCAAATCGATGCCGCCGGCCGCGCGAATCGACTCTTCGTACAGAGCACAATACGCAGGGATGTCCCCAGCGCGTCCATCCGGGGATGTGCACACATTCCTTGTTGATGTTGACCTGACGAAACAGGTTCTCCCACATGAAGCGGTGATAACTGGCCGGGTGATCCGGCGCCAAGCCGACGTACTCGTCGAGATTGAATGTTTTCACCCGACTCCAGTCCAACTTCATCGCCACCAACTCACGGTACAGCAACAACGGCGTGCTGCCGGTGGCCAGTCCCAGCACCAAACGCGGGCAGGTGCGCAACTCCTTCGCAATGATCCGTGCGGCCGATTGCACGGCATCCGATTTGTTCGGGCCAATGATCACTTCCATGGCTTAGCCGGGATATTCCTTCGCGCTGTCGGCCAACGTCAGAAGGACTTTCCGCGCCGGCAGCTTCGCCTTCAGCGCGGCGATTTCATCCACGCCCTCTGTCAGCGGCAGGGCGACCTGACCGCCTTCAGCGGCGGATCGGGTTAACGCCATCATGATTTCAAACCCCTTGTACGCATTCTCAAAGCAGCACGGGTGAACCTTCCGGTCATCGTCGAGCCAATCGGCCATGTCCTGAATGTACGGTTTCATGTCATGCTCGTAATCCATGCCGCCAGGGCCGGACTGTGTGCCATTCTTGGTCACCACACGCCAGCCGCTGCCGGTTAGTACTTCGGCGAACCCCTCAGTGCCTTGTGCGCCAATGCGGCATTTGCGCCACCAGTAGGGCACCTCCGGACATCGGGCGCGCCGGCGCCACAATCGTAGATACCGCGTACGCCGTTCTGAAAGTGGACGACACCTGCGATGTAATCGGCCGAGTTATGCAGGTCGGCCAGCTTGCCCGGCCCGCGGCTTGGGCCATGGCCCAAGCCGCGTCCGTGTAGTTGTTGAACCAGCTGGTGTAATCAATCAAGTGGCTGAGCATGTGGGCCGCCCAACCGGTTGCCGTACCGTACACCGTATGGACTCGTCCCAGTGCCCCGCTGTCGATGATCTCCTTGACCTTTCGATAATGTTCGCCGTACCGGTGTTGGTGGCTGACAACCACTTTGACTCTTGTGGCGTCGAGCACCCGCTTGATCTGCAGGCCCTCAGCGCTGGTCATGGCCACCGGTTTCTCAAACGCAATCATCTTCGCCCCGCTATCCACCCCCAGTTTCACCAGGTCGAGCCGCAGATTGGGCAGTGTGCAAAAACAGAACACGTCCGGCCGGACTGCGTGAGCCAGCCGGGTTGCGTCGGTATCGGTTCGTGGGTGACCCAGTTTGGGCGCAGCCGCTGCCAGCTTGGCCGCGTCAATGTCGCAGATACCGGCCAACTCGAAGCGCGTATTGGCGCAGAAAGCCGTGGCATGGTGCATCCCGCGCTTGCCCATCCCGACAACCAGAACCTTGTACGTGTTCATGCCGCTATCGACCCGTCGCTCCGGCGTTCGCCTTGTCCCAAGCCAGAACCTGATCGATCACGTAGTCCACTTCCTCGGCGGTCAACTCGGGGTACATCGGCAGGCTGATGCAACAGGCGGCATTGCGCTCAGCGTTGGCCAGGGAGCCGACAATGCGCGCGCCCTTACCCCACGGGTAGCCTTCCTGTTTGTGGATGGGAATCGAGTAATGCGTCTTGGCGTCAACGCCATTCCTGACCAGATGATCCAGGAGTTTGTCGCGCTGCTCGGGTCTCTTTGTCTCGATCACGTAGAGATGAAACACATGCCGATAGCCGCGACGCTGGTGGGGCAGGTCAATGCTCCTGGCATCCGCGAGTCCGGCGGTGTACTGCGCCGCCCACTGGATGCGCCTGTCGTTCCACTCATGGATATGCTTGAGCTTGGCGCTCAGCACACCCGCGTGCAAATCATCGAGTCGACTGTTAAATCCGAAGCTGTGGACATTGCGCTTACTCGAGCCATGGTTGCGCAATTGACGAACCCGGGCATCCACATCGGCGCGGTTGGTCACCAGCGCGCCCCCGTCACCGAATGTCCCGAGGTTCTTCTGGATGATGAAGCTGGTTGTGGCCGCGTCGCTGTGTTGACCGATCTTGAAGTTGTCGCCCGCCGCGTCAATGGCTTGGGCGTTGTCTTCAATTACCCGCAGGCCGTGCTGGTCAGCGATCTTCCTGATCGCTGGCATATCCGCACACTGACCGTACAGGTGCACCGGAATCACCGCCTTGGTCTTTGGTGTGATCGCCGCCTCGATCCTGGCCGGGCCCAGGCACCTGGTCTGGGGATCGCAATCCACGAACACGGCGGTCGCGCCGACAATCCAGATGGCTTCCGCCGTGGCGAAAAACGTGTTGGGATGCGTGATCACCTCGTCGCCGGGGCCGACGCCCAGGGCCATCAAGGCCAGCCAGATGGCATCGGTGCCGTTGGCGACGCCGACGGCATGCTTCATCCCGTGAAACTCGGCCAGTTCCTTTTCGAACTGTTTCAACATGGGCCCTTGGACGTACTCGCCGCTCGCCAAGACGCGTGCGATGTTGGCGTCGATCTCCCGTTGGATGTTGTGGTATTGCCTAACGTGTCCGTAAAAGCCTACTTGCATACTGGTTCTCCTCGTTTGGGTTTCTCATTGAAAAAAAATGGGGGCTTCGTTTCGCCGCCTTCGCCGACCGGCAAACCGGCCGATGCGCGGGTCGTTTTTCGAACCAATGAAACACTCATCCGCATGCTCAGCGCCCCAGTCGGCTGTTCAGCTTCTGTTTCACATCTGCCCGAAACCGGTCAATGAACCCGCTCACGTATTCGACGATGTCCCGGGTCTCGTCGGCCACCAGCGGCGTCAGATCGATGCCGAACGCCAGTTGTGCCGTCTTGTCCGTGGCGTGTGATTCGAAAAACGTCGCATTGGCCCGCCGGCGGCCCAGCGTCGCCAGATCGTAGCGTTTGCCGCCGGCGAT
This sequence comes from uncultured Verrucomicrobiae bacterium, assembly GCA_963766065.1. Classification (GTDB taxonomy): domain Bacteria; phylum Verrucomicrobiota; class Verrucomicrobiia; order Palsa-1439; family Palsa-1439; genus Palsa-1439. Next base: position 101,660 of record CAVYAC010000057.1, read on the forward strand.
TTGCGAGTCGAATACCCCGTTCAATGCCGCCGCCAGGTTCTCGTGGCCGCTGACATCCATTAACACCTTGTCTTCGTCGGACAACCAGTCGAGGTTCCGCCAGACTTCGCAACCCCAGACCTTCTGCGGACACTGGTCGCGAGGCAGTTCCCGCATGGCCTGGAGTGCGGCGATGACCACTCCAATATGCGTGTCGTGCTTGTCGGCCGGATTGTGCGTATACACGACTTGCGGCCCCGTGGTTGAGAGAATCTCCTTCAAATCGTTCTTTAGCGCGGTGTCCTTGGAGCTCTTAATGTCCGCGCTCGGGTAATCGAGTTGAATCATCACCCCGTAATGCCCCAAAACTGCGGCCGCGCGCTGTTCCGCCCGTCGCACGCCACGCATCTGCTCATCCGTATAGGAGGCATAGGGCCCGCTTCGGGAGCTGCCGCCGCCGTTGGTGCAGGTCACCCCGCCGAACCATTCGGTCTGACCATGGTAGCAGGCGAGGATGCCGTGAAAGGCCATGAACTCCAAGTCGTCCTGATGGGCTCCGATCCCCAGATGCGTGATGCGCTGGAGCGCTTCCGCCGCCGCCGCACCGTCCGGAACAAAGACCTCCGCCGTCGCGTTGTGCAGTTTCATCATTCTTGCCTCGAAATGGCGGGCAAACTGGCGGCGGCCACGGCCTGGCCAACCCGTCGGCTCTTTTCGTCGGGCACATGCAACCGGTCCCGTTCGGCCAGTCCGGGAAACTCCTGCCGCAGCACCTCCCCTGCCTTTGCCACTAGGAGGGTACCACCGGTGCCGGTCATCACGCGACCCAGAATCAGCAGGTGCTCAAAATCATAGAATTCGGCGTACTGCGCGACGGCGTAACCCAGATACACCCCGATGGTCTCATAGATCGCGGCGACGCGTTGATCGCCCTTCGCGATCAGCGCCTGCACTTCCAACAGGCGTTCCGGGCAGACCCATCCCGACGGGCAGCTCGATACCGGTGGCCGGCAGCAGCCTGTGAACGGCCTGTTGCGAAAAGTACAGGGCCCCCACCCCGCGATCGCCCGACCATTCATCGGTCGCCGCCTGGGGATTATAGTCCACTGGCGCGAAGGCCAGTTCATTGAGCCAGCCGGTCATCCGCCCCCGGGGATCCAGATACCCTGCGGCCAGACTCGATCCCATCGCCACGCCGAGAACGCCGTTGACTCCCAGCGACAACGCGCCAGCCAGCGCGGTCACATCCCCGTCGTTGGCCACCTCCACGGGCACATCCCACTGCTGTTGCAGGCGACGGAAGATGTTCTTCGCGTCCCCAAAGCGTTCGACAGGCACGGAGCGGAACAACGAGGCCACCATGATCTGGTTATCCACAACCACGCCGGCTCGTGCTACCGCCAATTGCGTTGACGCGGGGCAGATACCGGGCCGCCTGCGCGATCCCTTCATTCAGTTTCGTGAAATGATAGCCGGGATCCGCCTGGTTCTTCGGGTCCCAGGGAAACTCGGCACTAAACACCGGTGGCGCCGTCCTTGACCGCGGCAACTTTGTAATCACTGGCACCCAGATCGAACCCGATACGGCAACCGTCCAGATGGCCACCCTTGGGGGAAGCCACCTCACGTTCCGCGGGCACGTCGTCGGCTTCCATTACCGCCACATCGAAGGTCCGCTCGTACACCCGACTCATCAAGTCCACGTCAAATGCGCGGGTGCCGCCCAGGGCATAGCAGTCACGAATGTATTCGCCGATGCGTCGTGGCCCTCCCACGTGGATCTTCCACCCGCCCCACGCCCACAACAGAAACTTCACCAGTCGCTCCACGTAGAAAAACGTTCGATCGTCCGGTTCGTCAAGTACCGGCGTCTCAAACCGCGAGAGACGACCGTCTTCACGTTCCATGCCGATCACCAGAGAGACCGTCTTTCCCGAGCGTTTAGCGACTTCGAGATAACCTTGATTGGCGAGCGCCGCAGGCCGGAAAGACTTATCCAATGGTGCGCTGATGTGGCGGGTTCGGAGTTCCTCTGATTTCATAAATTGTCAGTTGACGCCGTGTCTTTCGCGGCGCCCACTCGGACCGCCGCCTGTTCGAAAGCCCAATATCTCTGCCAGCAAACACTCCGTCACTGTTGTAACCGTATCCGATAGTACAGGGTGGAGAAATTCGTTACCGCGCCCGTGTTCAGGTAGTTGGTCGTGGTGTCGCCGTTGCCCGGAATGATGATCAACGGGCTGACGTCAACGAAATTGGTTGAGTACGAGCCGTCCGCCAATCCCGCGGTCGCTTGCACGACATTCGTGATCCCGCCGCCTGTTGCCCAAGTGATCTGCATGTCGCCGCCCTGCGGCGTCACCTGAAGGATCTGGAACACCGATGCTGGATTCGTCGGGTTCAACCCGAGCAGGAACTGGTTGGTGTTGCTAATGCCCTTGCCGTAGGGATCCGCGCCCGCTTGCGCCTGCGGGCAGTTCGTGCAACCGAAATACTGTAATTGCCACGCTTGGAACGCCGATAGCACGGAGATCAGATTATTCGACACAATCGTGCTGGAGCCGACCGCGTTGCTGGCGGTGAGTGTCACGGTGTACGTGCCTGCGGCATAGGTGTGCGGAAAGACCGCGCCACCGGAAGTGTTGGTCGCCGTGTTGTCGCCCAGGGTCCATGTCAGGCTCAGCGGCGCGGTGCCGGCCGACGTGTCGGTAAACGTTACTGCCAAAGGCTCGACACCACTGCTCGGAGTGGCCGTGAAACTCGCCACGGGAGCGACCGCGCCCGTGCCGGTGATGGCGTTCGTCGAGTTCCCACCGTTGCCTGTGGCCACAACGACGGCATTGGTGAACCCGCCGGCACTGGACGGCGCGAATTGGACCACCACGTTGGTGGATGCGCCGGTCGCCAATGCAAACGCATTGCCCGAGACGATGGTGAATGGCCCGCCGGTAACTGCGACCGTTCCGTTGGTCGCCGCACTGCCACCGACGTTGGTCACGACAAACGTGCCCTGCGACGAACTGGCCGTCGCAACCGTGCCGAAATCCAGACTCAACGGGCTGACACTGATCTGCGCCGGCGTCTTGCCCACGCCGATTACCGTGTTCGTCGAGCTTCCACCGTTGCTGGTGAAAATCACCGCGTTGGTGAATGCAACGGTTGACAGTGGCGTAAAACTCACCGTCACCACCTGGGTTTGGCCAACCCCAACGGCATACGGACTACCGGCGGTCACGGCGAAGGGACTGCCGACTGTCGCGGTGCCAGTCAGAGACTGGTAGCCGGTATTGATCACCGAAAACGGCAGGCTGTTGGTCGTGCCGATCGTCACCGACCCGAAGTTGAGGATGGCCGGGCTGACGAATAGATTCGCCAGAGCGCCCAAGTCCGCCCAAGTGTTCAGCCAATATTGTCCAAACCACCACCAGTCGGTGTCGTAGCTGGCATAGCCGTCGTCACCGGTCCCATCGTTTTGAAGGTATACGGCGGCCCCCAGAAAGTAATTCGTCGAAAGATCCCCACGCGATTGTAGATTCGTGAGACCGGCTTGCACTCCGGGAGCGGCAAACGAGATGTTTTCGGCGGTATTGGTATGGTTGGAACTGTTGGGAAATGCCGGAAAACCGATCATGACTTGCACGTCGTTGGTCGGCGCGGGATGTAGCGAGTTAGTGTTCCAGTAGCTCCCCGAGACCATTTTGAGAATATTCGTTGTTTGGTCTTGGATCCAACTCTGATATTGCGAACCGCTGGTATAGCCGGTGTCGTAGGTCATGGCGCAGAGCAAATCGATATTCGTGCCCATGGCGTAGTAGTACATCGGCGGCCAGTCCCAGACGGCGTTGTTGGTGCTCGTCGTGGTGTACGAGGGCGACGTAAACGACGTCAATTTGTTTCCCACCCCGAGAGACCGGAAGGCGCTCTTGATGTTGACGACCATCTGCACAATGTTCCAGAATTGGGTGTCTGACCCGTTGGGCCCTGACGGTTCGAGGTCCAGTTGCACGCCATCAAACGCTCGCGTCGCATGGGCGATGTAACTTCCCGCCACGTTCGTCGAAACCAGTTTCTCGGCTTCCATCACGATGTTGGAAGCCACCGAGGCAATGTTCACGTTCACCAGGCCGCTGGTCGGGCCGCCGCTGTAGGGCATGTCACCGTTGACCCACGCCAACACCTTGAACTGGTAGCCCTGCTGGTTCTCCCACGTCTTCAGTGTGTTCAAGAAGTTCGTGACACCGGCCACCGAGCCCTGCAGCACGCCATTGGTACCCAGGGATCCCACGTTGATGAACCAATAGGGCACCCGATAGTTCGTCTTCATTTGGAACGCAAGTTGTGGCACCTGGGACCAGTAGCTCTGCGTGCCCAAATAATTATATCCGAGCCAGGTGGCATTGTTGGTGTAGTTGGCCGAGCCGGGATACGCCTGATGACTCACGAGCACGTTGTCCAAGTACGCCAGACAGTTCGTGCTGGTTGAGTCTGCCAGTCGAAACAGCACTCTCGCCGGTATCGTATTCGTCGAAAATGGCGCGTTGGCGACGATCTGCGTCGGGCCAAGATACACGCTGAACGTGTAATTGCTAAACCAATCGACCCGGATGCGTTTGCCAGGTATTCGTGGTCCAGGAAACCGGGGTGGTCGTGAAGGGACCATTGCCTCCGGGCGAGTCGTTGTACGACATGCTTCCGTTTTCCGCGAGGCGGATTGCGGCGAGGAAGTTCCCGTTCGTGTCCCGCAGGTGCATATCGAACGGCGCCTGGTTTGTAGAGGGAATGAACGCCGAATAGAATGCCCGTCCATCGGCCATCCCCGTGAAATTGGTGTACATCTGGGGGCCGGGCGAGACGCCGTTGTCGCTGAACTCCACGCAGTTAGGAGAACTCAGCGGGGGCTGCACCGTCGAATTCACGACGAGGTTGGTGGTGCCCACCGGAGTGGTCACGACCCATCCGGTTGGAACACTGCCGACCGTTTCGTTGGTGTCAAAACTATCGGTCATCAACATTTCCGTGACCACTACCTGCACGTCATCGGCAAAATTCGTCCGCCCCGTCCCCGTGCTGGTTCCGGCGAGGAGGCTGATCCGGCCCGGCAGTGCGGTCGACGCGAATGACGCCCCCCGTACGACCTGGGTGCTGCCGATATAGGCGTTGAAGGTTTCGTTGGCGAACCACTCGATCTGGAGTTTTTGCCACACGCCGGGGGTCCACGGAATCGACGTATCCACCGTGACGTTGCTCGTGCTCTGATACCCAACCAATCCATTGGTGTCCATGACCAGGGCCGTCAAAAATGCGCCGTTCGTCGTGTTCAATTCCAAATAGGCCGACCGGCTCCGAAGCTGGGAACCTTGAAAGAAGCCATGGCGACACCGTTTGATTCCGCACGGAACGATTGATAAATCACGGGAGTGAACTGCTACTGTTATCCACAAGTTCCACGCAATATGGCGCGGATTCGGGAGTCGTGACGGAACCATTCACGATCGTGGCCTGGGTGCTGGCGGGCAAATTCAGCGTCCAGCCTACCGGGGCAGCTCCGTTCGTGTTGCCCACCTCGTCGAAGTTGTCCGACATCAGCAACTGCGCGCCGGCAGAACCCGCGACAGCAAAATACGCCAGCGTTGCGTAAAGTGCGCCTCGAATCCTCACGCGCGACCTGGGAGACCAGAGCACCCTCCATCGACCCTGTTTCTTAAAGCAACCGATCCGGTCATGGACGACTTGATCCATAAATGCGTAGATATCCTGCAGCATGTCTCGCACCCGAACACCGTGCGGCGGGTTCGTTGCGAGTCCTTGATTCCCTGATTGTGAAACTAGCATCTCTCCGTTTGTTATTCCAATGAACGCCTCTCGGCGCCAACTACGTTGACATCATCCACGTATCCGATCTTGTTGGTAACGGGCCCATATCCCACGGTCACGTAGACCCTTCCCGGCACGGCATTCGTCGCGAAATGTGCCCGCTGCGCAAATTGCGCGTCTCCAAGGGACGCGTTGTACGTGAAATCGCTGAACCACTCGATCTGCACTGTCTGCCACTGGCTCGCAGTCCACGGGGTCGTGCTGATCACATTCCCACCCGCTCCCTCATAGCGCATCATTCGGTTGTCGGCAAAAACGACCGAGCACAGATGGGCTCCCCGGTCGCTCCGCAACTGCAGGGCGGCATGTGCCGTCGACGCTGACTTCAACTTGAACGAGGCAGTCGCTCGTCCCGCTTCCGCGGGAGCAAACTCCCGATACATCTCCGGGCGTCCCGTGGGGCTGTTGTCCACCAACTCCACACAATAGGGTGGAGAGAATGGCTCGGTCACACTCGCGTCCACCACCCGCACCGTCGTGCCCGCCGGCGCGCTGACGTGCCAGTGGGTGGGAGAAGTTCCGACCACGTTGTCGGCGTCGAAGCTATCCGAGAATAGTGGCGTCGCGGTCGGTACCGGCGTCACGGAAACGCCGGCGTGGGCCATCCGGGACGACATCACACAAACGAGGGCCAATCCCCACACGCCGCTGAGGCCGGTCCGTCGCAAAATATCATCCCTCTGTGGATTCTTGTTCACCTGGCTCCTATCGTGTGCCAAGCCATTGCTCACGGAACCAACGCCAATCGGTGCCGTTATTTGCGTACCCATTTGTACCCGTGCCATCGCTGTGCGCGTACACGGCCGCTCCCTCGAAATACCCGGCGGAATTGTCTCCTCGCCCAGACAACGTAGCCAGCGCTGCCTTCACGCCAGAAGACGCAAAGATGACATTCTCGGCTGCATTGGTATGCCAGGTACTGTTCGGAAACGCTGGAAATCCGATCATGACTTTCACATGATTGGTTGGTGGTGGATGTTGCGCGTCGTTGCCCCACCACTTGCCCGGACACCGCCCGCAGGATGTTCGTTGTCTGGTACTCCATCCAGTCCTGATACTCGGGACCAACCTTGATCCCGTGTCGTAGGTCATGGCGCACAACAGGTCCAAATGCGGAGCCATATCGTAGTAGTATTGCGGAGTCCACACCCATTCACTGTTGTTGGTGCCGTACTTCTCCGCGGTGAAACTGGTCAACGTGCTCCCCATGCCGATGGCCACGAGCTTCCCGTGAACCTGGTCGAAGAAGCCAACCAGACTGTCGAATACGTTGTCAGCCGGCCCGCAGGGCTCGTAATCCAGTTGGATGCCATCAAACGCCCGGTTCGCACCTGCGATGTAACTGTTTGACACGTTCGTGGAGACCAATTTCCCGCATTCTTCGACCATATTTGCGCGCACGGCTGGATTCGTCACGTTGACTTTGGGGCGGTTGGCATTGAGCCAGGCAAACACTTTGAAACGATAGTGGTTCTGGTCTTCCCACCCCTTCAAGGTATCGAGAAAGTGTACAACGTTTGACACCCCACCCTTCAACTTGCCGGTTTGGTCCATCGAACCCACATTCAGGAACCAATAGGACACGTGGCAGCTGTCTCTCATTTGTGTAGCGACCTGCGGCACGTTGGTCCAATACTCCGCCTCGCTCAAGTACGCGTAGTCCAGCCACGTCCCGTTATTCACGTACCGGACCGTGGCGCTGCCCGGCGACGACCCGCTTGATGAATCCCCCGTCCCGGCGAGCAGCCACATGGGCCAGAGCAGGCAGACCACACCAACGGACCGGACTGTCCCCAATAGTTTTCTAGTCATGGCTAATTTATTGCCCACCAAAGTGTCCTCTGTTCTCCATGCGTTACTCTTTCTCGAAACCCCATGAGACAGGCACCCATCGTGTCTCTGCACATCTCCCGCCGCACCACTCACTCTCAATGGCCTGCCACTGGCCAAGCTTCCAAACAACAGCTTTGTCCGTGACGACCGCGAACCAGTCTTTGCGCAAGCGTTTCATGGATGGGCCCGATGTTGTCTTGGGCCGCCGGGCGTCAGAAGGCTGGATCCGACCACATCCAACAATGGAGTTTCTCCCGCATACAAGTCTTGGCCCAGCGCCCAGATGATGACGCCGCCCAAGCCGTTTGTGACAACATACTCACATTTGTTTGAAATTGACATCGGATCATCGTAGGTCGCCACGAGCGTGTGGTCGGGATTGACCAGGTACGGCACGAGTGATGAGTTATCCCACACGCGGGTCCAGCCATTGGAAATTCTCTGCATCGCGTCGGCGTACGTGAGTTCGACGCCAGCGCTGTTGGTCGCATACAGCTTCCCGGACCAGAGCTGGTAACCATAAAATGGAAGTCCGACCAATAGCTTGTCTTTGGGGAGATTGCGCGAAAGGTAATACCGGACCGACCCATCAACGCAGTTGGACATCCCGCACGGGTCCCCATCCGCGCCATACAACGGCGCATTGAAGCCCGAATGTCCCGTCCACGGCCCGTGATAGTCATATGTCATTACTCCAACCCAATCCAGGAGTTCTTTAATATGGTCAATGTCCAACCACCGCCCGGCCCACGGCCGCGATCGAATGACGGCTGACAATGTCCAACGGGGATTCGCCGTCTGAAAACTGGCGCGCAACTCCTTCAACAGCGCCGTGAAGTTTGCCATGTCGTTGACATTCGCTGGCGATTCCCAGTCGATATCGGCACCATCGTAGTTGTTGCTCACGCAAAAGGCGGTGAGCTGTTGGACGAAATTTGACCGGGCGACAACATCGTTCGCCATCGTTGCGAAATTCGTGGCGCCACGCCCACCGCCGCCAATTGATACCACAACTTTTACGCCGTGTGCGTGGGCCTCTTTCACAAGTTCTGGATAGAACGACCAGTCACTCGTTACATCCAGTGTCCCATTCGCGCTCAGCCAGACAAATGCATGGGCGATGTGCGTCATTTGTGAATAATTGATTTGAGTGCAGGGATACTTTGCCTTGAGCCACGAAGGGTAATAAGCCACGACCCGAAGGCCAGCTCGTGACGGGACGGCCATCAGGACCTGCAAGGTAACGCTCAAGAAGACGGCTGCGAACTTTCGCCGACGGCGAGGATAGACCAAGCTGTGGATGTGTTTAATAGTCAACTCCAGATCAGACACAATTTCAGTTCAGGCGAATAAATCAAAACCACGATCGCCAGCGATCCTGTGACGGAAAGGAGTGAACAACTCCAACTCATCGAGCGTTTCCGCCGTGCTGGCAAAACATTCACCATCTGCCCTCTCTTTACCGATTGAGTTACGCTGCGGACTCAACTGCAACTCTGGTCGATGATACTCGATAGCAGACGTGTGTGTCAATGAATTATTACGTTTAATGAATAATCTACGCTGTTGTCACTTCCAACGCACTTGTTGGTTTTTCTATGAGAAATCCGCGGTTAACACTCTTCCCAGAATCGAACAGACGATTAGTCACTTAGTTGACTGAAGTGTTATAAATCCTACGGGAAACTCGCTCCGGATATTGAAGGAAGCCAGGTCGCGATTTCAATCACCCTGCCGGATCGGCCCCAGTCGGCGTTCATTTGGGAGAAAAGTTCACCCTCCCGTGCCGAATGTACTACCAATTCTACAAGGTTAAGCTTGCCTGTATCGACACAGCCATTGCCCGATGGCCGGCCAATGACGTGAATGCCACCCGAGCTTGCGAGGGCTGCATTCGTCGCCAAAACGAAGCCACGTGTGTCTTCCAAGTGAGTGGCCACCCGGGATTCCTCGGCCCGGGCAAACCGCACAAATTGCCGCCAGGATTCCAAGAAAGGATCGGCACAGTGCCGCGCCGACTCCGACAATTCCAAATCGTTCCCCAAGACGGTGCTGTTTTCGGTAATCCACGCCCTGGCCTTTGGACCCAACAACCTCCAGCTTGCAGGGAGCGACTTCCTCGGCAGCGTGAGTAACCACGAACTGAAAGCTCGCGCCGGATTCCATGTGTCCCCGCATGCAAATGAGATCATAACTTTCAATGGGCCTGATCCGATACAATTCCGCCTCGACATCCACCGGGAGGCCGAAATCGTCCATTTTCCTGCCGGCCAGGTACATGATATTGTGAAGCCAGTGCGACAACGCGTTGGTGGCCGGGCCATCGAATACCGGCTTGCCATCGTAGATCATCTTTCCGGCCCACGGAGTCCGCGCGTAATATTCCGCGGACCGTGGCGAGCAACCGTGGACACAAACGCTACGAATCTTACCCAAAGCGCCCTGCGTAATCCAAAGTTTGAGTTGCTGCACCGGCTGGGAGTTCACGAGTTGAAATCCCACCGTCACTTTCTTGTGGACATCAAGCTCCAGCAGGTCGTCAAGTTGTTGGATAAGAGGCACGGGCGGTTTCTCCAGGTACACAAACAGATCATAGGCAATGGCAGCGGCGGTGATTTCCATATGGAGATGAATGGGGGCGGCAACCGCCACCGCGTCGAGTTCTGGTTCCTGTTCAAGCAGGCTGGCATAATCCAAGTACCAGCGAACGCCACGGGATTCCAGCGCTCGTTTTATTTCGGCCAAGGGTTTGTCCGCAGGGTCGGCCACGCACGCGAGCTGCACGAGGCCTTCCGCTTCCAGTTGTTCCAAAGCCTTTACGTGAGACGCACCGAACCCACCGACACCAATCAATCCCACTGTCAAAGGTCGATTCACGGTCGTCGGGTGCCCACTACCCGTGAGTCGCTCGGAGCGTGCGGTGCGTTTTTGGCGAGTTCGTCGAGGTTATGGTGATCGAGGACGGTGCCATCGTCGAGGGAGTTGCGTTGGCAGGTACGGAGGTCGCGGAACAGGCGGCGCAGGTCGCGGACGCCGCCCCAAGTGAGCCAGACGGTGGTAATGGCGCTGACGAGCAGGGGCAGGAACACGGCGTAGACGAACCAGTACTTGCCCCACACTTCCAGGGACCAGGGGCGCCACAGGTACCACACACAGCCGATGGCAAACACCAGGAACCAGAACATGCTCCAGGCAAACACCCCGATCGAGATCAGTTTGTCGCCGGTGGTGAACTCCCCGTCGAACCCGAGGTGCGCGCCCCAGTGGAACCTTTTTCGGGTCGGCCCCGCGACATCCACCGGCCGGGCCTCCACGGCGTAGCGCCCGCGGTGCAGCATACGGTCCATGTCAAAGTCGGTGGCCCGGGTCAGCAGCGAGACGATGATGTACAACAGGATCGCCACGCACGAGGCGACGAACCCCCAGACCTGGCCATTGATCGGGAACTTCTCCGGGTGCTGTAGGAAGTACTGGTGCAGCGCGCCATCGGCAAACCAGTTCATCAGGTGCGGCTGCACGGACTTCCAACATTGCTGCAGCACGATCCCGCTGGTGGCCAGCACCGACCCGGCGATCATGCTGACCCACGCTGCTGCCGTCGTGCCTTTCTTCCAATACAGTCCGCCCAGCACCGCGCACCCGGACCCGCCCAGAAAGATCGCCCCCGTGATCGCAAAGAACATCAGGATGTATTCGGTCTGGTTGAACAGCAGCCCGAACAGGAAGGCGAACACGCCCACCCCGGCAATCGACCAGCGCAGCAACCGAATGTGTTGCTCGGGTGTGAACGGCTTCTTTCGAAACGGCAGGATGATGTCCTGGATGAAGATCCCGCCCCAGGAGTGCATGTACGAGCCGTCACAGGCCAGCATCGCGAAGAACATGATGCAGGCAAACGCCCCCTTCAGCCCGACCGGGAACAGATGCGCCAGAGCCACCGGCACCCGCATCTGGTTCTGGATCGGCACCTCGGGAATCCGTTGCAAGGCCTGCGCCACCTCGGCGGCACCGGCGGCGTAGCGGGGATGATTCAGGTATGTGAACGCGCACACCCCCAGCAACGTCATCATCACACTGCGGGCGTACCCCCGCCACGTGCCCAGGATGCCCCCCATCCGCGCTTCGTGGGGACTGGCCGCTGCCGAGCGAAACCCGTAGCCCCCCTGCCACGACATGTAGTTGTAAACCAGGATGAAGATGCCAATCAGCACGTATCCGATGTTGAAGTCCCGCGCTTGGCCGGTATCGAACGGGTTGAGCATCGACTGTCCCTTGGGGGCGGTCGAGAGCGCGGTGTAGATGTCCGACCAGCGTATGATCCAGAGCAGACCCACCGCCACCAGCACGCACAGGATGTTCGACAGGATCCCCTCCAGACAGTCGCAGACCATGATCGTCAACTGACCGCCCACGAGCGTCAGGTAGAGGGCCAAGCTGATGAAGATCGCCATCAGGATGGCAAACGTCGGAACCGACAATCCCCCCAATGGAATGGACTGTGACAACCCGCAGTAATTCACGAAGAACCGCGCCCCCACCGCCGGGAAGATCCCGTAGTTGAGCACCCCCGAGACAAACGCCAGGATGCCGGCAAACACCCGAAACCCTTTCGAGTACCGAATCTCGAAGAATTGCGCCATCGTCATCACCCGCGTCTCCCGATAGCGGTACACGACAAAGCCCGTCAGGGTCAGCAACAACCCGGCGGGCACGCTCAACTGCTGCCACCAACTCAGCACAAACCCGGTTTTGTACAGGTATTCGAATATGGCCACTGCGCTGACCGCCCCAAACGCGGCCTCGCCGGCCGCGTTGCACACCAAGTACCGCCCGGCGCAGCGGCTGGCCGACATGAAGTCCGCCACGCTCTTGACGTACTGGCGCGTGCGCGCCGATACGATCATCACAATGACGAACGGCACGAGCGTGATAGCGTAGTCAATCCAGTGCATTCGCTTGGCGTGTCCTCAGGGTACGAGCTTCAACGGAGCATATTGTTCGACGAGATGATAGGCGGCTCGCGATAGGACGGGCCACGAGGATAGCTCCGGTCCTGTCGCCTGCGTGCGATATCGCGTATAGTTGTAACGTGCCAACAGAATCGTCCAGTTGGCCTTCACATCTGGCTTCTCCCCGAAGCGGTCCAGCTTGCTCCAAGGAATGGCCACCTCCGCCGTCCATCCCTGATCACGGTCACGCCAGTCGTTCAGCGTCCCATGGACCTGGGCCGCCGCCTGGATGAACCGCGGTTTAATATGCGAGTTTTCTCCCTGCAAACCAAATCGGCCCCGTCCGACATGCCAGTAGGTCGAGACGTATCCAGCCGCGTCACATGAAACTCCCAGTACCACGTCTGGTCGGTTGGCTTCAGAAAGATCTCCGCCACATCCCCGAGATTGTGGTGTTCCTGATCGTCCTCCGTCCCGTTGGCCACAACATCGGAATCCACGAAATCAAACGCGACGTAGAGATATTGGTCGTCCCACAGAACTCGGCCCGTGCCCTTCTCTTCCAACGTCAGTCCCTGTTGCTGCTGATCCCGCGGTATGTCGAATGCGAGCGGAATCGCTTGCCGCCACGCTTCCTCGTCCAGTTTGCCATCCACGTGGATGGGACTGGAGGCGCGCGAGCACACGAATTCCTGCGCGCCGTGCTGGAAGGTTGACGGGCTCACGTGTTGACAGGCCTGACTCATGAGCATGGCCACAATCAGCAGGGAAAGTCTTGTTTGCATAGAGGTTGACCCGATCTCATAACATCACCAACGCGCCGCGCTGGCGGTGGCCACACGCGAGTACGTCGCCCGGGGCAGATCGCCCTGCGGTGGGTGGAACACTTTCTCCAGTTTCGTCTCGAACTCCGGAATGGAAGTAACGTCGCCGTTCAGATAGGACCGCACTCGTTCCGCCAAACCCTCCAAGCGGGCGCACTGCGCGCCATAGCGCTGCTCGATCACTTCCCAGCCAAACGGCTTGTACAGCCCCAGCCAGGTCTGGCGATGCACCCTCCATAGCTCGCCCACCGCCGACCGGAGCCTCTTCAAATCGCCTTCGATCAAGGTACGCAAGCGCTTTCGATTGCCTGCTTTGTATGCAGCGATCAGGTCGTGGCGCAATCCGGCCTTCAGCGATAGGACTTTCGCCATCTGCGCCGGAAACAGGAGCCGCTGGTTGGTGGGACGTTTTCGGGCGGCAGCCCGCAGTGTGCCGTATAACTTCTGGTAGTGTGGGCGCAACGATAGATGTGCCAGCTGCGGTTCCATCAGGCCGAGCATCAGGTCCTGCCATAGCAGCCATTTCCCGACATTGGTGTGGCTCCTCCCGGGGGCCGCAAGGCCGGGCACGGAATCGATCTCACTGGCCTTGACCCAGTCATCAAATTCGGCATCGCACGAACCGCGGAAATTGGCCCGCAATTCTTGCTCGTCCACGGAATCCGCATACGCGTGCTCGGCGAAGAACTGGATGCCCGGTAAAGCCGAGAACACATCGCATTCCATTCCATCGTCGCCCCAGAGCGTGACGAAGACCTCGCGGACGCTCTGTGCCTTGCAGGCGCGCATGCAGGCGTCGGTCGCCGTAAACGAGAACGGCAAGGCCGCCCAGAAATGACTCCACGTCCACACCCCGCCAGCCACAATGGGCTCGAAGCCGAGCGCCCGATGGCGCTTGATCCATTCCACATAAAAGTCAGATTCGGTGTGATAGTAGTCCCAATAGACCAACTGCACGTCCTTGGGGATGCTGGCCGCGACTGCCGCAGGGATCCGGCTCTGCTTGTCATAATAGTTGTTTGTTTTGGAGCCCAAACGAAAATACATGTCGCTCCAGATGATGGGGCGAACGCCGCGCTTGTGACAAATCTCGCGCACGCAATCCAGATGCTTGTTAAATATAGTGAACGCCTGCCGGTAGCCGTGCTTCTTCAGGTAGCGCCCCGTGCCCAGGCCGTGTGCTTCGTCCATTCCCACAATCAGCCGCGACGAGCGAAATGCACCTGCCGCGGCACGAATCATCTTATCGATGAGCTCGTACGTCTTCTTCTCTCCGGCAATCAACACTTCATCCACGTCGCGGTAGTCGGCGTAGGCGGGCCATTGCAGTATTTGTCCGAGGTGTCCTAGGGTTTGGATCGCCATGAACATCTCCATTCCCAACGCGTCGGCGTATGCATCCAGCTCGCGGAGTTCCCGCTGCGTGTACCGGCCGCGCAGATACCCAAAAAACGGCTCCCCCGGTATTTCATAGGTGTCTTCTGCGTAGAGAATGAATGTGTTGATCCCCATCAGTGCGCACCGGCGCAGCAACGCTTTCATTGTTTCAGGGCGCAACACCCCATTACGCGACACGTCCAACATCACACCGAGCAGGTCAAATTTGGCTGACTCGGAAAACTCCCGCGACACGGCCTGAGAGTCGCTCTCGCCCAAGAGCCGGCCCAGCGCACGAAACGCATCGGTCTTGCGCGCGTATCGGATCGTGACTCCCGCGCCACTCTTGGTTACGGCCGACCCTCCCGATGTCTTACTCAGGCCGCCAACAAACCGCAGGCGCCGCGCGCGGCGGGTTGTGGCGAATCGCCCCGGGTACTCCGACTGGATCTCGCGAAGGCCGGCGCAGTTCGGCCGGGCAGGTACGCTGGTCGATTGAGAACTGCTGCATCTCTCTATTCTTCATATGTATTCCGAAGCAAGGTAACTCCATGGCACGTGCGGCAGTACGGCATCGAAGGCCTCGAGTGTCGCCGGCGCCTTCGCCAACGGACGGATCGTCAGCATTCCGAGTTGATACTCGTGACTGGCTGACGACCGCCCGAAAACCATCCGCATCGCCGCGTCATGTTCGATCTCCACAAGGCAATCCCCGGCGCGAATCTCCACCCGCCCCCCCGCAGCATTCCGGCAGTTGGCCGGGAAATCTCGCGCCTCCAATTGTTCTGCCAATTTGCCTGCCGGATCAAACACTTTTCCCAGTACGCACAAACTGCGGGGCATCTCCACGAAATCCAGCGCCAGCATTTGGCTGGTCAGCGGACCGGGCACTGCCCACCAATCAATATATCCGCCTCCCGTGTCAGCCGCTTCGCGCGCCGGTTGCAAAAGTCGATCCAGAGACCCTGTGTCGCAATTGTGGCGGCACGCCAACTCCCAGATTTCGACGGCATCCCGCTTCCAATCGATTTTTTTGATCGGGCCAGCCCAAATGGCATACGCCGTCCACTGCCCGCCCAGGTTATCCTGTAGCCAGGAGATTTGCGGCACGCACCCGATTGTGTTCGCATGGTAGAAGAAGGATGCCTTGGCCCAACGCTCCAAGGAGCCCTGGCCGATCCGTCAAAAAACCTCCCGATCCGCGATAGCACTCGGCGAAGGCGCCAGCACCGGAATGCGAGAAATCATCGAATCCAGCAAGCGGCCGGGTCATGACCGCGCTTCTCTCGATGCGCGATTCCACAGAAACTTTCTGACGCATACACAGCGGATAATGGAGAGGCAAATAACCCATCGCCCGATAAAACGGGTATCCTGATCCACCTTCGCCGGTGTAAACCAGAATGCCGTCCGCTTCCCGGCCCAACGACATTTCCGCGGCACGCCAAACTTTTGCCCCCAGACCTCGCCGTTGATGGTCGGGTAGCGTACCGATCGCGCACGCCATGGCAACCCGGAGGGCGGGCGCTCGGTCCCGCCCCACGTGAAGTCCCCGCAGGTAGAAACTGCCCCAAGAGAGAACTCTCGATTCATCCCGCCCAATGAATGTCCGTACGGAAATCGAAGAATTTGGGTGCTCAATCTGATCCCAATACGAAGAATCGAGAGGCGTAAACAGCGAATTGCGGCTGACCAGAAATGCTTCCCGCCAAGCGGGTGTCAGCTTTTCAACTGTAATCATCCTGGCTCACTCTACCGCCGCCGCCGGAGATGGCTCCACCGGTGGTTTCTCCATGGCAACTTTGATCGAACCGGGCCAGCGCAGTTTCCGCCTGTGATGCACCGGCGCTTTGACGGTTGCGCAGGGTTTTCGACCAGCCCGTGACAACCGATCATAGAGTCTGCGCAGTTTCTTGGTGTGCGCCTCCACTTCCTCCACGATCCCCTTCTCATGGAGAAAACCCGCATTGAGCTCCATGAATCGTTGGTCGAGCGTTATCGATTCATCGATAAGTTTTTCCAGCGCCCGGGTCTTTTGTGGAATTTGCGCGGAAGAAAACTCCGGTGACTGAATCTCACTTTCCAGCCGTTTGAAACGCACGTGGTACTCCCGCAAGTCGGCCATCAGTCTCAGGTGCTCAAATTCGTTTACGTGTTGGTCAGGATGAAGCGCTACAAGCAACCGCTTGGATTTTTGCGCCTTGGTGTAAACCGGCCCAATGTCCATGCCCGGTTGAATCAGCGTGGTGTCAAGGGTCAGCGCCTGCCACAGCTTATCCCCATCATGGGGTGACAGGCCAAACCGTTCCACCGCGTACTGCTTGACGAATTCTTGCGGCTCGAGGGGTTCGGATTGTTTCAACGCCTGAACGTATGCAGCCAACAGAATTCGAAAGCCCGATAACGGATAGACTCTCCGCATTGGGTGCAAATCGACCACCTCTCCGCACTGGTCCCATACGTAACCGTAAACCCCGGAGGTTGACCATGACGTCAGCAGCATGCCCGTGTAGCCCTGATTGCGAGCATGGGGGACAAAGTCGCGAATATTCTGAAACCGCTTCTGCCAGGATGTGAGCGAGTGGTTGTCGGGATGGGCGCGTAACGCCGCCGCCCCCCAGATTTCAAAACCGTTGCCTTCGATTCGCGAGACGTTACCAAAATGATTGGGCTCCCACCCGTAATTCCAATCGACGAAAACGCATTCCCGCGGCATTTCCCCCACCGCTTCGGGGTGTTTCAGCAGCATGTCCGCCCAGAGCACAGGACGGCGTCCGAGCTTGATCACGTAACGGGCGATTTCTTTGAAATAATCAACGTACAGCCTCGATTCACCTTCGTGTTGCGCCTTGGCGCGGCACTGCCGGCAGTGCCCCAAAAGATACGTTTCGTCACCCCCAATGTGGATGTACTTCGATGGATGTGTGGAGGCGATATCAGCCAGCAGTTCCCGAAAGACGGGGAACGTGTCCACCGACTTGACGGGACATACCTGACAAATGTCCGTGTTGCTTTCCCGCAGGCCCGCGTACCGTTCATGCCGCAGAATGTACTCGGTATGTCCAAAGCACTGTTGCAACGGAATCACGTCGATGCCCAGGCGGCCACAGTACGCGATGAAGGACTCCAACTCCTCCCGTGTGTAGGCGTACTCGCTGGAGATGATGCAATGCCGGTCGTACGGATAGGAGGCCTCCCATTCAACGAGCAGCGTGTTCAACCCGAATTCAGCCAACTCCGCCACGTATTTCCGTAATGCCGGCATCGGCATCACCTGGATCCTCAGGTCAATATGAAACCCCTTGATGGAAAACTCAGTCCTCATGTTTGATTCTGTTTCACAATCTCTATCACGCTCTTTTGTCATCCCGGTCCGCAGGCCAGAGAAGTCCACTGTCAATGCACCGTGCTGACGATGAAACGTTGGTATGCCTGTAAACTTGAACTGGTTAGTTGCTGCGCCGTCGCGCTCCGTACGCTCCCGTCCGCGTAACCGATGTTGACGCTACCGAGGTGGCGAGCATCCAGCGTCAGGGTGCTTTCAGCGGCCACATATACGTCGCCAAATTCGTACCACTGCGACGGGTTCGGAGCCGCGGTCAACGTATCGATGATCGTGTCGCCGACTAAAGGATAGTCGGTAGCATTCGGTAGGGAGTACAAGTTCAGCATATTCTGCTCCGTAAGCGTTCCCCACGAGGGCTTGGCAGTGGCGCCGTAATAGTTCGGATATGTGTTCACTTGGGCTTGAGATGGCGCAAGCCGCAATCCGTATGTACGACTCCACGCATCACCCATGTTTGCATTGAATAGCTTCGGCGCATAGCTGGGACACACAAACACGTTGTAGCCGGTGAGGTGCGCATATCCAAGATTCACCAGGAACGCGCCCCATGTGTTGGACGAGACTTCTCCGTCTTCCAATGGCCCGCAGATCCAGCCGTTGTAGTCGGACGCATAGGTTGTGAACATCAGCATCACCTGATGGAGGTTCCCCACACACACGCACGCCCTGCCTCGCTCGCGGGCCGTATTCAGGGCGGGCAGTAGCATCGCCGCGAGAATGCCGATGATGGCAATCACGACCAGCAACTCGATCAGCGTAAACGCCTTCCACGAATGGCAGTTCCGTGTTCTTTGCCGCCGGTCGCCTTTCTCTTGAGTTTGCATCTGGTTCATCGTGTTTCCGCCTCTTGTTATCTGCCTACCACAATACCGCCCATCAACTATCTCTGTCAATCAATAATTTCTGTCAATGAAGTGTTATTTGGTTCCCCAAGTGCGTAATTAACTTGCCAGGTTGTAACTAATTGTTGTATAGGGTCTTAGAGATATATTGCCAACACCATCTCAAAAACCATTCACTGGCGCAATTCCGGTTGACACAACACCGTTGTCGATGTAAAGGAGAGGAGATATGCGAGAATCAGTCTTTTCAGTTATTCCTCATGACCGCGCTCTTGCTTTTGTTTTCAGACCAAGGCTGGGAGCCCTGCAAAGTCACCATGATTAGCCTGCGTCCATCTTCCTCGCTTCTTGGTGGAGGAAAGTCAGGCTCCTCTGCCAGACCCAAGAACGTGACGAAGATGAACCGCGTCATTGCGGCGCTTCATAATCGCGAGATGGTTCTTTACCTGATCAGCACCATGGGTGCGCTTTCGCAGTTGCAGATCGCCCGTCTCACACAACTTCAACCTTCGACTGTCTCTTACATCATTCGGGAATTGAAGGCGCAAGGCCTTGTTCGCGAGGGCCGAGCTCTGCCATCGCAACGTGTCGGACCTAAAGAAACATTGATCGAAATAAACCCTGCAGCGGCTTGGTCCGTGGGATTGATGCTGGATGCCCTGGGCAACAAGCTCTGCCTCATGAACGCCGCCGGGCACATCATCTGTCAACGCACCTTCTCGCCAGAGTCGAACACCCCAGCATTCCTCGAGTCCGTGCCTTCGCAGCTTACTGAATTGATGACCCAGTATCATCTCCAGATGGATGAGTCGACGTTCACCGTCGTGAGTGTCCCCGGGGTGGTTAATACTGTCACAGGATGTGTGCTGAATTCCATGTCGTTGCACCTGGAGAACTACGCATTGGCCGAGCTGTTGTCCACGGGACTCCAACGTCCCGTGGTGGTAGAGCGCAACACGGTTTGTGGCGCCTATGCGGAACGCTACCTCGGTTGCGCGCGCGGATCGGAGCATTTCTTGTACTTCCTGGCCCGTCCCCAGACGATTCTCGATACCGGTGCGCGGCAGTACTCATTTGGGCTGGCCATGATCATGAATGGCGAAGTCTATCACGGGTTCAATTCAGCGGCCGGAGAGTTGCACGGGGAACTGTCCATGTCGGCCAAAAGCGAAAAGGTGCTTTTCCCGATGGGACCATTCGTCGCGCAGAAAGACATCGCCGCCGCCCTGCCCCATCTGGGAATTAGCCTGGCCAATCTCGTGGATCTTCTCGACCCGGAGATACTGGTTCTATGTTCTGACGAACAACTCTTGACAACCGATAACCTACAAACCCTTCGGCAGACGATCATGGACACCCTTATCTCGGTGCCTGGCAGGAAGCTGGAAATCCTGCGGTCCCCGCTGGGGATTGACGGAACACTCTACGGCGCATCGCTGATGGGCCTCCATCACGGCTTGAAGCGACGCCTGGAGCTCTCGGCGGCTGAGGGATGAAATGATGCCTCTGGCGCTCTGAACGTGGCGCTGGGGTGTGATACCGCGGGCTTTTCCCTGTGCGAACACGCGCGCTATGATTCAAATGCTGGATCTACAAGTCAATGGCTTCGGGGGAATTGATTTCAATCAAGACTCCCTGACGGCGGGAGACCTGCACGAAGCGTGCATACAACTCGCGTCCCAGGGAGTCGAAGCCATTCTCGCGACCATCATCACCGAAAGGATCGAGGTGATGGCCCATCGCCTAGGCAATCTCGCCAGACTGCGCCTTCTCGATCCTCAGGCGCAAAAGATCATCGCCGGCTTCCACATCGAAGGCCCGTTTCTCAACCCGGCCCCCGGGTACCGGGGGGCCCACCCCACCGAGGTGATTCATCCGGCAAATGCCGATGAAATGCGGCGCCTGCTGGACGCCGCCCAAGGATTGACCCGGGTCGTGACACTAGCTCCCGAGGCCGATCCTGGTCACGAGGTCACGCGGATGTTGGCAGATCAGGGCATCACGGTTTCTCCCGGCCACTGCAACCCGAGCCTTGACGAACTTCGCGCTGCCATCGATGCCGGCCTCCGCATGTTCACTCATTTGGGCAACGGCTGCCCTATGCAGATGCCCCGCCACGATAACATCATTCAGCGCGCCCTGAGCCAGGCGGACAAGTTGTGGTTATGCTTCATTGCCGATGGTGTACACGTCCCGTTCTTTACCTTGCGGAATTATCTGAGATGCGCCGATGTCAGCCGCTGCATCGTCGTCAGTGATGCCATGGCGGCCGCGGGCCTGGGTCCGGGCCGGTACAAACTCAGTCGATGGGAAGTCACAATTGGCCCGGATCTGGCAGCTTGGGCTCCCGATCGCTCTCATCTGGTTGGGTCGGCCATTACGATGGCGCAAAGCTTCACGAACCTGGTCCAGCACATCGGTCTGGCTGAAGCGGATGCCGTACGCCTGACCAACACGAATCCCAGACTGGCGATCGGACTTGCCTCCTGCTAACCTCCCTGCCAGCCGGAACTCAGTCTTGTTTCTCGTTTTTGCTGGAATCGGGCATCAATTGGCAAGCGGAGCGACCCGCCGCTGGAAGCCGAAACCGCCAGATGGGCTCGTCCATGCCGCCACCATACTGAACCTGCAACTCGCGAACTCGAGCGACTTGTGGCGCATCATCCCAAACACCCATCTTCCAAAAGCTCTCTTTAAGGAGCAACACCCGGCCTTCGCCGAGAGACCATTCCTCGAAGTGCTCGTGACCCTTCGGCTTGCCCGAGACACCGAGCGCCTCTTTCCAACTGGCAAACGATGTCCCATCGATCTGTCGGGTAAATGAGTCCGGCGCGGTCAGCACCAACACACCGCCATTCCTGACCCAGCGGCTCAATGGCTCGCGAACGCCGTGGGGAACAAACCTCGCATTGGCGGCATAGATGATCTTCAGATCGCCAAATTCAGGCGCCCCCTTCCGCTCCACCACCCAGTCGGATAAATAACGGAAAGGGGCGCCAATGGTTTCCCCGAACAACACGTACCCGACGTATGGATCGTTGTCCTTCACTCGGGGACCTGTCGTAGCGAGTGTCTCCTGGCTGACCCAAATACCCGTCGTGGCGTGCGCCGGCAGTTTCAACCGCGGTAACACGTGAAGTTGGTCGGCAATCTCCATCATCGCGGCCCAACGAGCCGGGTCCGTATACCGGACGTACTTGTACTGCGGCATGTCCACCGCGTAGTACACGATGCCTTGTCCGCCCGCGCGCAGAACTTGGGAAGCGTACTCCCGAATGTCCCCGGGGCTTGGTGTCGCGCCGTGATACTCAATTGCTTGAATGTGGTTGTAGACCGGCTTGTGAGCGAGGTCGCCGACAATCTTGGTCACGAATCCGGCGTTCCAACGGCCCCGCCGGCACATCGATCTCCTGTTGCGTCACGTAGGAATCCGTCACGATGGCGTCGAGAAACCCACCCATCTCGCCGTAATCAAACAGCAGGTCCGCCCACTTGTTGAACCAGAAATTCGCGCTCCAAGATCTGTCAATTCGGGGTGGCGCACCCGCAGCGCATCCGCCATGGCTCGCTGATGGTGATAAAATCCTTCGACCAAAACCTCTGATAAGCCAGACGGCTCTCCGGGATGTTGGTGTCCCAGTTTGAAACCGGCAGTCCCCATTTCCCCCAAGCCAAATGACTCCTTCACTTGCTTGTCCCATTCCTTTAGAAGCGGCATGCCCGACTGCGGGGAGATGTCGTAATAGGGAATCTCACCGCTCGGTTCGTCCTGGAAATGGATTGCTCGGACCCACGAGAAATTCTCCTTGTTTGCCAAACTGGTCATCGATCAAACACAATGACGCCGCAACATAGTGAGGATCGATCGGTGCCACCTTGGGTTTCTTGCCCTGGCTGACCTCGGAGGGGTTGGACGGAAGAGCCCCGTCTTTCAGGGCTTCTTCGACGATGTTCACCCGCGGGAAACCAAGTGCGACGCGCATACCAGTCGCTTCGAACCTGCGATTGAATTTTGCGTACGCGCTGGTGTCCTTTGGCGTCTGCCCTGAGTACCAATCGATGTGATGCCTCGCGAGTTCACGAACTTCCTCCTCCACGTCGATCTTACCCGGCATCGCCCCCGGGGGTTTCCGCATGCCCCCAGATCAGGACCTCGTATGTCCCGGCTCCGTAGTGTACAACTCTTCGCCCAGCCACTTCTTCTCGGGAACGCTCAGTTGAACGTGAGACTTGGCGGGTTGCGGAGTTTCGTGTTCGTAAGACCGGTTCCGTCGCCCCAAGAA
>CAVYAC010000058.1:0-15970 GCA_963766065.1 uncultured Verrucomicrobiae bacterium
TACATTCGCATGCCGGCGATGGTGTACATTCTCGGCGTGCCCACGCACGTAGCCGTCGGCACGGATCTGTTCGAGGTAATGATTTCCGCCAGTTACGGAACGTTCACGCATGCGCTCAAAGGCAACGTCAACATCCTGATCGCACTGGTCATGCACACGGGCGCGGCCATCGGCGCGCAAATTGGCGCGACCTTGACCCAGTACTTTCACGGCGTGCGCATCCGCCTGGCGTTCATACCATTGCCTCTTCTCGGGGCCGGACTGATCATCTACAGCCTGATGACAGGCCACCATTTCAAATGAAGCGGCACACCACATGAAAATCCTTTTCTGCAGTGACGGTTCAACCCAGGCGGAGAACGCCGTGCGGTTTGGCGCGCTGATCGCCGCCGCGTGCCAGGCGGAAACCTCGATTCTGGGTATTGTCGAGAAACCCGGCCAGGAGGACGCGGTGTTACTGGCGCTGCGACAGGCGCAGGAAATCTTGAAGGAGCACCGTCTCAATGCGGAATTGATCACCAAGGCCGGCCGGCCCGTCCCCGAAATCGTCAAGCGCACGCAGGAGTCCAGATACGATCTCGTGGTCATCGGCGCGACGCGCAAGGGCACCCGCGGACCATTGTGGATGTCAGCCCGCGCCTGCAAGATCATCGAATCGGTCGAGCCGCCCGTGCTGGTGGTCATCGGTGAGCGCACCGCGTTGCGACGCATCCTGCTGTGCACCGGCGGCACGAAGCAGGCGGATGCGATGGTGCAGTTTCCCGGCGAAATCGCGCACCGGGTGAATGCCTCGGTTGATCTGCTGCACATCCTGGCGGAACCGCCGGCCGTCTATGCCAATTTGGTCAAGTCCGAAGAGGATGCCAGCCAACTGCTGCAATCCGATTCCAAACTCGGCCGCAGCCTGCGCCATCAGAAAGAGCTGCTCGAGAACCTGGGCGTTCCGGGCGAGGTCCGTTTGCCGCGTGGCCTGGTCCTGGATGAATTGCTCGATGAATTGCAGCGCAACGAATACGACCTGGTGGTGTCGGGTTCCTCTCCGGTCCAGGATCGATGGCGCGTGTACATCATGGGCAACGTCACTCGCGAAATCGTCAACCGCGCCGAATTACCGGTGCTGGTGGTGCGCAGCGGAACAAAATCCGATCCTGGCCTCAGCGGCTTGATCAACCATCTCCTGCATCGTCCCAGCGGACCCTCCGACGCCGAGCGCAGCCAGTAAATGGATAGTGCTATCCATAATCGAGCTGAGGGGAGCAGCGAGAAGCGGCGCCGAAGGTGACTGCACAGCGAGACGAGCGGGGGCCAGCGAGTGCAATGATGGCCAAGACCTCACCGCCTCACCATTCACCCATCCGTTACCGAACCCCAACTCCAGCAAGCGCGTCTCACTGCGAAAGGCCGATCCGGTAATATCGCGGGGGAGAAGTCACGGCATTCGTGTCAATAACCGTCACGGTTCCACCGGTGCCTGCCACATTGGAGATGATGGTCGACCACGGGCCGTTGGCCGGATCGCCGGTGCTCTGGACATAGTAAACACGGTTGGAGCCGGTGTCGAAGCTGATCTCGGCGTCGTTCCCATCCACCTGGACTCCGGCGAATCTGCAGATCGGGCCCCAAATCGAAGTTAATCACGCTGTCGATCCAATCCAGATTCGCCGAGATGCGCGTGCTGTAGAACGCGCTGGGGATTGGCTGCGGCCCGCTCATGAACTGCCAGTTTCCGGGTGAGACCTCCTCGAACAATCCACGAACATCCAGCAGTGACGCGTCAAACTCGGTGCCATCCACGGCGTTGCTAAACGGTCCATCCACTCCGTAGTTGATTCCGGCCAGCTTCCAGACGCCACCATCCTCAATGAACAATCCGCCGCCCGAATCGCCCTCGGACAAGTCGCACGCATTCGAACCAGCCCCCGCGTCGAACGCGCAGCGCAGCAAATCACCCACACCTGTACCCCCATTGATGATCGAACCGACCCGGCTCTCTCCCCACCGCTCCACGCCGTCGGACGGCTCAACCCACAGCCATCCATTCGTCTGCCCGCCCACAACCACGGGTTCCCCTGACTGCGTGCCACGGCCGAACACGACGACCGGGCTGTTCGTTTCCCCAGACGCAGTATACAGCGGCGCGTAGTACGGAAATGTCTCGGCAACCTGCCAGATGCTCAGATCGCTGTCCAACGTGGTGAATTGCGCAACCGGGTGATAGGTAACTCCATGGAATACAAATACGTCGTTCGTCGAACCGTAAATGTGCGCGGCGGTGATAAAAAACTGCGGCGCAATCGGCGTTCCCAGGAAATCGCCCGCCGCGTATAGGTTCGTCGACAATTCCAATGAGGTGTCCCATCTACCCTCGTATTGCCATCCGCTGTTGGTCAACGGGCCCGAGGGAGCGTTTGTGTTGTAAGTCGGGTCCCCGGTCGATTGAAACAGCACGGCACACACGTCCCTCGCGTTTGCGGTAATCAACCAGACAACCGCCAACACTCCCACAAACACCCGGCCCTTGCCGAACTGCTGACCCTTCAGACGCAAAGCCCTCATAATTCCACTTCTGGCCATCCTACCGATTTTCTTTTCATCTTGCACGACAATCCCGTGTGATGACCTATTTCCTTGACCCTCATTGCGTTATGAGTCAGCATTCCCGCCCGTTGTCGAGCCGGTCGGTCTCCGCTCGCGTAGAAATGAAAAAAATCGTCATCATCTTCTTGTTACTGGTCACGGTCATCACCTTGGCGCTGGTCTATGCCACCTTCACCAGACCGGCCCCGCACGCCGCCGATCTGCTCCCCGAATCGACACTTTTGTTCCTCGATATCCCCGACTTCTCCAGGTCTCGCGACGACTTCGCCAGGACCGAATTGTACGCGCTCTGGGAGGAACCCGAAGTCCAGGCATTCCTGAAAAAGCCGCTCGATTCGTTGCGCGAAAGCCCGTCCCATCCGGGCACCGACTCCGGCACCGCCGCCATCCTCGATTTCGCGATGAACACGGCGCAAGGCGAAGTCTTCCTGGGTCTCACTCACGTGACCATCCTTCCCGCGCTCAACGTCGGCCTCGTGGTCGGCGCGGACACGGGACACAAGAAACTCCAGGCGGCCGCAGGTCTGTACAAACTCGAGGGCTCGCTCAAGAAGGCAAATCCGAATGGTGACTTTGAAGATAAAAGCTATCTCGGCATAAAGTACACCGTCTGGCAAATCACACCGGACCTGCCGATCTGCCACGCCTTCTTCAATTCCCTGGTGGTGTTCACCCTCGGCGAAGACACGATGCGCGATATGATCGCCTCGTACACCGGCCAGGTCCCTCCCAACTTCAAGCGTCTCTCCACCAGCGCCAGGTTCGCCAATGCCCAACATCACGCCGCGAAAAATTACAATTTCCTCGGGTACGCCAACGTCGAACAGGTGCTCGGTCTGTTCGGCCCGCTGCTGGCGTTTTCGCCACAAACATCGGGCGCGTTCCAAAAGTTGGATGGCATGGATGCCGCGGCGTTCAGTATGACGTTCGTCGATCGTGGCGTGCAGGATGTCGGCTTCCTCTCGTACTCCCGCAATGCGCCGAAGCCCGCCCTGCCCACAAAGCAGAAAACTCTCGCGCTGACGTCACCCGATACGCTGTTCTATTCCGTCGGCTCGGCCAATCTCGCGACTGTCTACGAGGAGGGCATGCAGGCTCTCTCTCAATCCGGCAACACGTCAATCATGCTCTCCGTTGGACAATTCCAGCAGGCGCTCCGCACTCACGGCATTCACATGCGGGAAGACATTCTCCAGGAATTCGGCCCGGAGACGGCCGTCATCGCCAGTTGGCGCACGGGTGCCCGTTCTCCCGACGTCGCGTTCGTCGCCGAAATCGCCCACGAGGACAAACTCCGTCCAGCCCTCGACAATGCCATGAACGCCCTGAAGCAAAGCGCGCTGGGTGACGATGAGAAGGCCCCATGGGATGAAACCGAGAGCGCGGGTCACACACTGCGTACCGTCCGGGTCGGCGCGGGTCTGCTCGCCCCCACGTACACCACCACCAGCCAGTTTTTCATCCTCGCGAACACGCCCGATTACGCTCGCGAGTTGCTGGCCCACGTGATAGCGTCGAAACGCACGCTGGCCGCCAGCACCGCCTATCAGGAATCCATCAAGCGCGTGCCGGCCAATGGGTCATCCTACGGCTACGCCGACCTCCGCGGATTGTTCCAGCCGCTCTATGCCATCACCAAATCAGCCGCATCCCAGATCGGCAACAACGACTTCGTGGACGTGGACAAACTTCCCCCAACCGAAACAATCTCCAAACATCTGTTCCCGTTTGTCTCCGCGACCGTGAGCAAGCCGGGTCAGGTGACGGCCACGTCGTTTTCGCCGGTGGGCAAGTCCATGGCCGTGATCGCCGGCGTCGGCGCCGGGATTTGGGTCGCCACCGAGTTTGGGCCACAGATCCAAAATGCCGTTGCCCCTACCCCAGCTTCGCCCAGAAAGTCTTCAAGTACGGCCGCTCCTTCGGCGCTACGCGGAAATCAAACGGCACCGTCTCAAACTCCGGCGTCCCCATAGAGCGCCCGCACCGCTTCGCCGCCTTCTGGATGCTCCCGTCAAACTCGTCCGCCGCCAGCGTCCGCTGATTGGTCGAACACAGCAGCCAGCCACCCGGACCGACCAAGGGGATCGCCAGCGCCGCCAGCTCTTCATAATCGCGTCCCGCTTGGAACGCCCGTCCCCGCTTGGTGGTGGAAAACGTCGGCGGATCAAGGATCACGATGTCCCAGTGCTGTCCCCGTTTCGCATATCGTTTCAGCCAATCAAACGCATCCCCGAAAACAAATTCATGCGCCGCCGGATCAAGACCGTTCGCACGGAAATTCTCCCGTCCCCATTCGAGGTAGTTCTTCGACAAATCCACGCTGGTCGTCACCGCACCGGCCTTCGCCGCGACCACGGAAAAGGCGCATGTGTAGGCGAACGTATTGAGTACCGTCTTCCTCTGCAGCGGCATCGCCAGTAGCCGACGCCGATTCTCGCGCTGGTCGAGAAACACTCCCGTCGCCAGCCCCTCGCCGAAATTCATGAGGAACGTGATGTCGTTTTCACGGACAGGCGTTCGCCGGTCCAATTCGTTCCCGTAAACCAGCCGGGGAGCCGTCCGTTCCTGCTTCGTCACCAGTTGCGTGTAAATCGCCCACGGCTGGCACTCGGCCCGCAATCGCTCGATCAATCCCGCGCCATTCTGCTCCGCCGCCTCCGCCTGCCATTGGACCAGAAGATTCCCGTCATAGGAATCGACAATCACGTCGGAAAAACCATCCGCTTCGCCGCTGATCAGGCGGAAGGCGTTCGTCGATTCGCCAAACAACGGCTCGCGAAATTCCACCGCCGCGACCACCGCGTCCACCTCGTCAAACGCGCGCGGCACCGACGCCTCGAACGATACTCGTTCCCCGGTTCGCGGGATGCTGGAAACTGAGTTTGCGCGCATGCAACATTAGTCGCGGCCCCGCCGCGCCTCCGTATTCCGTGTCTCCGAGAATCGGGAATCCGGCATCCGCGGCGTGTCGCCGAATCTGGTGCGTCTTGCCCGTCAGCGGCTTGGCTTGCACGAGGAAGTAATCCCCATGGGCCTGCACAAACTCAAATTCCGTCACACAATTTGGCGACTTCGCCCAGAACTTCACGCGCGTCGGCCGTACCGCGCTCAGCAGCAGATAAATCTTTTCGACCGTGTGCTGCTCGAATTGCCTGGAAAGCGACTGGTTCGCTTCCCGCGTCTTGCCGAACACGATCACGCCGGACGTGTCCTTGTCCAGCCGTTGCAAAATCGATAGCGTCCGCCAGCGGGACTCGTGTTTGGTCAACCATTCATGAATGCCGTCCGTCGTAAACCGGTCCGGCTTGTGGGTGTTGATGCCCGACGGCTTGTTGACGACCAACAGATGGTCGTCCTCAAAAAGAATCAGCCCGTTCACAAAGCCACGACGCTCAGCCCGGTGGCCAGCTCATCGGCCGGCCCCCCAGCAGATGCACGTGCAGATGCGCCACGCTCTCGCCCGCATGCGCGCCCTTGTTGATGACCAACCGATACCCCGTCGCATCAATGCCCTCTTTCCGCGCAATCTCGGCGGCCACGGTCAACAAATGTCCCAGCAACGCCTCGTCACCAGCACCGGTTTCGGAAATGCGCGCGATATCCTTCTTCGGCACGACGAGAATATGGACCGGCGCCTTCGCATCGATGTCCCGAAATGCCAGCGCCCGCTCGTCCTCATACACAATCTTCGCCGGAATTTCTTTACGGATGATTTTTGCGAAAATGTTGTCGGCCATGCCCTACTCCACCACTGCCAGTTTCAAGCTCGCCGCCCGCGGCGAACGCATCCGCACCACGCGCTCGCGAACGTGTTCCACGATGTCCTCCGCCAACCGCCGGGATCCCGCCGTCCACCGCCGCGTCCCGCGCAATTGCATCACGCACGCGCGCAATCCGTCGATCCGCATCGCCACCAACCGACGGTTCGCCGCCGCGCTCAGCGCGTGGTCGAGCTGTTGGAAAAACTCCAACTCAAACCCGGCGTTCGTTCGCCACGCCAACTCATTCAGATGTATCGCCACGCGGTTCGCGTCCCCGGCATACGCCTCGGAAATCCAGTCATAGCCCAACGTCGCCAGCACCGTGGCCACAATGTCGGCAATCTCCTTGCTCGGGATGACCCGCTCGCTGCGCGACTTGACCGCGAACGCGTGCACTGCCGCCGCAATCGACTCCGCCAGCCACCAATCGGAATGTCCGACATTCTCGGCGACTTTCTGGATCGACAGCGCCAGCCGTTGCTCGTCGAATGGCGCCAGGCGACCATCCTCCGCCCGGACCCACAAAACGTCGGTGTGCAATTGGATCATGATTTGCCCATCTGCTTGATCTCGTCGATAAATTGCTCGGCGTCACGGAACTGCCGATACACGGAGGCAAACCGCACGTACGCCACCTCATCGAGCTTGCGCAGGTGGTCCATCACCCGCTCGCCGATCTTCATCGACGGCACCTCCCGCCCAAACTCGTTCTCCAGTTCGCTAATCACCCGCTCGGCCAGGGATTCGATCTTCTCCGTGCTCACGGGACGTTTCTCGCAGGCCTTCTCGATTCCGGCGCAGCAGCTTGCGCCGGTCAAACTCCTCATACTGACCGTCCCGCTTCTTCACGCGCAGTTTCTCGCGGAAAATCTCCTCGTAGGTCGTGAACCGCGCCCCGCACTTTAAACATTCCCGCCGCCGCCGAATCAGCAGCCCGTCACGGTTGCTGCGCGAATCGACCACCTTGTCGTTGACGCCGGTGCATTTTGGACACCGCATATTCCCTCAATTTCTCCAACTCTTGCCTTAGCTAACACGCGGCCCCGCGCGGGTCAAGAGGGAATACCTCGTCAACAGATTTCCCGTATGCTATATGTCCCCGTCCCAAATGCGGTACCTGAAAATGATCGCCATTCCGTTGCTGACTCTGGTCGTCGCCTTCGCCCTCTGGCTGCGCTGGAACGAGGCGCGCATGATCTATTACCCCAACCGCCAGATCGACCAGACCCCCGACCAACTCGGCCTCCAATACGAAAACATCACCCTCACCACCTCCGACAACCTCCGCATCAACGGCTGGTTCTTGCCCGTCCGTGGTGGCGCCAAACGTACCGTCCTCCTCTTCCACGGCAACGCGGGCAACATCTCCCACCGGTTCGACAAACTCGCCGTGCTTCGCGATCTCGGCGTCGATACCTTCATCATCGACTATCGTGGCTACGGACGCAGCGAAGGCAAACCCGACGAGCCAGGCACCTACCGCGATGCCCGCGCCGCCTACGATTACCTCGTCACCCAACGCAAGGTCGCCCCCCGCTCCATCGTGGTCTACGGCGAATCCCTCGGCTCGGCCATTGCCGCCGATCTCGCCACCAAAGTCGACCTCGGTGGTCTCATCCTCGAGGAAGCCTTCACGTCGATTGGCGACGTCGGCCAGAAGATGTTCCCCTTCTTTCCCGTCCGCTGGCTCGTGCAAAACAAATACGACACGCTCGCCAAAATGCCCCGCATCAAGGTCCCGCTGCTGATCTTCCACAGCCGCGACGACGAGATCTTCAACATCCGCCACGCCCAGCGTCTCTTCGCCGCCGCCAACGACCCCAAACAACTCGTCGAACTCCGCGGCCACCACAACGACGCCTTCCTCGTCAGCGCCCCCACCTACCACGACGCCCTGCAGAAGTTCTTCGCCAGCTCCAGTCAGCCTTCGTCGCTGTAGCAACTGTGTTTTCTAAGAGGGCTGGAAGTTGGGGTCTTGAAGGACACGATTTACCCTGAACCTGCCGAACGGGTCCCAGGCGAAACGCTGTGCCCAGCAATTGGCTTCGTTCTCCCAAAGCCAATTACAGAAAATCAAGCCGGCGTGCAAGAAATTGGGTTCGTTTGGTAATCCCCCCGCGCACCCAACTTTCCCACTCTGTGGACACACCCCACCCGCGCCACAAGTTCGCACTCAAGCTCAACCCGTCGCGTCTCTCGATCCCGTTATGTCAAATAACGATTCTGTCCGCCCATCATATCTGACTCCCGATATGCCAGTCAAGCCCATTTATCCATCGTCCCCGCTGTTGTAGCCGCACGGCTTCAGCCTGCGTCCGCCCCGCCTCTACCCCTCCTTCAACGGCTCAATGTTGCCAGGCTTGCCCACCCGGGGCCGAGCCGAGTCCGCAAGACGCGTCGTGTTTGTGCTGCCGACGCACCCGCCGGCCGGTCGCTTTCACTTCCCGGCGCTGTCACCCCGAGCCAGCCTGTCCTGAGCGAAGCCGAAGGAAGGGGTCTCTGTCGTTTCCCCGCCTGCCGCCTGCGTCGGCGCGATGTTATACCGGGGTCCATCCGGTTTGTAGGGCGAGATGCCGAGAGCCTGCCCTGAGCGAAGCCGAAGGGTCTAGGTATCTCGCCGTTCCGGCTCGCCGTCGTTGCCGTCGGTAGGGTGCCCGGCCCGGGTGCCGTCCGCGGTCCGTGCCTCGTCCTTCTAGCCACGCCGCTCTGTCGGCGTGCTCCCCGTCGTTGGTAGGGACGCCTCTCCGAGGCGTCCGCTGTCCACAGCGGAACCCCCTTCGTCCCCAACCCCCGCGGAAGCCGACTTCGATGGAGCCGAAAGCCGTACTAGCCGCCAAGCCGAGTCCGACGGAGCCGCGCCGAATATGTGCCGACGCCTTGCTCCTCGCCATCACCGCCCCGCAGTCCCGCGCCGATGCCTGCACCGATTTCCCACAGAAAGGGCCGTTACCATCACTCAAAAACCCTCCCTTATTGCCGCCGATCTTCCTTGCCATCAACTGTCTAACCATTGTAGAATATTTCATCTAGGTCGGGTACGTATGATGGGAAGAGTCACAAATCTCGTCTTCATGGTGCTTCTCAGTCTGTGCTCCAATGTCCCCTGCACCCATGCGGACAACGTTTACGTCTCCACGGCAAGCCTGAACACCGTTTTGGAACTCAATTCAAACGGCAGCCGGTCCACGTTTGCCACCTCCGCCTCGGGGCTGGACTACCCCACAGGCGTCGCCCTTGATGGCAGCGGCAATCTCTATGTGGCAAACGCCACCGCCAACACCATTGAGAAATTCAACCCGGGCGGAGCGGGAACGGTCTTCGCATCGTCGGGCCTGAACGAGCCATGGGGCATGGCCTTCGACGGCAGCGGAAATCTGTACGTGGCCAATCTCGATACAGTCGAGGAATTCAGTTCGAGTGGGTCCGGCACCGTCTTTGCCACCGCCGCCTCAGGGTTGAATATCCCCTCTGCCCTTGCCTTCGACGCCAACGGAAATCTTTACGTCGCCAACGCCGGAAACTACACGATCGAAAAGTTCAGCCCCGGTGGAACCGGCTCCGTTTTTGCCACGGCCTCCTCCGGCATAGACAACCCCGAAGGCCTCGCCTTCTACGATGGCTACCTCTACGTAGCAAACTACGGAGATAACACGATCGAGAAGTTCAACTCCCTCGGGCAAGGGTCTGTTTTCACGTCGACCAACCTGCTCTTCTTCCCCTACGGCCTGGCCTTCGACAGCAACGGCAACCTCTACGTTGCCAATGAGGGCAACGGCGAGGTCCTAGAGTTCGGCCCTAACGGGGTCGGGACCGTGGTCGCCTCCGGTCTGGGCAACGCAATTTACCTCGCCATCGAAGAAATTCCCGAGCCATCTGGCATCTTGCTCGTCAGCCTCGCTCTGCCCTTGCTGTTTCTTCCACGCGTGGCAGCATCGTTCAGCCGTGGCGCACGCTATCGCCGTCGCCATTCCCAACATCCAGAAGCAGGTAGAGGGGTCAACGCTTTACAATTTACAACTGTGCCGAATTGTGGTAGCAAGAGTGCATGGCCCGACCGGTGCGAGTGGAGTTTCCCGGTGCCGTCTATCACGTGATGGCGCGCGGCAATGAACGGAATAAGGGGTCAGTCATTGACTGTTGACACGCCGAGCATAGCGGCAGTCACTGCTGTCCAAGATGACCTGATTTTGGACGGGGAGCAGAGAATAAGGGGTCAGAGCAGGAGTAGAGGGGTCAGGAGTAGAGGGGTCAACGCTTTACAATTTACAACTGTGCCGAATTGTGGTAGCAAGAGTGCATGGCCCGACCGGTGCGAGTGGAGTTTCCCGGTGCCGTCTATCACGTGATGGCGCGCGGCAATGAACGGCGGGAGATTTTCCGGGACGATCGGGACCGG
This sequence comes from uncultured Verrucomicrobiae bacterium, assembly GCA_963766065.1. GTDB lineage: Bacteria > Verrucomicrobiota > Verrucomicrobiia > Palsa-1439 > Palsa-1439 > Palsa-1439. Next base: position 10,756 of record CAVYAC010000058.1, read on the forward strand.
CGACGATTTTTGGAAACGCTGGCCGAGGCGGTGTCGCAGTTTGGGCTCAAGGTGTACGCCTACTGTCTCATGCCGAATCATTATCACGCGGTGGTCGGCACGCCCCGGGGTAACCTCAGTCGGGCCGCGGGTTGGTTTCAGGCGACGTACACGGCGCGATTCAACGCCCGCCATCGACGACGCGGTCATCTGTTTCAGGGACGGTTCAAGGCCCAGCTGGTCGGGGCCGATGAGTACGGTCGCTGGCTCGTCGAATACATCCACCTCAACCCCGTGCGGCCCCGGCGCCGAAGCCAGCCGATTGCGCCGGAGCGAGCCGTGGAGTTGGCCCGTTACGAATGGAGCAGTCATCGGGATTACGCCGGGCTGCGGCGCAAGCCGACGCCGTGGTTATCTCAGGACTGGCTGGCCTACTGGGGCCGTAGCCGTCGGGAAGCACAGACCGAATATCGTCAGACAATCGGGCGCGCCTTCGGCCAACCGGTGCGCGATCCGTGGGAACAATTGCGCCGCGGGCTGGTGTTGGGCTCACAGGAGTTGCATGATCGGGCCTGCGCGTTGATTGCCAACAAGAATGGTCAGGAAGAGGCGCGCTGGACTCAGTTGGAAGAGGTCGATGCCGTCCGGCGATGCGTGCAGCATCTGGTGGGGGGCACCGCCGACGAGCGCATCAAGATCTGGGCGAGGGTCCGCCTCGGCGGGGAGCGCGGCGTGGACTTGGCGCGTGAATATGGCTACCGAACCGGAGCCGGGGTGACCCTGTTGGTGCGGCGCATGGAAGCACGCGCACGGCAGGATCGAAAGCTTAACGCGACGTTGGAGAAGTTGCGCACAAATGCATTTTGTAAATTGTAAAGCGTTGACCCCTCTTGCATTGACCCCTCTTGCACGCTGAGACAACTCTCTGCTTGCAACGATATGGGGCGCTGCGGTATACTTCGGCGTAACCGCAGACGTAGAGGATTCGTTATGACAAGCCTCCATATCAGCCTTCTCACCGTCTTGAGTCTGCTGAGTCAAAGTCCCCAAGCCCGCGCTGACATCCTTTACGTCTCGACGGCAAACCTCAATACAGTTGACAAACTCGACTCGAGCGGTAGCGTATCCGTCTTTGCCTCCGCCGGCTTCGGACTAAACTATCCACTCGGCCTTGCCTTCGACAGCAGCGGGGACCTCTTCGTCGCCAACTTCGGCAACAGTACGATCGAAGAATTTAGCTCAAACGGGACCGGGTCGGTCTTCGCCACCTCCGCGTCCGGCTCTGAACGAGCCCGAGGGCCTTGCCTTCGACAGCAGCGGGGACCTCTTCGTCGCCAACTTCGGCAACAGTACGATCGAAGAATTTAGTTCAAACGGGACCGGGTCGGTCTTCGCTACCTCCGCGTCCGGTTTGAACTACCCCGGTGCTATCGCTTTTGATAACAGTGGCAACCTGTACGTCGCCAACGGCGGCAACGACACTGTGGAAAGATTTACCACTAACGGGCAGGCATCCGTGTTTATTGCGTCCGGCATCAGCCCAGCAGGACTGGCCTACCACGACGGCGACCTCTACGTAGCGAACTATAGCACCGGCACCATCGAGAAATTCAATGCACTCGGACAAGGATCAATCTTCGCATCGACCAACTTGCTCACCCTCCCCTACGGCCTAGCCTTCGACAGCAGCGGAAACCTCTTCGTCGCAAATCATGGTAACGGCGAGGTCCTGGAGTTTGACAGTAATGGGGTCGGGACCGTGTTCGCCTCCGGTTTGGGCAACGCAATTGACCTCGCCATCCAAGAAATCCCTGAGCCATCTGGCATCTTGCTCGTCAGCCTCGGTCTACCCCTCTTGCTTCTTCCGCGCGTGGCAGCATCGCTCAGCCGTGGCGCACACTATCGCCGTCGCCATTCCCAACATCCACCGTCCGCTGCAAAGGCAGCGCCGTGAAGACCAGCTTTATCGCGTTCTTGGCCGTCCTTGGACTGTGCTCGCCTTTTCCATCCAGGGCAGAGACGGTCTACATTTCTACCGGCAGCCTGGATTCTGTGCTCTCAATCAACTCCGCGGGCTCTGTGACGACATTCGAGGGCCCTGGCTCCGGTCTCAACTCCCCTGTCGGTCTCGCCTTCGACGGCAGCGGCAACTTGTATGTCGCCAACGCTGCCGGACAATACAATCGATGAGTTCAATTCCAATGGATCCGGCATCGTCTTCGCATCGTCGGGCCTGAACGAGCCATGGGGCATGGCCTTCGACGGCAGCGGAAATCTGTACGTGGCCAATCTCGACACAATCGAGGAGTTCAATTCCAGTGGATCCGGCACTGTCTTCGCCACCGCCGCAGAGGGCTTGAACTTCCCCGCCGCCCTCGCATTCGACGCCAGTGGCAATCTCTACGTCGCCAACGCGGGAAACTACACGATTGAGGAGTTCGGCCCCGGTGGAACCGGTACAGTCTTCGCCACCTCCGCCGCTGGGATAGACAACCCCGAAGGCCTCGCCTGGTTCGGCGGAAACCTCTACGTCGCAAATCACGGAAACAACACCATCGAAAAATTCAACGCGCTGGGCCAGGGCTCCATCTTCAGCAGTACCAACCTCATCAGCTCCCCGATTGACCTGGCCTTCGACAGCAGCGGCAATCTGTACGTGGCCTGTAACAGTGTAACGGTAGGTGACAGCCGAATTCTGAAATTCAATCAGGACGGCGTCGGCTCGGTATTCGCTTCGGGTTTGGCAAACGCCGTGGGCATCGCCATCGAGGAAATCCCCGAGCCATCCGCTCTTCTCCTCCTCGGCCTCGGCCTGTCCGTCCTCGCCTTCTCCCACCGAGCGGCGTTGCCATATCCTCGCTCACGCCATCGCCGCCGACGATGATCATGCGGCCAATTACCGATCCCTTTGTCCCTTTGGAAGCCGATACGGTGGTTGTCGGCATCGCTGACGCGGTATGCCACCGTTGACGCCATTATCGCCCGCCATCCAACAAAAAAACCGCACCAACCTACAAACTACCCGATCCAGCGATTACGGGCTTCGGCCTTTACCAGTTGCCCTTCATACACGGCAATCCGGCTTTCCCACGAACTCCGCATGTTGGTGTCCGTCGACTTGGCGAGATAGCGACGCACCTTGCCGAGTTGTTTGCGGATGTTCCGCTCTTCCGGGCTTCGGTTTCGGCTAACTTCTGAGGCGGGCAAAGTGCCCTTTGTTTGTATCACGTCCTGACTATACCACGATTTGCCATCACGAGCGAGATAATCCGATTAAGCGGATGGAGAAATCAACAAGTCCCTGTTCCCGCTTTGCCCTCATGGGTCCCCGCCCTTGTTTCCCGGCCCGACGAGGGCAAAGCCGGAGATTACGAAATGTATTGTCGCATCGGCTCCTTACAGAATGCTGTGGAAACAGTTACAGTTCGGTGAACTCGCGATAGCGGGGAGCCCACTTTCAAACTTGTCTTTGCCCTCCGCAAATGGTAACGAACTACATATGAGTCGCTTCCGTATGTGGTTCGTTGCTGGTGTGGTGCTGTCGCTTTCTCACTGCATCTCGCCCACGTTGACCCTCGCCGATCAGACCAATATCAATCTCACCGTCGAGGGCGTCACCTACACGAACGCCACGTTTCGGCATGTCACACCCGCCACGGTGACCATTGTCTATTCCGCCGGGATCGTGACCGTCCCGCTGGCAACGCTGCCGACCGACCTGCAACAGCGATTTGGCTATGACCCCCGGAAAGCCGCCGATTGGATGGCGGCTTCGGCCCGGGAAACGGCTGAGATCCAGCGGAAATCGTCCAACTTCACCGGCGGACCCCCGAGGCTCGTGGGACCAGAATCGCCGATTACATATGCACGGTGGCCGACGACTTCATTGTGGACGTCTACCGCAACGGAAAGGTCGTAACCGATGACAAACGAACGCTGTTAGCTGAGAAATAGGCGCAACCGCGGAGCGCATCGACGTTGCCGGTTCAGAAAGGAGACTGGGTCGTCTTTACTGTCGCCAACGACCGTCTCGCTGGAATGCAGTTACTACTTTGCCGCCACCACATGATCGGTAACCAACGCCATTGTCTTTCAAACCAACGTCGGGGATCGACGCTGAGCTACCGGACGATCCGGATAATGTCTCCCGGTTCATCTCCGATCCGCACGACCGGGAAAACCCCGTCCTGCCAGTTTCAAAACCGTGGATCAAGGCGATGATTCATGAGCAGTCACATCGCCATCTTGGTCGGATGACCGGGTCGGGGACACTCCCGGCTGACGTGGATCAAGTTCGTCGCGGAATAGGCCGCGTGTCGGGGGATGGTTTTAGGGCTCGATTCTGGCCGCGTTTGTCAGTCGGCATCCGCCGCGGAAAGCCGTTCGACTTGCGCGGACGGAATGTTATTCTTACGACATGACCGACGCCACGGTCAGCAAGCGGAAGCGCTTCCGAATCCGAAAAATGTCGGACCACAAATCGGGAGCGTTTTCTCCATCTCGCCAGATGCATGGTCGAAGCCCCACCGGTTTCGAGTATGTGTTAGCGTTTTGATTCCGGCGTCTATTGTTACCACCCGGATCGACGTGCGTTCGAGAAAGCCGGCTCACCTTGACAGACAACACCGTCAGTGATCAACGCCTGTCTTCCCGATCCGAAAAAATGTGGGACCCGGTCTGGGAGCAGACGTTCCCATTCTCGGATTGCCTGGTGGAGAACCTCGACGGTTGCGAGTATCGGGTACGGTTTGGTGTGAGCATCTATTGTTATCACCCGGATCGGCGGAGGTTCAGAGCCCCGGACCCGCCCTGATGCCTCTTCCATGGTCTGTGTTGATACCAGGCGAAACGTTCCAATGAGGAAACGATATGAACGAACAACAGCAAGTGACGGTTGACATCAGCGGGGCATCGATTCACGTGATCGGTAACGAGGGTGAGGAAGTCGCCATCGGCCCGACAGGCATTCACGTGAAGGATGGCGACGAGGAGGTCAATGTCACGTTCTCCGCGTTCCGGATCCCGAGACGGACACACCAACCTGACCATCAGTCTTAAACGTCTCGTGTGTGTGTGTGTGTGTGTGTGTGTGTGTGTGTGTGTGTGTGTGTGTGAGAGAGAGAGAGAGAGAGAGAGAGAGAGAGAGAGAGAGAGAGAGAGAGAGAGAGAGCGTGCCAGTACAACATTTTCAGTCGGAGCAGCATTAATAGCTAACAGTGTTGTCTCAAGGTAAGCT
>CAVYAC010000059.1:0-9465 GCA_963766065.1 uncultured Verrucomicrobiae bacterium
TAGATGGTCCGGGGATCGGCGATCCGTGGTCCGCCGCCGTTCACGGGTGCCACGAAAGGGTCCTGTGGTTGAGATGGCGAGTTTTGGGAAAAAGGACGGCGCTGGTTCCTTCGATGAGACGGGGGCAGGACTGCCCGGGAAAGCCGCACGACAGTCGTGCGCGAGACCGGCACATCGGCGGCACGCAGAATTTCCGTGATGGCCTGGTACGACGCACCCCTGCGTCGAAGCTCGGTAATTCCCGGCTTGAGCGAGAGAAGTTCCAGCCACTTCCGGGGCACAAGAGGGACATAGGCCCGCACGGCCTCGGCAAATCGGTGGTTCGTCTGATCGGATGAAGACGGTTCATTCATTGGCACATGTGATGGTCATGCCGGTGGTACACTACCTTCTAACGCCAGTTAGGGGTCGGGCGTACAATCTTTCCATGCGCTGCAGTAAAGCGCATTCCGGGCAATAAATTGTTCCCGTTTGGGAACACAATTTCCTGCTACGTGCGCTATACGTCGTCCATGTTGTCGAGGAATGGGCCATGCGACCTGGAGAACGCGGACGAGTATTTCGAGGAGCACCACCATGGAGACTAACAAGATGGAATTTCGACTTGCGCTCACGCGGCACGAAACAGCCAAAGCGTTGGGCGTAACGCCGATCACGGTTGACCGCCTTGTTGCCCGCGGGTTATTGCGGCCCTGCCGTGCTTTGCGCAGACCGCTGTTCCCACTCCCCGAGATTGAACGATTCCTAAAAGAAACGGGCGCTGAGTGAGATGAAAATGCGCACTGTGCTTTACGCCTTCGCCACCATCGGCACAACGTTGTCGGGTTGGGTTGCCGATGCGCCCCAGTTCATGCGTTTGGCCATCGCTGCGCTGTGTTCATTGCGGAGATGGCCATACGTGCGAGCCACCAAAACACCACCGTCTTTGTGGCCCAACCAACCCGCGATGACCTTGAAGTCGATCCCGGCCTCAATGGCATTGGAACAAAAAAAGTGTCGGCAGGTGTGGTGCCCGTATTGCGGTAGGCCCAGCTTCTTGCAGGCGCTCTCGATGGCTTTCTTGGCGGAGTCTATCGGGATAATGCGCTCGTCCGGTTTCGTCGGCGCTGGTCGGCGTGCCTGTAGCTCCCTCAAGAAATTCTCCATCGCGGGGAAAAGCGGCACTGTGCGCGGCTCGTGGTTCTTGGACCGGGTGACGGTGAACACTTTCAAATCAAAGTCCACATCTCGCCAGAACATCGGCGGTTTGGAGTATTTCGCATCGCCAACAATCTCTCCCTTGCGGCAACCGGAGTACGCGAGCAATTCGGCCAGGTCCGCCGATGCTTTCCCGCCATTGGCGCGCATCGCGTCCAATATCTTGCGGAATTGGTCTTTGGTCGGAATGGTGATCGGCTTCTTATGCGGTTTGCAACGTTTGATCTTGCGGGCGGGGTTCTCCATGAGGATGCCATGTTCCGCGCCGTAATCCAGGATGCGCCGCAGAGTTTCGAGCTCGTAGTTAAACGTGCGGGCGGAGCAGGTGTCCCGGCGCGCCGTTGCCCACTGCTCCAACGTGCGCAAGGTGACGTTGCGGACGGTCAATCCGCTAAAGTGTTGGTTGAGGTTCTTAATCACCCCAAGCATGCGGTCGCGGCTGCTCGCTTCCATCGTGCCGCCGGCGATCTCAATCCATCGCTTCGCCAGCCCGCCGATCAATTCTTGGGTCTTGGTGTCGTATTCGGCAAATGGCAGGTTCTTGGCGCTGTCGCTGTTCAGCCGCTCCACTTTTTGACGATGAATCTCGCGCCGACGCTTGGCCAATTCGGGGTCGGTCGTCTTGAGGCTGCGCTTGACTTGCTTGCCGTCGCGTTGGAAAATCGCATAGTAAACGTCGGTGCGGCTAGAACGATAGAGGCAGTCGCCAACATGAACGAGTTTCTGATGCTTGCGGGTCGTTTGGGTGGCTTTCATGGTGAAAACATCCTAAACATTACAACAAAACATTGCAACGCAAAAATAACGCAAGCATCACTATCATACAAGCCAATAAAATAAAGGTCTGCGCCTGTAGCTCAGTTGGATAGAGCATCGGATTTCTAATCCGGCGGTCGCGTGTTCGAATCACGCCAGGCGCGCCAGTTTCGGGAGCGAGAGCATGAACATTCGGATAAATCGACAATTTGTATCGCCGGCAGTCAAACGCGCGATGATGGTGGGCCTGGTTGCGGCGCTGCTGTCGGGTTGTTTGGGAGGCGGCGCGACCGCTCCCGCTGGAACGCCCGCCGCACCCGCTGGCGCCCGCCTCGAACCGTCGGCGACGGAAACGGGGGGGGCCAGGGTCGCCTCGGTGAATACAGAACTCCGTTTTGCAGTGGTCGATTTCGCGGCACAGCCGATGCCGCCCGTGGGAACGCGGGTCAATATCTACCGCGGCGACAAACGGGTCGGCACGGTGCGGATCACCGAGCCGGTCCACGCGCCGCTGGCGACCGCCGATGTCGTGGATGGCGAAGTGCGCGTCGGCGATGAAGCCCGTTAGGTGGAGGAAATGTGCTGACAGTCGCTGAAGCGAAAGACATCATCCTGGCGGCGGTCCGTCCGCTTCCCGATATCGCCGCGCCGCTGGCGGAGTCGCTGGATTGCGTGCTGGCGCGGGACGTGGCGTCCCCGGTCAATCTGCCCCCGTGGGACAACAGTTCGGTGGACGGCTATGCCGTGCGCGCCTCGGATGTGGCGGATGCCAATGAGAACAACCCGATTCATCTCCGTGTGGTGACGGAGGTCCCCGCCGGGACCACAGCGAAGGCGACCATCGAGCCCCGATCTTGCGGGCGGATTTTTACGGGAGCGCCGATTCCCGAAGGAGCGGACGCGGTTGTCATGCAGGAGGACACGCATCCCCATCACGAAGGCTATATTGCGGTGACCGAATCCGTCGAGCCGGGGGAGAACATCCGGCGCGCCGGCGATGATGTGACGAAGGACACGGTCGTGTTGCGCGCGGGCGCGCGGCTGGGGCCCCCGCAATTGGGACTGGCGGCGGCCCTGGGAATGGTGCAACTGGTGGTTCATCCCCGTCCGCGTGTGGGCGTGCTGGTGACGGGCGGGGAAATCGTCGAGCCGGGGCGACCCTTGCGCAACGGCCAGATTTATGACGCGAACAGTTATGCCCTGTGCGCGTTCGTGAAACAGGCGGGATGCGAGCCCGTGGAACTGGGCATTGCCGATGATACGCGCGAGGATTTGCACGAGAAGATCGATTACGGGCTGAGCGAATGCGACGCCGTGATCACCGTCGGCGGCGTGTCCGTGGGTGAATATGATTTGGTCAAGGACGTGCTGACGGAACTTGGTTGCGGGCAGCAATTCTGGAAAATCTCGATGCGCCCGGGCAAACCGTTCGTGTTCGCCAAACGCGAAGCGAAACCGGTGTTCGGACTGCCGGGAAACCCCGTGAGCGCGGCGGTGACGTTCCTGATATTGGTGCGTCCGGCACTGCAAAAAATGCGAGGTCTGGCCGGGATCGATTTACCGACCGTGACGGCGGAAGCGGCGGAGGATTTTGTGAACAGCGGGGATCGCCTCCATTATATGAGGGCGAGTCTGCAACGGCATGGCGAGAAGTGGCTGGCGAAGCCGACGCCAAACCAGGGTGCCCACGCCATCTCGTCGTTCGCCAACGCGGAGTGCCTCGTGGAAGTCGCCGAGGCAACGACAATTCCGAGCGGGCATTTGGTGAAGGCGATTCGACTTTTCGGAAGCGACTGACGGGCGGTGCATCGGCCACCGTCCAGGCTTGAATAATCGACCCCGGGATTTACACTGGTCGTCGCCATGCGCGAAACCGTCCACGTCCTGAACCATCCGCTTGCCCGAAGTTTCCTGACCGACATTCGCGACAAGGAATCCGACCGCGCGATTGTCCGCAGCCGCATTCGCGGGCTCTCGGTGCTGCTGTTTTATGAGGCCACGCGTGACCTGCCGCAGGAATCCATGACGGTAACGACGCCGCTGGCCCAAACACAAGGGGCCCACGTCGGGGCGAGTGTCGGACTGGTGCCGATCCTGCGGGCGGGCCTCGGGATGGTGGATGGAATCCTCGAATTTCTGCCGGAAGCGCGGGTGTATCACCTCGGATTGTTCCGCGACGAGAAGACGCTGGAGCCGGTCGAGTACTACAGCAAGTTTTCGGGGCACAAGCCCGTGGACATCGCGTTCGTGCTCGACCCAATGCTGGCCACCGGCGGCTCCGCGTGCGTCGCCGTCGCCCGCCTGAAAAAATGGGGCGTCAAGAGCATCAAGTACCTCGGCTTGTTCGCCGCGCCGGAAGGGATCAAGAAACTTTCGGAAGCGCATCCCGATGTCGAAATCCATCTCGGCACGATCGATTCCCGCCTCAACCAGCGCGGCTACATTGTGCCCGGCATGGGCGACGCCGGCGACCGCCAGTTCAGCGGGGAATAGGCGATAGACACGGGTGGGAATGACTGCTGCGCTCATTCAGTGACGCGGGGATTCTTTCTTCATTCGAGATGATTCATTCCAAGTTACTCGTAGGAACTCTGTGCTGGAGGGCGATTTCTCAAGACCCAGCTCCCGCCTGAGATCGTTCCGAAGATCAGAAAGCAGCCCTTCTATATCCGCAGTCTTGTTCGCAGCGTATTCAGTCACGAATTTGTGTGCCAGTTCGACCTGACGTGGAGAGCCCAAAAGTTGAATGTCGGCGATTGCAGACTCAATCCTGTTCGGATCTTCTGGGCCGAGAGGGGGACGGTGACATACGGATTCAAGACGGCGATAAGCCTCAATCAGATAAGCGACACGTAGCTCTCGTCGCTTGTTGCGGATGTCGCGCAAGTTTTGGAGGTAGTGAACGAAATACCAGCCAGATACGGCAACAACAGTGGTTACAAGAAGCGGGAGCAGCAGTTGCCAGTTCATGCAGGTAGTAAAGGAAATGCGTGCCGGGTTCGTCAAGGCGCTCGACATGCAGTGTGGTCTGTGGTCTTGACGAAACCCTTAAAAGGTTTTATATAGTCTCCATGAAGACTTTAACCATCACGGATGCCAAGAAGAATCTCGGGCAGTGGCTGGCGGCGGCGGCGCGGGGCGAGGACATCGGAATTGTTTCCGGGGCCAATATTATCGCGTTACGGAAGGTGGAGGTGGAGTCCACGGACTATGCACAACGCGAGTACGGTCTCACGAAGAAGGAGTTGAGCCGTGCGGCCAAACGGATGGATGCGGAACTGACTGCTGACAGAAAGCGTGGACGCATGCGCCGGTACAGCGGCAACCTCGAACGCGATCTCAGCCAATCGTGAGCCGGGAGATTTTTCTTAGTGAGCGCTTCCGCGCGGTTGTCCGCGAGTATCCCAAACCTGTACGGATCGAGATCGGCAAGGTGATCGATCTATTACAGGAATCCCTTGGTCATCCCCACCGACATGCCGGGTTGGGCATTCGAAAACTCATGAAGAACTACTTTGAGACGCGCATCGGTCTGGATCTGCGATTGGTCTTCAAACTTGATGTGGACGCGATCACCTTCGTATTTGCCGGCACGCACGACGAAGTGCGGCGGTTCCTCAAGGGTCTATAAGAAACCGTTCTCGCGACGGTGGCGGACGCCTTACGCCCCGAATTTATCGAGCCGTTTGGCGTTGGCTTGCATGTGGCGAATGAGGTACTTCGCCTCGAACATGCCCAGGGAACCGAGATTGGCAGTGCGCTCCGTGAAGCGGTCCTGACCGTCCCAGCCGGCGATCTCACCGCAAATCATCACGGGTTGCGGGTGCCAACTGTGGCCTTTCACGGGCACAGGCGTGGAATGGTCGCCGGTCACCGCCAGTACGTCGACATGGGGCAGCAACTGGCCGAGCGCGGCATCGGCTTCCTCGATGGCTTTCACCTTCGCGTCGAAATTCCCGTCTTCGCCGGCCATGTCGGTCCCCTTCACGTGCACGAAAACGAAATCGTAGGCTTTGAGGGCGTCAACAGCGGCTTCGAACTCCTGGTACACGGTGTCGGGGCCTTCCACCTTTTTCATGCCGACGAGTTGGGCGAGGCCCTTGTACATCGGATAGATGGCGATTGCGGCGGCCTTGAGTCCGTAGCGGTCTTCGAAGAGCGGGATCTTCGGCTGGTGCGCGATGCCGCGGAGCAGGAACCCGTTGGCGGGCTTGCAGTTCTTCAGCAACGGCAGTGCCTGCTTGTAGAATGCGGCAACGACTTTGGCCGTTTTGGCGGCCTTGGCGGACCTGGTGAGCGGCTTGACTGCGGCGATGGGCAGGCCTTCGCGGTGCGGGTCGCTGTCGCCGAGCGGACCTTCGAGTCCCTTGCCGCGAAACACGACGACAAAACGATGGCCTTTGCCGGCTTTGATGATGACATCGACGTCGCCGATCTTCTTGATCTTGGCGGCGAGCAGCGCGCATTGCGCCTCGCAAATTTCCGTGTCGATGCGGCCGGCGCGGCGGTCGGTCACAATGCCTTTCGCGTCGAGTGAACAAAAATTGGCGCGGGCGGCCACGTCGCCGTGCTTGAGGTCGATGCCCAACCCGAGCGCCTCGATGACGCCGCGTCCCACTTCAAATTCGAGCGGATCATAGCCGAACAGCCCGAGGTGACCGGGCCCGCTGCCGGGCGTGATGCCGGGCGCGACGGGAATCATGCGGCCGAGCGCGGAGCGTTTGGCCAGCATGTCGAGATTCGGAGTGCGGGCGACTTCCAGCGGCGTGCGAAAGCCGGTCGATTCGGTGGCGATGTCGCCGAGACCATCCAGGACGACAAGGGCAAGCTTGGAATCATTCGGAATCAACAATTTATGGTAAACGTGATCGGCATCCATGAAAACTCTCTCTGTTTTTGGCTTGAAAACACCTGTGTTTGGAGCCACGTTGGCACACAAGCGCGGGTCCTGTCAAAGACGAAAACCACTGTAATCGCGGCGTAGTTGCACAATGACGCAACTGAAAAACTGAGTGAAAAATTCCTTTCTCGACAGATTGATTGGTCGGATGGATCGGGTTGATCCCCAAAGCTTGCAGAGCGTGGTGCTCAAGCTGGCGCGGGAAAGAGGGTTTTTGGAAACGCTCTTCAACACGATTCAGGAAGGCGTGATTGTGACGGACGCGGATGGGCGCATCACCTATCTGAACGCCGCTGCGGGCCAACTTCTCGGCATCAATCCCGAACGGGCGGTCGGTGAGCCGCTGTCGCACTATCTCCGCGACCTCGACTGGCAGAAAATCTGGTCCGCAGACAAAGACGAATGGCAGAAAGTGTTCACACACGAACTGGAAGTGTTCTATCCGCAACAAAGGTTCCTTGGGTTTTATATCGTGCCCGTGGCCGACGAGCAGAATTCGATGGTCACGGGCATGGCCGTTATTTTGCGCGACGTCACGGAGACGCGCCAGCGAGCGGCTACCACTTTGGAATCGGAGAAACTATCGGCGATGACTCTGCTCGCGGCGGGCGTCGCCCATGAAATTGGCAACCCATTGAATTCATTGAACATCCATCTCCAACTCATGGAGCGCGAGTTGAAGAAGTTGCCCACGGCGCAAGGGGAGCGGCTCCGGGAAGACTTGCGCGTGGCCCGCGACGAAATCGCGCGCCTCGACCAGATCATCAATCAATTTCTGCATGCGATTCGACCCACGCAACCAGAGTTGCAACCGACCAACGTGAACGAGGTGGTGGCCGAGACGCTGACGTTGATGGAGCGGGAGGTTGGCGACCGCGACATCCTGGTGGAGCGGGAGCTGGCGGAGGGGTTGCCGCGTATCTTGCTGGATCGCGCCCAACTCAAGCAGGCGTTCTACAACATTATCAAGAACGCGCTTCAGGCGATGCGGTCGGGCGGCATCCTGCGCATTCGCACGGAAGCCGACGATACGCACGTCACCATTTCGTTTATCGACAGCGGGCACGGTATCGCCCCGGAACAGATCGGGCAGTTGTTCGAGCCGTATTTCACCACCAAGCAGAACGGCACGGGTCTCGGGCTGATGATCGTGCAGCGGATCGTGCGGGAGCACGGCGGCACCATCGAAGTGGAAAGCGACAGGGACCGCGGCACGACGTTCCGCATCAAATTGCCCATTCACGAGAAGCGGACGCGGCTGCTGGAAGCGTCGCGTGACGAGAACCTCACGAGATGACAACGAAACGACCGGCCATTTTGATCGTGGACGACGAGCGCAACACCCGCGAGGGGCTGCAGCGCGCCCTCCAGGACCGCTACGACGTGCTCGCTGGCCGAAGACTCGCAGAAAGCGATGCAAACGCTCGAATCCACGCCGGTCGACGTGATGCTCACCGATCTGCGGATGCCCGGGGTGGATGGCATGGGCCTGTTGCGCCGCGCCATGTCCCTGACCAACCCGCCCGTGTGCATCATGATGACGGCCTACGGCTCGATCGAAAACGCCGTGCAGGCGATGCAGGCCGGCGCGTATCACTACGTGACCAAGCCGGTAAACCTCGACGAATTGGAATTGGTCATCCAGCGGGCACTCAACAGCCGCCGCATCGAGTCCGAGAACGTCAACCTGCGCGAGCAGATCGAGCACAAGTTCGGACTGGAGAACATCATCGGTGAATCGGCGGTGATGCGCCAGGTGTTCGAGACGGTGCAACAGGTGGCGCCGACCGGGTGACGGTCCTGATCACGGGGGAGACGGGACCGGCAAAGAACTGATTGCCAAGGCCATTCACAATCTCAGCCCGCGCAAGAACGGGGCGTTTGTGGCGGTGCACGCCGCGGCGCTCCCGAGTTCCTTGCTGGAAAGCGAATTGTTTGGACACGAGAAGGGCGCATTTACGGGGGCGGTGGAACGGCGGATCGGGCGGTTCGAGCTGGCGGATGGGGGAACTCTGTTCCTTGATGAAATTGGGGAGTTGGAGCCGGCGATGCAGGTCAAGTTGTTGCGGGTGCTGGAAGAACGGGCGTTCGAGCGCGTCGGGGGGGCGAAAACGTTGCAGGTGGATGTCCGGTTGGTGGCCGCCACCAACCGGGACTTAAAAAAGCTGGTCAGTGAGGGCAAGTTCCGCGATGATTTGTTTTATCGGCTCAGCGTTGTGACGGTTGACCTGCCGCCGCTGCGGCAGCAGCGGGATGATATCCCGCTGTTGGTGAAGGCGTTTCTGGATGAGTTCGGCGCGGGAAAACAACAAACAGGTTCGCGAGATGACGCCGGAAGCGTTGAACATGTTCTGGCGTACGACTGGCCGGGCAACGTGCGGGAATTGCGCAACGCCATCGAGCAGATGGTGGTTCTGGCGCGTGCGGACCGGTTGACCGTGCGTGACGTGCCGCGCGGCCATTCGGGAGGGCGGCGGACCTGAGCAAGATCAACGTGGTCCGCCCGGGATGACCGTCGAAGAAGCGGAACGACAATTGATCGTGCAGGCGTTGAAGGAGACGGATGGGAACCGCACGAAGGCGGCGCAGAAGATCGGCATCAAGCGGCGGAC
>CAVYAC010000060.1:0-4395 GCA_963766065.1 uncultured Verrucomicrobiae bacterium
GGCTAAGGCCATCAGCAACCACACGAAAATATGGTAATACCGAGGTTGGCCAGAACAGCAATTGGCACCGAGAGGCATTGACTTTGTCCATCATCATCCTCATTCGCAGGTTGACGATAATAACGTAAAGGTTCTCGGCGTCTGTACTGTATTCGGCGACACGGTCACCTCTGGACAGGACAACTGCTGCGCTTCTAAAAATCGGACGTTCCTAAAAACGCGACACACTGTCAAGCTGGCAGAGTGGCCGTTATTTGTGCTCAAACTCAAATCTTGTTTGCGGCGATGTAGTCCCGAAACCGCGGACGAAGGCGCTCGATCACGATGGTGCAGTAAATCCAGCCATCAATGAGGCAACCGGTTAGGCCGCCGACCAACGCGCAGGCGTAAGAGACTGTTTGTGAAACACCAAACTGTCCCCACAGCACAAGCCCAATCACGTTTCCGAGAGTCGCGAAAACGATGAGGGCGGCCAGACCCACCCAAAACTGCCAGAAGCCCAACATATCCCAATAGCAATGTCGCCACACCTTGCGGCGATCAGACCGGGAAAGGTTTGCCAATTCTGGAATCTGTTTCGCAAGCAGGTAAATCTTCACGGTTCCCCTTCCTGTGGCACGGCCTCAGTTCTGCGCCTTGCTCACCCCTCAATCATACCCACAAGCTGCCGAACCGTCCACCGGGAAGTGGTAACGCCCGCTTCCATTGCTGGCGTCAACTCGCCCCCTCACCCCTTCCGCTTTTCCCCGCTTCGCCCTCGGCTTGTTCAACGGCATCAACTTCACGACGACGCCAAACCGGGATTCCCGCACACACAAACACCTCTACTCGCGCTGCTGGATGAACTCCGCCAGTTGGGAGCAGATGACTTTTCGTGCTTTCCTCGCGGTTCCTCCAGAGGTTTAATCCGGTCCTTACCCACGCAAAGGGGTGCAAAGCGAGATTCTTTGCACTGAGTGTTGGGCTGCGCTTTACGCTGCGCGACTGGCTTGCCAGCGCGGTGTCGCTTAGCCGCCAATCTGCATCCGTCTTGTAGGGTGGTGCGATTTTGAGCCACCCGAATGCATCCTCGAGATCGTTGAAAGCTTTGACCTGCATGCCCCGTTCACTGCGGCCGTTTCGCCGAACCTCCTTGGGTCAAGCACTGCATTTTCTAGGACGTACGCGAAGAGTGTCCCAGGAGACACACCGCGTTCTGCAAAACTCCGGAACTGACTCTGCAGCGAATTTGCCGTAATAGAACCGTTCCATGGTTGTGGGTTGTCCCGTAGCTTTCTGCATTGAACAAAACTTTCTCTACCTTGTGCCGTGCAACAGCCTCAAGCATTTCTAAAGAAGATCCTGTTCGCCTCGTCCAATGAAAAGCGCCCGATCGCCGTTACCCGAAGGAAATCTGATTCGAGACAAGTTTCAAGGTTCATGCTCATCATGCCACCCACCTTTCTCGCTTTGGAATAGGCCGCCGACATCTCCCATATGACTTCGTGCATCGCGACCATCAGGGCCATTCAGCCCGATTTGCCAGCATCCTATTCTCTCTGACAGGGCTGTCAAGCCTGTCTTGCGGTTCCAAGACTGGAGATTCCCGACTCCGGGAGAGATGGCTTCCGCTTTCCTCCCCGCTTCGCTCGCGGCGTGTTCAATGCCATCAGCTTCACGACGACGCGAAACCGATACTTCCGCGCGAGCGGATGCCTCTTCTCGCGCTGCTGGATGAACTGCGCCAGCTTGCCTTTGGCTAAAAACAAACGAATCCCGGAAACCATATCGTAGCGCGGCCCGCGCGCCAATAGATCCAACCACGGCAGGCGGGCCGCCTGCCCGACAATCCGGGCTGCGAATTGAACCCGAGACGATACGGCCACGCTTGCCAATCCCTCACCAACCCGGCCCGCACGGGATTCTCCCGAATGTATTCCCACTTTTGCTGGGCAGATTCATCCGAGCGCAGCAGCCGTTAAAACACCCCGCCTGCCATTGCCATTGTAGGGCAGGCCGCGGCCTGCCGATTCCTGTAGGGCGCGCGGCCCGCGCGCCGATGAATCGACACCGAATTGAGGGCGGGCGGCCCGCCCGCCGTGGTCTTCATCAACTCCTCGCGCATCCAGCGTTTCACCAGGGCGGAAAAATCACTGACTGGCTCCTCGCGACCCAACGGACACGTCAAGGCGTGCACATGATCGGGCATCAGAACGGCGGCGATGAGCTGCCAGCGGGTTAATCGGCTCAGGGCATTTTGGAAGGCCGTCAACGCCTCGGCATTTGCCAGTACGGGCCGACGATCTTGGACGCACCATGTCACGAAGTAGATGACCGGTTGATCCAGCGGCAGCCAGACCGGAATCCGTGGCGGACGCGCCATGTTGAAGATTCTAGCGGTCAGACCCACCACCGGGCAATCCAGAATTGTAGGGCCAGCCGCCGGTTGGCCGTGATCCGGTGTTGATTGTAGGGCGCGCGGCCCGCGCGCCAATAGGTCCAACCACGGCAGGCGGGCCGCCTGCCCTACAAAATGGATCAAAATCGGACCCTCGCCCCCTACCCCTTCCGGGCTTTTCCCCGCTTCGCTCGCGGCGTGTTCAACGCCATCAACTTCACGACGACGCGAAACCGGTACTTCCGCGTGAGCGGATGCGTCTTCTCCTGCTCCGGATGAACTCCGCCAGCTTGCCTTTGGCTCGGGCTTGTTTCAGGTCCATGAACCGGTAGTTTCCCCGAATAATCCCGCATCGTAAAGTCCAATTTCCGTATGCCAAGGGGATAATCGCGACGAACAATCGTGGTTTTGCGTAAAAATCTCTGCTGAATTCAGGCCCGTTTTTGCCGTTCCAAAAGAAAAGCTTCCAGACCTTCCAAACCTTCCAAAGTGCGCTCACGAGTTTTTTCGTCCCGCAGTAATCTCCCGCCCGTTGTGAAACACGGGAGATAAAAAAATGAACTGGATGACGAAACTCGCGATTTTATTCGGACGAAAAAAGTTTGAAGACTTTGCCCAAGCCAATCCCCAACTGCCCGACGACGCCCTCGCGGTTGCGAACACACTCGATACCTACCCCACTCGTGGCGCCGCCGCGCTGATTGCTGGATCGGTCGCACATGCGGTCAACAACGTCCTACGCGGGACCGAGACCGTCGAGCAACTCGCCACTCACACCCTCCTCATTCTCGCCGCCCTGTGCATCATCTGGGTCCGCCACGCCATCAGCAAACATGATGTGCGGGTGAACGCGGCGGTGCAGACGGCCCGCGAAGTGTCCGGCATTTCCAGCACCGTGACAACGCTGATGATCCTCTTCGCGCCCTTCGTGTTCTTCGGGGTGAACAGTCCGTCCGCCGGCGCGCAGACGAACGCCGCGTCAGGGGACGCGGCCTACAGCACCAACACCCTTTCCTCCGTCACCAACGCCACGGCGCTGTTCACCGAACTGGTCTCGGATTTCGGCAGCGTCACCAAATTCAGCAGCGGCGTCGGTGTGAACCTCCACGGCAAGATCGCGCCGCTGCTGTCCCAGGAACTTTCGCTCTTCGGGCACTCAACCACCAATTCCTCGTGGTCGAACCGGGCCATCCCACGCGACGTTTTTCCTGCCCGCTGCGAATGAGGAGCAGGTCGGGTGGTCGTTCAGCGGCAGTTGGAACTCCCCGCCCAAAATCCTCCGCTTCGCGCTGTTCAATGCGAGCGACATCGATTGGACGGTCAACTGGGGCATGCCCGTCGAGGATTACTACCGGGTCTTCCGCCACATTGATTGGCGCGAGAACCGTCTTCGGCGTGTCCATCACCCGGAAATTCTAGGGAGGCAATTCCATGACACTTGCAACAAGAACTTCTGAACCCACCCCTGGCCCCTCCCAAGAGGGGAACAAACAATCCGGTCTCCCCTCCTCTGGAGGGGCTGGGGGTGGGTCTGGCTTAACGATGAAGGGTGGGCTTTGGGACAACCTATGAACGATCATGGAATCAACTGGACCGGCGTGCTGGCGATCATCGCGCTGCTGGAATTCTTCCGCAGCCTGGTGATCTACGTTTTCATCAGTCCGCTGCGCGGCGCGGGCAAGAAAATCGACCATCTCGAATGCCAGATCAACGGACTGAATTTCGCCCACCTGCAAAAGAGCGTCGAGGACCACGAGTGCCGCGTGCGCGAACTCGAACGCGATGCGATGCCGGTCGATGATTTTCGCCGTTACACCGACACGTCCGAACGCGACCGGCGCCTGGTGAACAAGAAACTCGACATCCTGCTGCAACGCACCGCGCAACTGCGCGACCCGGCCGATGAAAGGGAACTGAGCGATGAGAATTAAGACTCCCCATGCCACCTGTAGCCGCAAGCCGAGTTCGACGAGACGCGACCTCGTTGTGCTTGGGTCGCAACTTCAGCCTGCGTTCGC